>CAWAGS010000018.1:0-111612 GCA_963781445.1 uncultured Actinomycetota bacterium
GTCATCCAACTGCCACTCCCCTCGCCGTGTTCCACTCGTTCGCCCTCGGCGTAACGCGGTGGACTGGTCGGTTTACCAGGTTCAGTAGGGAACTTGTCACATCACCGGGCAAATTTGCCCGGTGATGTGATGGCTTGCCCACTGAACCTGGTAAACCGACAGCGCGTGGGCTACTCGCGGCGGGAGAGGGGGAAGAGGATGGCGTCGCGGATGCCGATGCCGAGCAGGAGCATGACGAGGCGGTCGACGCCGAGGCCCATGCCGCCGGCGGGCGGCATGCCGAACTCCAGGGCTCGGAGGAAGTCCTCGTCGACGTCCATGGCCTCGGGGTCTCCGGCGGCGGCGAGCCGGGCCTGTGCCTCCAGCCGTTCGCGCTGGATGACCGGGTCGTTGAGCTCGGAGTACGCCGGCGCGAGCTCGACACCGTTGATGATCAGGTCCCACGCCTCGACCAGACCGGGCGTCGTGCGGTGCTTCTTGGCCAGCGGGCGCACCGACTCGGGATAGTCGCTGACGAACGTCGGCGCGATGAGGGTGTGCTCGACGAGCTTCTCGAACAGCTCGAGCACGATCGCGCCGGCATCCCAGTGCGGTTGCAGGGCGACGTCGTGGCTCGCGGCCAGAGCGATCAGCGCATCCTCGGACGTGCCGGCGTCGACCGACTCGCCCACCGCCTCGGACACGAGCTCGTGGAGGGTCGCGCGCCGCCAGGGCGCCTCGAGGTCGATCTCGGAGCCGTCGCGGCCCGGGACGACGGTGCGTCCCACGGCCTGCGCGGCGGCCACGACGAGGTCGCGGGTGAGGTCGGCCATCGTGTCGTACGACCCGTAGGCCTCGTAGACCTCGAGCATCATGAACTCGGGGTTGTGGGTGTTGTCCACGCCCTCGTTGCGGAACGTCTTGCCGATCTCGTAGACGCGGTCGACGCCGCCCACGAGGGCCCGCTTGAGGTGCAGCTCGATGGCGATGCGCAGCAGGGCGTCCTCGTCGAAGGCGTTGACGTGGGTGGCGAACGGACGCGCGGCGGCACCACCGTTGGTGTGCTGGAGCACCGGCGTCTCGACCTCGACGAAGTCGCGGCCGTCGAGCGTGGCGCGCAGCGACTGCAGCACCTTGGCCTTGACCCGCACCGTCTCGCGAGCCTCCGGACGAACGATGAGGTCGACGTAACGCAGCCGGCTGCGCGCCTCGTCCGACAGAGGCTTGTGCTCGACCGGGAGCGGCCGCATCGTCTTCGCCGCGAGGTTCCACGACGTCGCCATCACCGACAGCTCACCACGGCGGCTGGTGATGACCTCGCCAGTGACGGAGAGGTGGTCGCCGATGTCGACCAGGTGCTTGAAGTCGGCCAGCCGCTCCTCGCCGACGAGGTCGAGCGAGAGCATCGCCTGGAGCTCGGTGCCGTCGCCCTCGCGCATCCGAGCGAAGCAGAGCTTGCCGGTGTTGCGCAGGAAGATCACCCGGCCGGCGATCGAGATCGTCTCGCCGGTCCGGACGTCAGGGCCCAGCGCCTCGGCGTCGTGGGTGGCGACGACCTGCTTGAGGGTGTGGGTGCGCGGCACCGTGACGGGGTACGGGTCCTCGCCGCGGTCCAGCAGCTCGCGGCGCTTCTCGCGCCGCACCCGCATCTGCTCCGGGACGTCGTCCTCGGGGGTCTGCTCGCTCACGAGTCGAAAGCCTAGTCGGGCCGACCCCGCACACGTGGGTCGGACGCATGTCGCCGCACCACCCCCGGACCCCGTAACGTGGGAGGCCGCCACCTTCGAGAACGGAGCATCTGTGCCTGAGGTCGCCCCGCTGCCCGAACGGACCCGACTGTTTCACGTCGGCATCCCCAAGTCGGGAACCACGTCACTCCAGATGGCCGCGAGCGCGGGCCGCGAGGAGCTGCGTCGCCACGGTGTCCTGTACCCCGGCACCAAGCTCAACCAGCGCGACGCCGTGCTCGGGTTCATGGAGCGTCGCTGGGGCTGGACGTCCGAGGGCATCCCGCCACGCGCAGCGTGGGACAAGGTGATGGCCGAGATCGAGGCGGACACCGAGCGCCGAGTGCTCTTCGGCCACGAGTTCGCCTCCGAGGCCGACCTCGACACCGCCAAACGCTTCATCGATGCGATCGGCGAGCGACAGCACGTCGTCGTCACGCTGCGCAGCCCCGGCGCGATCCTGCCGTCGGCCTGGCAGCAGTACGTGAAGGCCGGCGTACCGATCGCGTTCGACGACTGGCTCGGCGCCGTCATCGCCGACCCGCCCGACCGCAGCGTCACCAAGGGCTTCCACAACCGCAACGACCAGGCCGGCGTCGTCGAGCGCTGGGCGGCCGCGGCCGGAGCCGACCGGGTCACCGTGGTCATCTTGGACAAGAAGCGCCCCGAGCTGTTGTTCAGCACCTTCGAGCAGCTGCTCGCGCTCCCGGCCGGCACGTTGTCGAACCAGCAGCTCGGCGGGTTCGGCTCCAACCGCGGTCTCACCGTGCCGGAAGCCGAGCTGTTTCTTGCGCTGAACGCGATCATCCGCCCGCACGGCGTCGTCTGGAACGACTTCCAACGGTTGATCCGCAACGGTGCGGTCCGGCGTCTGATGGACTCACGCCAGGCCGACGAGGAGAAGCCGCAGCTGCCGCCGTGGGCAGCGAAGCGGGCTGCGGAGCTCGGCGCCGGCTACGTCGAGGCCATCGCCGCCAGCGGCGTCCGCGTCGTGGGCGACCTGTCGCAGCTTGCCGAAGAGGTCCCGGCCCGTCCGCACGACAACCCCCCGCCCACCCACATTCCCGTCGAGCTGGCCGCCGAGGCGATGGCCGGCATGCTGTCCGCGGCCACCCACCGCGGCGCCTTCTTCAGCGAGAACGACGACGAGGCCCCTGAACGCGAGCTGGCCCTGCGCAAGGCCCGACTCAAGCGCAAGGCCCGCAAGTACTCCACCAGGGAGGTCCTCTGGTTCGCCTCGGGATTCATCGGTTCTCGTGTGCGCCACATGGCCGCGAAGCTGCGCAAGGTGCTCCCGGGCGGCTGACGCCCGGTCAGTCGTGGTTCCTCTCGTGGACCAGGCGCAGGCCGGTGAGGGTCAGGTACGGGTCGCGCGCGGTGATCGTCTCGCAGTGCTCGACGACCGCTTCCGGGTACGAGCCGGTGACGACGACCGAGACGTGCTCGGGATCGGCCCCCAGCGCGTCGATCATCCGGTGGACGATGCCGTCGACCTGACCGGCGAAGCCGAACACCACTCCTGACTGGAGGGCCTCCACGGTGTTCTTGCCGACGACCCCGCGCGGGTTCGCCAGCTCGACGCTGCGCAGCTGGGCTCCGCGGCGGGCCAGGGCCTCCAACGAGATCTCCACACCCGGGGCGATCGCGCCGCCGAGGTAGGCGCCCTGCTCGTCCACGACGTCGAAGATCGTGGCGGTGCCGTTCATGTCCACGACGATCGCGGGTCCGCCGTACAGCTCGGCCACCGCGAGAGCGTTGACGATGCGGTCGGCGCCGACCTCGCGCGGGTTGTCGGTGTGGATCGGCACCCCGGTGCGGACACCCGGTCCGACGATCGACACCGGCGCCTGGGCGTAGTACCGGTCGATCATCGACCGGATCTCGACGAGGATGGACGGCACGGTGCAGCACACGCTGACGGCGCTCACCTCGGCCAGGGTGGTGCGGGCGACGAGGCCCTGCAGCACCAGGTGCCACTCGTCGGACGTGCGCCGCACATCGGATGCCACGATCCAGTGCTCCGAGAGCTCCTCCCCGACGAAGATCCCGAGGGCGGTGTGGCTGTTGCTGATGTCGAGCGCCAGCAGGGACACGGGCTCAGGCCCGGACGTCGCCGCGGACGAGCCCGGAACCGGGCAGGGCGGCGGCCGGGTCGCTGCCCGTGCCGACGATGCGGTTCTCGGAGTCGACGAACACGACGCTGGGTCGGTGCTCGCGCGCCTCGGCGTCCTCCATCTGCCCGTAGGCGATCAGGATGACGAGGTCGCCCGGATGCACCAGGCGCGCGGCGGCCCCGTTGATGCCGATGATGCCCGAGCCCCGCTCTCCGGCGATCGTGTACGTCTCCAGTCGCGCGCCGTTGTCGATGTCGACGATGTGCACCAGCTCTCCGGGCAGCAGGTCGGCGGCATCGAGCAGGTCCGCGTCGACGGTGACGGACCCGACATAGTGCAGGTCGGCTTGCGTCACCGTGGCTCGGTGGATCTTGGACGTCATCATCGTGCGCAACATGTCAGGCTCCTTCTGTGGCGGTGCCGAGGTCGAGCGAAACGTTGTCGATGAGCCGAGGCCTGCCGATCCGGGCCGCGATCAGCAGCCGGGCCTCCTGACCGGGCACGGGTTCGCCCAGCTCGGGGTCGGTCAGCGCCAGGTAGTCGGGGTCGATCGCGGCCTCGTCGACGACCTCCTGGGCGGCCGCGAGCACCGCTGCGGCGCCACCCGGCGCCGCGGAGCGTCCGGCGGAGAGCACGCGGTGGAGGGCGGTCGCCTGCTCCCGCTCGGCCGCGGTCAGGTAGGCGTTGCGCGAGCTCATGGCGAGGCCGTCGGACTCGCGCACGGTCGGACAGCCCTCGACGTCGATGTCCAGGCACAGCTCCTGGACCATCCGGCGGATCAGCACGAGCTGCTGGTAGTCCTTCTCGCCGAAGACCGCCACGTCCGGGCGCACCAGGCCGAAGAGCTTCGCGACGACGGTGAGCACGCCGCGGAAGTGCGTGGGACGCGACGCACCTTCGAGGATCGACCCGAGCGGGCCGGGGTCGACCATGACGGAGGACCCGGGGCCCGTGGGGTACATCGTGTCGACGCTGGGGGCGAAGACGACGTCCACACCGGCTTCGGCGCAGCGCTGCACGTCGTCGTCGAAGGTTCGCGGGTAGTCCTCGAAGTCCTCTCCCGGCGCGAACTGCGTGGGATTGACGAAGATCGAGGCCACCAGCGTCTGGCCGAGAGGCCGGGCGTGCTTGAGCAGCTGCACGTGGCCGTCGTGCAGCGCGCCCATCGTCGGGACGAACGTCACCGAGCCGTCCGTCGCGGCGGCCAGCTCGTCGCGGGTTTGCGCGACGACGAGGTCGGTCACGAGACTCCGACCGCCGACTCCGCCAACGCGTCCCACTCGGCCTCGGTGAGGACCTGGCGGATGTCACGCGCGGAGGCAGGCTCCAGCCGACCGTCCTGCTCGGCCCGTCGCACGGTGGCTCGGGCGAGGGCCAGATAGGTGTCGCTGGCGTCGGGATCGCCGGCGAGGGCGTCGGCGTGGGCCCGGATGGTGGTGACGTCGCCGCGGGCGACCGGGCCGGTGAGGGCGGCGTCGCCGAAGTCGAGGGTGTTGGCCAGCGCAGCCCCGAGGAGCGGGCGCAGGACGGCGGCCGGATCGGTGGCGCCGGCCCGCCGCATCAGGTCCATCGACTGGGCGACGAGCGTGACGAGATGGTTGGCACCGTGGGCGAGACCCGCGTGGTAGAGCGTGCGGTCGGCCTCGTCGATCCACATCGGCGTGCCACCGAGCGCGGCGACCAGCTCTTCGGCGAAGGCCCGCTCGGCCGGCTCGGCGGTGAGGCCGAAGACACAGGACCGGTCGAGATCGACGACGGTGCCCGTGAAGGTCATGGCCGGGTGGAACGCGATGGTGCGCGCGCCGGAGCGGGCGAGCGCCGCGAGGGCGTCGGTTCCGTGGCGGCCACTCGTGTGCAGCACGACCTGGCCGGGCCGCACGACCGAGGCGAGCTCCTCGGCCACACGGATGAGCGCGTCGTCGGGGACGGCGAGCAGGAGGACGTCGCACCGCGCGACGACCTCGGTGGGCGCGGCGACATCGACGCCCGGCAGCAGAGTGCGGATGCGCAGGGCCGACGCCGGCGACCGGCCGCTCACGCCCACGATCGGGTATCCGGCGCTGCGGAGCTTGGCTGCGAGGACGGTGCCGACACGGCCGGCTCCGACGACGCCAACAGAAGGACGCGTCATGCGTTGTGCCTTTCGTTCCAGTCCCGCGAGGGGTACCAGACAATTGGACACCTCCATCCTACGTGGCCGCGCGAGAGCGCCACCACCCGAACGCCGCGTGGAACGTGTCACACTCCCCGCCGGCCGGCCGGGGCGCGTGCGTACGCTGAGGCGCATGCGACCGTGGCGCGAGGCGTGGCACGACGCGCTGTACGGGCCGACGGGCTTCTTCCTCGCCACACGACCCGCAGACCATTTCCGCACGTCAGTGGCGTCGTCCGACGTGTTCGCGGGGGCGATCGCGCGGCTCACCCGGGACGCCGGGCTGGATGCGGTGGTCGACCTGGGGGCCGGAGGCGGTGAGCTGCTGACCCGGTTGCACGCCATCGACCCGGACCTCCAGCTGATCGGCGTCGAGCTCGCGCCGCGGCCCGACCTCCCCCGTGGCATCGCGTGGCTCGATGAGCTCCCGCCCACGATCGACGGGTTGCTGATCGCCCACGAGTGGCTCGACAACGTCCCCTGCGAGATCGTCGAGCTCGACGAGGCCGGCGTGCCGAGGCTCGTCGAGGTGGATCCGGGGACCGGGCGTGAACGGCTCGGCGAACCGGTCGAGTCCGGCTGGCTCGACCGCTGGTGGCCCCTGAGCGAACCCGGCGCCCGCGCCGAGATCGGCGAGGCACGCGACGACGCGTGGGCCGATGCCGTGGCCCGCGTGCACGGCATCGCGGTGGCGATCGACTACGGCCACACCCGAGGCTCGCGCCCGCCGTTCGGCACCCTCACCTCGTACGCCCACGGTGCGGAGGTCGACGTGGTGCCGGACGGGAGCCGCGACGTCACCGCGCACGTCGCCGTCGACGCGGCCGCGGCGCGAGTCGGCGCCTCGCTCCACCGCCAGCGCGACGCACTCGAGCGTCTCGGCGTCAACGGCACCCGTCCGCCACTGGACCTGGCCACGGACGACCCGCCCGCCTACCTCGCGGCGCTCGCCCGCGCCTCGGAGTCGGCCGAGCTGCGGGCGAGGGGCGGCTGGGGCGACTTCTGGTGGCTGACCGTCGACACGCGCGTGGAAGGATGACGCCCATGGCCCATGAGGTGACCGCGAGCATCGGTACCGGATTCGCCACCACCGACATGGTGCTGAACATCGGACCCCAGCACCCGGCGACCCACGGTGTCCTGCGTCTGCGGCTCGCCCTCGACGGCGAACGTGTCGTGCACTGCGAGCCGATCATCGGCTACATGCACCGGGGGGTCGAGAAGCTCTTCGAGGTCCGCGACTACCGCCAGATCATCGTGCTGGCCAACCGGCACGACTGGCTCAGCGCGTTCAGCTCCGAGCTCGGCGTCGCGATGGCGGTCGAGGACATGCTGGGCATGGAGGTGCCCGAGCGCGCCACCTGGATCCGCACACTGCTCGCCGAGCTCAACCGGGTGCTCAACCACCTGATGTTCCTCGGTTCGTATCCCTTGGAGCTCGGCGCCATCACGCCCATCTTCTACGCCTTTCGCGAGCGCGAGACGCTCCAGGAAGTCATGGAGGAGGTCTCCGGCGGCCGGATGCACTTCATGTTCAACCGGGTCGGCGGCCTCAAGGAGGACCTGCCGGCCGGGTGGCTCGGCCGCGCGGCGGACGCCGTGGCCGCGGTGCGCCGTCGCCTGGTCGAGATCGAGGACCTCGTCCTCGGCAACGAGATCTTCGCCGCCCGCACGAAGGGCGTCGGCGTCCTCTCCCCCGAGCTCGTGCACGCGTACGGAGTCTCCGGCCCGATCGCCCGGGCCTCCGGCGTCGACGTCGACCTGCGTCGCGACGAGCCGTACCTCGCGTACGGCGAGCTGGGCGACACCCTCCGCGTCCCCACCCGCGGCGAGGGCGACTGCTACGCCCGGTTCTCGGTGCTGCTGGAGCAGGCGAAGGTGTCGCTCGACCTCGCCGACGCCTGCCTCGAGCGGCTGCCGCACCTCGCGCCGGGCCCGGTGAACGTCCGGCTGCCGAAGATCCTCAAGGCACCGGAGGGCTCCACGTACGTCTGGACGGAGAACCCGCTCGGTCTCAACGGGTACTACCTGGTGTCGCGGGGCGAGAAGACGCCGTGGCGGCTCAAGCTGCGCACCGCGTCGTTCAACAACGTGGCCGTTCTGCCGGAGATCGTCGGCGGCTGCGTCGTGGCCGACCTCGTCGCCATCCTCGGCTCGATGTTCTTCGTCGTCGGCGACGTCGACAAGTAGGACCGCTGGGGTCGGTTTACCAGGTTCAGTAGGCACGTTTGCACATCACCGGGCAAATTTGCCCTGAGGTGTGATCACTTGCCTACTGAACCTGGTAAACCGTCCCTCGTAAGGTCGGGAGGATGACCGGGAACGCCGACCGCAGCCCGACCGCACTCGACGAGCTCAGCGACTCCTGGGTGGAGACGCTGCTCGAGCACGAGCCGGAATGGCACGTCGAGCTGGGACGCCCCGGGCGCGAGGGCGAGTACTCCGACTTCTCCCCCGAAGGCCACGAGGGACGCGCGGAGGCGACGCGGTCGATGCTGGCCCGGGTGAAGGCGACGGAGGCGGTCGATCCCGCCGACCACGTCACCCGGCAGGAGATGCTGCGCGTCCTCGGACTCGAGGTGGAGCAGCACGAGGCCGGATTCTGGCGCACCGACCTCAACGTCATCGAGTCGCCCGCGCAGAACATCCGCGGCATCTTCGACCTGATGCCGACGCGCGGTCGCGACGACTGGGAAGGCATCGCGCGTCGGCTGAGGAACGTCCCCGGCGCGATCGACGGCTACGTGGCCTCGCTGCGGGCCGGCATCGAGGCGGGGGACACCCCCGCGATCCGGCAGGTGCACGAGGTGGCCGACCAGTCGTCGAGGCATGCGCAGGACCATGGCTTCTTCGCGCAGCTCGCACGGCGGGGCGCGGCCTCCGGTTTGCCCGCCTCGCTCGTGGCCGGCCTCGAGAGCGGCGCGGAGAGCGCGGCGCGCGCCTACTCCGGGCTGGTGCGGTTCCTGCGCGAGGACCTCGCGCCGCACGCCCGCCAGACGGACGCCGTCGGTCGCGACGCCTATGCGTTGCTCTCGCGCGGGTTCGTCGGCGCCGAGATCGACCTCGACGAGACGTACGAGTGGGGGTTGGAGGAACTGGCCCGGATGGTCACGGAGCAGGAGACGACCGCCCGCGAGATCGTGCCCGACGGCACCGTCGAGGAGGCAGTGGCCCACCTCGACGCCGACCCCAAGCGCATCCTGACCGGCACCGACGCGCTGCAGGCCTGGATGCAGGACACCAGCGATCGCGCCGTCGAGGAGCTCGGTCGAACGCACTTCCACATCCCCGAGCCGTTGCGCCGCCTGGAGTGCCGGATCGCGCCGACGCAGGAGGGTGGCATCTACTACTCACCACCGAGCGACGACTTCGAGCGGCCCGGGCGCATGTGGTGGAGCGTCCCCGAGGGCGTCACGGAGTTCGGCACGTGGCGGGAGCTGACGACGGTCTTCCACGAGGGCGTTCCCGGCCACCACCTGCAGCTCGGGTACGCCAAGTGGAACCGGGCCGAGCTCAATGCCTGGCGCAGCTCCGTCAACTGGAACTCCGGTCACGGCGAGGGGTGGGCGCTGTACGCCGAGCGCCTCATGGCCGAGCTCGGCCACCTCGACGACCCCGCCGACCGGCTCGGGATGCTCGACGGCCAGCGCATGCGGGCCGCCCGCGTGGTGCTCGACATCGGCGTGCACCTGGGCAAGCCGATGCCGGACGGGTCGGGCCGCTGGACCGGCGACGCGGCGTTCGCGTTCATGGCCCGGCACGTCAACATGAATGACCCGTTCGTGCGGTTCGAGGTGATCCGTTACCTCGGGTGGGCCGGCCAGGCCCCGTCGTACAAGGTCGGCCAACGACTGTGGGAGGAGCTGCGCGACGACGCCCGGGCGGCGGCCGGTGACGCCTGGGACCCGCGGTCGTTCCACCGTCGCGCCCTCGGCCTGGGCAGCATCGGCCTCTCCACCCTCCGCACCACGCTCCTCCAGAAGTGAAGGGTTGCGGCCCACTTTCGGCCGCATCGTGGGCCGGAACCCTTCAAATCTCGAGGTCAGAGGTGAGGGTCAGGCGGGGGTTGCGTCGGGGGCGGAGCGGCTCTTGCCCTCCTCGCCGTCGCCGGGGAGCCGACAGGCCCGCTCCAGCAGCACGGCGGCGACGAGCACGAGGACGCCGGCCAGCGCTGCTGCCCCGCCGTGCAGCGCGCGCTCCTGGCCGAGCGGAGTGTCGAGGTCGCCGAGATAGGTGAAGGCAAATCCTGCGTAGCCGCCGGCGAACAGGGCACCGACGATGACGCAGGAGCGCGACAGCGCGAGGAGCCGGACGGCGTGGTCGGACGTCATGCGCTGATGCTTCTTGTGCAGGCTCTGCCACGTGCTCCACGCCACCGCGCCCACCACGACGGCGACGAGGAGCAGCGTGGCCGCCGCTCCCCACCCCACGCGGGGTGGGTTGCTGTCGAACCGCACCGAGATGGGGCGGATCAGCAGACCCGTGGCCAGACCGCCGGCGACCCAGGCCACGATGAAGAGCATGGAGCTGCGTCGGACCGGCCTCACAAAATGATCTCGAGGTCCTCGCGCTTGGTGACGCCGCTGACGTCGACGTCGCCGACCAGGTCGGCGACGAAGCCCTGGCCCGGGATCTCGCCCTCGGGGTCGATCTCGAGCCACGGCACCAGCACGAAACCGCGCAGGTGCGCCCGCGGGTGGGGCAGCTTCAGCTGGTCGTCGTCGCACAGGCGCTGGCCGACGACCAGGAGGTCGACGTCGAGCGTCCGCGGCGCATTGGGCTCGGACCGCTCGCGCCCGAAGGCGTCCTCGATGGCGAGGGCGCGATCGAGCAGGGTGTGGACGGTGAGGGTGGTGTCGATGAGGACGACGGCGTTGAGGAACTTGCCGGACCCGAAGGACGCGTCGACGGGCTCGGTCTCGTAGACCGAGGAGATCGCCACCAGGGTGACCTCGGGGGTGTCCTCCAGGGCGGCGACCGCACTTTGCAGCCGGTTGAGCCGGTCGCCGAGGTTGGAACCGATCGCCAGCACAGCCTGCCGGATCGGGCGCATCCCGCCGGTCATGGTGTCGGCGTCCAGCACGTATGGCGTGGGCGACTCGGTCAAGGCTTGCTCCGCTCTATCGTCACGCTGACGTCGGTGAACGCCACCGCGATGGGTGCTTGGGGCTTGTGCACCGTCACGCTAACCCATTGCACCGGGGGGCGTGACAAGCACAAGTCCACCATACGGAGGGCGACAGACTCAATGAGGTCGACCGGCTCTCCGACGATGACGTCGTGCACGTCCTGGGCCAGCTTCCCGTAGTCGACGGTGGCGGCCAGGTCGTCGGTGCGGGCCGCCCGGTCGAGGTCCAGGCCGAGGCTGACGTCGGCGACGAAGGTCTGGCCGTCGCGTCGCTCCTCGGCGAGGACACCGTGGTGGCCGGTGGCGGTGACGCCCACCAGGTCGATGCGGTCGAGGCCGTCGGGACAGGTCATGGTTCCTCCGGAGCGGGATCGTCGGTGACCAGGACCGGTGAGGCGTGCCGCGACCAGAATCGCCAACCTCCGGGCCCGCTGGAGCGCTCGCGCACCAGGATGCTCGTGCACACGGCCTTGCCGCCGGTGAACGACTCCACCGACGACATGCCCTCGGCCGAGAGGATGTTCTCGGTGCAGGTGACGACGGCGGTGTCGGGATCGTCGGTGCCGGCGGGCAGGGTCGTGACGTCGACGTCGGTGAGGAAGAACTGGATGTAGCCCACGTTCGCCATCAGCACCGTCCAGGAGCGCAGCACCGCGTCGGTGCCGCGCAGCCGCTCGGCCCCCGGGTGGATGCAGGAGGTGTCGACGTCGTCGACCCACAGCGACTTCATGAGGTCGACGTCGCCGGTCTCGACCGCGTCGTAGAACGCGCGGTGCGCGGTGAGGACCTCCTTCACGCGTCCTCCTCGGCGAGTCGATGGACCACGCGCACGGCGTCGGCGGTGGCGGCGGCCTCGTGGACCCGCACGCACCAGACACCCGCGCGGGCGCAGATCGTGGAAAGCGCGGCCGTGGCATGCTCACGCGACTCGGTGGGCCGCAGCTCGCCCGCACCGTCGGCCAGCAGCTCGCCGAGGAAGCGCTTGCGGCTCGCGGCGATGAGCACCGGGTACCCCAGCGTCGTGAAGGCGTCGAGGTGGGCGAGCACGGTCCAGTTCTGGTCGCCGGTCTTGGAGAAGCCGAGTCCGGGGTCGATGACGACCTGGTCGGGCCGCACGCCCACGGCGAGCGCGTCGTCGACCTGGGCTCGGAGCTCCGTGACGACGTCGGCCACCACGTCGTCGTAGTTCGTCAGCTTCTGCATCGACTCGGAGTGCCCGCGCCAGTGCATCAAGACGATCGGTGACCCCGACGTGGCGGCGAGCTCGGTCATCCGCGGGTCGGCGCGCCCACCCGAGACGTCGTTGATGAGCACGGCACCGGCATCGAGCGAACGCTCCGCGACGTCGGCCCGCATGGTGTCGACCGACACGGCGACACCTTCGGCCACGAGACCCGCAACGACCGGGAGCACGCGGCGCAGCTCCTCCTCGGCGTCGATCCGGAGCGCGCCCGGCCGGGTGGACTCCCCACCGACGTCGACGAGGTCGGCGCCCTGCTCCACCAGGTCGAGACCGCGGCGGATCGCGGTGTCGGCGTCGGGCCACAGCCCGCCGTCGGAGAAGGAGTCGGGCGTGACGTTGACGACTCCCATGACCCGGCAACGGCCGGATCGGTCCAGCAAGCTCACCCGTGGCCCTTGGCGGTGATCAGCCCCATCGCCTCGGCCCGGGTGGCCACGTCGCGCAGCTGACCTCGGACGGCGCTGGTGATGGTCTTGGCGCCACCCTTGCGCACGCCGCGCATCGACATGCACAGGTGCTCGGCCTCGATGACGACGATGACGCCGCGGGGCTCGAGGGACTCGGTGAGGGCGTCCGCGATCTGGGTGGTGAGCCGTTCCTGGACCTGTGGACGGCGGGCGTAGACGTCGACCAGGCGGGCGATCTTCGACAAGCCGGTGACATGGCCGTTCTCGCGGGGGATGTAGCCGACGTGCGCGAAGCCGATGAAGGGCAGCAGGTGGTGCTCGCACAGCGACCACACCTCGATGTCCTTCACCAGCACAAGCTCTTCGTGGCCGACGTCGAACGTGGCGGAGAGGATCTCGCGGGGGTCCTGGTCCATCCCGGCCAGCAGCTCGGCGTACGAGCGGGCCACACGGGCCGGGGTGTCGCGGAGTCCGTCGCGATCGGGATCCTCGCCGACGGCGTGGAGCAGCTCGCGTACGGCTGCTTCCGCGCGCGGGAGGTCGACGCTCACCGAGGCTCCGGCGGCAGGGGGTCACCGACGAGGTCGTCGTCGGGACTCCCGGGCAGAGGGGCATCCGGGCCGGTGTCGGGACCGATGACGTGCCCGGTCTCGGGGGTGCGCCCGTTGCCGGAGCCCTCGACCGGCGGCAAGGTGGAGGGGACGCGGGTGTCCGAGCCCGTCCAGGCCGGCCTGATCTCGCGGCGTCGCAGCGGCTCGAAGATCTGCGCGACCTCGGCCTTGTCGAGCGTCTCCCGCTCGAGGAGCTCCTCGACGAGTGCGTCCAGCACGTCACGGTTCTCCTCCAGGATGTCGAACGCCTCCTGGTGGGCGTGGGAGATGAGCTTGTTGATCTCCTCGTCGACGATCGCGGCGACCGCCTCGGAGTAGTTCCGGGCGTGGCCGATGTCACGACCCAGGAAGGGCTGGCTCTCGTTCTCACCGAGGCGGACCGCACCGAGTCGCTCGGTCATGCCGTACTGCGTGACCATGGCCCGAGCGAGGGTCGTGGCCTTCTCGATGTCGTTGCCCGCACCGGTGGTGGGGTTGTGGAACACCAGCTCCTCCGCGGCGCGGCCACCCATCATGTACGCCAGCTTGTCGAGCAGCTCGGCCCGCGTCTGGCTGTACTTGTCCTCGTCGGGCAGCACCATCGTGTAGCCCAGTGCGCGCCCGCGCGGCAGGATCGTGATCTTGTGCACGGGGTCGCTCTGCGGCAGTGCCGCGGCGACCAGCGCGTGCCCGCCCTCGTGGTAGGCGGTGATGGCGCGTTCCTTGTCGTTCATCAGACGGGTGCGCTTCTGGGGGCCGGCCATGACCCGGTCGATGGCCTCATCGAGCGAGGCGTCGGTGATGGTCTTCTGGTTCGTGCGCGCGGTGAGCAGCGCGGCCTCGTTGAGCACGTTGGCGAGGTCGGCACCACTGAAGCCCGGCGTCCTGCGACCCACGGCCTGCAGGTCGACGCCCGGCGCGATCGGCTTGCCGCGGGCGTGCACCCGCAGGATCTGCGTGCGGCCCTGGAGGTCGGGGGCCTCGACACTGATCTGGCGGTCGAACCGGCCGGGACGCAGCAGCGCCGGGTCGAGCACGTCGGGCCGGTTGGTGGCCGCGATGAGGATGACGCCGCCGCGCACGTCGAACCCGTCCATCTCGACGAGCAGCTGGTTGAGCGTCTGCTCGCGCTCGTCATGGCCGCCGCCCATGCCGGTGCCGCGGTGGCGTCCGACGGCGTCGATCTCGTCGATGAAGACGATGGCCGGGGCGTTCTCCTTGGCCTGCTCGAACAGGTCGCGTACACGGCTCGCGCCCACGCCCACGAACATCTCGACGAAGTCCGAGCCGGAGATGGAGTAGAAGGGCACCCCGGCCTCACCGGCGACGGCGCGGGCGAGCAGCGTCTTGCCGGTTCCGGGCGGTCCGTACAGGAGGACGCCCTTGGGGATCTTCGCGCCGACGGCCTGGAACTTGGCCGGCTCCTGCAGGAACTCCTTGATCTCGCCGAGCTCCTCGATCGCCTCGTCGCACCCGGCGACGTCGGCGAAGGTGGTCTTGGGAGTGTCCTTGGTGATGAGCTTGGCTTTCGACTTCGCGAACTTCATCACGCCGCTGCCGCCGCCCTGGAACCGCGTGAGGATGAAGATGAACAGACCGACGAGCAGCAGGATCGGCAGGATCGAGTAGAGCAACCCGGCCAGGAAGCCTGTCTGCGGCACCTCGACGTCGAACGACTTGAGCTTCTTGTCGGCCACGGCCTGCTCGGCCTGGTCGACCAGACGGGCGCCCTGCTCGCCGAGCCACTTCGCCCGGACCTTCTTGCCGTCGGTGAGAGTCGCCTTGATCTCCTGGTCGCCCTCGACGAACGTGACGTCCTTGACCTTCGCGTCGTCGAGGTAGGTGACCATGGTCGAGGTACGGATCTCGGTGTATCCACTGGCGGAGCCAGAGAACTGGATCACCGAGATCACGACCAGTGAGATCAGGAGAATCAGCGGCAAAGGGCCGCGCAGCAGGCGCTTGGCGTTCATTGACGGCAGTGGGTAGGGCCCACTCCTCCTCGAAACTCGACGGTATCTGACGGTACACGCACGTCCGTCACCGCAAGAACGTACGGCCACGTGCCGAATGTTCCCGTGGGTGCAGACGGCTGAGCCGGTGCCGATGGCGATCGCCTTGCCCGGACGGTTAGCCTGACCACGTGTCCCGACAGCTCCTGCGGTCCGCTTTCGGCCGTCTGGGACCGGTGGCGCGGCGCGACGCGCGCATCGAGCGGTTGACCAGACGCGTGACGCGCCTGGAGTCGGCCCCCGAGGCGCTGGCGAAGAAGCCGTCGTTCAGGGTGCGGATGAACGAGGAGATCCGGCTGCGGAAGCTGGAGATCGAGTACGGCGCGCCCAGCCGGAGCATCATCGCCGGAGGCAAGTTCCACGTCTACGACTTCGTCCGGTCGCACGGGGTGGACACGCCGGAGCAGCTCGGCCGGTGGGACCGAGCCGAGGACCTCCCCTGGGACGAGCTCCCGGACCTGGTGGTCATCAAGGCCGCGTTCGGGAGCACGTCGCGCGGTGTCCTCCCCCTGCGACGGGTCGATGGTGGCTGGCAGGTCGCGACGCACGAGACGACCCGAACCGGCGAGCAGCTCGGCGCCGAGCTCAGCGACCTCATGGCCGACGGTCGCATCCGTGGTCCGTTGTCCGCCGAGGAGTTCCTGGACGCGGACGGCACCGGCAGGCCGCCGCTCGACGCGAAGATCTTCACCTTCTACGGCGAGGTGCACGTCGTCGAGATGCGCCGCGCCGATGACCACGGCAACTCCGAAGGCACGCGCCATCGCATCCTCGACACGGCCGGGAAGGACATCCTCGGGGAGTTCAACGGACGACCGACAGTCACGGACATCCCCGTCCCCAGCGGGCTCGACGAGCTCGTCGACGTCGCGGGACGACTGTCCGCGGCGCTCCGGGTGCCGTTCGCACGGATCGACCTCTACGACCTGCCCGATCGGATCGTCTTCGGCGAGGTCACCCCCCGACCCGGAGGGTTCTGGTTCGGCCCGGAGCTCGACGTCGTGCTCGGCGACGCGTGGGAGCGGGCGCAGGTTCGGCTGTGGCGGGACATCGCGAACGGGATGTCGCCCGAGCCGGAGTGGGGACCCGGCGGTCAGGAGTAGACGTGCGGCGCGAGCGTGCCGATGCACCGCAGGTTGCGGTAGCGCTCGTCGTAGTCGAGGCCGTAGCCGACCACGAACGAGTTCGAGATGTCGAAGCCGACGTAGGTCACGTCGACGTCCATCTGCAGGGCCTCCGGCTTGCGCAGGAGGGTGGCGATCTCGACCGAGGCGGGTCCACGCGAGCGCAGGTTGGCGATGAGCCACGACAACGTGAGCCCGGTGTCGATGATGTCCTCCACGACGAGCACGTGACGCCCGGCGATGTCGGTGTCGAGGTCCTTGAGGATCCGCACCACGCCCGATGACTTCGTGCCGGAGCCGTAGGACGAGATGGCCATCCAGTCCATCTCGAGGTGGCGATCGAGGCTCCGCGCGAGGTCGGCCATCACCATGACGGCGCCCTTGAGCACCCCCACGAGCAGGAGGTCCTTGCCGTCGTAGTCGGCCTCGATCCGCTGAGCCATCTCACGGAGGCGGTCGCGGATCTCGTCCTCGGTGAGCAGGACCTGGTCGAGGTCGAGTTGGTCCTCGACGTGCTGGCGCTCCACGGGTTCAGCCTGCCACAGGAGTGGGCCCGAAGTGCAGGGCGTCTCCCACGCGCGACGCACTGATGCGGCCCGGCAGCTCCACTCTCGTCTGCCCGTGCCAGTCGGTGACGAGTCGGTCGAGCTCTCGGACGTGGATCGCGGCCAGCTCCGACCCGTCGGCGCCGGCCTCCAACGCCGCTCGTCGCAGGACGCGCGTGCGCAACGCCTGCGGCAGCGCCGCGAGCAGTGGCAGGTCGTACGGATCGGACACCTCTGCGGCCAAGGAGTCGAGCAGCGCCGTGTCGGCACGCAGCTGGGAAGCCGTCCGGGCCAGGGCTTCGGCGACCCCGCCCCCGAGCACGTCCTCCAGCAGCGGGAGCGCCTCGTGGCGCAGCCGGCTGCGGCGAAAGGCCGGGTCGACGTTGTGCGGGTCGGACCACCAGGTGAGGCCCGAAGCCGTGCAGATGCGTTCGGTCTCGGAACGGCGCAACGTCAGGAACGGACGACGGATGATCCCGTCGACGGCCGGCATGCCCGCGAGCGATCGCGCGCCGGACCCGCGGCCGAGCCCGAGCAGGACGGTCTCGGCCTGGTCGTCGAGCGTGTGGCCGAGCAGCACGGCGTCCGCGTCGCGCGAACGGAGGGCGCCGAGCCGGGCATCGCGCGCCGCTGCCTCCGGCCCGCCGTCCGTGCCGACGGTGACCGTCACGACGTCGGCGTCGAGCCCGAGCCCTCGCGCCTGCTCCGCCGCGCGCGCGGCGACCTCGTCCGACCCGGGCTGGAGGTTGTGGTCGACGACGACGGCGCCTGCGAGCCATCCGTCACGCGGCGCCACGAAGGCAAGACAGGCAGCGACGGCGAGCGAGTCGGCGCCACCACTGAGCGCGACCTCCACCCGCCTCCCGGGGGTCAGCTCGTCGAGCACCTGCCGCACCCGACGTCGACCCTCGGCGACCGCCGGGTCCAGTGCTCCACCGATCGGACTCACCTCAGCTGTGGACGCGGGCGACCCACGCGGCGGGGTCGGCGATGTCCGTCTGGGTGGGCAGGTTGGCTGCGGACTCCCAGACGGCGTTGAATCCGTCGCGGCCCACCCGGTCGGTGACCTCGCGCACGAACACCGCTCCGTCGCGGTACTGGCGCATCTTGGACTCCAGCCCGAGCAGCCGCCGCAGGACGCGGTCGAAGCCGCTCGCGCCCTTGCGCCGCTGGTCGAACTTGCGACGGATCTCGGCCACGGTCGGGATGACCTCGGGCCCGACACCGTCCATGACGACGTCGGCGTGCCCCTCGAGCAGCGACATGATGCCCGTGAGCTGGTTGACGACCGCCTGCTGGCGCTCGTTCTGGAACAAGTCGGAGAGCGACGCCTCGGACTCACCCCGGAGGATGCGGACGAGCTCGCCGAGACCCTCGGAGAGGAATCGGCTCACCGCCGACGCGTCGAGCTCGGTCGCGTCGGTGAACTCGGTGATGAGCTCCCGCATGTGGTCGCGCAGCCACGGCACCGCCGTGAACTGCACCCGGTGGGTCTCCTCGTGCAGGCACACCCACAGCCGGAAGTCGTGCGGGTCGACCGACAGCTGACGCTCGGCCTGGACGATGTTCGGGGCGACGAGCATCAGCCGGCCTCCGACCGCCCCGGAGTCAGCACCGTTGCCGTCGAAGAACGGGTCGAACTGGCCGAGGACCTTGCTGGACATGAACGACATCAGGGCACCGATCTCGGCTCCGCTGAGCTTCGAGCCGATGCCCCGCATCGCCCCGGTCGGCGCACGACCCTCGGACTCGAGCCGCGTCAGGACTGGCTCGAGCACGAGACGGAACGTGGCGAGGTTGGCCTCCACCCAGCGGTGGCGGTCGACGACGAGGACCGGCGCCTCGGCCGAGGACGCATGCAGGCCGGTGAACTCGCGGACCGGGGCCTCGGACGTGGCCGCGGCCTCTCGCAGCTCCGCGACGACGTCGGCCACCTCTCCGGGGCCGAGGTCGGGACCGGGTCGGGACAGCCGCGTCGCCGTCTGGAGCGCGACGTTCCAATCGATCATGCCCACCACGGTACGGCGCTGACGGTAGGGGCCGCCCGCGGCCGAACGCCGACGGCTCGTCAGTCGACAGCTGCGGCAGGGGTCGAGCAGGAGCAGCGGGCGAGCGCGGCGGTGACGCGGTCGAGGGCGATCTCGGTGACGAAGGGGTTCACGGACTTGGTCCGGTCGGTCATGACGGCGAAGGCGATCGGGGTGCCGGAGCGGTCGGTGACGTAGCCGGCCAGGGAGTGGACGCCGGTCAAGGTGCCGCTCTTTCCACGCACGACGCCCAGACCGTTCCTGGCACTGCCGAACCGCCGTGCCAGGGTCCCAGTGAATCCGCCGACCGCCAGGTCGGAGACGAGCCCTGCGGTGCGGGGCGCGCTCGCCGCCACGGCGACGAGCTCGGCCAGCGTCCGGGGTGCGATGCGGTTCGCCCGCGAGAGCCCGCTCCCGTCGTTCAGCACCAGGCCGGACGTGTCGATGTCGAGCTTTTCCAGCACCGCGCGCACACTCTCGACGCCGCCCTCGAACGACGCCGGACGACCGGCTTCCAGAGCAACATGGCGCAGCAGCACCTCGGCCGCCTCGTTGTCGCTCCGCGCGATCATCGTCTCGGTGATCTGGGCGACCGTCGCGCTGCGCACGTGCGCCAGCGGCTGCGCAGCCGAGGTCGCCTTGGCCTGGATGGGCGTGTCGGTGACGTCGATGCCGCGGTTCCGCAGCAGCCGGGCGAAGACCTTGGCCGCCTCCCACGCCGGGTCGTCTGCTCGGCCGCCGCCGGTGATGCCTTCGTCGACCCACAGCGAGCTGACCGGGCTCACGATGTCGTCCCGCACGTAGGACTTCTCCCACGTCGGGCTCGCATCCGGCCCCGTGAAGAGCTCGGCCTCGTAGTCGAGGCGTACGGACGTCGTGCCGGCGCGACGGAGGGCCGCGGCCGTGCGGCGAGCCAGCGTCGTGAGATCGGCCTCGACCGCATAGAGCGGTGCGCCGCGGTGCCTTCGTCGCGAGGTAGGGGTCACCTCCGCCGATGAGCACGATGCGGTCGCCGTCGCTGACGACTCGCGTCGTGAATCGGTGCTGCGGTTCGAGCTCGGTCAGCGCGGCGAGGCCGGTGAGCAGCTTGGTCGTCGACGCCGGCACGAAGGTTCCGGAGCCTTCCGACGCGATGAGGTCGCCGGTCGCCGGGTCGACGGCTGCGAACCCGACATGCGGCCCGAGGGCGTCGACGCCGAGCCGATCGCGGACCGCCGCAGCAACGGCATCGGCGTCCAGCCGGGTGTTCGCCGGTTGCCCCGGACTTGCTGCGGCCGGGGTTCCGTCGCGGGAGAGTCCGTCGGGCGTGGCCAGTGCCGACGGTCCGCACGCACCGTCGCAGATCAACCCGTTGAGAGAACCGCGCGACCACAGGGCACCCGTTCCGACGACCACGACACCCAGCACGAGCGCCGACACGACGAGCGCCAACACGCCCACCCTGCCCACCTGCTGAGCCGTCACATGCGCCAGACTAGGCGGCAGACCACCGCTGTCCCGCTGCACCCGGAGGTACTCGTGATTTTCGACGTGACCGTGGAGATCCCGAAGGGCGAGCGCAACAAGTACGAGGTCGACCACGCGACACACCGCATCCGTCTGGATCGCACGCTGTTCACGTCGACGCAGTACCCCGCCGACTACGGATTCATCGACAACACCCTGGGCCTCGACAGCGACCCGCTGGACGCGTTGGTGCTGCTGCTGGCTCCGACGTTCCCGGGCTGCGTCATCGCCTGCCGC
The DNA here is from genome assembly GCA_963781445.1 of uncultured Actinomycetota bacterium. Lineage (GTDB taxonomy): Bacteria > Actinomycetota > Actinomycetes > Propionibacteriales > Nocardioidaceae > Aeromicrobium. The sequence continues at coordinate 20,792 of CAWAGS010000018.1, forward strand.
ACGATCGGGATGTTCCGCATGACCGACGAGGCCGGCGGCGACGACAAGGTGCTGTGCGTCCCCGCCAAGGACCCCCGCCAGGAGCACCTGCGCGACATCCACCACGTCCCGGAGTTCGACCGACTCGAGATCCAGCACTTCTTCGAGGTCTACAAGGATCTCGAGCCCGGCAAGTCCGTCGAGGGCGCGAGCTGGACCGGGCGCAACGAGGCCGAGCTGGAGATCGAGGCCAGCTTCGAACGCTTCCGGCTCAACGGCGGCTACTGATCCTCGTGCCGGCTGCCCGGTCCCCCGCCGACTCCGACGGGTCGTCGTGAGGACGCTGACGCTGGAGGTGGCGTTCCCTGGCGACCTCCATGCTCGTCGCGCCCAGGAGAACCCCGACGGGACCTGCTGGGTCCACGGCGACCGCACGTGGACGTGGGACGAGGCGTGGCACGACATCCGCAGGTTCGCCGGGTCCTTGCGCGCAGCGGGGATCGGGCGCGGCGACCGCTTCGCGTTCATCGACCGGTCGAACCCGTCGATCGTCGTGGCGATGCAGGCCGCCGGTCTCATCGGTGCCGCGGACGTCGTGCTCAACCCCTACCTGGTGCCGGAGGAGGTCGCGTACATCCTCGAGGACTCGGGCGCGCGCCTGCTGTTCGTGGGGCACGAGTTCCTGCCCGTCGTCGATGCGGTCCGCGCCGAGCTCGCCGGAGTGACGGTGGTCGTGGTCGGCGGGCACGACGACGAGCTCGAGGACTGGATCGCGGCAGGCGAACCCCTCGACCGCGAGTCCGACGTGACTCCGAGCGACCCCTGCCTGGTGCTGTACAGCTCGGGCACGACGGGACGGTCCAAAGGCATCGTCCTCACCCAGCACAACCTGATGGTGCACACGCGCAACGCCTTTCGCGACGTCGAGCACCACCCCGGCGACATGATCCTGATCGGCACGATCATGTTCCACTCGTGCGCGCTCTTTGCCGCCGCAGCCGGGACCGCCGGAGTCTTCGTCCCGGACCTCACGCCCGTGTCCTTGGTCACCGCTCTCCGCGCCGGCATGACGCACGCGTTCGTCCATCCCACCGCGCTCACCGCCCTCCAGCTCGAGGGTCCCGAGACGATGGCGATGTTCGCGGGCCTCAGGTACGTCTCGTACGGGACCGCCCCGATGCCGTCTCCGGTGTTGCGACGATCGTTGGAGGCGTGGCCGGACGCGACGTTCCGGCAGGTGTACGGCATGACCGAGACGGTCGCCGTCCTCACCGTGCTCGACGGCCCCGCGCATCGAGACCGCGACCATCCCGAGCGGCTGATCTCCTCCGGCAGGCCGACGCCGGGAGTCGAGATGAGAGTGGTCGACCCCTCCTCGGGCACCGATGTCGAGCCCGGCCTGCTCGGCGAGCTCTGGTTCCGCACCGAGCAGACGACACCGGGTTACCTCAACGATCCAGCGGCCACGGCCGAGCTGATCACCCCCGACGGCTGGGTCCGCACCGGAGACCTCGGTCGCGTCGACGGCGACGGATTCGTCTACGTCGAGGACCGCAAGAGGGACCTGATCATCGTCGATGGCTACAACGTCTTCTCCGCCGAGGTCGACCGCGTCCTGACCGAGCATCCCCACGTACTGGAGTCGGCCGTCATCGGCGTTCCCGATGATCGGTGGGGCGAGGCCGTCAAGGCGTTGGTCGTCCTGCGGGAGGGGTCGCCGCTGCGACCGGACGAGCTCATCGCTTACTCGCGGGAGCATCTGGCCGCCCACAAGGCACCGACGTCGGTCGAGGTCGTCGCCGAGCTTCCGCACAGTGCGACCGGCAAGGTCCTCAAACGCGTGCTCAGGGCCCCCTACTGGGCCGCGCACGAACGCCAGATCTGATCGTCACCCATGGCCGACTCCTTCTTGCGATCAGCATTCCGACGGCTCCCGCCGATCGCTCGCCGCGACGCCACCATCGCGACGCTGCGTCGCCGGGTCGCCGACCTGAACCGGAAGAGTGTCCGGCCCTCCTTCCAGTGGCGCATCCATGCCGAACGCCGGCTCCGGCAGCTGGCGATCGAGCTCGAGGCACCGTCGACGAGCGTGATCCGGCACGGCAAGTTCCACGTCTACGAGCTGGCTCGCTCGCACGGCATCGATACGCCCGTCGAGTACGGCCGCTGGGACGATCCCCGGGACATCCGGTGGGAGGACCTCCCCGACGCCGTCGTGATCAAGAGCGCCTTCGCGAGCACGTCGCGCGGCGTGCTTCCGCTGCAGCGCGAAGGTGATCGATGGCGCCTCGTCACCCGCGACGAGACCATGTCCGCCGAGCAGGCCTCGGCGCGACTGACGACTGCGGTCGAGCAGGGCACCGCGGGGCCGCCGTTCGCCGCCGAGGAGTTCCTCGACGAGGACGGCTCCGGAACCCGGCTGCCCACCGACGTGAAGGCCTATGCCTTCTACGGCGAGGTGCCCATGGTGGTGCTGCGCAGGCCCGGTCGATGGGGCGAGGACCCCGCGGAGACCCCGTTCCGTGTCCTCGACCCACAGGGCGGCGACATCGAGGGACTCGAGACGCCGAGCAAGATCGACACGTCGATGCCGGTGCCGGACACGCTGGACGAGATCGTGGCTGCGGCAGCACGACTCTCGGTCGCCCTCCGGGTGCCCTTCTCCCGGATCGACTTCTACAGCATCGGCGACCGGATCGTGTTCGGTGAGGTGACGCCCCGCCCTGGCGGCTCGGCGTGGCACGGTGCGACGGTCGATCTCCTGCTGGGCGAGGCGTGGGAACGTGCGCAGGCCCGTCTCGCCCGGGACCTCGCCGCCGGCATGTCGCCGAGCCCCGAGGTCGGACCGTTCGCCTAGGGGTGGTCCCGGCGAGTCATCGGATGTCCATCGACTGCAGCCACATCTCGAGCAACCCCATCTGCCACAGGGCATGAGCGCCCAGCTTGCTCCGGTTCCCGTGCGGGTCGGCCAGCTCGGCGTCGACCACCGCCGGCCGGAACAGTCCACGCGCCCGGGCCGCCGGGTCGGTGAGTGCCGCGCGTACACGCTCGAGGTACGGCGGGTCGAGCTCGCGCAGCTCCGGGACCCGGAAGTACCCCTTGGTGCGGTCGATGACCGCGTCCGGCACGAGGCCCCGCGCGCCACGCTTCAGGACGCCTTTGCCGGCGTCGTTCAGCTTCATGGCGGGCGGCATGCTCGCCGCCAGCTCGACGAGCTCGTGGTCGAGGAACGGCACCCGCGCCTCGACCCCGGAGGCCATCGTCATGTTGTCGAGCCGCTTGACCGGGTCGTCGACCAGCATGACCTGGGTGTCGATGCGCAGCCCGGCGTCCACCGCGGTCTCGGCGCCGTCGCGGGCGAACCGCTCCGCCAGGAACTCCCGCGGTGCGTCTCGATCGGCCATCCAGTCCGGCTCGAGCATGGTCTCCAGCTGATCGAAGGTCCGGTCGGCGAAGACGTCGACGTAGGCGTCGAGCACACCGCTTCGAGGAACGTCGGCCAGAGGCGGGTACCAGTGGTAGCCGCCCAGCAGCTCGTCGGCGCCCTGACCGGCCTGGACGACCTTGACGGAGGTGGAGACCTCCTGGGCCAACAGGTGGAACGCCACGCAGTCCGGGCTGATCATCGGTTCGCTCATCGACGCCACCGCGCCGTCGAGTGCCTTCAGCAGGCGCGCCGAGCCCACCTCGATCCGGTGGTGATCGGTGGCGAACCGCTCCGCGACGAGGTCGGAGTACGCGAACTCGTCGCCCTCGATGTCGCCGGAGGAGACGAAGCCGATGCTGAAGGTCGGGATCTCCGTCCGTCCCTGCTCGGCCATCAGCGCCACGAGCAAGGACGAGTCGATGCCGCCCGACAGCAGCACCCCCACCGGGACATCGGCGACCAGGCGCCGCCGAACGGAGGTCCGCAGGGCGTCGAGCAGCCGCTCCTGCCAGTCGTGCTCGGACCAGTCGGCGCGGTCCGCACGCCGGGTGAACGACGGCTCCCAATAGTGCGTGTCGTTCGTCGCGCCGGTCGGCTCGACGACCCGCACCGTGGCCGGCGGAAGCTTCTGGACGCCGTTCAGGATGGTGCGGGGCGGCGGGACGATGGCGTTGAAGGTCAGGTAGTGGCTGAGGGCGACGCGATCGATCGACGTGTCGGAGACCCCGGCCGCCAGGAGCGCCGGCAGGGTCGACGCGAACCGCAAACGCTGCCGGGTGTGATCGACGTAGAGCGGCTTGATGCCGAGGCGGTCACGCGCCAGCACCAGTCGTCCGGAGTCGTGCTCCGCGATGGCGAAGGCGAACATGCCGTGGAAGTGCTGGACGCACTCAACCCCCCACTCCGCGTACGCCTTGGCGATCACCTCGGTGTCGGAGTGCGACACGAAGGTGTGCCCTCGCCCCAGCAGGGTGTCGCGCAAGGACTCGTAGTTGTAGATGCACCCGTTGAAGACCGTGGTCAGCCCGAGGTCGCGGTCGACCATCGGCTGCGACCCGGCCGGGGTGAGGTCGATGATGGACAGGCGACGGTGGCCGAGCACAATCGGTCCGTCGGCCCAGGTTCCCCCGCCGTCGGGACCTCGCGGTTCCAGCACCTCGCACGCCCGTTCGACGGCGTCGATCTCGGCGCGACGACCATCGAACCGGAACTCACCGGCCAGGCCGCACATGGTCCTCCATGATGTCGGACCCTACGACGTGGGGCGACCGCGCAGGAGGGCCCGCATCGTCTGGCCGAAGATGTCGACGTCGATCGTCGGGTCGAGCGAGCGCAAGGCACCCAGACCGATGCCGAGGCTGAGCAACGCCACGGCAGCCTGTTCGGCCTCGATCGGCAGCTCGACCTCGGCGTCCTTGGTGACGCGGCGGATCAGCTCGGCCAGTGCCCCGGAGATCTCGCGGTGCCGCTTGACCAGCTCACCGGCGACGTAGGGACTGTGCCGGGCGACCGCGGCGAACTCCACCTCCAGTGCTGTCCACCGTGGCTGGCCCAGACCCTCCCGGGCCCACGCTGTGAAGGCGTCGATGCGCCCGTCGAGGTCGGCGTCGGCGCTGAAGGCGTCGATCACGCCCTCGATCTGCTCGTCGTGGATGCTGTCGAGCACTGCCATGCAGAGCTCGTCCTTGCCGGAGAAGTTGGAGTAGACGGCCCCTTTGGAGAAGCCCGCGGCAACGGCCACCTTGTCGAGCGAGCTGGCGGCGTACCCGTCGTCGAGGAACATCTCGCGGGCGACGGCGATGAGCTTCTCGCGGGTCTGCGCCTGACGCTGCGCACGACTCGGCCTGGTCTGCTCGATGCTCACGGCACTCACCCTCTCGAATCGGTCGCGTGTCGTCCACGTCACCTTGGCAGCAGTTACAGATACCGATAGTATCCGAAATGTGATCACCAAGGATGTCGTCATCATCGGTACGGGATTTTCCGGCCTCGGCGCGGCCATGAAGCTACGGGACTCCGGCCGCGAGGACTTCGTCGTCCTGGAGAAGGCCCACGACGTCGGCGGCACCTGGCGCGACAACACCTACCCCGGCTGCGAGTGCGACATCCCCAGCCACATGTACTCCTTCTCCTACGAGCTCAACACCGAGTGGAGCAAGAGCTTCTCCGGCCAGGAGGAGATCTGGGCCTACATGCGCAAGGTCACCGACGAGCAGAACCTGCGCCAGTACATCGACTTCGGTGTGGAGGTCACGGGCGCCACGTGGGACGAGGACCGCAAGGTCTGGAGCGTCCACACCAGGGAGGGCGAGGGCTACGAGGCCAGGGTCGTCGTGGCCGGCGTGGGCGGCCTGCACCTGCCCAACGTCCCCGAGATCGCCGGCGCGGAGTCGTTCACCGGCCCCCGCTTCCACTCCGCCGAGTGGGACCACGACGTCGACCTGCGCGACAAGAAGGTCGTCGTCATCGGCACGGGCGCGAGCGCCATCCAGTTCATCCCGATCATCGCCCAGGAGACGCAGCACCTCACCGTGTTCCAGCGCACCGCACCGTGGGTCCTGCCGAAGAAGGACAAGCCGACCCCGGAGTGGCGCAAGGCCCTCTTCGCGCGCGTCCCCGGTGCGCAGCGTGCCTATCGCAACGCGCTGTACTGGGCCCTGGAGGCGAGGGCACTCGGTTTCAACGGACACATCAAGGTGCTGCCGCTCGCCGAGCGCATCGTCAAGCGCTACATCGAGAAGACGGTCCCCGACCCCGAGCTGCGCGCCAAGCTGACGCCCGACTACCGGCTCGGCTGCAAGCGCGTCCTGCAGTCGAACACCTACTACCAGACGTACTTGCGCGACGACGTCTCGCTGAGCACCGACGGCATCCGCGAGATCGTGGCCGACGGCGTGATCGACAACAACGGCGTCAAGCACGAGGCCGACGTCATCATCTACGGCACCGGTTTCCACGTCATCGACGCCTTCGACTACCTCGACATCAAGGGCCGCGACGGCGTCGACCTGGCCGCGCAGTTCCGCGACAACGGCGTCGAGACCTACATGGGCATGACCATCCACGGCTTCCCGAACCTGTACTTCATGCTCGGCCCGAACACGGCGCTCGGCCACAACTCCGTGGTCTTCATGATCGAGCAGCAGACGAAGTACATCGTCAAGATGCTCGACGAGATGGACCGGCGCGGCGCCGTCGCGGCGGAGGCCACTGCGCAGGCCCAGGAGGAGTTCAACACCGAGGTGCAACGACTCGTCGAGAAGGGCATCTGGACCCAGGGCGGCTGCACCAGCTGGTACCTCGACAGCCACGGCAAGAACCGCACCATCTGGCCGAAGTTCACCTTCCAGTACTGGTGGGAGACCCGCAAGGTCGACGCCGACGACTTCGCCTGGGAGAAGGCCGCCTGACGTGTGCCGCCATCTGACCGTGGGCTTGGTCACTTTCACGAGGCTTCGGCGAGGCCCGGCGATACGGTTCGCTCATGCCTGACATCGCAGCGTATGACGTCCCCGCCGGACCTCGCTGGCCTGCCTGGTGGACGACCTGGAAGTTCCTGAAGAACCGCCAGGCGATCATCCCGACGCTGCACGAGCGCTTCGGCGACACGTTCTCGATCAAGATCCTCCCCGGGCCCCGCACGTTCGTGATCTTCAGCGACCCGGCCGACGTCAAGGAGATCTTCGCGGCGGACCCGGCGCAGTTCCACGCCGGCGAGGGCAACGCGATCCTGGAGCCGGTGATGGGCTCGCACTCGGTGCTGCTCACCGACGACGACGAGCACCGGCGGGCGCGCAAGCTGCTGATGCCGGCGTTCTCGGGACCGTCCATGCGGGCCTACCGTCCGCTGGTGGAGGCGATCGCGAAGGACGAGGTGGACTCCTGGACCGAGGGCGACACCCTGCTCACGCTCGACCGCATGAACGCCATCACGCTCGACGTCATCCTCCAGGTCGTCTTCGGCGTCACCGACGACGAGCGGCTCGCGGTGCTGCGGCCGAAGGTCAACCGGATGGTCAACATCAACGCCACGATGCTGCTCGCGTGGTCGTACCCCAAGCTGTACGCCGTGCCGCCGTGGCGCGGCTACTTCAAGAACCAGCAAGCGGTCGACGCGATCTTGTTCGACGAGATCAGCGAGCGTCGGGCCGAGCGCGACCGGTCACCGGACGGGCTGGCGGGCCGCGACGACGTGCTGTCCCGCCTGCTGAGCGCCGGCCAGGACGATCCGGACGTCGAGCCGCTGAGCGACCGAGAGATGCGCGACCAGCTGGTCACGTTGCTCCTCGCCGGCCACGAGACCACCGCGTCGGCCCTGTCGTGGACGTTGCACGAGCTCGGCCGTCATCCCGAGCTGCGCCGGCGCGCGATCGACGCAGCGGACCACGGCGACGAAGCCTTCCTGGAAGCCTGCTTGAAGGAGGCCATGCGGCTGCACCCGGTCATCGACTTCGTGGCCCGCACCCTGCAGAGCGACCAGGTGGTGGCCGGCCATCGCCTCCCCCGCAAGGTCACCGTGACGCCCTCGATCATGCTCTCGCACAGTCGCGAGGAGAACTTCGCCGACGCCCACGAGTACCGGCCCGACCGCTTCCTCGACGAGAAGGTTCCCGCCAACACCTGGATCCCGTTCGGTGGCGGCGTGCGGCGCTGCATCGGCGCGGCCTTCTCACTCATGGAGGGCACCGCGGTGCTGGCCGAGGTGCTCCGCCGGTTCGACGTCACTGCCGACCAGCCGGCGCCCAACCTGCTCCGCAACATCACCAACGTCCCGAAGGACAAGGCGCCCCTGCGGCTCGGCGCCCGCTGACCCCGCGTCGCTAGGGTTCGGTCATGCGTGCCGTCCAGATCGTGTCGCTCGACGGGCCGTCGGCCGTCGAGCTCGTCGACGTCCCCCAGCCCGAGCCCGGATCCGACCAGGTGCTGATCCGCGTCCGCGCGGCCGGCGTCTCGTTCCCCGAGCTCCTGCAGACCCGGGGGCTCTACCAGCTCAAGCCGGACCTGCCGTTCGTCCCGGGCTCGGAGGTCGCCGGCGAGGTCGTGTCGGCACCGGAGGGCTCCGGACTCGCACCGGGCGACCGCGTGGCCGCGCTCGTGCTGCTCGGCGGCTTCGCCGAGCACGCTGTCACCCAGGTGGACCTCGTGTTCCCGCTGCCCGACGCACTCTCGTTCGAGCAGGGCGCCGCGCTCCCGCTCAACTACCTGACGGCCTACTTCGCCCTCGTCACCCGGGGCCGGCTGGCCGAGGGCGAGTCGGTCCTCGTCCACGGCGCCGCCGGCGGAGTCGGTACGGCGTCGATCCAGATCGCCAAGGCGTTCGGCGCCGGCGCGGTCGTCGCGGTCACGTCGACAGCCGAGAAGGGAGAGGTCGCCAAGGCTGCCGGAGCGGACGAGGTCGTCCTCGTCGACGGGTTCAAAGACGCGGTCAAGGAGGCCGGTGGCGTCGACGTCGTCGTCGACCCCGTGGGTGGCGATCGCTTCACCGACTCGCTGCGCTGCCTCAAGGAGGAGGGACGCCTGCTCGTCATCGGCTTCACGGCCGGCGAGATTCCCTCGGTCCAGGTGAACCGCCTGCTGCTCAACAACGTCAGCGTCGTCGGCGTGGGCTGGGGCGCCTACGTGCTCAAGCGCCCCGGGTACGTGCGCCAGGAGTGGGACGCCATCCTCCCGCACCTCGAGTCAGGCGCCCTCGACCCGCCGGTCGGATCGTCGTTCGCCCTCGAGTCCGCCAGCGACGCGCTGCTCATGCTGGATGAGCGTCGCGCCACCGGCAAGGTCGTGCTGGCGCCGTAGCTGGATGCTCGCTCAGAGAGATTCTCACGTGCGCCGTCACCACTGATGCCAGTCTGAATCAGACCTTCAGGTCGCCCTTCGGCCGACTCCTTGAGCGAACATTCCACGAGCCGGCGAAGACGATGCAACGATGGAACGCGTCGTCGATCTGGCGATGAAACCCATCGTCGTTCTCTCCAGGGGTCTCATGACTGTCGTCGCACGCTTGCTGTTCTCACTCCTCCTCGTGGCCGCTCTGGCCCTGGCCCCGTCGCCATCCTTCGCCGACGACATCGAAGGCACCGGCGGCGACGACACCATCACCGGCACCGACGGCAACGACGACATCGACGCGAAGGGCGGCGACGACACCGTCAACGGCGACAGCAACGGCACCGGCTCGGTCATCGTCGGCGGCGACGACGAGATCGAAGGCGGCAACGGCGACGACACCATCAACGGTGACGGCAACAACGTCATCGTCGTCGGCGGCAACGACGAGATCGACGGCGGCAACGGCGACGACACCATCAACGGTGACGGCAACGGCATCATCGTCGTCGGCGGCAACGACGAGATCGACGGCGGCAACGGCGACGACACCATCAACGGTGACGGCAACGGCACCATCGTCGACGGCGGCAACGACGAGCTCGACGGCGGCAACGGCGACGACACCATCAACGGTGACGGCAACGGCACCATCGTCGACGGCGGCAACGACGAGCTCGAGGGCGGCGACGGCGACGACACCCTCTACGGCGACGGCACCACCGAGTGCGACACCTCCAGAATCGCCGAGGACTGCGGCACCCTGGACGGTGGCGACGACGAGCTCGAAGGCGGCGACGGCGACGACACCCTCTACGGCGACGGCACCACCAGATGCGACACCGCCGGCATCGCCGATGACTGCGGCATCCTGACCGGCGGCGACGACGAGCTCGAAGGCGGCAACGGCGACGACACCCTCTACGGCGACGGCACCACCGAATGCAACGCCTCCGATGTCGCCGATGACTGCGCCAACCTCACCGGCGGCAACGACGAGCTCGAAGGCGGCAACGGCGACGACACCCTCTACGGCGACGGCACCACCGAATGCAACAGTTCCAACCCCGATGACTGCGCCAACCTGGACGGCGGGGACGACGAGCTCGAGGGCGGCAGCGGCGACGACACCCTGTACGGCGACGGCACCGCCTCATGCACCTTGCCCGTCGTCAACTTCGCCGAGAAGTGTGGCAACGTGATCGGCGGCGACGACACGCTCGAGGGCGGCAACGGAGACGACACGCTCTACGGCGACGGCACCGCCGAATGCAGCGGTCTCGTGGTCGTTCTCGCCAACAACTGCGGCAACCTGACCGGCGGCGACGACGAGCTCTTCGGGGGCGGTGGCGACGACACCCTCTACGGCGACGGGTTCGCCCAGTGCGACATCGTCGGCGACGTCGTCAACTGCGGGACGGCGATCGGTGGCGACGACCAGCTCTTCGGCGGGTCGGGCAACGACGAGCTGTTCGGCCAGGGCGGCAACGACCTGTTGTGCGGACAGCGGGGCATCGACCTGTTGATGGGCGGCGAGGGTGAGGACCTGGCCTGCGCGGTGGACGACAAGGTGACCGCGAAGGAAGGCAAGGAGAAGTCGATCGACGTCTCGGCCAACGACGAGGTCCTCGACGACGAATCCTTCACCGAGTCCCAGAAGACCTACGCGATCGTCAGCATGTCCAACGGCATCGACGCCGTGATCGACGCCCTCACCGGTGTGCTCACCTTCACCGCCGAGAAGTCCGGCAAGGTCACCTACAGCGTCACCATCGCCGGGAACCCGTTCGCCTCCCTCGCCGACGTCCTCATCACCGTCCTCGACGACTACGACGACGACTCCGACGACGACTCCGAAGACCATTCCGACAGGAATCCGCCGTGGTATCCGCGGACGGGTCGGAGGAGTCGGACGACAGGGTGGCCGTGCTTCCCGACACCGGCGCCGTCACCGGGCTGCAGCTGATCGGCGGCCTCGGACTGTTCCTGACGACCGGCGGCCTCGGCCTCATCGGTGCCTCGCGGCGCCGGCCCTCCGGCCAGGACACCGACGCCGAAGTCGACGTGGCGGACGATCTCCAGGTCGACGAACCTGCTGCCGGGTCCGAGGGCACTGCGGCCTCGCACAGCTTGCGGGTGGCTGGCGGCATCGGTCTCGCGCTGCTCCTGGTCGCCCTGATCGCGAAGACGACGCGCTCGCTCAAGGACTGACCGGTCCGAGATACCGTCCAGCCATGAAGTTTGCGGCCGCCCTGGTCTGCCTTGCGCTCAGCGCGGCGGCCTGCGAAGCCGACCGTCCCGCCGAGGCTGCGCCCCGGATCGAGCCGGGCGTCTGTGTCGCGGGTGAAGTCAGGGACCAGGGCAACCTGGTGCCGGACCTGTCCACCATCGTCGACTGCGACAAGCCACATGTGTACGAGGTCTACGACATCGTCGACGTCCCGGCGGAGGCGCTCACCGGGACGACGCGCCAGGAGCGGATCGACAACCGCGACGACCTCGCCCTGCCGAGCGAGCTCACCGACGACTCGAAGCAACGCCAGGTGTTCGAGGAGCTCGCCGAGCAGGAGTGCGCGACATCGCTGCAACGGGTCACCGGCTACGACGAGCTGGAGCTGCGTGACACCAGCGCCGAGGACGCACAGGTCGTGCCGGCGCTGCGCGGCATCAACGCACCCTGGTACTCGGTGATGCCGGAGAAGGAGTGGCTGGAGGGGCGGCGCCAGGTCCTGTGCAGCGCCCGGTTCGAGGAGCCCGAGCACACCGATCCCGGACGCACACCGGCGAAACCGCAGGCGTCCCCGGACGACACCATGATCGTCACCACGATCGGCGCCGAGTCCCTCGCGATCGAGTTCCGACTGTGCCGGGCCTACGACGAGAAACGCCGCGTGGCCACCGCTTCACGCTGCGACGAGCCGCACGTCGACGAAGCACTGTTCTTCTTCGAGGCCGACGAGGTGTTCGGCAAGAAGTTCATCACCAGCATCTCCCAACGTCCGACCCCGAAGAAGTTCGACCGCTTCGACGACGCCTGCACCGACGCCTTCGCGCAGCTCCTCGGCCCCGACCACGACGCGAAGGCCCTGCGCGGATTCGGCGCCGTCGCCCGCCGGTGGACCGAGACGGACAAGACGGTCCGGTGCTCGGTCGGTCCGGTCACGTTCCGGACCTTCGACCTCCCGCCCGGCTCCCTGATCGGCTCCGGTGCTGAGGAGATCGAGCTCGTCCGGGCGAAGTGACCGCGGTTCCAGCGCGCCGTCAGGGTCGAGTGATCTTCACCAGCACGAGCTTCTCGCCGTCGTCGTCGAGGTCGGCCTCCTGGATCAACCCGACTCCGGCGGCGTACCACTTGTTCTCGATGAGCTCCGGCTCGAGCGGGGTGATGTCGGCGGTCCTGATGACGTTCTCGAACCGGCCTGCCGGCACGGTGACGGTCTCGTCGATCGAAAGGATCTTGCCGATGTCCTCGGCCTTGCCGTGGTAGTACGACTGCTGATACATCTTGCCGACCCTGGGATTCGCCACCATGATCAGTCCGGCCCGCGCCTCGTCCACGCCGGCTTCCCACGATCCTTTCCGGCTGACCTCGCCGTCCTCGTAGACCGTGGTCCTCTCGCCGAGGTACCAGACGTTGCCGACCTTGTCCTGCGCGTACCAGTCGTAGGTCTGCTCGACCAGCTCGCCGTCGGCGTCGGTGGTGCGGTCCTGGACGACGACCGCCCGCACGCCGTCCACGACCTTGGACTCGTCGAGCACGGAGATCGTCACCCGTTCGCCGTCCTCCTCCGCGCCCCTGACCTCGTACTCCCAGCTCGTGCCCGGAACCAACGGGAAGTAGGGGTGGTCGACCGCCGAGACGAAGTCGGCAGCGACGAGGTGGGCCGGCCCGATCGGCGCTGCACGACCACTTCGCGGGCTGCTCTGGCCGCAGCCTGCCGCGACGCAGCCGAGGGCGAGCACCGCCACCGCGACGGCTGTCGTCTTCATCCCTTCAGCATGCACCCGCAACACTGAACCCCACCTGAACCCGCGTATTCAGCGTGCGTTCAGGAAAGTCGTGCCACGGTGAGCCATGCGCATCCTCGTGGTGGAGGACGACCTCCATGTGGCACGTGCCGTCAAGCGTGGACTTGAGGCAGAAGGCTTTGCGGTCGACGTCGCCCTGAACGGTGACGACGGCCGATGGTTGGCGGGTGAGAACCCGTACGACGCGATGGTGTTCGACCTGATGGTGCCCGGTGTCAACGGGGACGTCCTGTGCGGAGAGCTGCGTGCCGCGGGCAACTGGACGCCCATCTTGATGCTCACGGCTCATGACAGCGTCGACAACGAGGCCCACGCGCTCGACACCGGAGCCGACGACTTCCTGGCCAAGCCGTTCTCCTACGTCGTGCTCGTCGCGCGACTGCGCGCTCTGCTGCGGCGTGGCCGCCAGGAGCGGCCGTCCGTGCTCGAGTCCGGTGACCTGAAGCTCGATCCGGCCACCCACCAGGTGTGGCGCGGCGATGACGAGGTGGCGCTCACCTCGCGTCAGTTCGCACTCTTGGAGTTCATGATGCGTCGCTCCGGCGAGGTGCTCTCCAAGGCTGAGATCCTCGAGCACGTCTGGGACTTCAGCTTCGAGGGCGACCCGAACATCGTCGAGGTCTACATCCGCCAGCTCCGGCAACGCATCGACGAACCGTTCGGCTGCCACAGCATCCAGACCATCCGACTGTCCGGCTACCGGCTCGATCAGGAACACTGCATGTCGTGACCGTCCGGCTCCGCATCACCCTCGTGGCCGCGGTTCTCGCTGCTGCGGCCATGGCCGTCGCCGCGGCCATCTTGGTGACCACGTTGCGGAGCTCGTTGATCGAGTCGGCCGACGACGGTTCCCGCTCGCGGGCCCGCGAGCTGACCGCCGCGGCCGCGAACCAGCTGCTCACCGACCCGATCACCGACATCCGCGAGGACGGTGTCGCCCAGGTGGTGGCCGACAGCGGCGAAGTGCTCGCGGCGTCGGACAACGTCATCGGGGCCGCGCGGATCTCCACCGTCGTCCCGCCGGAGGGGAAGCCGGTCATGATCATGGTCCGCGGTGCGCCCGACGACGACGAGACCGAGGACTTCCGGGTGTGGGCCGTGCGAGGCGACGGGGTCATCGCGTACGTCGGCACGAGCACGGAGTCGGTCCGCGAGGTGATCTTCGACCTGACCCAGATGCTCATCTTCGGCCTCCCCCTCCTGCTGGTGCTCTTCGCCGGCGGCACGTGGGCCATGGTCGGGCGCGCGCTGCGCCCCGTCGAGGACATCCGGGCGGAGGTGTCCGCGATCTCCCACGAGCGCCTCGACCGCCGGGTTCCGCCGCCGGCCACCAACGACGAGATCGGCCGTCTGGCCGACACCATGAACGAGATGCTCGGCCGGCTCGAGGACGCATCCAACCGGCAGCGTGACTTCGTCGGCAACGCCTCGCACGAGCTGCGCAGTCCGCTCGCGGCCTTCCGCGCCCAGCTGGAGGTGGCGGCGGCCCACCCCGAGGGCGTCGACTGGACTGCTCTGGCCGAGGACCTGCTGGCCGACAGCAACCGCATGGAGAGCCTCGTGCAGGACCTGCTGTACCTCGCCCGCGAGGATGCCGACGTGCCGGCGCGCTACGCCCCGGTCGACCTCGACGACGTCGTCCTCGAAGAGGTCACTCGGATGCGGAACATCGGCGGCCTCGAGGTGCACACCCAGGCCGTCAGCGCCGCGCCGGTCCTGGGCCGCCGGGAAGACCTGACCCGGATGGTGCGCAACCTGCTCGACAACGCCGTGGGCTACGCGAAGAACCGCATCGACGTCTCCCTGTCCGTCACCGGGGAGTGTGTCGAGCTGACCGTCGCCGACGACGGACCGGGTGTCGCGGCCGAAGACGCCCCGCGGATCTTCGAGCGCTTCTTCCGGGCCGACGCGGTGCGCAACCGGCAGACCGGCGGCACCGGTCTCGGCCTCGCCATCGCCGACTCGGTGGCCGGCGCACACGGCGGTGCGATCCGGGTCGAGGACCATGGGCCCGGCGCCCGATTCGTGGTCTCGCTCCCCACCCTGCGAACGGCGGGTGCCGGAGAATCCTGACATGAGTGATCTCGCCATCGTTCTCCTGGCCGCGCTGACGGCCGGCCTGGCAGCTTCACTGATCCGCCTGCCCCCGCTCGTCGGTTTCCTGGCGGCGGGTTTCATGCTGAATGCCGCGGGCGTACCCGAGATCGACGGGCTCGAGACCGCGGCCGACCTCGGCGTGGCCCTCCTGCTGTTCGGGATCGGACTCAAGCTCGACGTGCGCGTGCTCGGCCGGCGGGAGGTGTGGTTGACCAGCGTCGTCCACCTGGGCGTGGCCACGGCCCTGGCGTGGGCGTACCTGTTGGTCATTGCCGTCGTCGCCGCCGGCCTGATGGCCGATCGGGACTGGCGATCACTGCTGGTGGTCGGCTTCGCGCTGTCCTTCTCCAGCACCGTCCTGGTCGTGAAGTCGCTGGAGGACACCTACGCGACTCGGTCCAGGTCCGGTCGGACTGCGGTGGGAATCCTGATCATCCAGGACCTGTTCGCGGTCGCCTTCCTGACTTTCGCGAAGGGCGAGCCGCCCAGCCCGTGGGCGTTGCTGCTGTTCCTGCTCCTTCCGGCGGCATGGCCGACTCGCCGGATCCTTCGCGGGCTCGGTCACAGTGAGCTGGTCCCGCTCTTCGGTGTGGCCTTGGCACTCGGTCCCGGCTACGCGCTGTTCGAGTCCGTCGGGTTGAAGGGCGATCTCGGGGCTCTGGTCATCGGACTCCTGCTGGCTTCCGAGCCGCGCTCTGCTGAGCTCTCCAGGGCGTTGTTCTCCGTCAAGGAGCTGCTGCTGGTCGGGTTCTTCCTGTCCATCGGGTTCACCGGGCTGCCATCGGCAGGCGACCTGACCCTTGCTGCTCTGCTCCTCCTGCTGATCCCGCTCAAGTCCTTGGGGTTCTTCGTCCTGCTGTGGTGGCAGGGGATGCGTCACCGCACTTCGGTCAAGGTCGGCGCGGTGCTCGGCAACTACTCGGAGTTCGGGCTGATCGTCATCGTGGTCGGCGCATCGACCGACCTGCTCGACCAGGACTGGCTGGTCATCCTGGCGACCACCGTGGCGGGCGGGTTCCTCGTCTCCACCTACGTCAACCGATACCTGGAGTCCCTCGTCGCACGTGCGGAGCGACGGTTCCCCTCGCAGGAACCGGAACGACTGCACCCGGGCGACCAACCGATCGACGTCGCGCACGCGGACGCGGTCGTGCTCGGCATGGGTCGCGTCGGCCAGGCCGCGTACCACCAGCTCGCGACCGAGTACGGACTACGGGTCATCGGCATCGAGTACCGCGAGGATCGCGCCACCGAGCTGAGAAGAGACGGCTTCGAGGTGATCGAGGGCGACGCGATGGACCCCGACCTGTGGCACCGGTTGACCCGAACCGGCGAGCTGGACCTCGCCATCTTGGCCATGCCGTCCCATGGAGACCAACCTGACGGCCATGCGTCTCCTGGAGGCCCAGGACTTCGCCGGCACGATCGCCGCGGTTGCGCAGCACGAGCACGAGGCCGAGGAGATGCGCGACCACCACGTGGACTCGGTCTTCGGCCTGTACGACGGCGCAGGCACGATGCTCGCTGACGGTGCCGCCGAGGAAGCGGGCTTCCGACGCAGCTCAGAGGAGTAGCGGCGCTCCCGTATCCTCACGCCATGTCCGAGTTCACCGGATTCCCCGAGACAGCCCTCGACTTCTACGAGGACCTCGAGGTCGACAACACCAAAGCGTTCTGGGAGGCGCATCGGTCCACGTTCGACGAGTCCGTGGCCGCGCCGATGAAGGCGCTCGTCGGGGCACTCGAGCCGGAGTTCGGACCGGCCAAGGTGTTCCGCCCCTACCGCGACGTGCGCTTCTCCAAGGACAAGACGCCGTACAAGACCCACCAGGGCGCCTTCATCCCGAAGGGCCCGTCCACCGGCTACTACCTGCAGCTCGGCGCCGCCGGGGTGAGGGTCGGCGTCGGCTTCTACGAGGCGTCGTCGCCAGCGACTCGCGGCCATGCGTGCCGCCATCGACGAGGACGCCCACGGCGCCGACCTCGAGTCGATCCTCGGTGCTCTCACGTCGTCGGGGTGGGTCCTGGGCGGAGACCGGCTCAAGACCGCGCCCCGCGGTTACGACGTCGACCACCCGCGCATCGAGCTGCTGCGTCACAAGTCGATGACGCTGGGCAAGGACCTCGGTTTCGGTCCCGTCATCCAGTCGCCCGAGCTCGTCGCCGTGGTCGCGTCCGGCTGGCGCGACGCCACGCCCTTCGTCGACTGGGTGCGTGGCGCACGCGACGAGCTGAGCAGAACCCGGAATGACATCCTCGGAATTGCCGCGCACCACGCCCCGAGGGTGTACTCATACAGTACTAATCTTCCACCTCCCGGGGATGCCATGACTGCTGTGACTCGCGCGTTGTTCTCGATCCTGTTGATCGCCGCCCTGGCATTGGTGCCATCCACAGCGTTCGCCGACGACATCGAGGGCACCGGTGGTGACGACACCATCACCGGCACCAGCGGCAACGACGACATCGACGCCAAGGGGGGCGACGACACCGTCACCGGCGACCCCAACTCTGATGTCGTCATCGGCGGCGACGACGACATCGACGGCGGCAACGGCGACGACACCATCACCGGCGACGGCAACGGCAACGGCAACCTCCTCGGCGGCGGGGTCATCGGCGGCAACGACCACATCGACGGCGGCAACGGCGACGACACCATCACCGGCGACGGCAACGTCAGCGGCGGCAGCCTCCTCGGCGGCATCCTGATCGGCGGCGGCGACGACATCGACGGCGGCAACGGCGACGACACCATCACCGGCGACGGCAACATCACCGGCGACAAAGGCATCCTGGTCGGCGGCGGCGACGACATCGACGGCGGCAACGGCGACGACACCATCACCGGCGACGGCAACATCACCGGCAACAACGGCATCCTGGCCGGCGGCAACGACGACATCGACGGCGGCAACGGCGACGACACCATCACCGGCGACGGCAACATCACCGGCAACAACGGCATCCTGGTCGGCGGCAACGACGACATCGACGGCGGCACCGGCGACGACACCATCACCGGCGACGGCACCATGGCCTGCACCGCCATCCTGCTCTCCTCGGCCACCTGCGGCGTCCTGATCGGCGGCAACGACGAGATCGAGGGCGGGTCCGGCGACGACACCATCACCGGCGACGGCACCATGGCATGCACCGCCATCCTGCTCTCCTCGGCCACCTGCGGCGAACTCCAGGGCGGAAACGACAAGATCTACGGCGGGTCCGGCAACGACACGATCACCGGCGACGGCACGATGACATGCACCGCCATCCTGCTCTCCTCGGCCACCTGCGGCGACCTCTACGGCGGCAACGACACGATCTACGGCGGGTCCGGCAACGACACCTCATCGGCGACGGCACCATGGCGTGCACCGCCATCCTGCTCTCCTCGGCCACCTGCGGCGACCTCTACGGCGGCAACGACACGATCTACGGCGGGTCCGGCAACGACATCCTCATCGGCGACGGCTTCATGGAGTGCACGTTCCTGCTGTCCGTGGGCGAGCTGCGGCAACCTCATCGGCGGCGACGACCAGCTTTACGGCGGGTCCGGCAACGACCTGCTGCTCGGCCAGGGCGGCAACGACCTGCTGTGCGGCGGCAAGGGCAACGACACGCTGCTCGGCGGCGACGGCATCGACCTGGCCTGCGCCGTCGACGACCACGACACTGCCAAGAAGGGCAAGAAGTCGGTCTTCGACGTCAGCACGAACGACGAGGTCCTCGACGACGAAGGCATCGGCTCCGACAACGGCCTGAACGAGAGCGACTCACCGCTGATCTACACCGTGGTGGGGATCATGGGAAAGATCATCGCCGACTTCCTCGACCCGACGTCCGGTGAGCTCACCTACACGGCCCGCGGATCCGGTGTGGTGCGCTACTCGATCACCCGTGAGGGCAATCCGTTCGCAACGTTCGCCGAGCTCGTCATCAAGGTCCTCGAGGACCGCGACGACGACGACGGCGACGACCGCGATGACGACGCAGACGATCGCGCCACGTCGGCAGGCGACGAGGACGGAGCCACGACATACCGCGACCGCAGTGCACTCGCCGTCCTGCCCGACACCGGCGCGACATCGGGCCTGAACCTGATCGGCGGCACCGGACTCGTCCTGCTCGTCGCCGGCATGGGCGTCATCGCCGCCGGCCGGCGGCGCGACGCCTGAGGAGGCCGGGAGTCGGGACAGGTCGGTCGCGAGAACGTGAGCTGCGCATCCTCGTGATGCTGTCGAACCTCAGGGACGGCGCAGCAGGAAGACGTCCATGGCCCACCCGGCTGCGTCCTTTGCCGTGTTTCGCGCCGTCTCGATGACCGGGAGCACGTCGGAGACGCGGCCGGTGACGAGCTGCTCGTGGGCGGTACCCAGGTTGGCACCCCACCAGATCTGCCAGTCGCCGAGGTCCGCGAGCGGTTCGAAGGATCGATTCAGCAGCACCACGATGTTGTCCTCGCCGGCGGCGACCGCCTCGTGCAGTCGCCGTCCGGTGGTCACGTGCACCGGCTGGCCGACCTCGTGCAGCACGATGCCGTGCCGCGCGGCCAGCAGCTGGAGGCTGGAGATGCCGGGGACGACGCTGAGCTCGGCCTCGACCCGGCCCCGGTCGAGCACCGCATGCAGCATGCGGATGGCCGAGTCGTTGAAGGCCGGGTCGCCCCAGGCCAGCACGCCGACGTCCCCGGCGTGATCAAGGAGCGCCCGCTCCCAGGCGTCGGTCCGGGCGGCGTGCCACTCGCTGATGGCCCGATCGGTGTCGGAGGCGCTCCGGGTGGCGTCGGCGCTGCGGTCCCGTGACGGATCGTCGGCGACGACGAGCCGCGCCTCGTGGTCGAGGTGCCGGGCCAGCAGCTCGTCCCGCGCCACCACGAGCGGGTCCGGGTCGTCGGACCGTGCCGTGTCGGTGACGAGGAAGTAGTCGACGTCGTTCATCGCGCGGACGGCCGCGATCGTCACCTGGTCGGGATCACCCGGACCGATCCCGATCACCCGGATGCGACGTGTCGTGGCCACGGAGCCAGTCTGGCGCACAGTGCGACGATGGGACGCGTGACCGCATCAACCACGACCGACCGCCTGGAGCTGCGGCTGGTGGGTGGCGCACTGTCCGCGCAGGCGCTGGCCGACCTCGCGCTCATCGCCGGCGAGCACGGCGACGGGCACCTGCACCTCACCGAGCGCGCAACCATCGAGCTGCGCGGGATCGATGCCGTCAAGGTGGCCCGCCTGCTGCCGCCGCCCCTGCACGAGCACGCGCCCACCATCATGGTCTCGCCGCTGAGCGGACGGTTGGGCGGCCAGGCCGACCTCCGCCCGGTCGGCCGGCAGCTCGACGAGCTGCTGTGCAGCGACGACACCTTCGCCGATCTGCCTGCCGGCTTCACGTTCGTGCTCGACGACGGCCGGGGTGATCTCGTCGACCGCGGCGTCGACGTCGGCGTCATGGCCGTCGAGTCCGGCGCCGCCCAGGTCCGAGTCGGCTCGATGTTCTGGGGTGAGGTGGTCCCCCTCGACGACGTCCCTGAGGTGCTGCTCGATCTCGCCCGGCGGTTCATGGACTCCTTCGGCACCGGGGGAGCCCCGGCGCACGTCGACGACATGGACGACCACGGCGAGACGCTGCTGAGCCTCAACCACGCGCGTGACCTGCGCACCCAGGTGACGTCGCTCCCGGCGCCGTTCGTCGCGATGGTGCAGGACGACGGACGACGCATCGAGCACGTCGAGGTGCCCGGCGGCGACCTCACCCACGACCGCGCGACCCAGGTGCTGGCCCGGGCCGGGCGCGACGTGGTCGTCACGCCGTGGCGCAGCGTGCTCCTGCCGGACCTCGTTGCCGCGGACCGTGAGAGCCGCTGAGACACTGGCCGCATGACGGTGAAGCGGGAGTTCTGGCAGGCGATCGAGGTCATCCACGACGTCGTGTACTTCGCACCCGAGGCGAAGCAGCGGTACGAGGCCGTGGGACTCAAGGGCTACTGGATGGGCTACTTCGCCTCGCGGTCGGCCGCGGTCGGCACGCCGGCGGCGGAGGTCGTGGTCGCGCTGTTCCACGGGTTCGCTCCGCGACGCGTCGAGCGAGCCATCCCGGACGCGTGGTCGATGGCTGATCGCGACGACGTGCTCGCCGCTCGGCTCGGCCTCGCCCGCGACACCCTCGCGCCCGCGCTCGCCGACGTCGACGTGGAGCGCCTGGCCAAGGAGGTCGGGGCGATCGCGACGACGCTCGACTTCGCCGGCCGGCCCTTGTCGGCGGCCCACGCGTCGCTCGAGCCGCCCGAGGATCCGCTCGGCCGCCTGTGGCACGCGGCCACCGTGCTCCGGGAGTACCGGGGCGACTGTCACATCGCGATCCTCACCGCCGCCGGTCTCGACGGCGCGGCCGCGAACGCCCTCGCCGTCGCGGACGGACGCG
This sequence comes from uncultured Actinomycetota bacterium, assembly GCA_963781445.1. Lineage (GTDB taxonomy): Bacteria > Actinomycetota > Actinomycetes > Propionibacteriales > Nocardioidaceae > Aeromicrobium. The sequence continues at coordinate 42,570 of CAWAGS010000018.1, forward strand.
CGGTCGCCCAGCAGCGCGAGAGCCGGGGCTGGACCGAGGACGAGTGGGCCGAGGCCTACGAACGGCTGCGGCGTCGCGCCTGGACTGACGAGCTCGCCGCCATCACCGACAGTGGGCGGGCAGCGCGGGCGCAGATCGAGGACGCCACCGATCGCGTCTCGGCCAGCAGCTTCGACGAGGAGGCGCAAGCCCGCACGATCACGGTGGAGTCCGTCCTCGTCGACGCAGCCCGCGCGATCGCCGCCTCCGGCGTCGTGACCTTCCCCAACCCCATCGGCACCCGCGCCCCCTGACTCACCTCTGGCCTCGAGATGTGATGGGTTGCGGCCCACTTTCGCGACGAAAGTGGGCCGGAAGCCTTCATATCTTGCGGTCGAGCGAAGGGTTGCTTTGACGGAGGGAACGCGGCGTGAGAGATTGAGCCCGCACAACTGTCCCATCGCGGGCAAGCCGGTCGAATCCCGGCGCTGACCCGCAACCGTAGACCGCGACCCGAGCCAGGGTCCCGGTGAGTCGGAAAACCGTGATGAGGCAGCGGCTCCCTACGTCCGTCGAGGTCTACGGGACGGAGCCGGACATCGGCTCCACCCTTCAGGTGCCCGCGGTCCGGTCCCGTCTTTCGGATCGCCGCAACAGAAAGGCCCCTGAAGATGGCCACGTCACACCGCCGCATCGCCGGCGTCATCCTGTCCGCGCTCCTGGCGCTCATGACCGTTCTGGCCGGGGCGAGTCCGTCCCAGGCCGAGGACGGCTACCGCTACTGGAACTACTCCCACCTCGACGGCGAGACCTTCGCCTTCGCCGAGACCGGCCCAGCCGACTTCGTCCCCAAGGAGGGTGACGTGGAGGGCTGGCGCTTCGGCACGTCGACCGTCTCCGATGGCATCGAGCCCCGAGCCGACCTGGCCACGGTCTCCTTCGACGCAGTCTGCGGTGACAGCAAGGCTGCTGCCGACGAGAAGCGCGTCGCCGTGCTCGTCGACTTCGGGACCGAGGCGGACGCCGACGGTGCCGACGTGCCGGCCCCCCGCGCCGAGTGCGCCGTCGTGCCGACCGCCGCCAACGCGCAGCTCGTTCTCGAGTCCGTCGTGGACGTCCGCGCCGAGAAGGGCATGATCTGCGCCCTCGACGGATTCCCGGCCACGGGCTGCGGCACACCGGTCGGTGACGCCAAGGTCGAGGCCGACGAGGCCACGGTCGACTTCACCCTGCCGGCGTCCGCGGAGTCCTCCGCGGAGACCGCCGACGACTCCGGTGACGGGGTCAGCTGGCCGCTGATCGGGGTCGGAGCGCTCGTCCTGGCGCTCGCCGCCGTGGCCGTTCCGCTCTACCGCCGCAACCGCGAGTCCTGAGCGACCGCACCGAAGCCGTCCGATGCACCCACAGTCGCTGCTCACCTACCCCCGGCACCTGCACCCCGGGGCGTGGTGGCTGTGGGCCATCGGTCTGGCCGCGGCCGCGAGCCGCACGCAGAATCCGGTGCCCCTGCTGCTCATCCTGGCCGTCGGGGGCCTGGTCGTCTCCGCTCGCCGCACCACCGCTCCCTGGGCAGCCTCGTACGGCGCCTTCCTGAAGCTCGCTCTCCTCATCATCGCGGTCCGGATCGTCTTCCAGGCGGTGCTCTCGACCGGGTCGCAGGGACCCACCGTGCTGTTCACGCTGCCGTCGCTGCCGATGCCGGCCGGCAGCGGCCTCAAGCTCGGCGGGCAGATCACCCTCGAAGCGGTCCTGCGGGCGCTGTACGAGGGTCTCCAGCTCGGCGTGATCCTCTGCTGCGTCGGTGCCGCGAACGCCTTGGGGAGCGCCCGTCGGTTGCTCCGCTACGTGCCGGGTGCCCTGTACGAGATCGGCGTGGCCTGCGTGATCGCGTTGACCTTCGCCCCTCAGCTCGTCACCGACGCGCAGCGGGTCCGGGCCTCGCACCGGCTTCGGGGGCGCAGCACTCATGGACTGGGCAGCCTCAAGCGTCTCGCCATGCCGGTTCTCGAGGGAGCGCTCGAGCACTCCGTCGAGCTGGCCGCTGCCATGGACTCGCGCGGCTACGGCCGAACCGTCGACGACTCGCGGGTGTCGCGGCGGGTCACCACCACCCTGATGTTCGGCGGCCTGCTGGGCGTCTGCATCGGCATCTACGGACTGCTCGACGGCACCACGTCAGCGTGGCTCGGCCTGCCGATGCTGGTGGCCGGCTGCGTGATCGCGATGGCCGGGATCACGGTCGGCGGCCGACGGGCCGGACGCACCCGGTACCGCAACGATCCGTGGGCCTTCCCCGAGTGGCTCGTCGCCGGCTGCGGCGCGGTGGCGGCCGTGGCGACGTTCATCAACGTCGAGGTCGCCCCCGACCAGCTCTTCCTGAGCTCGGTGGTGATGACGCCGCCGGTACCGCTGCTCGCCTGCGCCGGAATCCTCGTGGGGATGCTGCCGGCGTTCCTCGCGCCGCCCGTACCGGTGGACCAACCCCGGCGATCGACCGAACCACAGCCGGTGGAGGTGGCCTGAAGTGATCACGTTCGACGGTGTCTCCGTGCAGTACGCGGACACCTCCGCACGCGTGCTCGAGGGCGTCGACCTGACGATTCCCGAGGGTGAGCTGGCGCTCGTCGTCGGGCGTACCGGATCGGGCAAGACGACACTGCTGAGAGCCATCAACGGCCTCGTCCCGCACTTCTCCGGAGGCACCCTCACCGGGCGGGTCGTCGTCGACGGGCGCGACACCCGCGACCACCGACCCCGCGACCTGGCCGACGTCGTCGGCTACGTGGGTCAGGACCCGATGTCCGGCTTCGTCTCCGACACGGTCGAGGACGAGCTGGCCTACGGCATGGAATCGCTCGGGCTCCCCGCAGACGTCATGCGGAAACGGGTCGAGGAGACGCTCGACCTGCTGGGACTCGCCGACCTGCGCGACCGGCCCCTCGCCAGCCTGTCCGGCGGCGAGCAGCAGCGGGCCGCCATCGGGTCGGTGCTGACCACCCACCCACGCATCCTCGTGCTCGACGAACCCACCTCGGCGCTCGACCCCGTGGCCGCGGAGGACGTCCTGGCCACGCTGCAGCGTCTCGTCCACGACCTCGGCCTCACCGTCGTGCTCGCCGAGCACCGGCTCGAGCGCGTCGCGCAGTACGCCGATCGAGTCGTGCTCGTGGACGGGGACGGCCGGGTCGCGTCCGGCGATCCCGCGACGATCCTCGCCGACGCCCCGGTCGCACCCCCGGTGGTCGAGCTGGGCCGCATCGCCGGATGGGCCCCCCTCCCGCTGTCCGTGCGCGACGCCCGGCGTCGGGCGCAGCCCCTGCGCGCGGCCCTGGCCGAGGTGGCCGGGCCGTCGCGCGAGGTCACGACCGGAGCCACGGTCGCGCGCGTGGAGCACCTGGTGGCCTCCTACGTCCAGGTCCCGGCCCTCCGCGGCGTCTCGGTGTCGATCTCCCGGGGCGAAGTGGTCGCGCTGATGGGTCGCAACGGTGCCGGGAAGTCGACGTTGCTCAAGATCCTGGTCGGGCTGAAGAAGCCGGCCAGCGGCACCGTCGACGTCAACGGGCGGCAGCCGACCTCGCTGAAGCCGGCCGACCTGCTGCACCACGTCGGACTCGTGCCGCAGGTGCCCGGCGACCTGCTCTACCGCTCCACCGTCGTCGACGAGTGCGACCAGGCCGACCATGACGGACGGGTCGACCCCGGCACGACGTGGGACCTGTTCTCCCGGCTCTCCCCCGACGTGCCCGCGGACATGCATCCGCGCGATCTGTCCGAAGGGCAACGCCTCACCCTTGCGCTGGCCATCGTCCTGGCTGCCCGTCCGCCGCTCGTGCTGCTGGACGAGCCCACCCGCGGGCTCGACTACACCGCCAAGCACCGGCTGGTCGAGATCCTGCGCGACCTCGCTGACGATGGTCACGCCGTCCTGCTCGCGACGCACGATGTCGAGCTCGTCGCGGAGGTGGCCTCGCGGGTCCTGGTCATCGCCGACGGCGACCTGGTGGCAGACGGGCCGACGGCCGACGTCATCGTCTCCTCCCCGGCGTTCGCTCCCCAGGTCGCCAAGGTGCTCGCGCCGCAGCGGTGGCTCACGCCCACCGAGGTCGCCGTCGCGCTCGCCTCCGGAGCCCGGATACCGCGATGAATCCGATCATCCCCGTTCCGTTCAGGTCGGCGCTGGCCCTGGCCGTCGTGTCGTCGGTCGGCATCGCCGCGTTCGGCTGGCCGTTCCTGATCGAGCCCGGCTCCGCCCTCGACACGTCGCACTCCAGCGATGCGCCCTACCTGTTCGTGCTCCTGCTGCCCCTGCTCGCGGCCGTCGTGCTCTCGGAGCTGACGTCCGGGACACTGGACGCGAAGGCCGTCGCCATGCTCGGCATGCTCGCCGCCGTCGGCGGGGCGCTCCGGGCTCTCGGACCGGGAACGGCCGGGCTCGAGCCCAGCTTCGCCGTCATCATGCTGGGCGGGCGAGTGTTCGGCCGCGGCTTCGGTTTCGTGCTCGGCGCGATCACCGTGTTCGTCGGCGCGCTGATCACCGGCGGGGTCGGGCCGTGGCTGCCGTTCCAGATGATCGCCGCCGGGTGGGTCGGCTTCGGAGCCGGCTGCCTCCCGTCGGCTCGGGGCCGCACCGAGGTGGCGATCCTGGCGACCTACGGCGGCGTCGTCTCCCTGGCGTTCGGGTTCTTGATGAACCTGTGGTTCTGGCCGTTCGCGTCCTACGGTCCCGAGGTGACCTACATCGCCGGCGCCGCGGTCGCGGACAACGTCGGGCGCTACCTCGTCTTCTACGTCACCACCTCCCTGCCCTGGGACATGGGTCGGGCCGTGCTGTCGGTGTTGGTGATCGGCCTCGCGGGGCGGCCACTGCTGCGCGCCCTGCGCCGGGCCGCGCGCCGGGCCGCCTTCGACGTTCCCGTCGTCTTCGAGCGCTCGGGCAGGATGGACGCGTGACCAGCCCCCACGCCGTGGCCCCACCGTCGGCAGACGTCCGCGCCCGGGCCGTGGAGCGACTGGCGGCGCTTGCGGTCCCGGCCGGTGCGCTGGGGCGCCTCGGCGACCTGGCCGTGTGGGTCGCCGCGACCCAGGGCGCCGTCCCTCCCGACCCTGTCGACCGGGTCCGCGCGGTGATCTTCGCCGGCGACCACGGCGTCTCCGACCACGGTGTCTCCGCCTACCCCAAGGCCGTCACCCCGGCCATGGTGCGCACCTTCCTCGCCGGACGGGCCGGCGTCTCGGTGCTCGCGGCCCAGCACCACGTCCACCTGCGGGTGCTCGACCTCGGCGTCGACGACGACCTCGCCGGTGTCGACCCAGCCGTGCAGGCGTTCAAGGTGCGGCGCGGTACCGGGGCGATCCACCTCGAGGACGCCATGACCGCGACCGAGACGCAACAGGCCCTCGACGCGGGAGCCGCGGTCGCGGCGGAGGAGATCGCGGCGGGAGCCCAGCTGCTCATCAGTGGCGACATGGGCATCGGCAACACCACTTCTGCCTCCGCACTCATCGCCGCCACGCTCGGGCTGCCCGCCACCGAGGTCACCGGCCGCGGAACCGGCATCGACGAGCGGGCCCTCGTCCACAAGGTCGACGTGATCCAGACCGCTCTCGACCGGGCCGGCGAACGTGTCGGCGACCCGGTCAGCACGCTCACGGCTCTCGGCAGTCCCGACCTCGCGGCGGCTGCCGGGTTCATGGCGGCTGCGGCGCGTGCGGGCGCACCCGTGCTGCTCGACGGCCTGATGTCGGTCGCGTCGGCCCTGATGGCCGAACGACTGGCACCGGGCGCATCGGCATGGTTCGCGGCCGGTCACCGCTCCACCGAACCCGCTCAGTCGATGGCGCTGGACAAGCTCGGACTCGTTCCCGTGCTCGACGTCGGCATGCGCCTCGGCGAGGGCAGCGGCGCCGTCGCGGCCGTCCCGCTCGTCCGCTCGGCGGCCTTGCTGCTGCGCGACGTCGCCCTGCTCACCGACCTCGACCTCGGCTGACGGCATGAGCGGCCGCCTCGTCACCAGCTGGCGCCTCGCGCTGGGCACCCTCACGGCCGTGCCGGTCCGGCCGCCGAGTCACGTCGATCGTGACACCGCCGGCCTCGCCATGGTCCTCGCGCCGCTGGCCACCCTGCCGCTCGGCCTCGCCGTCGGACTGGTCGTCTGGAGTGGCCGCCTGCTCGGCCTGCCGGCCCTCGCCGTCGGGCTGCTGGCGATCGGAGCCCTCACGCTGGGCAGTCGCGCCTTCCACGTGGACGGCCTCGCCGACACCGCAGACGGGCTCACGGCCTCCTACGACCGCGAGCGCTCGCTGGCGGTGATGAAGTCGGGCGCCGCCGGGCCGGCCGGTGTCGCGGCCGTCGTCGTCGTGCTCGGTCTCCAGGCCACGGCCCTGGCCGCGATCTCCGGCCAGGACCGGGGACCGGTTCTCGCCGGTGTCCTGGTGTGCGCCTCGCGCGCCGCCCTGGCGATCACCTGTGCACGAGGCGTTCCGTCCGCGCGGGCCGACGGGCTCGGGTCGTCCCACGCCGAGAGCGTCCCCCGCCTCGTGGCCCTCGCAGCGTGGATCGCCACAGGCGCCGCGTGCGCGGCGGCATCCGCATGGGCCGTCGGCTCGTGGTGCCAGGTCGTGGTCGGTCTCGCGGTGGCGGCCCTTGCGGTGGTCCTCGTCGTCCGACGCGCGATCCGTCGCCTGGGTGGCGTCACCGGCGACATCTACGGTGCCGCCATCGAGATCGCCCTCGCCACCCTCCTCCTCGCCGCCACCACCGCCTGACCTCTCCCAGGTATTCGTCCGTCAGAGGCTGAGGGTGCGGCCGGCGACGACCAGGAGGACCTGGTCGCACTCGGCGGCGAAGCGCTGGTTGACGATGCCGAGCAGGTCGCGGAAGATGCGGCCGGATCGCCGCTCGGGGACGACGCCGAGGCCGACCTCGTTCGTCACCAGGACGACGGAGCGCTTCGTTCTCGCCAACGCGTCGACGGCCTCGTCGAGACGCTCGAACAACACCGCCTCCCATTCCTCCCGGATGGTGTCCCAGCCGTCGAGCTCGTCGATCTGCGCTGTCAGCCAGGTACCGAGGCAGTCGATGAGGAGGGCGCCCTCGCCGTCCTCGATGGCGGTGGCGAGGTCGTGGCTCTCCACCGTCGTCCAGTGCCCCGGACGCCGATCCTGGTGCGCGGTGAGGCGCGCCACCCAGTCCGGATCGGGATCGTCATCGATGGTGGGGCCGGGGGCAAGGTACGTGACTCCGGGCTCGGCCAGCAGCAGCGCCTCCGCGTGGAACGACTTCCCTGAGCGCACTCCGCCCGTCACCAGGACCTTCATGCCACCTCACCTGCGTCAACCCCGACGTCCGTGGACACGATATCGGCTCAGCCAGCCGCGGTCAGGCGTGCAGCCAGTCGTGCAGGAGCCCGGTGATCCAGGGCAGGGCGACGTAGATCATCACCGGCGTCATGACCACCACGGAGATCAGCACCCGCACGGGGAACACGACGCCGGCGAGGTACTCCTGGGCCAGGTAGTTGGTCAACAGGCTCAGGGGCAGGAACACGCAGAAGATCGACACCATCTGCTTCCAGCGCGGCGGCGGGACAGGAGCAGGGCGCAGGTCCTGCACGTCGACGTCCGTGGGCTCGTCGAACCAGCCCTCGATGCCGGTGCGCTTCTCCAGCTGCGACTCATCGACCAGCCCTTGAGCGGCGCCGAGCCACCAGGTGCGGTGGTCGGACGTCATCCACCGGTCGAGGGCGTCGTGGTCGGCGAAGCGGTAGAGCACGTGCCACTCGCTGGACCCGACGGCCGGACGCACCCAGCCGGATCCGAGGAATCCGTCGAACCGCTCCGCGAGCTCGGTGCCGGCACGCAACCACGCGAGCATCTGGGTCTCCTGTGCCGGGTCGACGTGGCGGGTGATCGAGACGGTGACGGGCGCTGACATGGCGCTCAGCCTATGGGTCCTGCCGAGGCGCTGCAGACGCTCCTGCGCCCGAGTAGCGTGGGCCCATGACGCTGTCAGATGAGTTGCGGATCGCCCTGGACGGCAAGTGGCGCCACGTGCGCGAGCAGTCCCGGATCGAGCTGTCCGAGCTGGACCTCGCCTACGACCACGACCTCAGCCTCGACGAGGCACGGGAGCGGACGTTCCGACAGCTCAAGGAGCTGGTGCCCACCAGCATCCCGGCGGCCGGGTTCCGCGAGGAGAACGGCGGGTCCGGCGACCCGGGCATGGCCGTCACCGGCATCGAGATGCTCGCCCAGTTCGACCTCTCGCTCATGGTGAAGGCCGGTGTGCAGTGGGGACTGTTCGGCGGCGCGGTCGAGAACCTCGGCACGCAGCACCACCACGACACGTACATCCGCGAGCTGATCAACCTCGACCTGGTCGGCTGCTTCGCCATGACCGAGACCGGCCACGGCAGCGACGTCCAGAACATCGAGACGACCGCGACGTTCGATCTGGCCACCGAGGAGTTCGTCCTCAACTCCCCCACCCCGGGCTCGCGCAAGGACTACATCGGCAACGCGGGCAAGCACGCCACGATGGCAGCGGTCTTCGCCCAGCTGATGACGCGCGGCGAGTCGTACGGGGTGCACTGCTTCCTGGTGCCGATCCGCGACGAGCACGGCGAGGACCTGCCCGGCGTCACCACGTCCGACTGCGGCCACAAGGGCGGGCTCGGCGGCGTCGACAACGGACGCATCATGTTCGACGAGGTCCGCGTGCCGCGGCAGAACCTGCTCAACCGTTACGGCCACGTCGACGAGGGCGGCGCCTACTCCTCGCCCATCGACGACACCGGCCGCCGGTTCTTCACCATGCTCGGCACCCTCGTGCGGGGGCGGGTGAGCGTCGGCGGGTCAGCCAGCGCGAGCGCCGAGGTCGCGCTCACCATCGCCGGCCGATACGCGCTGCAGCGCCGGCAGTTCGGGCCGTCACCGCAGGACGAGGTCCTGCTGGCCGACTACCGCGTCCACCAGCGCCGCCTGCTCCCCCTCATCGCGCGCTCGTACGCCTACCGGTTCGCGCGGAACCAGCTCGTGGCCCGCATGCACCGACTCCAGACGACCGACGAGCCGGACCCGCTCGAGCAGCGCGAGCTCGAGAGCCGCGCAGCCGGACTCAAGGTGGCGCAGACGTGGCACGCGTCCCGGGCGATCCAGGAGGCACGCGAGATGTGCGGCGGCGCCGGGTACCTCGCCGAGAACCGACTCACGACACTGCGCGGCGACGTCGACGTGTTCACCACGTTCGAGGGCGACAACCACGTCCTGCTGCAGCTCGTCGCGAAGGAGCTGCTCACGGCGTACGCCTCCGAGGTCGGCGGCCTCGACCCGGTCGGACTCGTCCGGTTCGCGGCCGGCACCGTGGCCGACGTCGTCAAGGAGCGCACCGCGGCCTCGCAACTCATCCAGCGGCTGATCGACGCTCGACCCGGCGGTGGCGAGGAGCACGACCTGCTCGACCGGGGCACGCAGCTGAACATGTTCGAGGACCGGGAGGAGCACGTCATCGAGACGGCCGCCCGGCGCCTCCGCCGAGCCAGCAAGGCCGAGACCGACGCCGAGGCGTTCGACGTCTTCAACGCCGCGCAGGACCACGTCATCCGCTGCGCCCGGGTCCACATCGACCGCGTGGTGCTCGAGGCCTTCACCGCCGGCATCGCCCGCTGCGAGGACGAGGAGGCCGCTGACCTGCTGCGCGACGTCTGCACCCTCTACGCCCTCAGCACCATCGAGGACGACCTCGCCTGGTTCATGGGTCACAACAGGTTGAGCGACCAGCGCGCCAAGATCGTCACGGCCGAGGTGAACGCGATGCTGGAGAAGCTCCGCCCGCACCTGCTGACCCTCGTCGAGGGCATGGGCGTTCCCCCCAAGGCCTACGCCGCCGAGATGCTGACGAGCTGACCGCATGCACGTGCTGGCTGCGCGCGTCGCGCTCCTGACCCTCGCGGTGAGCAACGGAGTCGTCGGCGCGTGGGCACGCCTCGCGCCTCGCACCTTCTTCGACGACTTCCCCGGTGCCGGTCGGGTCTGGGTCTCACCCGACGGCCCGTACAACGAGCACCTGCTCACCGACTTCGGCGCCGGCCTCCTGGCCATCGCCGCGGTGTGCCTCGTCGGAGCGTGGCGGCCGACGCGCGAGGTCGTCCTCGCCGCTGCGGCCGCCAACATCGTGCTCGCCGCCCTGCACTTCGCCTACCACTGGGGCACGCGTGACCTGTACAGCACGAGCGACGCCGTGCTCAGCCTGACCGCGATCGGGCTCGGCGGCGTCCTCGGCGTCGGCCTGGTGCTGCTGGCGCGCGGCCTCGATCAACCGTCGAAGTCGGACACGCGCAGCGTGCGCAACAGCTCGTAGGCGCGCTCCTGGTCGGCGGCGTCGAGCGCGCCGACCGCGAAGTCGATGTCGGTGAGCGCCGCCGTGGCCCGCTTGAGCACCCGCCGACCGGCCGGAGTGAGCGAGGCCAGAGTGCGCCGACGGTCGGCGACGTCGGTGGCACGCGCCACCAGCCCTTGCGCCTCGAGCCGGTCGATCAGGTTGGTGACCGACGTGGGGTGCACCATGAGCCGCTCGCCGATGAGGCTCAGGGGGAGGTGGCCGGCCCGGCTGAACGACAACAGCACCAGGACCTCGTAGCGAGCGAAGGTGATGTCGAACGGACGGACCGCGGCGTCGAGCGCCGCCAGCACCAGCTGCTGGACCCTCATGATCGACGTGGCGAGACGCATCGCGGTGGCGTCGCCGACGCGTTCGCCCCAGAGCTCGCCGGCCCGTTCGATCGGGTCGAAGGCCATCCTGGGGGGCGTGGTCATGGGGCCAGCCTAGCCTCTCGTGGACATTAGTAGGAAGTCCGACTATCTTATGTCCTAGGAAAGTTTGGCTGACAGCGAGGACCCATGAGCGACCTGTACGTTCCCGAGCACCCCGTCCGCTTCGTCACGTCGTCCGCCCTGTTCGACGGGCACGACGCGAGCATCAACATCATGCGCCGCATCCTGATGTCCCAGGGCGCCGAGGTCGTGCACCTCGGGCACAACCGCTCGGTCAGCGAAGTCGTCGCCGCGGCCCTCGAGGAGGACGTCCAGGGCGTCGCCGTCAGCTCCTACCAGGGCGGCCACGTGGAGTACTTCGAGTACCTCGTGGAGTCCCTGAAGGAACAGGGAGCCGGTCACGTCCAGGTCTTCGGCGGTGGTGGCGGTGTCATCGTGCCCGAGGAGATCGCTCGCCTGCGCGAGTCCGGTGTCACGATCTTCTCCCCCGAGGACGGCCAGCGCTTCGGACTCGCCGGCATGATCAACCAGATGATCGAGGCCTGCGACGTCGATCTGTGGGCCGACCGACAGGTCGACGTCGACGCCATCCGCGCCGGCCACCGCGACGCCATTGCCCGAGCCATCACCGGCGCCGAGACCGGCCGGATCGACGACGAGCTCCGATCTGCGCTGGCGACCGCAGCGGAGTCCTCCGGCGTCCCGGTGCTGGGCATCACCGGTACCGGCGGCTCGGGCAAGAGCTCGCTCACCGACGAGCTCGTGCGCCGCTTCCGCACCGACCAGCAGGACAAGCTCCGCATCGCCGTCCTGGCCATCGACCCGACCCGGCGCAAGGGCGGCGGCGCGCTGCTCGGCGACCGCATCCGGATGAACTCCCTCGACTCCGACCTCTCCGGGGGCGACCGCGTCTACTTCCGCTCGCTGGCCACCCGCGGCGGGCATGAGTTCCCCGAGCACCTCGACTCCGTCCTGAACGTGCTCAAGGCGTCCGGCTTCGACCTCGTCATCGTCGAGACTCCGGGCATCGGGCAGGGCGATGCCGGCATCATCCCGTTCGTCGACCGCTCGATGTACGTCATGACACCGGAGTTCGGCGCCGCGTCGCAGCTGGAGAAGATCGACATGCTCGACTTCGCCGACGTCGTCGCGATCAACAAGTTCGAGCGCCGCGGCGCCCGGGACGCGCTGCGCGACGTCGGACGCCAGCTCGTCCGCAACCGGGAGGCCTTCGGCAAGCAGCCGGGCGACATGCCGGTCTTCGGAACGTCGGCGGCCACGTTCAACGACGACGGCGTGACGGCGCTCTACCACCACCTGGCGGGCATGCTCCGCGAGGACGGGCTCGGCCTCGACGAGGGCGTTCTCCCGCCCGTCGACACCAAGGTCTCCACCGGATTCGCGGCCGTCGTGCCGCCCGAGCGGGTGCGGTACCTCTCCGAGATCGCCGAGACGGTCCGCGGCTACCACGCCGAGACGGAGCGGCTCGTCGAGCAGGCCCGCCGTGTCCAACGGCTCGAACGAGGTGTCGTCCGAGGCATGGTCCGCCGACTCGAGGGACGACGTCGAGCGGCTGCTCGCAGAGGCCCGCGCCGACCTCCCCGACGACGTCGCGGAGCAGATCGACTCGTGGCCCGCGCTCGTGGAGTCCTACTCCGGCGAGGAACAGGTCGTCGTCGTCCGCGACCGCGAGATCCACACGACGCTCGCACGCGAGTCGCTCTCTGGCTCGCAGATCCGGCGCGTCAGCCTGCCCCGCACCCGCGACCACGGCGAGCTGGTCTCGTTCTGGCGCCGCGAGAACCTGCCCGGCTTCTTCCCCTTCACTGCCGGCGTCTTCCGGTTCAAGCGCGACGGGGAGGACCCGGCCCGGATGTTCGCCGGTGAGGGCGACCCGTTCCGCACCAACCGTCGCTTCAAGCTCCTCTCGCAGGACGGTGACGCGAAGCGACTCTCCACCGCCTTCGACTCCGTGACGCTCTACGGCCGCGACCCCGACCTGCGCCCCGACGTGTACGGCAAGGTCGGCACGTCCGGCGTCTCGGTGGCGACCCTCGACGACATGAAGGCGCTGTACGACGGTTTCGACCTGGTGTCACCGTCCACCTCGGTGTCGATGACGATCAACGGACCGGCGCCCACCGTGCTGGCCTTCTTCCTGAACACCGCGATCGACCAGGCGCTGGCCAAGGCCGGCCCCGACGCAGACCGTGACGAGGTGGTGGCGCACACCCTCAGCAACGTCCGCGGCACCGTGCAGGCCGACATCCTCAAGGAGGACCAGGGCCAGAACACCTGCCTGTTCTCCACCGAGTTCAGCCTGCGGATGATGGCCGACATCCAGGAGTGGTTCATCGAGAACCGGGTGCGCAACTTCTACTCGGTGTCGATCTCCGGCTATCACATCGCCGAGGCCGGGGCGAACCCCATCAGCCAGCTCGCCTTCACGCTCGCCAACGGCTTCACCTACGTCGAGTCGTACCTCGCGCGCGGCATGGACATCGACGACTTCGCGCCGAACCTGTCGTTCTTCTTCTCCAACGGCATGGACCCGGAGTACTCCGTGCTCGGCCGGGTGGCCCGTCGCATCTGGGCCGTCACGATGCGCGACCGCTACGGCGCGAACGAGCGCAGCCAGAAGCTGAAGTACCACGTCCAGACCTCGGGCCGGTCGCTGCACGCGCAGGAGATGACGTTCAACGACATCCGCACCACGCTGCAGGCCCTCATCGCGATCTACGACAACGCCAACAGCCTGCACACCAACGCCTACGACGAGGCCGTCACCACCCCGAGCCAGGACTCGGTCCGCCGCGCTCTCGCCATCCAGATGATCATCAACCGCGAGTGGGGTGTCGCGATGAACGAGAACCCCACCCAGGGTGCCTACTTCACCGATGAGCTCACCGACCTCGTCGAAGCCGCGGTGCTCGCCGAGTTCGACCGCATCAGCGAGCGCGGCGGGGTCCTCGGCGCGATGGAGACGGGCTACCAGCGCGGCCGGATCCAGGACGAGTCGATGCTCTACGAGCACCGCAAGCACGACGGGTCCCTGCCCATCATCGGCGTCAACACGTTCCGCAACCCGCAGGAGGACGCCGAGCCGCCCACCGTGGAGCTGGCCCGCGCGACCGAGCAGGAGAAGAAGTCCCAGCTCGACCGCGTCCAGGCCTTCCAGGACGAGCACCGCGCCGAAGCCACCGAAGCGCTCGCCCGGCTCAAGGACGCGGCCACCACGACCGAGAACGTCTTCGCGGTCCTGATGGACGCCGCGCGCGTCTGCTCGCTCCAGCAGGTGACCGAGGCGTTCTTCGAGGTCGGCGGTCAGTATCGTCGCTCGGTATGAGCGAGCTGCCGACCTTCGACGACGTCGCTGCCCTGCCGGCCTGGTTCGACGAGCAGGTCTCCCCGCAGCAGATCGACGAGAACGGCCACATGAACATCAGCCACTACTTCTCGTTCGGGTCGTGGGCGGTGTGGAAGGCCACTGAGGCGGCCGGGGTCGACGAGGCCTACATCCGCGACCGGGCGATGAGCCTGTTCACGGTCGAGCACCACATCCGCTACCTCGCCGAGATGCGGCTCGGCGACCGTTTCACGGTGCACGAGCGGATGCTCGCGCGCTCGAACAAAGCCACCCATGCGATGGCCTTCGTTCTGGATCGGCAGCGGTCGCGTCTCGCCGCAACCCTGGAGATCGTCTACGTGCACGTGAGCATGTCCGACCGGGTGGCCGTCGACATCCCCGACGACATCGCGGCCTCCCTCGACGAGCGGATCGCCGCGAGCGAGGCCCTGCCCTGGGCCGCCCCGGTGTGCGGCGTGATGGGCGTCCGCCGCCGGTGAGTAGCATCGCTGCGTGACCGAAGCCTCCGACGCAGCGCAGATCCCCGCCGACCTCAAGCCGGCCGACGGTCGATTCGGCTGCGGCCCGTCCAAGGTGCGGCCCGCAGCGCTCGAACAGCTGGCCCGACGCCACGACCTGATGGGAACCTCGCACCGGCAGGGTCCGGTCCGCGACGTCGTCGGCCGGGTCCGCGACGGCCTCGGCGACCTCTTCTCCCTTCCCGATGGCTACGAGATCGTGCTGGGCAACGGCGGGTCGACCGCCTTCTGGGACGCAGCCGCCGCCGGCCTCGTCCGCCGGCGATCACTGCACCTCACGTTCGGCGAGTTCTCGCAGAAGTTCGCGACCGTCACGGGAGAGGCGCCGTTCCTCGACGAGCCGATCGTCCTCACGACCGAACCGGGCACGGCTCCCGCACCCGCGGCGGACCCCGACGCGGACGTCATCGCCTGGGCCCACAACGAGACCTCGACCGGCGTGATGGTCGATGTCCGGCGCCCGACCGACGCGGGCGACGCGCTCGTGCTCATCGACGCGACGTCGGGGGCGGGCGGCCTGCCGGTCGACGTCGGCCAGGCCGACGCCTACTACTTCGCTCCCCAGAAGTCGTTCGGGTCCGACGGCGGCCTCTGGCTGGCCGCGATGAGCCCCGCGGCCATCGCCCGGGCCGAGGAGCTCGGCTCCGCGCCGGACGGCCGCTGGATCCCGGAGTCGCTGTCCCTGACCACGGCCTTGACCAACTCCCGCCTCAACCAGACCTACAACACCCCCGCTCTCGCGACCCTGCTCCTGCTGCGCCGATCAGGTCGAGTGGATGCTCGCCGGAGGTGGCCTGGAGTTCTGCGTCGACCGGACGTCCGCGTCGTCGTCCCACCTCTACGCCTGGGCCGAGAAGTCGGAGTTCGCGACACCGTTCGTCGCCGACCCGGCGCTGCGCTCGCTGGTCGTCGGCACGATCGACTTCGCCGACGGGATCGACGCCGCCGCCATCGCCCGGACCCTGCGGGCCAACGGCATCGTCGACACCGAGCCGTACCGCAAGCTCGGCCGCAATCAGCTCCGCATCGGCATGTTCCCCGCGGTCGAGCCCAGCGACGTCGAGGCACTCACGGCCTGCATCGACTGGGTGGTCGCCCACGACTCCGAGGTGACCGCATGAAGGTTCTGGTCAAGGAAGACATCGGCGCGTCCGGGGTCGAGCTGCTGCGCGACGCCGGGTTCGACGTCGACCTCGGCTTCGACTGGTCCGCCGACGACCTGCTCGAGCGGATCGGCGACTACGAGGGCATCGTGATCCGCTCGGCCACCACCGTCGATGCGGACCTTCTGTCGAAGGCCGGCCAGCTCAGGATCGTGGCGCGAGCCGGCGTGGGCGTCGACAACGTGGACGTCGAGGCGGCCACCCGCCTCGGCGTCGTCGTGGCCAACGCTCCTCAGTCCAACGTCGTCACCGCCGCGGAGCACACCATGGCGTTGCTGCTCGCGCTCGCGCGCAATGTGCCCCAGGCTCACGCGTCCCTCACCAGCGGTCGCTGGGAGCGCTCGAGCTTCACCGGCGTCGAGCTGCACGGCAAGGTGCTCGGCATTCTCGGGTTCGGCCGCATCGGCCAGCTCGTCGCGCACCGGGCCCGCGGGTTCGGCATGCGGGTCGTCGCCTTCGACGCCTACATGGCCGAGGAACGCTTCCGCGAGCTCGGGGTCGAGCGTGCCGCCAGCGCCGACGACGTCTACGCGGTCGCCGACTTCATCACCGTGCACCTGCCGAAGAACGCCGACACCCAGGACTTCCTGAACGCTGAGGCCTTCGCTGCGATGAAGGACGGTGTCCGCATCCTCAACGTCGCCCGCGGTCCGTTGGTCGTCGACGACGCGCTCAAGGACGCCCTCGACTCCGGCAAGGTCGCCGGGGCCGCACTCGACGTCTTCCGCACCGAACCGATCACCGACCATCCCTTGTTCGGGTACCCGAACGTCGTCGTCACCCCGCACCTCGGTGCCTCCACCACCGAAGCGACCGACCGCGCCGGGTTCCAGGCCGCCGAGCAGGTCGTGGCCGCCCTGAGCGGAGGGGCCGTCACCACCGCGGTCAACGTCCCGGCGATCGCGGCCGACGACCTCGCCGCGGTCGAACCATTCCTCGGACTCTGCGGCGCACTGGGTCGGATCGCGGCCGGGCTCGCGCCGTCCACCTCGCTGGAGGCCCTGGAGGTCGAGTTCCTCGGTCACGTGGCCGAGCGCGATCACCGCCTCCTCACCATCCAGGTCGTGAAGGGTGTCCTCGTGGGTCACACCGAGGAATCGGTCAACGACGTCAACGCGCTGGCCCTCGCCGCCGAGCGTGGCATCGCCATCGCGACCACCAGCCGGCCGGTGGCTCGCGACTTCACCGACCTCGTGCGCGTCACCCTGCGCGGCGGCACCGAGTCGACGGGCGTCGTGGGCACCGTGCTCGGCCAGAAGCACCGCCCCCACCTGCTCGAAGCCTGGGGCTCGCGTTTCAACGTCCAGCTCGAGCCGCACCTGGCGGTGTTCCGCTACCGCGACCAGCCCGGGATGCTCGGACGCATCGGCACCACGTTGGGCGATGCCGGCATCAACATCGTCTCGGCTGCGGTCGGACGCCATCCGGACGAGTCGCTCGACGCCTCGGACCTCGAGCGGGAGGCGACGATGATCGTCACCACCGACGCCCCCGTCACCGCGTCGGTGCTCGACTCGGTGCTGGCGTTGCCCGACTTCTTCGCCGCCCGCTCCGTCGACCTCTGAGACTTCGCGGCTGAACGTGCGGATCCGGCCAATCGGCGTACGTTCGAAGGTGCGACTGACCCACGCCGACCGGCGGGACCCGTCGCCGAGCAGAGGGAGATCGACATGGATACGTGGATGTGGCTGCTGGTCGCCGTGGTCGTGATCGTGTGATCGTGGTGGGCGCCATCGTGGTCGCGAGGAAGTCTTCCGAACGACGGACCGAGCACGCCCGCGAGCGAGCCACCGACATCCGGGACGACGCCCAGGAGCAGCGACTCGAAGCCCAGCGCACCCAGGCTGCTGCCGCCACCGCGCAGGCCGATGCCCAGGCGGCTCGGATGGAGGCAGAACGTCTCGAGCGGGAGGCCGGCGACCTGGAAACGGCTGCCAGCACCACCGAGGTTGAGGCCATGGAGCGGGAGCGGGAAGCAGACCGGGTCGACCCGGATGTCACCGCCGACCAGGACGCCCACGCCCACCCCGGGCATGACGGCGTCGGAAGCGGCGACGACGACCTTCGGGTTCGCGACCACCACCTGGCGGACCGGGATCACGACGTCGACGGGGGCCATGTCGATCGGGACGCGCGCCACTGACATGAGCCCTGGACCGAGGTCCGCCCGGAAGGACGACCTCGGGCACGCCCTCGATGCCACCCTCCCGGTGGAGCGAGTGGTCTCGCTGGTCCCGTCACTGACGGAGGCCATCGCGGCCACCCGGCTAGCAGCCCTCGTCGGCGCGACAGACTGGTGCACCCACCCGGTCGACCTCGACGTCACCCGCGTGCGCGGCACGAAGAATCCTGATCGCGCCGCGATCGCGGCCCTCGCCCCGGATCTCGTGATCGCCAACCAGGAGGAGAACCGCGAGCTCGACGTCGACCGGCTCCGCGCCGAAGGCACCGCCGTCTGGGTCACCCGCATCCACACGCTCGACGAGGCCTTCGCCTCGATGCGTCGACTGTTCACCGAGGCGCTCGGCTGGGGCGTCCCCGCCTGGCTGGACGACGCTGAGCTCGCCTGGTCCGATCCGCCGCCGCCCGACGGACGACGAGTCGCCGTCCCGATCTGGCGCGACCCGTGGATGGTGGTCGGCAGCGACACGTTCACCGGCGACCTGCTGGCTCGACTCGGCTTCGTGAACGCGTTCGGCGACAGCGCCGACCGCTATCCACGGGTCGGGCTCGACGAGATCGACACCGACGACGTCGACCTCGTCCTCCTGCCCGACGAGCCCTACGTGTTCGGCCCCGACGACGGCCCCGAGGCCTTCACCCGGGTCCCGACCGACACTGGTGTCCGGGCGCCTCCTCACCTGGTACGGCCCTCACTCACCGAAGCGCGACTGAGATCGAGCGGCTCGTCCTGGGCTGAGCGTCGTCTCGAGCACGATGGAGTGCGGTCGAGCCTTCGACACTCGCGCCGCAGTCAGTTGCTGCAGCGTGATTGCGGGCCGACTGGCGCGCCGACGCCCGTGGCGCTTCGCGGGCCTCGACGAGGACCGGATGGTCGGCCAGCACGTCCGGCGTCTCGCCGACGATGGCGTTGTGACTCCCGCGGGTCAGGTACTTGGCGGTGAGGTTGATCATGGTCGACGAACCGGTTGCGGTTGCCGAGCAGCGTCACGATGTGCAGGCCGACCCAGATGATCCAGGCGAGGAATCCGGTCATCTTCGGCATGAACTTGATCTCGGCCACCGCCGATGCCCGGCCGATCGTCGCCATCGTGCCCTTGTCGCGATACGCGAACGGCTTGCTGGTCTTGCCCTTGAGATCGTTCCTTGATGGCCTTCGCCACGTACTTGCCGCCCTGGATCGCCGGCTGGGCCAGCTGTGGCATCTGCTCCGGGCCGATGGAGACGTCGCCGATCGCGAAGACACCGTCGAGGCCCTTGACGCGCCGCTGCTCGTCCGTCTCGATCCGGCCGCCGCGCCCCTGCGGGACGTTCCAGTCGGCGACCGTGGGGTGCGTGGTGACGCCCGAGGCCCAGACGACGATGCCCGCCCTGCAGGAACTCCTGCTCGCCGTCCTTCTCCACGACGACACCGTCGTGGCGCACCTCCTTGACCGCCGTGGACAGTCGGAGGTCGACGTCGCGCTTGCGCAGCGCCTTCTCGGCGTAGTCACGCAACCGCGGTGCGAACGGGCCGAGCACATTCGGCATCATCTCCACGAGCGTGATGTGGACCCGGTCGCGGTCGATCTCCGGATAGGTCGTGGGCATGTCGTTGTTGCGCAGCTCGGCGAAGGCACCGGCGGTCTCGACGCCGGTCGCGCCGCCCCCCACGACGACGATGCGCAGGTCGCGATCCTGCCCATTGATGGCGGCGTGCTCGAGCTCGGCGAACATCGCATCACGCACCTGCAGCGCCTGGGAACGCTTGTACAAGGGGCATCGAGTGCTCCTCGGCGCCGGGGATGCCGAAGAAGTTGGTGGTGACACCGCAGGCCAGCACCAGGTAGTCGTACTTGACGTCGACCGCACCTTCGAGGTGAAGCGTGTGGCTCTGGGGGTCGATCGGACGTGACCAGGCCCTTGAGAAAGCGGACGTTGCTCTGCTTCGAGCGGATCGCCCGCAGGAACCAGGTGATGTCGCCGGGGTTCAGGCTGGCCGTGGCCACCTGGTACAGCAGCGGGTTGAACGTGTAGTAGGTGTGGCGGTCGATCAGCGTGACGTCGACATCGGCGCGCTTGAGCTTGCGAACAGCGGCGATCCCGCCGAATCCTCCTCCGACGACGACGACGTGAGGGCGCTTGGGCGTCGCGGTGGAGATGTCAGTCATGGCACCAATTCTACCGGCGCCACAGCAGTGCGAATCAGCGGGCGCTGGCGGTCCAGGCCCGTGACTCGGCCCGGTTGAGCAGCACGATCACCGCGATCGCCGCGCCCGTTCCGAGCAGCCCGAACGGCACCAGCACGACTCCGGCGGCAGCAGTGATCCAGGCCAGCGCAAGCGTCGCCACCCGTCCGACCGGCAGCCTGGCCAGCAGAGACAGGCCGGCCGCGAGCCCCGTGACGGCAAGCGGCAGCATCACCACGCACGCCCAGAAGGCGGTCTGGAGGGCCGCATCGATCTCGCCGGGCTCGAACCAGCCGGCGAACGGACCGTCCTGCACCATCTGGACGTACTCCGCTCGGGCGAAGCCGTAGACGACCAGGAAGAGCGCCGCGACTCCACCCGTCAGGGCTGATCCGAAAACCGTGACCAGCCCGGCGGCGAGGACCGCCTTCGGCCGATGAGTCGGACGCGGCTGCTCGACCCGCGTCGATGGGGCTGGAGCCTCGTCCGTGCTCGGCCCCGGCGTCGCGGCGGTTCCCGACGAGGACGCGGCGGCGAACACGTCGATCGGTGCGAGCTCGTCCTCCGGTCGGTTCTTCGCGTCGAACCAGCCGCGAGCATCGCGGGACCACAGCGCCACGGCCGCAGCCAGCAGAAGAACGGTCTGCAGGACCCCCAGCCAGCCGAGCGACAGCACGAGGACGCCCAGGATGACGGCAACCGCGGTGGTGCCGACGCGGGCGACACGGTCGCCCCGCACGGCATACGCGGCGAACACGACGCCCGCCACGGCCAGCAGCACACTGCTGAGGCCGACCCAGCGCAGAATGCGGAGGAGCTCGACCATGGTGAGGTCGAACCCGTTGTCCCGCAGCGCCGTCAGGGTCGGCTCCAGGCCCTTCTGCATCTCGATGGTGCCCCACGCGGTGAGCGCTTGGACCAGCTCCAGGAGCAGCAGGAGCGAGCTGATGCCCACGAACGCGCAGGCCATCGTGACGGCTGGCGGTCTGGGCAGGGCTTTCATGCCATCCATCCCACCATGCCGGCCCAACCAGGCACCACCCGGCGGTCGATCGTCAGTCGACCTCGGCGTCGTAGCGGGTGATGATCGTCTGCCGCTCGGCGTTCCCCTCGCCGTAGGTCAGCGTCTGGACGTCGATGTCGTACAGGCGGCTGAGTCGCTCGTCGGTGAGCATGGACTCGGCGGGCCCGCTCGACACGGCGTCGAGCCCGTCCATCAGGACGACGGAGTCGGCGAGGTACAGGGCGTGGTCGGGATGATGCGTGGTGAGCAGCACACCCAGGCCGTCGGCGACGAGCTTGCGCAGCAGAGACAGGATCTGGGCCTGGTTGTGCAGATCCAGTCCGGTGGTCGGCTCGTCCAGCACCATGGCGGGCGACTCCGAGGCGATCGCCCGGGCGATGAGGACCAGCTGCTGCTCGCCACCGCTGAGCGTCGGAAACTGACGATCGGCCAGGTGGCCGGCGCCGATCCGCTCCAGGGCGTCCTGCGCTGCGACCCGGTCGTTGCGTGACGGCGTCCCGAACAGGCCCACGTGGCGCACCCGCCCCATCACGACCATGTCGATCACCCGGTACGCGAACGCTCCCCCTCGAGCCTGGGGCACGAATCCGACCGCGTCGTCGTGACGAACCGAGCCCTCCTGCGGGGTCAGCAGCCCGGCGGCACAGCGGACGAGAGTGGTCTTGCCCCGTCCGTTCGGGCCGAGCACCACCGTGACTGACCCGGCCGGGACCGTGAGGGAGACGTGCCGGAAGACCCAGCCCGTCTCCGGGTACCGGAAGCCGATGTCGTCGAGCTCAAGCACGGTCCCAGATCCTGTCGCGGTTCCGGCGCAGCAGCAGGAAGAAGACGGGTGCGCCGACGAGCGCCGTCAGGACGCCCAGCGGGATCTCACCGGCCGTCAGCGTCCGGGCGATCGTGTCGACGACGATCAGGTAGAGCGCGCCGACGAGGAAGCACACCGGCAGCAGGATGCGGTGGTCGGGCCCGACCCACATCCTGGCCAGGTGCGGGATGACCAGTCCGACCCACGCGACCACTCCGCTGACGGCCACCGCGCCCGCCACGATCAGAGCCGACGCGACCAGCATCGTCCACCGCATGGCGTGCGGCTTGAGGCCGAGCGAGGACGCCTCGTCGTCGCCGAGCGAGAGCACGTTGAGTCGCCAGCGCAGCGCCAGGATGACCGCCGCGCCGGTCAGGACGGGCACCACAGCGATGACGACCTGGGTGTAGGTAGCGCTGGCCAGGCTCCCGAGCAACCAGAACACGATGGCCGGGAGCGTCGTGTACGGGTCGGCGAGGAAGGTGACCAGCGAGACGAGCGCGGAGAAGAACGAGCCGACCACCACTCCCCCGAGCACCACCATGAGCAGCGGCGCGCCGGACCGACTGGCGGTGAGCACGAACAGCAGCGCGAGGGCGGACAGTCCGAAGACGAACGCCCCGCCCACCAGGAGGACCGACCCGAGTCCGAGCAGGATGGCGAGCGCACCGCCGAGCGAGGCGCCGGCCGACACGCCGATGATCTCCGGGCTCACGAGCGGATTGCGGAACGTGGCCTGCAGCGCGGCGCCGGCCAGACCCAGCCCACCGCCCACGAGGACGGCCAGCAGGACCCGCGGGAGCCGGACCAGCGCCACCACCGTGCGCTCGGTGTCGGCCACCTCGCCGCCCCACGGAATGGCCCCGGACGTCAGGACCTGAACGACGTGCGACACCGGGACCGGGAAACGGCCGAGCGAGAGGGCGACCACGCCACCGACGACGAGCGCGACCGCACTGATCAGAACCGGCAGCCGCCCCTCGGCGAAGGAGCGTCGTTTCGCCACTGATTCATGCTCGAGCTCACGGAGCACTGAACTGCCGATAGTCAGCTGATTGCGCGTTGGGCTCCAACTGAAGGATCGCGTCGATCTGGGTGGCGCTGGGCTTCTTCCCGTAGAGGAAGTCGTAGTCGTCCACGATCTGGGCGCGGATGTCGAGGCCGGTGTCGGCCGGGAAGGCGACCGAGGAGAGCCAGCTCCACATGAGCGGCGACTCGTGGCTCGGCGGGTCCCACCGGTAACCACCCATCGGCACCTTGTAGACGCGCTTGGACTTCACCGCGGCGACGTCCTTCCAGCGCTTGTCCCCGTAGAGGTCGGCCGGGACGGCCGGATCGAAGTTCCCGAGCAGGATGATCTCCGGATCCCACGAGAGCACCTGCTCGAGGTCGACCTCCTGGTTGGGCGCGGCGATGTCGGCAGCGGCGTTCGTGCCTCCGACCAGCTTGATGTACTCATCGTTGAAGCTTCCGGCGCCGGTGACGGTGAGGCTCTCGGCGAACCGCAGGAAGTACAGGATGCTGGGCGCCTTCGCACCGCGCTTCTCGGTGCGAGCGGCGATGGCCTTGTTGTTCTCGGCCATGCGGGCGTTCATCGCCTCGCCCCGCTCGGGCTTGCCCAGCATGGTCGAGAACATCGACAACCACTCGTTGACGTCGGCGAGCTTGCCGTAGTTGACGCCGAGCACCGGCAGGCCGGCGTTCTCCAGTGGAGTGAGGATGCCGTCGCCCTGAGTCGCCCACTGGACCACGACGTCCGGCTTGAGCGCGAGGATGCTCTCGACGTTGGGCGAGAAGTCCTCGGCGGCCACGTTGTGCTTGATGCCGATCGCGTCGGGGAAGAACTGACCCAAGGTTCCGTCACGCACAGCCGTCCACGACGCCTCGTTCATGCCGGCCAGGTGCTCCGCGGTGCGGTCGACCGCCACGACGATGGACGCAGCCGGGAACGGGATCGTGACGATGCGTTTGGCCGGACCGTCGAGGACGAGCTTCTTGCCGCGTTGGTCGGTCACGGTGATGCCACGGGGCTTGGTCGTGGCGGGTGAGTTCTGGCCGCACGCGGACAGTGCGGCCACGCCCCCGAGGGCGACAGCTCCCTTGAGTAGGGTTCTGCGGGGCAGGGCCTCCGGCTGGGAGTTCATGTGGGTCCTCTCAATCATGTGCCCAGGAGGGCAGCTGGTCCTTGGTGGAGATTTCCGTCGTTGACGATCTTGAGGTGGCGGGCGGTGAAGTCGCGCAGGTAGCGGACCTGGCGATAGCTGATGACGTCGCAGACCCATTCCCAGTGCATCGAGACCCAGTCGCCGACCACGACGTCGTCCATCAGGCTCTCGCCGTCGAGCGACCGGGTGACGGTCTCGGTGATGCGGTCGCCGAAGGCGAGGGTCCGTCCGTCCCAGGTCAGAGGCGTGGACTCCACCACCACCTGGTCGCCCTGCACGGCCATGACCTTGCCCCACCTGATGCGGCACTGGTCGAGCACGGTGAGGGCATGATCGGCCTTGCGGCCTTCGCCGAGCAAGCCGGTCCACGGGTAGATGCAGAACACCGCGAAGCTGTGGTGCGGCACGCCGCCGGCGTTGACGCTCTCGGCCAGCGTGGAGAACGACGATCCGGTCAGGGGGCGGAAGCGTTCTTCCATCGAGCTGCCGACCGCAGCGGGCGTGACCCGGTTGAGGCGCGAGTTGCCGACCCAGTATGCGTCGACGACCCGGCGGTCGAGAGGATCGTCGAGCCCGAGCGAGGCGGCGATGAGCTCGAGGTAGGGCCAGGCTCCGGCGAACTGCTGGGACAGGACCCGAAGACCCCGCTCGTCCTCGCCGGTGGCACCGTGCTCGAAAAAGGCGTTGTGGTCGTTGGGGCCGCAGTACCCGTGCGAGTTGGGCGGGAACGCGTACCGCGCGAACAGCACCGGCCCCGATACCGGGGTCCGTACGCGCATCATGGCATCAGGCACCGCGCACCTCCGAGTCTGGCGGGGCCTCGTCGCGAGACTGACCCATCATCTCGAGTCCGGACAGGGCCTCCTCGGCCTTGACCTCGTCAATCAGCTCCAGGGCGAAACCCATGTGGATGAGGATCCAGTCGCCGGGTGCGGGAGGTGCGTCGAGCATGCCGATGTTGATGCGCCGCTCGGCGCCCTCGACGTCGACCAGTGCGAGCTGGTCGGCGAACCCGTCGACCAGCTCGACGACCTTGCCGGGGATTCCCAGACACATGCTCAATCACTCCTTGCTGATGATGCGTCGGTCAGGATGTGCTCGTCGATGACCCGTCGAACAGCCTTCGCGGCCACCGGGACCGCGGCTTCCACCGGCGGGCTGAGTCCGATGCCCTCCTCGACGCTGGCCGGCTGGCAGCCCACCACGAAGGTGGGCGGAAGCTCGCCCCCGAGCGCCTGGAGGCTGCCGAGGACGGCAAGCGGGTCCATGCCGTGGGCGTCGAGGTCGCCGGTGCCGACGTCGTCGGGGCCGACCTGCATGACGACCACGTCGCCGGGCGATCCCTTCCCGGGCATGGCGTCGACGATCACCAACGCACGGCAGCCGTCGAGGAGGTCGTAGGCCAGATGCATCCCGCGGATGCCGTAGTCGACCACGCGGACGTCATCCGGAAGCGCGTCACCGTCCGCGAGATGGCGCGCGACCTCCGGGCCGAACCCGTCGTCGCTGAGAAACAGGTTGCCGATGCCGGCGACCAGGACCGATGGTGTCAGGGCAGTGCCTCCTTCATCGATGGCGTGCGGTCACATTTTCCGCATCTTGAGGTAGCGCGCGATGTCAGGAATCGACATCAGAGCGATGATGATGACTGCGACCACGGCTAGTGCCAGGACGCTCGTGGTGATGATGCCTACGGTTCTCATGGGCGGCTTTCCTCTCTGTCGTGCTCGGTGGAATCGGCGCTCAGTGGTTCGAGCTCGTCGGGGGCGAAATAGAAGTAGCGCCCATACCATTCGTGCATGTCGGCGGCTGGGTCGTCGACCAGGACCACCGCCACATGCGTTCCCCCGTCGACGTCGGACAGCACGCTCGTGACGCGGGCGACCTGTCCGACGAAGAAGATGTCGTGCGCATCGGCCCGGCGGTTCGGCTGAACCCGGACGAGGCTGCCCTTGGAGACGTTCACACCGTCGATGACGACGACGTCGGTCTCGGGCGAGACGGACGCATCGGCCTCCGGGTCCCACCACGGGGAGTCACCGGTGTCGAACGTCGGACCGTCGAGGTCGCGGATGTCGGTGGCGGTCGGCCAGGCGGGCTCCGGGATCGGCATGCGCATCATGGCCCCGGGATCGCGCAGGATGCCGTGCATCTGCTGCATCGACTCCGGGGACATCTGCTCACACCGGTCGATGATCTCGCGCGCCTTGGGGTCGGTGGCCCTGGCTTCGGCCTTCTCCTCATCGGTCATCGTGAGGACGCGGAGGGTGAGGATCTCGTCGATCTCGGTGGAGTCGAACAGGGCTCCGGTGCTCTGCTCGGCGATCTCCGGGTAGTCGTACAGGATGATCGGCAGGCCCAGCAGGAGGTCGGTGTCGCCGGCAGCGCCTCCGAGCACCGGCCAGCAGCGTCGTTGCCGGCAGGATGCTGCGACCGCCTCGGCCTCGTCGGGCGGCTCCAGCAGGGAGACGAAGGCAGCCTCCGGACCGTGCGCCTCGATGATGACGTGGGTGCCGATCAGCGAGTGCGCGATGGCATCGTCCTTGTCGACGGTCGGCTCGGTGCGGCTGTTCTCGACCGACACGTCGAGCCGGTGGTGGCCGTCGACCGCTTCGGCGCTGACGCGAAGCTCGGCGACGATGGCCCGGCGGCGGCGGGCGATGGTGCCCGCGGGGGCACCGGAGGCGTCGACCACGGACTCGAGGTCCTCCCCGGCCGGCACCTCGACCGTGAACGTGGCACCGTCGGTGAGCTGGTCGCCTGCCACGGTGAAGGTCAGCTCCTGGTCGACGGCTTCGTCCCAGCTCATCCAGGTGACGTCGTCGAGCACGATCTGCGCGACCTCCACGCCGGAGGTGTCGAGCACCTGGCGGCGCTGCAGCTGGAGGAAGCGGACGTGCAGGACGAGAGAGGTATCGGCGTCGAGGGTGCCCGACATGAGGCCCTGCATCGCCATCGACGACGACTCTCCCCATCCTGCGGCCTCGGCATCGTGCGGGCTGAGGACTCCGAACTGCCAGCGTGACTGGTTCTTGCTCGAACTCGCCCGGTACGGATAGAGCAGATAGCCCTCGTACAGGACCGCGTCGGCCACCGTTCGCGCCAGGTCGATGTTCACGGCGTGACCTCCTTGCGGGACGCCAGCAGGTGGGCGAACGTGTCGTCCCAGGTCGTGAAGCCGTGCTCGGCCCGATGCTCGCCCAGCGTCTTGAGGATGTCGTGGTCGACGCGCAGCCATCCGCTGCCCGGGTAGTACATCTCGACCATGTCCTTCCAGACCGTGGCCGGCATCTGGAAGGTGGTGTCGCAGTCCCACGGGACCTGCTCGACGCCGAACCCGTGGGCGCCCTTCGTGAACACCACTCCGGAGAACATGAACGAGAGCGGCACCACCCCGTCGCCCACGGCATGCAGGTAGCGAGAGCCCACGACGTCGAAGTCGTACGTGGCCGGCATCGGGAGGTCGACCTCCGTGACCTCGGTGAACCCCTGGACCGTGGTGTTGCACTGCATCCACATGAACGGACGCAAGGTGTCGGACCAGCGTTCGCGGGTGCCGAAGAGCGAACGCAGGTCGTCGGCCTCGGCGTCGCTGTAGCCACGGCGCTGCGGCTCGATACGGACCTGGCAGCGCAGCGCGATCGCGTGCACGACGGTGCCCGTCGTCTCCTGCACCCGCAGTCGCGCCGTCAGCTGGGGGGTGACGGCGTAGGGCTCGGCGAACACGTCGAGCACCGAGAACGCGTAGTGGCTCATGCCGGCTTGCTCCGCTTCTCCACGTTCGCGAAGAACTCGGCCATGGCGTCACGGGCCTCCTGGCCACCGTCGAAGCCACGCCAGGTCATGCGCATCGTGCCGACCAGCTCGTAGCAGACGTCGATGGGGACGAGGACGCATCTGAAGGCGCCCCTGCCCTCGTCCTCGCGGTAGATGAGCACGGCCTCGACGTCGGGCAGCAGCTGTCCGAGCTTCGGGTTGCCGGCGAGCAGGCCGTCCCACGACTCCAGCGACAGCTCGGACTCGGTGGCTCCGGCCGGGCTGGGATAGAAGGCGACCATCCGGTCCTGTGTGGAGTTCCGGAACAGGAAGGTCAGGGCCACCGGAATCTGCAGGTCGTCCCATTCCGACTGGCCGAAGGAGAAGTCGGGAAAGCTCAGGTAGCGGTCCGGGACGGCGCGGTACCGCAGGTGCGCCTGCTGGTCGGAGAACAACAGGTAGCAGGGCCGGCACGTGCACATCAGGCTGCGGTCCTCCAGCCCAACGACGTGCTGGTGCTCCTCGCCGATCGACGCCGCACACATCTCGCACCGCTCGCCCACCACCTTGGTGGGGCGTGTCTGGTTGATGCGTCGGAGCGTCGCCAGCGGGGCGGCTCGGCGACCCGGGCCGCTCATCGGGGCTCGGTCATCTACGCCACCTCGGCGGCTGGCACGGCGACGGACAGGACGCCGCCATCGGCCAGCACGGGCAGCGGCGTGAGGTGGAGCTCGGGAACGTCGACGCAGGCGCCGGCCTTCCGCACGTCGTAGTGCACCGCACAGGACGGGCAGGTCAGCAGGGCGTCACCGATGCCGCCCCCGAGTCGCCGAGCCAAGGTGGCGCCGGCCAGGCTCGCCTCGCACCGGGCGCACCGGTCGACGAAGGCGTAGAGGTCGGACCCGACGCGACACACCAGCAGCGCGGTGCCCCCGGCCTCGGCCGAGCCGACCTCGCCGGCCGACAGCGACGCCAGCTCGGGCAAGGCGCACCACTCGGCGCCACCGCCGGTGTCGTCGTGCAAGCGGGTCATGAGCGAGTCGACGGAGATGAGCGGACCCGCGTCGTCGGACTCCGACGACGCGGCCTCCACCTCGATCGACACGATCTCCGGTGCGGCGGCCTCGATGGCGCCCTCGACGGCGAGCTTGAGCGTGACCGAGGAGGACGGGCAGCCGTCACAGCTGCCGAGCAGCCGCAGGCGAACCGTCTCGCCGTCGCTGACCTCGAGCAGCTCGACGTCGCCGCCGTGAGACCCGAGGTACGGGCGGACGCTCTCCAGTGCGTCCTCGACCCGCTGCTCGACGCCGTACGGATGCAGGCCGTGGACGAGGAGCAGCCCCGAGATCAGCTCGTTGTCGGCCAGCGTCCGCAGGAGGTCGTCGCTCAGCACACCAGCCTCGTGCAGGACCTCCATCATCTGCTCGATACCGGCGCCATACAGGTCGGTGACCAGGCGAACAAGCTCTTCGGCTCGTTCGCTGGCCACCACGCCCTGGGCGGCGCTGGCCGTCAGGAGTGCGTCGATCCGCTCGCCCGTGAGACTCAGGTCGGGCGCGTGGTCGAGCAGCTCTGGCTGCGTCATGGCAACCCTATTCGGCGCCGGCGGACTGCGTCGGCGAGTGCAGCCTCTCGAGAGTCTGACCGTCTCCGAGGTACATGTGCACGCCGCAGGGCAGGCAGGGATCGAAGCTGCGCACCGTGCGCATGATGTCGATGCCCTTGAAGTGCTCGCGATCGTTTTCCTCGAAGATCGGCTGGCCCTGCACCGCGTCCTCGTACGGACCCGGTGTGCCGTAGGAGTCCCTCGGGTTGGCGTTCCACGGGGTCGGCGGGTAGGGATGGTAGTTCGCGATCTTCCCGTCCCGGATGACCAGGTGGTGGCTCAGCACGCCGCGCACGGCCTCGGTGAAGCCGCAACCGATGCCCTCCTGCGGCACCTCGAACTTCTCCCAGGTCTTGGTGCGGCCGGCCCGGATCTCCTCCAGCGCCTTCTCGGCGAAGTGCAGCGCGCAGGCTGCGGCGTACGCCTGGAAGTACGTCCGGGCGCGGTTGCGCTCGAGCGTGTTGCTCCACTGCGGGATCTTCCATTCCAGCTCGACCGGGCCCTTGAGCGCGGTCTTGGGAAGGTTGATCTTGACGCTGTTGCCGGTGGACTTGACGTACCCGATGTCGACCAGCCCGGCCAGAGCCGTGGCCCACAGCCGCGCCAGCGGTCCGCCGCCGGTGTCCAAGGCCAGGTAGTCCTTGCCGTCGTACCAGCGGGGCGACATGACCCAGGAGTACTTGCCACCGTCCATGTCGCGCTTCTGCGGCTTGGGGTTGGTGTGCTGGTTCCAGGGGTGCCTGCGGTCGACCGGGTTGCCCAGTGGGTCGTTCTTGACGAACGTCTCCTGGTCCTCCCAGTCGTCGTAGTACGACGAGCCGAGCAGGATGCGGATGCCGAGGTTGATCTCGACCAGATCGGTCGTGACGAGCTTGCCGTCGACCACGATGCCGGGGGTGACGTACATCTTGCGGCCCCAATTGGTCATGTCCTTGTAGTCGAAGTTGCAGTGCTCAGGATCCTGGAAAGATCCCCAGCAGGCCAGCAGGATGCGACGGTTGCCGACCTGCTCGTAGCCGGGCAGCGCCTCGTAGAAGAAGTCGAACAGGTCGTCGTGCATGGGCACGACCTTCTTCATGAACTCGCAGTACCGCGAGAGTCGGGTCATGTAGTCGGTCATCAGCTGGATCGTCGCCACGGTGCCGACGCCGCCCGGGTAGAGCGTCGACGGGTGCACGTGCCTGCCCTCCATGAGGCAGAACATCTCGCGCGTGTAGCGGCTGACCTGGAGCGCCTCGCGGTAGAACTCACCGGTGAACGGGTTGAGCGAGCGCATGATGTCGCCGATGGTCTTGTAGCCGTGGTCGCCTCCGTGCGGCGCCTCGGTGCGGTTTGCGAGCTCGAGCACCGCGGGGTTCGTCTCGGAGACCATCTTCTCGCAGTAGTCGACCCCGACCAGGTTCTCCTGGAAGATGTTGTGGTCGAACATGTACTCGGCGGCCTCACCGAGGTTGACGATCCACTCGCCGAGGTGCGGCGGCTTCACCCCGTAGGCCATGTTCTGCGCGTAGCACGAACAGGTCGCGTGGTTGTCGCCGCAGATGCCGCAGATGCGACTGGTGATGAAGTGGGCGTCGCGCGGGTCCTTGCCCTTCATGAAGATCGAGTAGCCGCGGAAGATCGAGCTGGTGCTGTGACACTCCGCGACGGTCTTGTTGGCGAAGTCGATCTTGGTGTAGATGCCCAGGCTGCCGACGATGCGGGTGATGGGGTCCCACGCCATCTCCACCAGGCCGTCTCGCCCTTCGCTCATGCTGCTCGGACTCGGGATGGTCGACGTCATGGCGCCGCCTTTCTGTCGGGAAGGGAGTGACGGACTACCAGGTGCGGGTGGCGCCGGTGGTGAGCTTCTTGCCGGGCTTGCGCCACTTGGGTTCCTTGTTCAGAGTTCGTGTGGTCATGCCGCGAAGCTTGCGCATCGTCGAGCCGTACGGGACGACGGCGGCCGTGGAGAGCTTGCCTCCCGGCGGCTCGTCCATGAAGGGCATGAACTTGTCGGGGAAGCCCGGCATCGTGCAGCCGATGCAGATGCCGCCGACGTTCGGACACCCGCCCATGCCGTTCATCCAGCCGCGCTTGGGCACGTTGCACTTGACGACGGGGCCCCAGCAGCCGAGCTTGACGATGCACTTCGGCGAGCCGTACTCGGTCGCGAAGTCGCCCTGCTCGTAGTAGCCGGCGCGGTCGCAGCCCTCGTGAACGGTCTGGCCGAACAACCACGTGGGGCGGAGGGCCTCGTCGAGCGGGATCATCGGCGCCTGGCCGGTGGCCATGTAGAGCAGGTAGGTCAGGGTCTCGGACAGGTTGTCGGGCTGGATCGGACATCCCGGCACGCAGACGATCGGGATGCCGGCCTTGGACTTCCAGTCCCAGCCGAGGTAGTCGGGGACGCCCATGGCGCCGGTCGGGTTGCCGGCCATGGCGTGGATGCCGCCGTAGGTGGCGCAGGTGCCGACGGCGACGACGGCCGTGGCCTTCGGCGTCAGGCGGTCGAGCCACTCACTGGTGGTGCGCGGCTGGCCGGTCTCCGGGTCGTTGCCGAATCCGCACCAGTAGCCCTCCTCGTGCAGGGCCTCGTTGGGGATGGACCCCTCGACCACGAGGACGAACGGGTCGAGCTCACCACGGTCGGCCTTGTGGAACCACTCCAGGAAGTCGTCGGCGCCGCCCTCGGGGCCGCACTCGAAGTCGATCAGCGGCCAGTGGACAGCGATCTGCGGGAGTCCGGGGAGAGCGCCGAGCGCGATCTCCTCGATGCTGGGCTGGGTGGCGGCCGTGAGGGCGACGGAGTCCCCGTCACAACTGAGTCCGGCGTTGATCCACAAGACGTGGATGAGCGTCTCTTCGGCCTTGATCGCTTCGGCTGTGGGCATCGTGACCAACCTTTCCGGAGGCCGGAGGACAACCTCCTACATCGCGAGCCGGGAGATTGGACTCGGTTCGATGTGTGATCCCATTACTGCCCTTCCGGTGCGAGTGTGTCAAGGATCACGCGAAAGTAGTTGCTGGCCGGAGATGAATTCTGCTAATAGCAGCGATTCAGGGTGCGGAAAGGTCTCAGCCGGTCTAGAGTCCGCTCAGCCAGGTGAACCAGTCGTCCAGGCCCTCGCCGGACTTGACGCTCAGCGGCATCCAGGTGAGGTCGGGATTCAGGCTCCGGGCTTCCTTCTCGCACCGGTCGACATCGAAGTCGACGTAGGGCAGCAGGTCGGTCTTGTTGACGACGACCAGGTCGGCGGCCGCGAACATGTGCGGGTACTTGAGCGGCTTGTCGTCACCCTCGGTGACAGAGATGATGACGACCTTCTTGGCCTCGCCGAGGTCGAACAGGGCCGGGCACACGAGGTTGCCGACGTTCTCGAGCACCACGAGGTCGCCGTTGTCGGGCGCCAGCGACTCCAGCCCGCGACGCACCATGGCCGCGTCGAGGTGACAGCCCGAACCGGTGTTGATCTGCACCGCGCGAGCACCCGCCGTGCGGATCCGCTCGGCGTCGTAGGCCGTCTCCTGGTCGCCCTCGATGACACACAGCTGCCGGCCGGGTCGGGTGTCGCGGATGGTGCGCTCGAGCAGTGACGTCTTGCCGGCGCCCGGGGAGCTCATCAGGTTGATGGCGGCGATGCCACGTTCGGCCAGCCAGGCGCGGTTGGCGGACGCGAGCTCGTCGTTCTTGGCGAGCACCGCGGTCTCGAGGTCGATCGTGTGCGTGCGTGGCTCAGCAGACGCATGGGTGTGAGCGTGGCCGTGCGCATGGTCATGTCCGTGCTCGTGGTCATGCGCGTGGACCTCACCGTCCTCGTGAACGTGCACGGACGGGCCGGACTCCCCGTCGACCCGGACCTCGTCGGTCCCGCATCCACACGTTGCGCACATCTACGCCACCTCCACTGAATTGACCGAGAGCTCGCGACCGGACACGACCTCGACATCGGCGCTTCCACACTCGCACAGCAGGATCAAGTCGTCCTTCTGAAACTTGGTGTCGCAGCTGCGACAGTGCGCCTGGCCGGACACCTCGACGATCTCCAGCGTCGCGCCTTCAAGCGCGGTGCCGGTGGTCGCCAGCTCGAAGCAGAACATCAGGGCGTCGGGGACGACCCCGGACAGCTTGCCGACGGTCAACCGCACGCAGGTGACCTGGGTGTCGCCCGTGCGCTCGAGCACCGCCTCCACGACGGACTCGGCGATCGAGAGTTCATGCATGTGCACCGCCTCACGCGTTGTCACGATAGGTCGGGGCCGGTGGAACAGCAAGGGAGTGCGGCCGCAGGGCGCACAATGGGGCCATGCCGAGCACTCAGGACGACCGGTCTGCCGCCGCGATCGCCGCGCTGCGAGCCGGTGGCGAGCGCGTGACGGCGGCACGCCGGGCGGTGATCGACGTGCTCGACGGCACGATGGACCATCTCACCGCAGACGAGATCGCGGTTCGCGCCGGCACCAACGCTCCAGGCGTTCATCGCGCCACGGTCTATCGCGCCTTGGCCACGCTGGGCGAGCTCGGCCTGGTGGCGCACACGCACGTCGCCGGTGCCGCGACCATCTACCACCTCGCCGCGCCCGGGCACGAGCACCCGGAGCCGGACCACGCCCACGTGCAGTGCACGACCTGCAACCGGATCATCGACATCGACGAGTCCGTCCTGGCCCCGCTGGGTCGCACCCTGCTGGGCGACATCGGGTTCCGGGTCGACGTGCACCACGCGGCGTTCCTCGGCACCTGCGCCGACTGCGCGGCGTCCGCGTCGGGCTGAAATCCCTCTTGCAACATCGTCGCATCTGAGTACGGTGTGAGGAACGCCCACCGCAGGAGTGACGCATGTCGATGCTGACCGAACGCGGCCTCTCGCGCACCGAGGTCCGCTCGCTCGTCAGCATGGCGGCGGTCGTCCTCGCCCTCCACGTCGTCGGGTGGGGACTCCTGCTGTTCGTCGCCTCGCAGCAGTTCGCCCTCGGCAGCGCCGGCCTCTTCGGGGTCGGCCTGGGCGTCACGGCCTACATGCTCGGCATGCGGCACGCCTTCGACGCCGACCACATCGCCGCGGTCGACAACGTGACCCGCAAGCTGCTCGTCGAGAACTCCGAGCGCAGCCGGCCGCTGTCGGTGGGCTTCTGGTTCTCCCTCGGGCACTCCAGCGTGGTCTTCGGGCTCTGCCTGCTGCTCGCCCTCGGCGTCCGGGCGCTCGGCAGCCAGGTGGGCGACGAGTCGTCGACGCTCCAACAGACGGCCGGCATCGTCGGCACCAGCATCTCCGGACTCTTCCTCGTCGCCCTGGGCATCCTCAACGCGGTGGTGCTCGTCGGCATCCTCAAGGTCGCGCGCGAGATGCGCGCCGGCCGGCACGACGACGCCGAGCTCGAGCGACAGCTGCAGAATCGCGGGCTCCTCAACCGCATCCTCGGCCGGTTCACCCGGGCGGTGCGCAAGCCCAGCCACATGTACCCGGTCGGCCTGCTGTTCGGCCTCGGCTTCGACACGGCCTCCGAGGTCTCGCTGCTCGTCCTCGCTGCGGGCGCGGCGGCGTTCGAGCTGCCCTGGTACGCGATGTTGGTGCTGCCGATCCTGTTCGCGGCGGGCATGAGCCTGTTCGACTCGATGGACGGCGCGTTCATGGGCCTGGCCTACGACTGGGCGTTCCTTCAACCGGTGCGAAAGATCTACTACAACATCACCATCACCGGACTGTCCGTCGTCGTGGCGCTGCTCATCGGCGGCATCGAGCTGATCGGACTGCTGGGCGACCGGCTCGGCGTCACCGAGGGACCGGTGGCCTGGATCGCGCGCCTCGACCTCAACCACGTCGGCTATGGGATCGTCGTCCTGTTCATCGTGACCTGGGCCGTCTCCGTCGCCATCTGGCACTTCGGCCGCATCGAGGAGCGCTGGAGCGCAGGGGAATCTAGGCAGCGGAGTCGACGATGAATCGGCCGAAATGGTGCTCGGGTCTGGAGATCGGTCCGTCGGGCGGAGCGTGGCGGCTCGGTTCGCCCCGCAAGTAGCCGAAGCCCTTGCGGATGTGGTCTCTGCGGCAGTACGGCCCCAGGTTGGAGCCCGAGGTCGGACCCTCGGGCCAGGGTTCTCGATGGTCGATGTCGCACTGGTCGGCTGGTTTCAGGCAGCCGGGTGCCTGGCAGACGCCGTCGCGGAAGGCGAGGGCTTTGGCGAGCACCGCGGGGGCGAACCTGCCGCGGTACTCGTGGGACAGGACGTCGTGGGTGACCGGGTGAAGCACCATCCGGTGCCAGAACGGGTCGTTCCTGGTGGCGATCTCGGCGACCCATGCCGCCGGCATCACCCACTGACCGTCGGAGGAGATGCCGAACCCCTCGGTGGCGCCTGACATCACGTCGGCGGTGATGGTGACGGCGATGTCGGCGTTCAGCGCCGGCTCGCCGGCCTCGTTGGTGGTCAGCCAGGAGGCAAGGAGGTCCGCCTTGCGTTGGGAGAGGGCGCGTGGGTCGTCGGCCCCGAGGGCTCGGGCCTCCTTCTCCAGCCGCTTCGCGATCGCAGCAACCACGTACGAGGGGAGGTAGGCGTTCAGCCAACCCATCCCCTCGTCGCCGTGGGAGACCTCGACTCCACGCTTGGTTCGCTCGTCCTCGGCCCGTTCTGCTGCCAGGTCGCCCTCGACCCGCACGACGAAACGGCGCAGCCAGGCCCGCAGCTCGGCAACGGTGTGCGTGGACGCGTACGCGACCACGCGCTGGTCGAGACGGATGACGGAGTCGTCGCGCTTGAGCCGCTCGATCGTCTGACTGATCTCTCGGACCCGCGCGGCATCGACACGTCCGTCGCCGAACGCCAACCACACCTGAGGCGACCGCGACCGGACCCGCTGCGCGATCGCCACCCGGATCCGGACCTGGCCCTCGGACAGGCCCATGGCCTGCCCGATCGTCATCGCGATCATCGACTTCTCGACCTTGCGCCGCAGCGACGACTCGATCTCATCCGCCTTGGCACTCTCGGCCTCATGGAACGCGAGGATCGTGCCGTACTCGACCGCCTCCGCCCGAGCCCGCATCCGCGCCGCGTCGGCCAGATCGGCCTCGGCGGGTGCGGGCTTCACGCTCATACGTCCAACCTAGAGCGCACCTCGGACACTCATTCCGCGCTGAATCGGCTGGTGCACGGGCTGATCTGTCGGACAGTGTCACCCGGCCTGAGCCCCTGCGGGCGTCACTCCTGCTCGGGGAACACCCGGCGGGCGATCGCCTGCACGTCGCGATCGAGGTGATCGAACCTGGTGTCGACGCGTTCGAACCTGGCGTTCATCTCGGCACGCAGTCCCTCGAAGCCGGCGTTCATCAAGCGCACGAACATCGTTGACATCAACGTGAGCAAGCCGAACATGGCGGCCGCGAAGACTCCGATCAGCGTCCACACCTGCGGTTCCGTCACCTCGAGCACCTCACCATCGTGTCACGTCGAGCAGGACGGTTACAGACGTTGCGTCCGAGTGCTCGGACCTGTCCACAGCAGTCAGGCGGATTCGACCGTGAGCGCGTCGGTGTCGCCGTCGCGATCGACGCGAACCGTGTCGCCGTCGCGGACGTCGCCGGCGAGCAGGGCCTTGGCGAGCTGGTCGCCGATGGCCTGCTGCACCAGGCGGCGCAGCGGGCGGGCGCCGTAGGCCGGGTCCCATCCGGTGACGGCGAGCCACTCCTTCGCGGCGTCGGTGACGTCGAGCGTGATACGTCGGGCCGCCAGTCGCCGGCCGAGGGCCTCGAGCTGCAGGTCGACGATGTGCGTCAGCTCGTCGGTGCTGAGCGCGTCGAACATGACGACCTCGTCGAGCCGGTTGAGGAACTCCGGCTTGAACGACGCCTTCACGATCTCCATGACGGCTTCGCGGGTCGCCGTCTCGTCGAGGGCCGGGTCGGCCAGGAAGGCCGAGCCGAGGTTCGACGTCAGGACGAGGATGACGTTGCGGAAGTCGACGGTGCGACCCTGGCCGTCGGTGAGCCGACCGTCGTCGAGCACCTGGAGCAGGACGTCGAAGACCTCGGGGTGCGCCTTCTCGACCTCGTCGAGCAGCACGACGGAGTACGGTCGCCGCCGCACGGCCTCGGTCAGCTGGCCACCCTCGTCGTACCCGACGTAGCCGGGAGGGGCGCCGACGAGCCGCGCCACGCTGTGCTTCTCGCCGTACTCGCTCATGTCGATGCGGACGAGCGCACGCTCGTCGTCGAACAGGAACTCCGCCAGGGTCTTGGCGAGCTCGGTCTTGCCCACGCCGGTCGGGCCGAGGAACAGGAACGATCCGGTGGGCCGGTCGGGGTCGCTGATCCCCGCGCGGGATCGCCGCACGGCGTCGGACACTGCGGTCACGGCGGTCTGCTGGCCGACGAGCCGGCGGCCGAGCTCCTCCTCCATCCGCAGGAGCTTGCCAGTCTCACCCTCGAGCAACCGGCCGGTGGGGATGCCGGTCCATGCGGCGACGACGGCAGCGATGTCGTCTGCTCCGACCTCCTCGTGCACCATCGCCTCGGAGTCGTCGGCTGCCTCGGCGCTCTGGGCCTCGGCGAGCTGGCGCTCCATGGCCGGGATCTCGGCGTAGAGCAGCCGGCTGGACGTCTCCAGGTCGCCCTCGCGCTGGGCGCGCTCGGCGGTCATGCGCACCTCGTCGATGCGTTCCTTGATCTCGCCGACCGCGTTGAGGCTCTGCTTCTCGGCGTCCCACCGCTGCTCGAGCGCGCGGAGGGTCTCCTGCTTGTCGGCCAGCTCGGCGCGCAGCTTCTCCAGCCGGTCGCGGCTGTTGTCGTCGGTCTCGTTCTTCAGGTGCAGCTCCTCCATCCGGAGGCGGTCGACGCTGCGCCGCAGCTCGTCGATCTCGACCGGGCTGGAGTCGATCTCCATGCGCAGCCGGCTGCCGGCCTCGTCGACGAGGTCGATGGCCTTGTCGGGAAGCTGGCGCCCGGGGATGTAGCGGTCGGACAGCGTGGCGGCCGCGACGAGGGCGGCGTCGGAGATGGAGACCTTGTGGTGCGCCTCGTACCGCTCCTTCAGGCCGCGCAGGATCGCGATGGTGTCCTCGGCGCTCGGCTCGCCCACGAAGACCTGCTGGAACCGTCGTTCCAGGGCGGCGTCCTTCTCGATCCGCTCGCGGTACTCATCGAGCGTGGTGGCGCCGATCATCCGCAGCTCGCCACGGGCCAGCATCGGCTTGAGCATGTTCCCGGCGTCCATCGCGCTGTCGCCGCCGGCGCCCGCGCCGACGACGGTGTGCAGCTCGTCGATGAAGGTGATGATCTGACCGTCGCTGTCCTTGATCTCGGCGAGCACGGCCTTGAGTCGCTCCTCGAACTCGCCGCGGTACTTGGCGCCGGCCACCATCGAGCCGAGGTCGAGGGAGATGAGGCGACGTCCGCGCAGCGACTCCGGCACGTCGCCGGCGATGATGCGCTGGGCCAGCCCCTCGACGACGGCGGTCTTGCCGACGCCGGGCTCCCCGATGAGCACCGGGTTGTTCTTGGTGCGGCGACTCAGGACCTGCACCACACGGCGGATCTCGGCATCCCGGCCGATGACGGGGTCGAGCTTGCCCTCGCGAGCCACGGCGGTCAGGTCGACGCCGTACTTCTCCAGCGACTGGTAGGTGTCCTCGGCGTCGGCGCTGGTGACTCGGGCTGTGCCGCGAATGGAGGCGAAGGCCGCTTGGAGAGCTTCCGGCGTCGCGCCGGCATCGGTGAGCAGCCGGCGGGCGGGCGACTCGACCGTGGCGATGCCGACGACGAGGTGCTCGCTGGACACGAAGTCGTCACCGAGCTGGGCCGCGAGGTCCTGGGCTCGCTGGAGCACCTCGTGCGAGCTGCGCGACAGCGTCGGGTTGGCGACGTTGGCACCGCTCGCGGAGGGCAGTCGCCCGAGCTCGTCCTTGAGCTGCTGGGCGACCACCTGGGGGTCGACGCCGGCGCCGGACACCAGAGGCGCGGCGGTGCCGCCCGGCTGGGCCAGCAAGGCGTCGAGCAGGTGTGCGGGTTCGACGGCAGGGTTGCCGGAGGCGGCGGCCGCCTGGATGGCGGCGGCCAGAGCCTGTTGACTGCGGGTCGTGTAGGTCGAGAGGTCCATGGGTCTCCTCGGCGGGCTCGATCCGGTGATGAGGGGTCATCGTAGTCAACGCCACCAGAGTTGAGTCCATTCCGCTCAACTAGGGCGATTTTTTGCTGTCTTCACCGCATCCAGGCGGCGCGCAGACGGTCGCGGGCGGCGACGTAGGCGCGCCAGGTGACGACGCCGACGAGCAGGGACGCCAGCAGGGCGAGCAGCGAGTGGTCCACCTCGAGCGGCGGGTACACGACCCAGTGCGTGAGGTAGACGAAGTAGGTCGCCGCACCGATGGTGACGAGCGGCCGGGCCACGGTTCTCGGCACCCGGATCGAGGGAACCCACAGCAGCACGAGCAGCCCGGCGACGACGAGCGCCTCGCGGACCGGGTCACCGAAGAAGCCCACGAAACCGACCCCGATCACCGCGGAGCCGAGGAGTCGCTGCGGCGTCGTCGATGCTCGGGCCGCCATCCACCCGATGGCAACGCACCACAGCGTCGTGGCCAGGGCGTAGCGCTCGAGCGGTCCGGTCTCGGCGCCCGCGAG
Source organism: uncultured Actinomycetota bacterium (assembly GCA_963781445.1). Lineage (GTDB taxonomy): Bacteria > Actinomycetota > Actinomycetes > Propionibacteriales > Nocardioidaceae > Aeromicrobium. Next base: position 82,668 of record CAWAGS010000018.1, read on the forward strand.
CACGTACCGAAGTGCCAGCGTCGCCCCGACCACCAGTGCGGCCGTGACGAACGGACGGCGGCGCTCGAACCGGTCGACGCCGCCGATCAGGAGCAGCGCGGCGAGGCCGAGCGAGGCGTAGAGCACGACCTCGAGGAACCAGAACTGCCACTGGTCGGTGAAGACGCCGGGACCGAACCAGGTGTTCATCAACAGGACGGTCGACAGGTCGTACTTGTCCGACACCACGGCCACGCCGCCGATCCACAGGACGGCCGGCACGACCAGCTCGCGCACGGCGCGACCGATCCGGAGAACCCGTTCGCGCCGGGAGACGGCCGCCAGCTGGAACCGGGCCAGGTTGAACCCGACGACGCCCAGCATCACGTGGGCGCCGCCCATGACGTCGAACAGCTCGACGTGGGATCCGACGACGAGGATGATCGCCAGGGCCCTCAGCAGCACCGCGGACTCCAGGGACGTCGTCCACCGGCGGCGTCGCGGCCGCTGCCCGGCCAGCTCACGGATGGACCGCTCCGGCCAGTCGTCCGGCAGGAACCCGAGCCGCCGCTCGAGCCGGTACGACACCTCGACGAACGACAACGAGTCGCCGCGCAGGCTCACGAAGGAGTCCGCGTCGGTCGCCTCCGGTCGGCCGAGCAGGGTCGCATACATCGCCCGCAACGACTCGTCCGGCTTGGCGTCGCCGACCACGCGCTGGGCCAGCGCCGCGTAGTCGTTCTTGCCGGAGTCGGTCAGCGGGAAGCTGTCGACCGCGACGACCCGGACCGCGTGCGCCGGTAGACAGTGGTCGGCGCGGACCAGAGCGACGATGCGATCGGCCAGCCGGTCGAAGCCCGCCTGGCCGCGCACGAACACGACCAGCCGATCGCCGTGGGCGATCACGCGCGCATCGACGGCGTTCGCGTCCAGGAGGCGCTCGGCGACGTCGAGGTCGAGCCGGGTGCCGAAGGGTTTGGCGATCCGGTTCTTCCGACCGACGATCTCGTAGAGCCCGTCGTCGTGCTGGCGACCGAGATCACCGGTGCGCAGCTCGTGCAATGTCCGCCCCAAGGCGAGGTCGGCCGGCTCGGTGGCGTAGCCGAGCATGACGTTCGGGCCGGTGTAGACCAGCTCGCCGTCGTCGAGCCGCAGGTCGCCGCCGGGCACGGGGATGCCGATGGTGGACGGACGCGCGGCCGTCAGGTGCGGTGGCAGGTAGGCCATTCTGGCCGTCGCCTCGGTCTGGCCGTACATGACCACGAGCTCGAAACCACGCCTCTCGCCGAGCTCGGCGACGGCGCGGACCCGGTCGGGGGACATCGCTCCGCCGGCTTGGGTGAGGAGACGGAGCGAGGTCAGGTCGCGTTCGGCGAACCCGGACGTCTCCAGCAGGTCGAACGTGTACGGCACGCCGGCGAGAGAGGTCGGCCGGGCGCGGTCGAAGCCCGTCCAGAACTCCTCGTCGACGACGGACGCGTCGGTCAGCCACACCGATGCGCCCCGGGCGAGGTGACTGTTCAGGACCGACAGCCCGTAGCAGTAGTGGATCGGGAGCGACGTGGCCGCGCGATCGCGTTCGGTGATGCGCAGCGACTCCGCGATGGATTGCGCGTTCGCGCGGAGGTTGTCGCGGGAGAGCCGCACCAGCTTCGGCGAGCCGGTGGACCCGGACGTGCCGAGAAGAAGGGCGAGGTCCGGGTGCAGCTCGTGCCGCGTGCCCGGGCGGACCTCGTCGAGCTGCCAGGTGGGGTGCGGTTCTTCGTCAGGACCTCGACCGAAGATCACGTCGGGGTCGTACGCCTGCAGCAGCTTCTGCCAATGGCGTCCCGGAGCCGTCCCGACGGTTCCGGGAACCAGCAGGGCGGGGTGGCCGCCGGCCAGCGCGGCGAGGTAGGTGACGATCGGCTCGAGCTCGTTGGCGCCCTCGATCATGACGAGGCGTCGGACCGGCCCCAGCGCCTCGGCTCGGTCGGACACGAGGCCGTCCAGCTCGGCGTACGAGACGGTGCGGTCGTCGAGGACGAGCGCCGGCGCCGAACCGTGTGCGGCGAGGTCGAAGACGGAGCGGGGCCGCAGCTCGCGCGACCGCGAGCCCGGAGTGAGGGTCACGACGCGCCACCCGGGTAGGCACGCACCGACCCGAAGACCGCCACGCCCACGGTGTCGCCTGCGTTCGGAGGTCGGGAGGCAGGTCCGCGGGCGGTGAGCTCGGTGCCGTCGGAGAGCTCCAGGCGCACGACGACCTGTGCTCCGTAGTACGTCACCTCCCGGACGGTGGCGGCGACGCCACTGCCCGGCACGGTGACCTCGACCTGCTCCGGCCGCACGAACAGTCGCATCGGTCCGTCCACGGGCGGCTCGACCACGAGGTCACCGACGGCGGTGCGGGCCATGCCGTCGCGCACGTCGGCGTCGAGCACCGTGCCGCCGCCGACGAACCTCGCCGTCTCCGGGTCGACCGGGGCGTCGTAGACGTCCGACGGCGAAGCGACCTGCACGAACGTGCCCTCCCGCATGACGGCCACCTGGTCGGCGAGCGACAACGCCTCACCCTGGTCGTGAGTCACCATCAGGGCGGTTGCCTTCGCGTGGCGCAGCACGCGGGCCACCGCCCTCCCGGCGCTCACCCGCATGCCGGCGTCGAGGGACGAGAAGGGCTCGTCGAGCAGCACGACGGTCGGTGCTGGCGCGAGCGCGCGGGCGAGCGCGACCCGTTGCTGCTGACCACCGGACAGCTCGTGCGGATATCGCTTCACCAGGTTCGGCGGCAGCTCGGCGAGCTCGAGCATCTCGGCCAGCCGGCTCGCCGTGCGGCGGCGCCTCGGCAGCCCGAACATCACGTTCTCGGCGACCGTCAGGTGCGGGAACAGGGCACCTTCCTGAGGCACGTACCCGACCCCGCGATGCTGCGGGGCGACCGATGCGGCCGAGCTCTCGACGACGCGTCCGTCGAGAGCCACCGTGCCGGCCTCGGCCCGCAGGAACCCCGCGACGACACGCAGCAGGGTGGTCTTGCCGCAGCCGGAAGCGCCGAGGACGGAGGTGAGGGTCCCGTCCGGGACGTGCAGGTCGACCCCGTCGAGCACGGGGCGACCCCCGAACGCCTTGACCAGCCCGGTGATGGTGACGTCGCTCATGCGACCACCTCGACACGGGGGCGACGAGCCTGGTTCGCCAACAGGTACGTGGCGGGCAACGAGACGAGCACCAGCAACAGGGCGTACGGCGCGGCGGCCCCGTACCGCACAGCCGAGGAGTTGGACCAGAACTCGGTGGCGAGCGTCGCAGTGTCCAGGGGGGCCAGCAACAGGGTGCCGGTGAGCTCCGTGCTGACGGCGAGGAACACCAGTGCCGCGCCGGAACCCACGCCGGGCGCGACGAGTGGCAGGGTGACGCGGCGGAAGGTCGCCCACGCGGACTGTCCGAGGCTCCGGGAGACCTCGTCGAACAGCGGCGGTGCCTGCTCGAGCGATGCCTTGACGCTGACGAGGGCACGCGGCAGGAAGAGGATCGCGTAGGCGAGCAGGAGGAGCGGGATGGTCTGGTAGAGACCGGGGACGATCCGGATCGACACCGCGACGAGCGCCAGCGCCACCACGATGCCCGGCAGGGCGTTGGCCGTGTAGGTGCCCCGCTCGACGAGCATCGCCGCCGGACCGCGCCGCCGGACCGCGAGCCAGGCGACGGGCAGTGCGAGGACGGTGGTGAGGAGCGCACCCCCGAGTGCGAGCCCGATCGTGGTTCCGAGAGCCGACCCGAGGTCGCCCATCGGGAAGGCTGTGGACGAGCCGACCGCGAGCCAACGCGCCAACGACGACAGCGGAACGCCCAGCGCGAGCGCGACGAGGGTGGCGAGGCCCAGCAGGACGAGCGGCCGCTTCCGGCCGAGAACCAGGACTTCGGGCGGGCGCGCCGCTCCGCGCCCGACCCGGAACACCCGGCGGCGACCGCGGGCGACCAGCTCGATCGTGAGGAGCAGGATGCACATCGTGACGAGGACGCCGGCCAGGACGGTCCCGGCGTCGCCGGCGAACGCGGAGCGGTACTGCGCGTAGATGGCCGTGGTGAAGGTCGGGTAGGCCAGCAGCTGAAGCGCACCGAACTCGGCCAGCACGTGCAGGCCCACGAGCAAGGCCCCGCCGAGCACGGCGGGCGACAGGCGCGGCAGCACGACCGACCAGAACGTCTGCCAGCGCGAGCGGCCGAGCGACTTGGCGACCTCCTCCGGAGCCGCTTCCAGGCGCACCAGCGTCGCGACGACCGGGAGGTAGACGAGCGGATAATAGGAGAGGGTGACGACGAGGACGGCTCCCCAGTACGACTGCACCGCGTGGGTCATCGACACCCAGCCGTAGGAGTTGACGAACGCGGGCACGGCGAGCGGCGCCGACAGCAGCACGTGCCACAACGGCTGCATCGGTACATCGGTGCGGACGACGGCGACTGCGGCCGTCACGCCGATGAGGGTCGCGGCGGCCACGGTGGCCACCAGCAGCAGCACCGTGTTGCCGAGCAGCTCGCCCACGCGCGGACGCACGAGCAGCTCGCGCAGGTCCGCGGGTCCCATCGCCACGGTGGCCCACGTGACGTAGCCGAGCGGGATGAGGGTGAGGACGGCGACTGCCGCTCCCACCAGGAGCAGCGGCGAGGCGCGGAGATCCGCGGGCCGACTCACAGGAAGCCGGTGTCCTGCAGCAGGGAGATGACCTTCTTGCTGTTGAGCTGCCCGACGTCGACCACGGGCGGATCGAGCTCGTCGAGCGGCTTGACCCCGCGCTTTAGGGGAACCTCGGGATTGAGCGTGTACTCGAGGGCGTAGCTGTCGGCGATGATCTTCTGGCCCTCGACGCCGGTGAGGTAGGCGACGAACTTCTGGGCGTCGGCGGCGTGGTCACCGTTGGCCAGCACGCCGGCCCCGGAGGTGCTGAGGAACGCGCCCGGATCCTGGTTGCCGAAGTAGTGCAGCTTCGTGTTGTCGCTGTTCGTGCCGGCTTCCTCCTGGTCGCGGTACCAGTAGTAGTGGTAGATGATGCCCGCGGCGGACTCCCCCGCGTTCACCGACTCGAGCACGACGTTGTTGCCGTCGAAGACCGTGCCGTTGGCCTTCAGCCCTTCGAGCCAGGCTCGCGCGGCGGCCTCGCCCCTGAGCTCGAGCACGGCGCTGATGATGGCCTGGAAGTCGGCGCCGGTCGGCGAGAACGACACCTTGCCCTTCCACTCCGGCTGGTCGAGGTCGAGCAGCGACGTGGGGAGCTCGTCCTCCTTCACCATCGACGGGTTGTAGGCGAGCACCGTCGACCGGGCCGCGAACCCGACCCAGCGATCGGTGGACGGCCGGAACCGCTCCGGAATGTTCTCCAGCGTCGCCGGGTCGAGGGGTGCGAACAGCTGCTTCTCGTCGACGAGAGCCATCGCCGGTGAGTTCTCGGTGAGGAAGACGTCGGCCGGCGACCGCTTGCCCTCGGTGACGAGCTGGTTGGCGAGCTCGAGGTCCGAGCCGTTGCGGAGCCGCACGGTGATGCCGGTCTCCTTCTCGAACGACTTCGCGACGATGTCGATGAGCTCCTCGTGCTGCGCGTTGTAGACGATGACCTGGGGGCCGTCGTCACCGGAGCCGCACGCGGTGAGCGGGGTGATGGCCAGCGCGGCTGCGAGCAGCCCGGCAAGCCGGTGTTTCGACGTCGACACGATCTCTCCCGGAAGTGACACAAGTGAGGTAAGGATTGGCTAACCTCAGGGTAACCAGCCCGACGGCGCCAGGGCAATGGGGGCGGGTCTTCCTAGACTGCTCCCATGACGACGATCGCCATCGGGGCCCACGTCGACCAGGTCGACCCGATCGCCGAGGCCGCCGCCCGGGGCACCAGCACGGTGCAGTTCTTCCTCGGCAACCCGCAGAGCTACAAGGGACCCGAAGTGGCCTACGCCGGCGGTGCGGACGGTCTCAAGGCCGACGCGGAGACATCCGGCCTCGACCTCTACGTCCACGCGCCGTACCTCATCAACGTCGCGTCCACCAACAACCGGATCCGCATCCCGTCCCGCAAGCTGCTGCAGCAGCACGTCGACGCCGCCGCAGCCGTCGGCGCCAAGGGGCTGGTCGTGCACGGCGGCCACCTCGACCCGGAGGTGGACCCCGCCATCGGCTTCGACAACTGGCGCAAGGCCGTCGAGGCCACCGACCTGAAGGTCCCGCTGCTCATCGAGAACACGGCCGGGGGCGACAACGCCATGACGCGGCGCCTCGACCGCATCGCCGGCGTCTTCGACGCCATCTCGGCCGCCTCCGGCTCGGAGCAGGTCGGGTTCTGCCTCGACACCTGCCACGCCCACGCCGGTGGCAGCGACCTCGCCACGGTCGTCGACGACGTGCTCGCCATCACCGGCCGCATCGACCTCGTCCACTGCAACGACAGCCGCGACGAGGCCGACTCCGGCGCCGACCGGCACACCACCCTCGGCCGCGGAAAGATCGATCCCGACCTCCTGGCCACCGTCGTCCGCGAGGCCGGCGCGCCGGTGATCTGCGAGACGCCCGGCGGCGCCGACGATCACGTCGCGGACTTCGCGTGGTTGCGCGAGCGGTTGTAGCAGCTCAGAGCGTCCGAAGAGCCGATTGGGCGGCGTGATAGCCGGCCATCCCGTGCACCCCTCCGCCCGGCGGTGTCGACGCCGAGCAGAGGAAGAGGCCCGGGGCGAGCCGGTACGGGTCGAGGCTCACCCGCGGCCGGAACACCGTCTGCCATGGCGTGCCCGCTCCTCCAGTGATGTCCCCGCCGACATAGTTCGCGTTCTCGGCGTGCGCCTCGGCCGGTGTCCGGCTGGAGACCGCGACGACGCGCTCACGGGTGCCGGGCGCGAACCGCTCGATCTGGGCCAGGACAGCGGCCGTGGCATCACCGGTGTAACCGTTCGGCACGTGGGCGTACGCCCAGACGGGGTGGAGGTCGCCGACCGATCGCGACGGGTCGGCGAGGTACTGCTGGCACACCAGGACGAAGGGCCGCTCCGGCATCCGTCCGTTGACGGCCTCGGTGTCGGCGGCGACGATCTCCTCGATCGTTCCGCCGAGGTGAACGGTGCCGGCGACCCGCGCAGCGTCGCTGGTCCACGGGATTCCGTCCTGAACCGCGAGGTCGACCTTGAACGCGGCGGGTCCGTACTTCCAGCGTCGCAGCGGCCGGGCGACGCGACCGGGCAACAGGTGGCTCGCCATCGCGAGCACCTGATCGGGGGAGGTGTCGAACAGCACGACGTCCGCGTCGGGGACCTCGGTGACGCGGTGGCCGGTCTCGACGGTGCCGCCGGACGCCCGCAGGGTCGCTTCGAGAGCGGTGGCGATCGACGCCGACCCGCCGACCGCCACCGGCCAGCCATAGGCGTGGCCGAACACCCCGAACATCATGCCGAGCGCGCCGGTGGTGGGCCGGTCCAGCGGCGAGATGGCGTGCGCGGCCAGGCCGGCGAACAGTCCGCGCGCCTCGTCGGTCTCCCAGCGCCGCGCGAGCCAGGTTGCCGGCTGCAGGGCTCTGAGGCCGAATCGCGCCGTGCTGATCGGGTGCTTCGGGATGGCCACGATCGGTCGGAACAGATCGTCGACCAGGTCGTCGGCGTGCTCGACGAGTGAGGAGTAGAGGCGCTGCCAGGCGGGCCCGTCCGTGCCGAGACCCGCTGCGGTGCGACCGATGTCGCGGTACATGACGCCGGCCCGGCCGCCGTCGAGCGGATGGGCGGCCTCGACGTCGGTCCAGGCCCACTGGAGCCCGTGCTCCTCCAGACCGAGGCTTCGGAAGAACGGCGAGGCGATCGCCGTGGGATGCGCGGCGGAGCACACGTCGTGGATCATGCCGGGCACGGTGAGCTCGGCCGACCGCATCCCGCCGCCGATCGTGTCGTTGGCCTCGAGCACCGTGACGTCGAGGCCGGCACGAGCCAGCACGATGGCCGCCGACAGTCCGTTCGGGCCGGAGCCCACGACGACGGCTGTGGTCATGTCCCCAAGGTAGTCGGCCGAATCGCTCGACATGCACCCGCGCGTCGTCCACGCTGGCCCCGAAGGTGGTGAGGGTCTTGCCCGACATCAACATGGTTGCGGTGCTCATCGCGACGATCTCGGCGTTCGTCTTCGGCGGGTTCTACTACGCGGTCCTGGCCGACAGCCTGGCGGCCGTGCGAGGCCCGGAGGGCCCCGCCGACGAGACGCCGCCCTGGACGTTCTCCGTCGAGGTCCTGCGGTGCCTCATCCTGGCGATCGTGGTCGCCGGCCTGGCATCCCGGGCCGGGGTCGACACCGCAGTCGGTGGGCTGCTCCTGGGTCTGGTCCTGTGGGTCGGGTTCCCGATGGTCCTGTGGCTCGGGGCGCTGATCCACGAGAACACCCCGTGGCGGCTGGCGCTCATCCACAGTGGCGACTGGCTCGCCAAGCTGCTTCTCGTGGGATTGATCGTCAGCGCATGGGACTAGCGGCACCCACCCGGCCCCTGTGATCCGCGTCACGTCCGCGCAGGTCATCCGTCGTTTCGACATGTGGACCTGCCGCGGGACCTTTGTCCCGGGCGCATACGTTCGGGGACATGAGCAGGCAGTTGCGCGTCGCCGTCGTGGGCGCCGGCCCCGCGGGCATCTACGCCGCCGACATCCTCACGAAGTCCGACGTCCCGGTGGCCTTCGACTCCGTGAGCGTCGACCTGATCGAGCGTGACCCCACCCCGTTCGGGCTCATCCGCTACGGCGTCGCCCCCGACCACCCGCGCATCAAGGAGATCGTCAAGGCGCTCAAGCGGGTGCTGTCGAACCCCGACATCCGGTTCTTCGGCAACGTCTCCTACGGCGACGACCTCAAGCTCGATCATCTGCGCCAGTTCTACGACGCGGTCATCTTCGCCACCGGCGCACGCCGCGACCGCGACCTCGACATCCCGGGCATCGACCTCGCGGGCTCGTTCGGTGCCGCCGACTTCGTGGCGTGGTACGACGGGCACCCCGATGTCGATCGCGACTGGGCGTTCGCGCCGGACGCTACGGAGGTGGCCGTGCTGGGTGTCGGCAACGTGGGCCTCGACGTCGCTCGCATCCTGGCCAAGACGGCCGAGGAGCTGCGCAGTACCGAGATCCCCGACACCGTGCATGCCGGCCTGCAGCGCAATGCCACCACCGACGTGCACGTCTTCGCCCGCCGCGGTCCGGCCCAGGTCAAGTTCACCCCGATGGAGCTGCGCGAGCTCGACCGCTCCCCCAGCATCGACGTCATCGTCCATCCGGAGGGCTTCGAGCTCGACGAGGGCTCGATGGACGCCATCCGCGCCTCCAAGAGCGTCAAGCTCGTCGTCGACGTGCTGCAGAACTATCTGGCCAAGGAGCCGCGCGGCGCGACCCACCGCATCCATCTCCACTTCTGCCAGAACCCGGTGGAGATCCTCGGCGAGGACGGCCGCGTGGTGGGGCTGCGCACCGAGGTCACCGAGCTCGACGGCACCGGCAACGCGCGCGGTACGGGAACGCTCGTCGACTGGCCGGTGCAGGCCGTCTACCGGGCCGTCGGCTACTACTCCGACAACCTCGCCGGGCTCCCGTTCGACCTCGCCGGAGGTGTCGTGCCCAACGACGGCGGACGCGTCATCGACATCGACGGTGCGCCGCTGCCCGGTGCGTACGTGACGGGCTGGATCAAGCGGGGACCGGTCGGCCTGATCGGGCACACGAAGTCCGACGCCGCCCAGACGGTCGCGCTGCTGCTCGCCGATCTCGACCCCGACACGGGCTCCGGGACCGGCGGATCGCCGGAGCAGCCGGAGCGGGAGGCCGTCGACGCCTACTTCGCCGGCCGTGGCCTCGAGGTCACCACGTGGGAGGGCTGGGAGCGCCTCGACGCCCATGAGCTCGCCCTCGGCGAGACGCACGAGTACCCGCGCGAGCGTGTCAAGGTCGTGCCCCGCGAGGAGATGGTGCGCATCGCGTCGTCGGCGCCGAACGAGGGGTACGGCAGGATCAAGGGGTGACCGTCGACGTGACCTTCCGCGGTCGTCGCCTCGTCCGCGACCGTGCGCTGGTGATGGCCATCGTGAACCGGACGCCCGACTCCTTCTACGACAAGGGCGCCACGTTCAGCCCGGCCACCGCACTCGCCGCGGTGCGCCGCGCGGTCGACGACGGTGCCGACATCATCGACGTCGGCGGCGTGAAGGCCGGGCCCGGTCAGCTGGTCGACGCCGACGAGGAGATCCGCCGCACCGTGCCGTTCATCGAGGCCGTCCGCCAGGAGCTTCCCGACGTCGTCATCAGCATCGACACCTGGCGGGCCGAGGTCGGACGCCGCTGTCTCGAGGTCGGCGCCGACATCGTCAACGACACGTGGGCAGCCGCGGAGCCGGAGCTCGTCGACGTCGCCGCCGAGCTCGGAGCCGGCCTCGTCTGCTCGCACACCGGAGGCGCCGAACCCCGCACCCGCCCGCACCGGGTCGCCTACGACGACGTCGTCGCCGACGTGGTCGCGGAGACGACCCGCGCGGCTGACGACGCCGTCTCGCGGGGTGTCCCGCGCGCGGGCATCGTCATCGACCCGACCCACGACTTCGGCAAGAACACGTGGCACGGCCTGGAGCTGCTGCGGCGGGTCGACGAGCTGGTCGACACCGGATGGCCGGTGCTGATGGCGCTGTCACGCAAGGACTTCATCGGCGAGACCCTCGGGCTCGACCCGGACGAGCGACTGGAGGGCACGCTCGCGGCCACCGCGCTCGCCGCGTCGGCAGGGGCCGCGATCTTCCGCGCCCACGACGTCGTCGCGACCCGCCGCGTGCTGGAGATGACGGCCAGCATCGTGGGCACACGACCGCCGTCACGAACGGTGCGCGGTCTTGTCTGACACGAGGTCCGAAGCAGCCGACTGGTTTCGGCGGCGCACCTCCCGCGCGGCCGACGAGGACGCGGCGGCCCTCGCGGACGCGCGGACGGATCGCGTCAGCGTGGTGCTGCCGGCCCGGGACGAGTCGGCCACGATCGGGACGATCGTCACGGCGCTGCGTCGCGAGCTCATCGAGCAGGTCGGACTCGTCGACGAGGTGCTGGTCGTCGACTCCCGGTCCGGCGACGGCACCGGTTCCCGAGCGCTGGACGCCGGCGCCGTCGTGCACCGCGTGGAAGCACACGGCCGCGACGGCGGCAAGGGCGAGGCGCTCCGAGCCGGGTTGGCACACATGAGCGGTGACGTCGGCGTGTTCCTCGACGCGGACGTCGTCGACTTCGACCCGACCATCGTCGCGGGCCTGATCGGGCCGCTCCTGCGGGACCCCGAGCTGGTGTTGGTCAAGGGCTTCTACGACCGCCCATGGAGCGGCGAGGGCGCCCGAGCGATCGGCGGCGGCCGGGTCACCGAGCTCGTGGCCCGACCGCTCATCCGTCGGATGGAGCCGCGGCTGTCCGGCTTGGCACAGCCGCTCGCCGGTGAGTGCGCCTTCCGCCGTGAGCCGCTGCTGCGCCTGCCGTTCGTCTCCGGGTACGGCGTCGAGATGGGCCTGCTGCTGCAGGTCCTGGACACCCACGGGCTCGACGCGCTCGCGCAGAGCGACCTCGGCGTCCGCGTGCACTCGCACCAGGATCTCGACGCGCTCGCCCGGATGGCCGTGCAGGTCGAGTCAGCCGTCACCCTGTGCCGCGACGGAACCCGCGACCACCTCGAGGAGTTCCGCACCGTCTTCGCACGCAGTGCGGGAGGGACGATGGAGATGCACCGCGAGCGCGTGCACACGTGGCTGCTACCACCGCTCAGCCGACCATCGCGGCGAGACGCCGGGAGATGATCTCCTCGGCCTCGGCGACGATCTGCTCGACCAGGTCGCGCACCGGCAGCACCTCGTGGATCAGGCCCTGGACCTGTCCGGCCCACCACATGCCGCCTTCCATGTCGCCGTCGCCGAGCACGTTCGCGCGACCTCGCGCCCCGGAGGCGAGGTCGGCGACGTCGGCAAAGGTCGCGTCCGGTCGCGAGGAGATCTCGGCGATCTGCTCGCTGATGGCGTTGCGGGCGACGCGCGCGGAGTTGCGGAACTGACGGAACACCACGACGGTGTCGCGTTCGTCGTTGGCGACGATCTGTTTCTTGACGTTGTCGTGGATGGGCGCCTCGTCGGTGGCCATGAAGCGGGTACCCATGTTGGCCGCGCACGCCCCGAGGGCGAGGGCCGCCGCGAGTCCGCTGCCGGTGGCCAGTCCGCCACTGGCGATCACCGGGATCGTCAGCGCTCGCGTGGCAGCCGGGATGAGCACGAGGCCCGGGACGTCGTCCTCGCCGGGATGACCGGCGCACTCGAAGCCGTCGATACTGATCATGTCGACGCCCTTGCGCTCGGCCGACAACGCATGCCGCACCGACGTGGCCTTGTGGATGACCTTGATGCCGGCGGCGTGGAAATCAGGAAGGTGCGGCTCCGGGCTCGACCCGGCCGTCTCGACCACGGTGATGCCGGCCTCCACGATCGCGGCGCGATACTCCTCGTACGGAACCGGATCGATGGTGGGCAGGATCGTCAGGTTGACGCCGAACGGCCGGTCGGTCAGCTCGCGCGTGCGGGCGATCTCCTTGGCCAGGTCCTCCGGTGTCGGCTGGGTGAGGGCGGTCAGGAATCCCAGCGCGCCCGCCTCGGCGACCGCCGCGATGAGAGGAGCGGTGCCGAGGCCGGTCATTCCGCCGCACACGACGGGATGGTCGACTCCGAACATCTCGGTGAACTCGGTGCGGATCATAGGGTGGGAGCGTACCCGTCCACGACAGGAGCAACCCATGCCGGCCGAGCGGCTCATGCCGACCGAGGAGTCCCAGGACCTCATCGACCTCACCCGCACGATCGTCGAGAAGGAGCTCCGTCCGCGCGTCGACGAGCACGAGGCGAAAGGCGAGTTCCCCCGCGACACCTTCCGGACCCTCGGGGACCTGGGCCTGCTGAGCCTGCCGTACCCGGAGCAGTACGGCGGCGGCGGGCAGTCGTACGAGGTGTACCTCCAGGTGCTGGAGGAGATCGCCGCCGCGTGGGCGAGCGTCGGCGTGGGCGTCAGTGTCCACGCGTTGTCGTGCTTCGGGTTGTTCACCGCGGGCTCGGACGAGCAGAAGTCGCGGTGGTTGCCGGAGATGCTGTCCGGTGAGCTTCTCGGGGCCTACTGCCTCTCGGAGGCGCACGCCGGATCCGACCCTGCCGCCATGCGCACCAAGGCGACGCGCGACGGCGACCACTACGTCATCCGCGGCCAGAAGGCCTGGACCACCCACGGCGGTCACGCCGACTTCTACAAGGTGATGGCCCGGACGTCCGACGACGGCGCCGCCGGGGTGTCCTGCTTCCTCGTGCCTGCGGACACACCCGGGCTGAGCGCCGACACCCCCGAGGACAAGATGGGCCTGATGGGCTCCACCACGGCGACGATGGTGTTCGACGACGTCCGGGTGCCCGCCGAGCGGCTCCTCGGCGCCGAGGGCGAGGGGCTGAAGATCGCCCTCGCCGGACTCGACGCCGGCCGCCTCGGCATCGCCGCCGTCGCGACCGGACTGGCGCAGGGCGCCCTCGACGTCGCCGTCGGCTACGCCAAGGACCGCGAGGCCTTCGGCAAGCCGGTGATCGAGCACCAGGGCCTCGCCTTCGTCCTCGCCGACATGGCCGCCGCGGTGGAGTCGGCCCGAGCGACCTACCTCGCCGCAGCCCGCCTCAAGGACGCCGGCCGGCCGTACGGACGACCGGCCTCGGTGGCCAAGCTCGTCGCCACCGACAACGCCATGAAGGTCACCACCGACGCGGTCCAGGTGCTCGGCGGCGCCGGTTACACCCGCGACTTCCCGGTCGAGCGCTACATGCGCGAGGCCAAGGTCATGCAGATCTTCGAGGGGACCAACCAGATCCAGCGCCTCGTCATCAGCCGCTCGCTCGCACGGTGAGTGCCGGCTGACTCAGCTCAGCGCCAGCACCTGGACGTGGCACGGACCGTCGGGGGCGCGGGTCTCGATCTTGCCCAGGTCGAACCGGGCTGAACCGTGGGCCTGGACGCCGGCGATGCGCTTGGTTCGCGCGGCGGCGCCGTCTCCGTCGGCGGGACCGACGTGAACCGTCACCTGGTAGGTCACCGACGTGTCGGTGCCGTTCTTCACCGCTCCCGACGCTCGCCAGCGTCCCTTGTCGTCGCGTGCACAGGCGAAGTCGAGCAGAGCCTCGGGTGCCGGGGTGCCATCGGGGATCTGCGGAAGGGCTGCGTCCAGGGCGGGCTTGCTGGCAGATGCCTTCTTGGTGGCCTTCTTGCTCGTCGCCGGGCTTTTCGTCGCCGTGGGCTGGGCGCTCGGTTGGGCGCTCGGTTTCGCCTTCGACGAGTCGCCGCCGCAGCCACCCAGGGCGAGCACCACCGCGAGAACCACGGCGAGGCTGGTGCGCATGTGTTCATCCCACCACGCGTGACGCCGCTCGCCGCGACGACACTCACGGGCGGGGTATCGTCGAAAATCGACGCCCGCGAGGGCAGCTCCAGGGGAGGGACGCATGGCGACGATCGAACGACTCGGCGTGATCGGTGGCGGGCTGATGGGCTCGGGCATCGGCGAGGTGGGAGCCCGCGCAGGGCTCGACGTGGTCATCGTGGAGGTCAGCGACGACGCCGCCAAGGCGACTCGCGACCGGATCGAGCGATCACTCCAGCACGCGGAGGAGCGCGGCAAGATCGACGCGACCGGCGTGGCCGATGCGCTCGAGCGCATCACCTTCACGGCCGACCTCGAGGCCGTGGCCGACCGGCAGCTCGTGATCGAGGCGGCCACCGAGGACGAACGCACCAAGCTGGAGCTGTTCGGCCGTCTCGGGGCGATCCTCGAGGAGGACGACGCGATCCTCGCGTCGAACACGTCGTCCATCCCCATCGTCAAGCTCGGCGCCGTGTCCGGCCGTGCGAACCTCGTGATGGGAGTGCACTTCTTCAACCCGGCTCCGGTGATGAAGCTCGTCGAGCTGATCCCGTCGCTGACCACGGGCGCTGACACGCTCGAGCGGATGAAGGCCTTCGTGTCCGACGACCTCGGCAAGGAGCCCATCGAGGCCACCGACCGCGCCGGCTTCGTCGTCAACAGCCTGCTGGTGCCGTACCTGCTGTCGGCGATTCGCATGTACGAGGCGGGCTACGCCTCGGCCGCCGACATCGACCGCGGGATGGTGCTCGGCTGTGGTCACCCGATGGGCCCGCTGGCCCTGTCGGACCTCATCGGCCTCGACACCATCCGCGCGATCGGCGCCTCGATGTATGAGGAGTTCAAGGAACCCCTGTACTCACCGCCGCCGTTGCTCGACCGCATGGTCGACGCGGGCCTGCTCGGGAAGAAGACCGGGCACGGCTTCTACCCGTACGGCTGAGCGCTCAGGCCGCCAGGGCGACCTCGGGCTCCGGCGCGGGTCGGCGCACTCCCACGGCCAGGGCGATGAGCACGAAGGACATCAACCCACCGATCAGGAACGCCGCATGGACGCCGTCCGTGATCGACTGCGCCGGTGACGCTCCATCGGCGACCGACCCCGTGGCGACGACGGTCATGACCGTCACGAACAGGGCGGTACCCGCGGCACCGGCAACCTGCTGCAGGGTGCCGACGACGGCGCTGCCGTGCGAGTACAGCTGCGGCGGGACCGAGCCGAGCGCCGACGTCATCAGCGGCGTGAACGTGGCGGACAGGCCGAGCATGATCGCCATGTTCGACAGCAGCAGCCACCACATGGGCGTGGACGCATCGAGCGACGTCAGCATCCACACCCCCGCGCTCACCAGCAGAGTTCCCGGCAGAAGCAGCACCCGTGGTCCACGTGCGTCGTAGATGCGGCCGACCACCGGACCGGAGAGCCCCATCAGCAGTCCGCCGGGCAGCGTGATGAGTCCCGTGGTGAACGGGCTGTAGCTGAGCACCTGCTGAGCGAAGTACGGCAGCAGGATGAACGTGCCGAGCATCGTGCCCATTGCCACGACCATGGCCACCGAGGCAAAGGCGAACTGCGCGGAGCCGAACACGCGCAGGTCGAGCAAGGCGCGGTCCTCCCGCTGCAGCGATCGCTGACGCCATCCGAACGCGACGAGCGCCACGGCTCCGACCACGAAGGAGATCCACACCTGACCGGTCCCGCCGCCACCCGCCGCCTCGCCGATGCCGACGAGACCGTAGACCAGGCCACCGAAACCGAGCACGGCCAACGGCACCGACAGCAGGTCGATGCGCGCCGCGGTCGACGCCGAGACCGAGACCACGTAGCGGGCACCCACGACGAGGGTGACTGCCGCGACCGGGGCCACGAAACCGAAGATCCAACGCCACTCGAAGTGGTCGAGGATCAGTCCGGAGACCGTCGGGCCGAGCGCGGGCGCGACCGAGATGACGATCATGACGTTGCCCATCATCGCGCCGCGACGCGCGACCGGGACGAGGGTCATGATCGTCGTCATCAGCAGCGGCAGCATGATGGCCGTGCCGGAGGCCTGAACCACACGGGCGGCGAGGAGCACCTCGAAGCCGGGTGCCGCGAACGCGAGCAGGGTGCCTGCCGTGAACAGGCTCATCGCGAGCACGTACAGCGAGCGCGTGGGCACCCGCTGGATGAAGAAGCCCGTGAGCGGGATGATCACGGCCATCGTCAGCATGAAGGCCGTGGTGAGCCACTGGCCGACGCTCGGCGGGACGTCGAGTGCCACCTGGAGCACGGGGATGGCGATGCTCATGACGGTCTCGTTGAGGATCACGACGAAGCTCGAGACGAGCAGGACGCCGATGACGATCGCGTGCTCGCGCGGCAGCGCGGTGTCGTTCTGGTCAACCGTCACGGTGGGGTCGACGGTGTCTGGTGCAGACATCTTTCTCTCCTGATTGCTTCCGAGCGTTGGCGGTCGTGCCGGCGCTTCACCTTCACCACGAACGGCTGTTCGGATTTCGACACTGTCGGACTCACGACGCGGGCGTGGCTCGCTGTTCCCCTCGGGAGGATTCTGGGGGGCAATATTCCTAACTGGATGTTCCTAACTGGAACATAGAATAGCGGACCCCACCGTCAGTTGTCACCCACGGCGATCCGCGCTCGCCGTGCGTCCTTTCGAGGCCTCGGTGCAAGATGGAAGGACGTGAGCCAGGCCACGAGCAGGAGGCAGCATGTACTACCCCTTGACCATCCGTGACTTCCTCGATCGCGCCGAGACGGTCTATCCCGATCGGGTCGCGGTGGTGGACGAACCCGACCAGCCGGCCGAGTCGTGGGGTGAGATCACGTACGCGGAGATGGCCCGGCGCGCCCGCGCGCAGGCCGCGTCGCTCGATGAGATGGGCGTCCCGGTGGGCGGGCGGGTCGCCATCGTCTCCCACAACGCGGCTCGCTTCCTGACGTCGTTCTTCGGGGTCAGCGGGTGGGGCCGGGTCCTGGTACCGATCAACTTCCGGCTGTCCGTGCCGGAGATCCGCTACATCGTCGAGCACTCCGGGGCGGAGGTGCTCATGGTCGACCCGGCGCTGCGGCACCTCGTCGACGAGGTCGAGTGCAAGCGGACGTTCGTGCTCGGCGAGGACGACGACCAGATCTGGGGCTCCACCGCCGATCCCGAGCCGTGGATCGGCGACGAGAGCGCCACCGCCACCATCAACTACACCTCGGGAACGACCGCGCGGCCCAAGGGCGTGCAGCTGACCCACCGCAACAACTGGTTGAACGCCACCGTCTTCGGGTGGCAGGCCTCCGTCGATGACCGCGACGTCTACCTGCACACCCTGCCGATGTTCCACGCCAACGGATGGGGACACCCGTTCACCGCCACCGGTGTGGGCGCCAAGCACGTGGTGCTCCGTCAGGTCGACGGCACCGAGATCCTCAAGCGCATCGAGCAGCACGGCGTCACCTACTTGTGCGCAGCCCCCGCCGTGGTCGCGGCCGCGCTCGACGGGGCGAAGGACTGGGAGGGCGAGATTCCCGGGCGCGACCGGGTGCGCATCATCGTCGCCGGCGCTCCCCCGCCCACCCGGACCATCGAGCGGGTCCGCGAGGAGCTGGGTTGGGAGTTCATCCAGATCTACGGACTCACCGAGACCGCGCCGCTGCTCACCATGAGCCGCATGCGCGAGGAGTGGGACGACCTCGACGCGCACGAGCAGGCTCGCCTGCTCGGCCGCGCCGGTGCCCCGGTGGTCGGTGTCCGCATCGCGATCGACGAGTCCGGCGAGGTGCTCGCCCAGTCCAACCACAACCTGGAGGCCTACTGGGAGAACCCGGAGGCCACGGCCGAGGCCCAGGCCGGCGACTGGTTCCACACCGGCGACGGCGGCACGTTCGAGGACGGCTACGTGGCGATCGCCGACCGCAAGAAAGACGTCATCATCACCGGCGGGGAAAACGTCTCGTCCATCGAGGTCGAGGACGCCCTGATGTCACACCCGTCGGTCACCGAGGTCGCCGTCATCGGCGTGCCCGATGAGAAGTGGGGCGAGATGGTCACCGCGCTCGTGGTGCTCGACCCGGAGGCCGACGGAACGAGCGCCGAGGATCTCATCGCCCACTGCCGGGAGAACCTGGCCGGCTACAAGTGCCCGAAGCGAGTGGAGTTCCGCGACGAGCTGGCTCGCACGGCCACGGGGAAGCTCCAGAAGTTCAAGCTCCGTGAGCAGTTCTGGGAAGGCCACGACCGCCAGGTGAACTGACCGTTCGTCAGCCCCTCAGCTGGGACGCGAGCGGGCAGTCGAACGGGTCGCGAGCCCGGAGGCCGACGTTGTTGAGGTACCCGACGACGATCGCGTAGGAGTGGAAGAGTCCGACCTCCTGGTAGTCGATCCCTTCCTTCAGGCAGTGTGCCCGGACGATCGGGCGAGCCTTCTTGAGGTTGCACCGCGGCATGCTCGGGAACAGGTGGTGCTCGATCTGGTAGTTCAGGCCGCCCATGAAGAAGTCGGTGGCCGGATTGCCACGCACATTGCGGGAGACCATCACCTGGCGCCGGAGGAAGTCGAGCTTCATCCCCGGTGGCACGATCGGCATCCCCTTGTGCGCGGGAGCGAACGAGGCCCCGAGGCAGAAGCCGAACACGGCCATCTGGATGGCGAAGAAGACGACGGCCTTGCCCAGCGGCAGGAACAGCAGCAGCACCGCCACGTAGCTCGTCAGTCGGACCGCCACGAGGGAGAGCTCGACCAGTCGGTAGGGCGACGAGCCCTTCGTCAAGGCGACCCGGACGCTGGCGATGTGCAGGTTGATGCCCTCGAGCGTGAGCAGCGGGAAGAAGAACCAGCCCTGGTGGCGAGCGAACCACCCGGCGAACCCGGACCGCTCGGCCACGATGGCCGGGGTGAACGCGATGGCACCCGGCCCGATGTCGGGGTCGTAGCCCTCGAGATTGGGGGCCTTGTGGTGCAGGTTGTGCTTGGCGCGCCACCACGTGAAGCTCAGCCCGGCGAAGCCACCGGCCAGGATGCGTGCGGTCCACGCGTTCCAGGTCGACGAGACGAACATCTGGCGGTGTGCGGCGTCGTGCCCCAGGAACCCGAACTGCGTGACGAGCGCGCCGAGCGCGCCGGCCAGGATGAGCTGGAACCACGAGTTGCCGAGCAGGAAGAACCCCACCCACAGGGCGACGAAGGATCCGACCGCCACCGCGATCTGGGCCCAGTAGTAGGCGTACCGGCGCCGGAGCAGGCCGACGTCGCGGACCTCTTGCATGAGGTCGGTGAAACGGCTGACGTACCGCTGGTCGTCGTCGAGCGTGGTGACTCCGGTCGTGGACATGGCAGGTGCTCCCTGGAGAAGAACGACGCGGGAGACCGGCTTCTGAGGACGCTCGTGCTCGTTCTCTCCAGCATGACACGACATCGGTCCCGCCGCTCTGGCCAGCGAGCGCCTCGACTGCGTCTCACGGATCGAGTCCGGGATGGAGCGGGGTGAACGAAGAGTCGGAGATGGGGACCCAGTGCACGGGATCCTGCTCACGCCACATCGCCACCTCCCGCTGCGTCATCGTGGTCAGCAGCACCGGATGGCCGTCCGCACCCGCCACCGGCCACCGGGTGGGATGCGCTCCGACGTAGGCCGTCGCCGCCTCGGGTGACGAGCCGTCGTCGAGCACCAGCTGCGCCGGGTCGAGGGGGACGCGGACGTACCGGTGGCCCTCGCCCTCGACGACGTCGAGTAGCTCGATGTCGGCCTCGGTGCACATGGACAGGAAGAACACCGATTCGTGCTCGTGGGCCGAGATGAGCGTCGCCACGGTCTGGCCGTCGCCGCGGATCCCGTGGCTCCACACGGCCGCCAAGCCTGTGGTCTCGCACTCGAGGTTGACGAACGGCCCGCCCTGTCGGACGACCTTCGCGGGGCACCGGTTCGACCCGAAGCTCAGCACCGGCATGCGCTCAGCGAGCACGGGCTGCCCCTCGCTCGCGAGCCAGTCGTCGAGGCACATTGCGCCTGCTGCCGATGGAACCCTCCACCCCGACGCCGTCGTGGCGTCCGGCTCGATCCGGTGCACCATCGCGTCGGTGTCGACGGCGTAGGAGTGATCCGGCCAGTCACCCGGGTAAGGGTGCTCGGGCCAGTCACTCGCGGGCCGCGGCTCGGTCACGTCCTCCAGTGCACCACAGCGACTGGGCGTGTTCGCCGTTCTCGTCCGATGGGCCGCCTGGCGTCTGCCGTGCGAGGGCTCAGTGAGCGCTGGGGTTCGGGCTGCAACAGTTTTCCGCATTCTGCCGCCGACTCCGAATCGGTTGGTGCATCATCGTCCTCGACGACAACGAAACAGGCCCGCGCCAGTTCGGGAGGACCCCGTGACAGCCTCATCCCTCACCTCGCCCGCACTTCGTCGCGCGGTGTCCCACCTCGCCATCGCCGGTGCCGCCGTCGCCGCCGCGATGTTCACGCTTGCACCGCCAGTTGCCGCCGACGACGACGTCAACGACTCGGGCACGACGAGCGAGCCGACGAGCGACCGGCCGACCAGCGACCAGAAACCGGACGACAAGGCTCCCAGCACCCCAGCACCCACCGACCAGACACTCCCCGAACAGCCGACCACTGACAAGACTCCCGACACACCGAGCGATGCGTCGGAGCCGACCGGACCGGGCCCTGGGGAGACCGGCACCACGGAACCTGATCCTGCCGAGCCGACGAGCCCCGAGGGCGTGACGGCATCGGCCATGACGACCACCGACCCCGAAGGGGCCGCGCGGCAGGCTTCCTTGGCGGCGGTCGAGCCCGACTTCGGCTACACCAAGTTCCGCGTCGGCGTGCAGATCGCGGACGGGTCCTTCGTCCCCGCCGGCACCACGACCCTGGGCAGCAAGATCACCATCGTCGAGACCGGGCCCAGCGTGCCGGGCGGCACGAAGACGACCAAGTGCAAGACGACGGCCTTCCTCGACCCCGGGAATCCCACCGCGTCCTACTGCCAGAACCTGCGTCCGGACGGTGGCCTCTTCGCCGACTTCTACCTGGCCATGCTCGACAGCGTCCTCACCATCACGCAGACGTCGGTCAACCCGAACCTGGCCATCACCGACGGGACCAAGACGGTCGTGCCGACGTGCGAGGTCTTCCCCCTCTGCTTGTTCAACGTGGGGGACGTGCTCCTCACCGACAGCGTCCTCCGTGATCGCGACGACGACGACGATGGCGACGACGATGGCCGCGACCACGATGGCCGCGACACCGCCAGTCGGTCGACACGAGCTGCGGTCCTGCCTGACACCGGTGGCGAAGACCCCCGGCTGCTGGCCTACGGCATGGCGCTCATCACCGGCGGTGGATCGCTTCTCGCTCTCGGACGCCGCCGCCGAGCGTATGAGCCGCAGCACTGACCCGGCCACGGCAACACCGCCCGGGTTCTGGCACTGCCGCGCACTCGACGCGGACGGCCGCCCCCTGTGGTTCGCCGCAGTCCGGTCCGACGCACACGCGGACGCGGAGCGTGTCGACCTCCCGGAGGCGGAAGCCACCTCAGCGGTCGGCGACGACGCCTTCTGCCTAGCTCGTCTCGGCTCCCGCGGCGAGGTGACGGAGCTGTGCGTGATGTCGCCTGCCGCACCCAAGGCGCCGCCGCTGTGGTTCGTCGAGGTCCCCGAGCCGACGGCGACACCACCTGCGAACAGCCTCATCGCCTTCTCCGGCCATGGCCTCGACCCCGGCCGGCTGCTCGACACCACGGCCTTGAGCGAGGTCGCCGTTCGAAGTGAGCACCAGCTCGGGGCCGCCCGCTGGTACCCGGCCACCGGTGAGGTCGACCAGGTCTACGTCCAGCCCGCTTGGCGGCGACAGAGCATCGCCACCGCGTTGATGGTGGCGGCCGGGACACTGACCGTGATCCGTGGCGGTCCGCGGATCTGGGGCGACGGTCAGCGCACTGCGATGGGCGACCGCTGGCGCAACGCCAGCCCGTGGGCTTCCTGGGGTGCCGAGCTCACCCACCTCGCCCCGCCGATGACGCCGATCGACCAGCGCTGAGGCCGGGGCCGAGGCCGGTGTCACTCCAGGACGAGCAGGAGGTCGCCGCCCTCGGCCTGCCGCGCCTCGGTGATGGCCAGGCGCTTGACCGTGCCTGACCTGGGCGCCGTGATCGACGCCTCCATCTTCATCGCCTCGATGGTGGCGACCGTCTGACCGGACTCGACGGAGTCACCCTCCTCGACCACGGCGCTGACGACGCCGGCGAAGGGCACCGCGATCTGCTGCGGGTCGGACGCGTCGGCCTTCTCTGCCGAGGCCACCTTGGCCTCCACCGACCGGTCGCGGACCTCGGTCGGCCTCAGCTGCCCGTTGATGGTGCCGAGAACGTTGCGCATGCCGCGCTCGTCGGGTTCGCCGATCGCCTCGACCCCGAACAGGTGCAAAGTGCCCTCCGCGAGCTCGACCTCGGTCTCCTCGTCCGGCCGCAGGCCGTACCAGAACGCGTCGGTCGGCACCGCGGACAGGTCACCGTGCTCGGCACGCGACTTCTCGTACTCGTCCGTGGGTCCGGGGAACAGCAACCGGTTGAGCGCATGGCGCCGGACGGCGGTGTCGTCCGATGCCAGCTCCGCCGACTCCTCGTCGGAGAGCTCGGTGACCAGCGACTTGGCGGACCGGCCCTGAAGCGCCTTGCTGCGGAACGGCTCGGGCCAGCCGCCGGGCGGATCACCGAGCTCGCCGGACAGGAAGCCGATGACGGAGTCAGGGATGTCGAAGCCGGTGGGCTCGTCGGCGAACTCGCCGGGATCGGCGCCGACGGCGACCAGGTGGAGGGCAAGGTCACCGACCACCTTGCTCGACGGCGTCACCTTGACGATGTTGCCGAGGATGTCGTTGGCCGCCGCGTACATGTCCTCGATCTGCTCGAACTTCTCGCCGAGGCCGAGCGCGATCGCCTGCTGGCGCAGGTTCGACAGCTGTCCGCCGGGGATCTCGTGCCGGTAGACGCGCCCGGTCGGCGCGAGCAGCCCGGCCTCGAAGGGTGCGTACAGCCGGCGCACCGCCTCCCAGTAGGGCTCCAGGGCGTTGACGGCCTCGATGTCGAGACCGGTGGATCGCGACGAGTGATCGGTGGCCGCCACCAGCGCCGACATGGGCGGCTGACTCGTGGTGCCGGCCAAGGACGCCGAGGCCGCATCAACGGCGTCGACCCCGGCCTCGATCGCGGCGACGAGAGTGGCGAGCTGGCCACCCGGGGTGTCGTGGGTGTGCAGGTGCACGGGCAGGTCGAATCGTTCACGCAGGGCCGTGACGAGCGTCCGCGCGGCCGGGGCCCGGAGCAGGCCGGCCATGTCCTTGATCGCCAGCACGTGCGCTCCGGCCTCGACGATCTGCTCGGCGAGGCTCAGGTAGTAGTCGAGCGTGTAGAGCCGCTCGTCCGGCGACGAGAGATCGCCGGTGTAGCAGAGCGCGACCTCGGCCACCGACGTCCCGGTCTCGCGCACCGCCTCGATCGCCGGACGCATCTGGCTCACGTCGTTGAGAGCGTCGAAGATCCTGAAGACGTCGATGCCGGTGGCGGTCGCCTCGCGCACGAATGCCGTGGTGACAGCACTCGGGTAGGGCGTGTAGCCCACCGTGTTACGACCGCGCAGCAGCATCTGCAGGCACAGGTTCGGCATCGCCTCGCGGAGTGCGGCCAGCCGCTCCCACGGGTCCTCGAACAGGAACCGCAGGGCGACGTCGTAGGTCGCTCCGCCCCAGCACTCGACGCTGAGAAGCTGAGGGGTCGTGCGCGCCACCACCGGCGCGACCTCGAGCAGGTCGCGGGTCCGGACGCGCGTGGCGAGCAAGGACTGGTGGGCATCGCGGAACGTGGTGTCGGTGACGCCGACGGTGTCGCGCTCACGGAGTGCTCGCGACCAGCCCTCCGGCCCTGCGTCGAGCAGCAGTTGTCGCGACCCGTCCGGTGGCGCAGCATCGAGGTCGACACGGGGGAGCTTCGCGCGTGGGTCGACGCTGACGGTGGCCGTGCCGTGCGGCTGGTTGACGGTGACGTCAGCGAGGTACCCGAGCAGCTTCTCGGCCTCCTCGGCCGGCGGGTGGGCCTCCATCAGCTCGGGGTGCTCGTCGATGAACGTCGTCGTGACGTCGCCCGCCGCGAAGTGCGGGTGGGCCAGCAGGCCCTTGAGGAAGGTGATGTTCGTGGCGACCCCGCCGACCCTGAACTCACCGAGCGCCCGCTGGGCCCGGGTGATCGCCGTCGGCAGGTCGCTGCCGCGGCACGTCAGCTTCGAGAGCAGCGAGTCGAAGTGTGCGCTGATCTCGGCACCGGTGTAGGTCGTCCCGCCGTCGATCCGCACGCCCGGTCCGCCCGGCGACCGATAGGTGGAGATCTGGCCGGTGTCAGGCCGGAACCCGTTGGTCGGGTCCTCCGTGGTGATCCGGCACTGCAGCGCGGCGCCGACGGTCGTGATGGCGTCCTGGTCGGCGAGACCGAGGTCGGCCAGCGTCTCACCGCTCGCGATCCGCATCTGCGCCTGCACCAGGTCGACGCCGGTGACCTCCTCGGTGACGGTGTGCTCCACCTGGATGCGGGGGTTCATCTCGATGAACACGTACCGTCCGTCGGGGCCCAGCAGGAACTCCACGGTGCCGGCGCACGAGTAGCCGATCTCGGCGGCGAAGCGCACGGCGTCGGCGCACATCTGATCGCGGAGGCCGGCATCGAGGTGAGGAGCGGGAGCGATCTCGACCACCTTCTGATGGCGACGCTGCACCGAGCAGTCGCGCTCGTGCAGATGCACCACGTGTCCGTCGCCGTCGGCCAGCACCTGGACCTCGATGTGGCGGGCATCGACGACAGCCTCCTCCACGAAGCAGGTCGGGTCGCCGAAGGCTCCATCGGCCTCACGCATCGCCGCGTCGACGGCCTCCCGCAGCTGCGCGGGCTCGCTGACGCGCCTCATGCCGCGGCCCCCGCCACCGGCGACCGCCTTCACGAACAGTGGGTAGGTGAGGCCTCCGGCCGCCTCGACCAGGGTGCCCGCGTCGTCGGACGGGTCCACCGACGCGAGAACCGGCACGCCGGCAGCCCGAGCCGCGGCGATCGCCCGCGCCTTGTTGCCGGTGAGCTCGAGGACCGACGCCGGTGGTCCGATGAAGGTGATGCCTGCGGCGGTGCAGGCCTCGGCGAGCTCAGGGTTCTCCGACAGGAACCCGTAACCCGGGTAGATCGCGTCAGCCCCGGCCCGTTCAGCGGCCCGCACGATCGCGGTCGGGTCGAGGTAGGCCCGCACCGGATGGCCGCGCTCGCCGATCTCGTAGGCCTCGTCGGCGCGCACGCGGTGCTCGGACCCTCGGTCCTCGTACGGGAACACCGCAACGGTCCGCGCCCCCAGCTCGTGCGCCGCGCGGTACGCGCGGATGGCGATCTCGCCGCGGTTGGCGATGAGGATCTTCTCGAACACGAGCACCATCCAACACAGATCGAGGTCTTGACGCGGTGCCGTCACGATAACTGGCGCCCGATGGAGGAGTCGATCCTCCACCGGACGTCCGATGCGTTCAGGCGGTCAGACCTTGTAGACCCGCGTGCTGAGGATCATGTCGGTGAAGGTGCGGTTCTCCGCGTCCCACAGCGGCCACAGGAAGCCGATGTAGCAGGGAATGGCGTCGATGATGTGGACGAAGTAGCGACCGATCGAGAGTCCGGTGCCGAGAGGTTCTGTCGTTCCGGCCTTGTAGACCGCGATGCTCAGGACCTTCTTGCCCATGGTCTGGCCGGTGGCGCCTTGCTTGATGCCCCAGTTGTAGACGACCCAACCGATCGCGAGCAGCGCGTAGAGCAGGAACGGACCACCGGACAGGCTCGTCGAGACTGATCCGTCCGCAGCGGAGTTGTCACCGAACATCAGCGAGAACACGAGGTAGACCGCCAGGATCGGGAGTACGTCGAGGATGTAGGCGCCGACGCGCGAACCCCATCCGGCGAATGCCGCCCCGGACGGGGGCGGGGGTGGTGGTGGCGCAGCCGTCGGATCTGTCATGTCGATCTCCTTCGTCGTGTACCCCGTCGATCGAAACGTAACGGTGCGCAGCGATGCGCGTACCCGATTCCGGCTAGTTGAGTGACGTCAGCGGCGCGGCTTGCGCCAGAGCATGATCTGGGTGTCCGCGACCCGCACCGGCAGGTTCTGCACGGTGCCGAGGGCCTGACGCGCCGCAGCGAGCTCGGCCTGCAGCTCGGCGACCCGCTGCTGCAGGGCGTCGACCTGGGTCTCGAGCTGGATGACGCGCTTGACGCCCTCGAGGCCGAGCCCTTCGGCGGTGAGTCGGGCCACCTGGCGCAGCTGCTCGATGTCGCGCAAGGAGTAGCGCCGCCCGCCGCCGCCGGTGCGACCGGCAGCCACGATGCCGAGGCGATCGTAGGAGCGCAACGTCTGCGGGTGAAGTCCGGACAGCTCGGCCGCGACGCTGATGACGAAGACCTTCGCCTCGGGGCCCGGCGGAGTGAACGGGTGCTCGGTCATCGGACTGCCTCCGAGAGGGCGGCGCGCGGATCGGCGTCGCCCCGCGCGGCGCGGAGCGCCTCGATCGCGGCGCGGGACTCCTCGTCCAGCTCGGTCGGCACCTGGACCTCGACGGTGACGAGCAGGTCGCCGCGTCCGCCGCTGCGAGTGGCCCCGCCCTTGCCCTTGGCCCGGAGCGTGCGGCCGCTGGGGGTGCCGGCGGGGATGCGGATGGACACCGGCGGCCCGTCGAGCGTGGGCACCGAGATGGTGGCCCCGAGCGCAGCCTCGTCGAACGCGATCGGGACGGTGATGGTGAGGTTGTCGCCGCGGCGCCCGAAGGTGCTGTGCTTCTCGACGTGGACGACGAGATAGAGGTCGCCGTCGGGTCCGCCGTCGCCCTTGCCGCCCTTGCCCTTGAGCCGGATCCGCTGGCCGTCCTTCACGCCTGAGGGGATCCGGACCTGCATGGTGCGGCTGGCCGGTGCCCGCCCGGAGCCGTGGCACGTGGCGCACGGATCCTCGACGACCATGCCTCGACCGCGGCACAGGTCGCACGGCTCGGTCATGGCGAAGACGCCGCCGGCGGTACCGGTCTGCATGCCGCTGCCCTGACACTTCGAGCACACCTTGGGCACGGTGCCCGGTCGAGCCCCCGTGCCGTGGCAGGTGGGACAGGCCTCGTCACTGGTCATCCGCAGCGGCAGCGTGGCCCCGTCGACCGCCTGCTGGAACGTGATCGTGGCCTCGGTCTCGATGTCGTCGCCGCGGCGTCCCTGCGGAGGGCGCCGAGCACGGCCACCGCGCCCGCCCCCGAAGATGCCGCCGAGAAGGTCGCCGAGGTCGAAGTCGACGCCCGGTCCGCCGGGTGGCCCGTATCCGCCGGGCCCGTTCTGGAAGCCGCCCTTGAACTGACCGAACAAGGTGCGCTGCTCGTCGTACTCCCTGCGCTTGTCCGGTGAGGACAGCACCGCGTAGGCCTCGGAGACCTCCTTGAAGCGCTCCTCGGCGGCCTGGTTGCCCGGGTTGGAGTCGGGGTGGTTGGCTCGCGCGAGCTTGCGATAGGCCTTCTTGATGTCGGCCTGCGAGGCGTCCTTGGACACCCCGAGCGTCTTGTAGAAGTCCTTCGACGTCCAGTCACTGGCAGGCACGGCAGACCTCCCTACTCGGTCTCGGGATCCGACGAGTCGTCGACGGCGTCCGGGACGGATTCTTCCGGCACCGAGGCCGCAGCCGGGTCGACGACACCGACCTGGGCGTGCCGGATGACGTCGTCGCCGACGCGGTACCCGGTGCGAACGACCGACTGGACGGTGGTGACGTCGACGTCGGCGGACTCGCCGGCGTGGAACAGCGCCTCGTGCAGCCGGGGGTCGAACACGTCTCCGGCTGCGCCGAAGACCTCGAGCCGGTGGCCCTTGACCGCCTGGCGCAGCGCATCGGCGACGGCCTTGAAGCCACCCTCGAGCTGGCCGTGCTCCTCGGCCCGGCCGATGTCGTCGAGCACGGTGAGCAACGAGCGCAGGACGGACGCCTCACCCTGCGCGCGGGCGAACGCGCGGTCGCGATCGACGCGCCGCTTGTAGTTGACGTACTCGGCCTGCAGCCGCTGCAGGTCGGCGGTGCGCTCGGCGAGCTGCCGCGCGAGGTCCGACTCCTCGGTGACCTCGTGCTCATCGGGCTCCGGGGGTGAGTCGACGGCCGGGCCCTCGTCGGGAACCGGCGCGATCGACTCCTCCCCCGCCTCGTCGGGGCGTTCGGTCACTTGGTCTCCTCGTCGGCCGGAGCGTCCTCGTCGACGATCTCGGCGTCGACGACGTCGTCGTCACCGTCCGAGCCGTCGGCATCGCCCGCGGCTGACCCGTCGGGACCGCCCTCGGCGGCCTGTTCGGCCGCCGCGGCCTCGTACATGGCCTGGCCCATCTTCGAGCTCGACTCACCGAGCTTGGTCACCGCTGCCTGGACGGCATCGGCGTCCTCGCCCTTGAGCGCCTCGTTGAGCGCGTCGAGATCGGCCTGGACCTCGGTCTTGACGTCGTCGCCGAC
>CAWAGS010000019.1:0-231527 GCA_963781445.1 uncultured Actinomycetota bacterium
CCCCTGATCATCGCCGGCTTCCCTGGCCTTCTCGTGCTCGCCTGGGAAACCTGGCCGAGCCTGCGCAACACGTCGATGGCCGCCGCGATGCTGGAGGCGTCCGGGGCCGAGTCGCGGGCTTGTCGAAGAGCTTTCTTCGTCCGTGAACGCCGATGTCGAGCGCCAGGCTTGCCTGGCCAGATGACGCAAAGGCCATGGTGCGGGTCCAGTTGACCGCCTGGCGCGAGCAGTATGCCGAGGTCGCGACGGAGATCGACGCCCTCGACACGGATGAGCTGACCGCGCGCTGGGTCTCGACGCTCAACGCACCCAAGGATGCCCGGATACGGGTGCTCGTGGCTCTCGAACGTGCCGACGTCCGGGGCTTCACGGCTTCGTGCACCCGTCGTACGACCCCGACAGCGACCAGGTCTCCGACGGTGAGGTTGGCGAGTTCGTGATCGACCCAGCTCATCAGCGCAACGGCCACGGCTCTCGACTGCTCCAGGCTGCGATGGACGCCCTGACCGCCGACAGGTTCATCCGCGCGAAGTGGTGGGTCAATTCGACCGACGACGCCCTCCGGACCTTCGTCACCAAATCCGGCTGGGAGCCGGATGGTGCGCACCGCGAACTGGAGTCCGAGTCCGGAGGCACGGTCAGCAGATCCGGCTGCACACGAGTCTGACGTGACGACTGATGGATGGGTGATGAGCTTGGATTTCCCTCGCGGGCGTCGGCCTGGCCACCGGGACGTGCGGCATCTCGTTCGGTGCGATCTCGACATCGTCCGAGTGTGAGCGTTTGTGCCGAACCTGCGTGCTGTCGTTGGTGGTGTTCACCGGTCGGTGGCAGTTCGCCTTCATGGGCATCATCGCGTCGGGTGGCAATCCGATCACCGGCGCCCTGACCGCGGTCCTGCTGGGTAGCCGCAACCTGTTCTACGGCCTGACCTGGCCCCCGAAGCTCAAGCTGCATGGGCCGGCGAGACTGGCCTCGGCGCACTTCGTCATCGACGAGTCCACCGCGATGGCGGTCACCCGCGAGACTCCCCGGCAGACCCGGCTCGGGTTCTACTGGACTGGCATCTCGGATTCTTGGCGTGTGGAACGCCATGACATTCGCCGGAGCGCTGGCCGGCAATGCGATCGGCGATCCGAAGCAGTACGGCCTCGACGCCGCAGTCGGGGCGGCATTCCTGGCGCTGCTGTGGCCGCGCCGGACAGCTGGTATGCCCGGACGGTCGCCCTGTTTGCGGCTGCCGTCGCGCTCGGCGTCGTGCCGGTCACCGCGGCCGGTCTACGATTATGATCGGCGGCGCAGCGGCTGTCGCCCTCGGCATGCTCTGGCACCCGGAAGCTCCGGCGGAGGACGCCGAATGACCGCGCTGTGGGGCGGCATCCTGATCATGGGGGTCGGCTGCTTCGCGTTGAAATATGCCGGGCTGTCGGTAGCGGAGCGCGGCTCAACCATCCCGTGACGGTGCGAGCGGCCGATCTGATCCCGGTCGCCCTGCTGGGTGCGCTGATCGCCGTGCAGGTATTTGCCGAGGGCTCGTCCCTCCGGCTGGATGCCCGACTGCTCGGACTCGGGGTCGCGGCGCTGCTGTTGACGTTGCGGGTGCCATTCCTGGGCGTGGTCTTCGGAGCGGCGCTCGCCGCAGCCCTGGTGCGGCTGCTGTAATCCGCCAAGCGCAGTCGCACGCTAGGGGCGCGCGAAAGATCCGGTAATTCGTCGTCCGGGCGACCAAGTGCACTATCGTTGATCTCCCGGTTGTCGGCGGTTTCCAGCTTGGCAGCCGGATGTCTGAGGATGATCGCCGCCGATCCCGATGAGAGGTAACCCACGAGGTCTCGCTGCCGGACCGGATTGCTCAGCCTCGGCACGGGTCGCCGGACGGCGGGTCGTACGTCAATCCAGTCATGTCAGACCACACGCGACAGCCACGCCGGGGTCCGGAGCTCAGCACGTTGAAGGCGATCAGGCCGCTCGGGTCATCGGCGTACGCACGAACGAGGAATGTCGGCGCGCAGTGTCCTGATTCACCCATGCGACCTGGCGTCCGTAGGTGATCGACGAGGCACCGATCACGAGAACCGCAAGCGGCGCGGCAATGAGGGAGCCCGCCACGAGGCGAACCGACCGGTGCGGGTGCTGCCCATCCGCGATCTGCTGAATGCGTACGCGACAGCGGGCGACCGGAGCGGCAACGGATCTTCTGGTGGTGAAGAGTGCCGAAGGACTCGCCAGCAGGACTGCTCCGGTCGCCGCCAACAGGCCCACGACGATCCGCACCGGGCGCAGTCGCAAGGTCAAGGCAGACGCCGTGGCAGAAGAGGGCCGCGCACAGGCCGATGACGGTGAGGTCGAACTCGGTGGACCCCGGCTTGAGAGCGGTCGCGTTGGGCCGACCCATGAATCCCAGCCGGTGCATGAGGGACGGCTGGATCACCGGGCGTTGGAGCTGGTCCAGGACCACCATCCTGAACATCGGACCCGGTGCGAGCAGGAAGAACGGCAGGCAAACGACGGCGATGGCTGCCGTAGCGCCGGCGACGATCCGCGTTGCGGCCTTCACCCCGTCAGCGCGGAACTGCCACAGCACGATCACCAGAATGGGAATGACTGCCCAGATCTTGACCGTGGCTCCCAGCCCAATGGCGGCGCCGGCGATCAACTGTGCCCGTGGCGTCACACGAGGATTCATGAGCAGCAGGAGGAGCGAGAGCAGGAGCGCGTCGTGCCCAAGGGCTCCAGCAGGGTCGTGCGATCGGCGTACAGCGAGGGGCTCCACACGGCGTAGAACACCCCCGCCACGGCACCCACAACGAGCCCCTGCCGACCAGCCAGTCTCGTCAGCATGACCGCATTGAGCGCACCGATGGCCATGAACGCCACTCGCGCCACCGCATAACCGGTCGAGTCGGAAAAGAGGTGGCCGAGAGCCGCGAACGGCGCCAGAGCAAGCAGGATCCCCGGCGGATGCAGCAAGACGAAGCTGCCGTACAACCGGCCGGCGATCAGCGAGTCGGCACCGGTGTAGTAGACGACCAAGTCGTAGTCCGACATGGAGAGCAGTCCGCCGCCCCGCATCGCCGACAGGATTCTGATCAGGAATGCCAGCACGCCGACGACGATCATCAGCGCGACAGGGACGATCGCCGGGACGCGATTCGTTCTGAACTCACTCGAAAATCGTAGGACTGTCTGCCAAGCGGGATGTCTGCGACGGGCGTCAGCTGAGTCCGAGGACGGCGTCGAGGCCGACCGTGACACCGGGCCTGCCCGCGACGGCGCGTACGGACGCAACCACGCCGGGCATGAATGACTCGCGGTCGGTCGAGTCGTGGCGGATCGAGAGCGTCTCGCCGGCGCCACCAAGCAGCACCTCCTGCGAGGCCACGAATCCGCGGGCGCGGATCGCGTGCACGGGTATGCCGGCGACCTTGGCTCCCCGCGCTCCCTCAGGGTCGGTCGTGGTCGCGTCGGGCACAGGGCCAGCGTTGGCGGCGTCGCGCGCAGCGGCTATCAGCTCGGCAGTGCGGGTCGCGGTGCCCGACGGCGCATCAATCTTGTCCGGGTGGTGCATTTCGATGACCTCGACGGACTCGAAGAATGGCGCAGCCGCTGCGGCGAACTTCATCATCAGCACGGCGCCGATCGAGAAGTTCGGCACGATCAGCACCGCCGAGACGGGATTGTCGCCCAGCAGCTCGCGTACGGCATCGATCTTGGCGTCATCGAACCCGGAAGTGCCCACCACGACGTGCACGCCATGCTCGACGCACCAGCTCACATTGCCCAGTGCGACACCGGTGAGGTGAAGTCCAGCGCCACCTCGGCACCGCTCTGGGTGATCAGTTCGAGCGAGTCGTCGACATCGATCTGGGCGACGACGTCGATGCCCTTCAGCGGCGCCCAGTGCGCGCACCGATTCCGTGCCCATCCGGCCTTCTGGCACCCAGCACCGCAACACGTGTCATGGCCACGATCGTACGAGCATTCCGAGGACGCACGAACATGGCCACGCCTATCGTGTTCCACAGACCTCATACCAGACAGGGACTCACCATGACAGACACGGCACCTGCCTACGGCTGCAACACCGACGACATGAAGATGATCCACGGCGTGTTCCGCCGCGAGTTCAGGTTGGCGCCGCCGATGGTGCGTGCCGTCGAGCCCGGCGACACGGCGAAAGCGGGCCGGGTCGCGGCGCACGTGCTCGAGATCGTCGACATGTTGCATCACCATCACCATGGTGAGGAGGAGCTGGTCTTCAACAAGTTGGAGGTGCGCGCTCCGGCCTGCGCCATCCATGTCGGCATCATGCGACAACAGCACGAGCAGGTGGCCGCGCTGCTCGACCGGGTCGCCGGGCTGACTGACCCGTGGGCCGCTGAGCCGTCGACGGAGAGCCGCAACGCTCTGGCCGCCCTGCTCGATGAGATCAGCAGCACGCTCAACACTCATCTCGGCCAGGAGGAGGACGAGATACTGCCCGTGGCGGAGACCTCGATGACAGAGGCTGAGTGGAACGAGGTCGGCGAGGCCGGTATGGCTGCGCTCTCCAAGAACCGCCTGCTGGTGCAACTCGGCTACATCCTCGAGGATCAGACGCCCGAGGAACGCAAGCAGTTCATGACCCGGGTTCCCCCGCCGGCACGGGTGCTCTACATGGGATCGGCCGAGGGAAGTACAAGAAGGAGATCGCCGACCGCGCCCCGGTCTGACCTCAGCCGGCCAGCTCGACCAGGATCGCGATGCCCGCGGCGACCTCGGTGAACGACGTGGACAGACGGCGAGAGCCCCAGGCGCAGCAGGTCGGGCCGCCGGACGTCGGGGATGACGCCGCGCGCGGTGAGTCGTTCCGCCACACTCCCGGCGTCCGGGACCTGGATGGTCACGTGGCTGCCGCGCCCCTGGGCGTCGCGAGGCGAGAGCATGTCGACACCCAGCCGATCGACGAGCTCGACCAGGAACTCGGTGAGGGCCACCGACTTGGCGCGGATCCGCTCGAGGCCGGCCTGGGCCGCCAACCGTGCCCCCTCGCGCACGGCGAGCACCCCCATGATGTTGGGCGTCCCGCTGAGCATCCGGCGGATGTCGGGAGCCACGGTGTAGGTGTCCGCCATCGCGAACAGGTCGGTGGCGCTGAACCAGCCCGACACCGGCTGCACCGCCTCGGTGAGGTGTCGGTCCGCGACGTAGATGAATGCCGGTGCGCCGGGTCCGGCGTTCAGGTACTTGTACGTGCACCCCACCGCGAAGTCAGCGCCGTCGGCATCCACCGCGACCGGCAGCACTCCCACCGAGTGACAGAGATCCCAGACGATGAGGGCTCCAGCGGCGTGCACCTGCTCGGTGAGGGCTCTCATGCTCACGATGGCCCCGGAGCGGTAGTCGACGTGGCTGAGGGCCACGACCGCCGTCCGCTCCCCCAACGCCTCGGCGAGCGCGTCGGGAGTGACACCGTCGACGACGTCGGTCTGCACCCATCGGACGCTCATGCCGCGCTGCGCGGCCACTGACTCCACGATGTAGCGGTCGGTCGGAAAGTTGGCGGTGTCGATGACGATCTCGTCGCGATCGGGTCGGAGCCCGCAGGCCGCGTGCACCGTCTTGAACAGGTTGACCGTCGTCGAGTCGGCGACCACCGTCTGTCCCGGCGCGGCTCCGATCAGTGCCGCCAGCTCGTCGCCGACGGCAACCGGCAGCTCGACCCATCCCTCGTCCCACCCGCGGATGAGCCGTCCGCCCCAGTCGTCGGTGACGAAGGACGCCAGCCGCTCGGCGGTCGCTCTCGGGAGCCGCCCGAGGGAGTTCCCGTCGAAGTAGGCGACGAGCCCGTCGGCGGGCGCGAACCGGTCGCGGAAGGCCGAGAGCGGATCGGCAGCGTCGAGCGCGGCGGCGCGATGTCTGAGCTCCTCCATGGCCCAGCGATCGTCTCACGGCCAACAGCGCATCCGGTGCGTGATACTGGCGCCCATGACGCTGAAGGTGGGCCGAGCCGTCGTCGACATCACCGGGGAGCCGTGGGGTGTCGGGATGATGGGCTACGGCATGCCGCACCAGTGGACACGCGGCATCCTCACCCGGCAGTACGCCCGGGCGTTCGTCTTCGACGACGGCACCGAGCAGGTCGTCCACGTCGTGGCCGACATCGGCATGTTCTTCCAGGCCGCCGTCACCGAAATCCTCGCCCGGCTGTCGTCACGGTTCGGCGACCGCTACACCGCCCGCAACGTCGTCCTGACGGCGACCCACACACATTGCGGCCCCGGAGGCCACGGCCGCCACGTGCTGTACAACATCACCACCGCGGGGTTCCACCCACGGACGTTCGAGCGGCTCGTGTCGGGTGTCGTCGTCGCCGTGGCCCGGGCCCACCAGGACCTGAGCGCATCCACCGTCACGATCACCCGCGGAGCGCTCACCGACGCCGGCACCAACCGCAGCCCCGCCGCCTTCGACCGCAATCCCGCCACTGACCGCGCACACTTCCCCGCCGCCGTCGACCCGCTGATGACCGTCCTGCGCGTCGAGCGCGACACCAGGCTGGTCGGCGCCATCAGCTGGTTCGCGGTCCACAACACGTCGATGTCGAGCCGCACCACCCTGATCAGCTCCGACAACAAGGGCTGGGCGGCGTACGCCTGGGAGCGGGACGGCGACGATCCGCAGTCGCCCCACGCCTCTCTGGTGACCTCGTTCGCCCAGACGAACGCGGGCGACATCTCACCGAACCTCGCCGGCCGGGCCGGCCACGGCCCGACCGACGACGAGCGTGAGAACAACCGGATCATCGCCGAGCGGCAGCTCGCGACCGCCCGTGCTCTGGCCGCCCAGCCCGGGGAGGAGGTGGCTCCGCTCCTGCAGTCGCGGATGACCTACGTCGATCTCGCGCACCGGACCACCGGCGAGGGTCCGACCGGCCGGGCCGTGCTCGGAGCGTCGTTCGCCGCCGGGACGACCGACGGGGAGGGATCGCCGGCTTTCCGGCGCGGGCGGAACAACCCGATCCCCCAGTGGCTCAGCGAGCGGCTGTACGCGCGGTTTCCCGGGCTGCGCAGCCGCCAGGCGCCCAAGGACCTGCTCATCCCGGTCGGAGCCCTCCGATGGGCCCAGGAGCGTCTCCCGGTGCAGCTCGTGCGGATCGGCAGCCTCGTCCTCGTCTGCCTGCCGATCGAGGTGACGATCACCGCCGGCCTCCGGATCCGCCGGGCCGTCGCGGAGGTGATGTCCACCGACGTCGAGCGCGTCCTCGTGCAGGGCTATACCAACGGCTACGCCCACTACCTGACCACGCCGGAGGAGTACGACGAGCAGGACTACGAGGGCGGCAGCACGATCTTCGGGCGCCACCAGCTCGCCGCGGTCACCGACGTGGTCGTCGCCCTCGCCGAGGCGATGCGTGACGGCCGTCCGGTCGATCCGGGGACGCCCCCGCCGCCGCACCGGCTGCGATGGACGGCGCCGACCGGCTCACCCCGGTGGGAGCGACGGCAGGAGATCGCCGTGCGCTCAGCCCCCGAGTCGGTGCCGAGCGGCTGGGACGTGCGCGTCGAGGTTGCCGCCGACCATCCCAACCGGGTGCTGCGGCCCACCTACCTGCTCGTCGAGCGTCAGGATCCGAACGGCTGGCGGGTCGTCGCCGACGACAGCTCGTTCGACACCTCGATCACCTGGCGGCGACGCGGGCGACGCTGGGACGCGACCATCACGTGGCGGGCCGGTCCGCCCGGAACCTACAGTGTCGCCTACGTCGGCCGGGAGACCGTCCGCACCGAACCCATCACCGTCACCTGACGCGACGAGGCCCCCGACACCCCAAGGGGGTGCGGAGGCCTCGTCGGACGTTCAGGCGACTCAGACGTCGGCGCCGACCTCGGCGTCGTCGTCGGCAGTCTCGTCGTCGGCGGCGGGTCCGTCGTCGACCTCACCCATGACCGGGATGAGCGACAGCTTGCCGCGGTCGCCGAGCTCGGCGATCTCGACCTGGATCTTCTGGCCGACGGACACGACGTCCTCGACGCGCTCGACCCGCTGACCGTTGTTGAGCTCGCGCAGCTTGCTGATGTGCAGCAGGCCGTCGCGCCCGGGCAGCAGCGAGATGAACGCACCGAAGTCGACCGTCTTGACGACGGTGCCGAGGTAGCGCTCGCCGACCTCGGGCATCGTCGGGTTGGCGATCGCGTTGATCGCGTCGCGCGCGGCCTCGGCGGCGTCGCCGTTGTCGGCTCCGACGTAGACCGTGCCGTCGTCCTCGAGGGAGATCTGGGCGCCGGTGTCGTCCTGGATCTGGTTGATGACCTTGCCCTTGGGGCCGATGACCTCGCCGATCTTGTCGACCGGGATCTTGATCGTGATGATGCGCGGTGCGTACGGGCTCATCTCGTCGGGCTCGCTGATGGCCTCGGCCATGACGTCGAGGATCGTGAAGCGTGCCTCACGAGCCTGGGTGAGCGCGCCGGCCAGCACGTCGGCGGGGATGCCGTCGAGCTTGGTGTCGAGCTGCAGCGCGGTGACGAACTCGCGGGTGCCGGCGACCTTGAAGTCCATGTCGCCGTAGGCGTCCTCGGCTCCGAGGATGTCGGTCAGCGTGACGAACTGCTGCTGGCCGTCGACCTCACCGGAGATGAGGCCCATCGCGATGCCGGCGACCGGCGCGCGCAGCGGCACCCCGGCGTTGAGCAGACCCATCGTGGACGCACAGACCGAGCCCATCGAGGTGGAACCGTTGGAGCTGAGCGCCTCGGAGACCTGACGGATGGCGTACGGGAACTCCTCGCGCGTCGGCAGCACCGGAAGCAGCGCGCGGCCGGCGAGGGCGCCGTGACCGATCTCGCGACGCTTCGGCGAGCCCACGCGACCGGTCTCGCCGGTGGAGAACGGCGGGAAGTTGTAGTTGTGCATGTAGCGACGCGTGGTCTCGGGCGAGAGCGTGTCGAGCTTCTGCTCCAGACCGAGCATGTTCAGCGTGGTGACGCCCAGGATCTGGGTCTCGCCGCGCTGGAACAGCGCCGAACCGTGCACGCGCGGGATGACGCCGACCTCGGCGGACAGGGCCCGGATGTCGGCCAGGCCGCGACCGTCGATGCGGACCTTGTCGCGCAGCACGCGCTCACGCACGAGAGTCTTGGTGAGCGAGCGCATCGCGGCGCCGATCTCCTTCTCGCGGCCTTCGAACGACTCGCCGACCTGATCGAGCACGGTCGCCTTGATCTCGCTCTCGCGAGCCTCACGGTCGGCCTTGCTGAGGATCGTCAGCGCCTCGGCGAGCGGGACGGACGCGATGCGCGCGACGGCGTCGTAGGCGTCGTCCTGGTACTCCGGGAAGACCGGGAACTCCTGGATCGGCTTGGCGGCGTGCGCGGCCAGCTCGGCCTGCGCGTCGCACAGCTGCTTGATGACGCTCTTGGCGGCGTCGAGGCCACTGGCGACGACTTCTTCCGTGGGCGCCTGGACGCCGCTCTGGACGAGGTCCCAGGTGGACTCGGTGGACTCGGCCTCGACCATCATGATCGCGACGTCGTCACCGGCCACGCGACCGGCGACGACCATGTCGAAGACGGCGTCCTCGAGCTGGCTGTGCGTCGGGAAGGCGACCCAGTCGCCGTCGATCAGGGCGACGCGGGTGGCGCCGACGGGACCGGAGAACGGCAGACCGGAGATCTGGGTGGACGCCGATGCTGCGTTGATGGCCAGCACGTCGTAGGGGGTGTCGGGGTTGAGGGCGAGCACGGTGATGACGACCTGGACCTCGTTGCGCAGGCCCTTCTTGAAGGTCGGGCGCAGCGGCCGGTCGATCAGCCGGCAGGTGAGGATGGCGTCCTCGCTGGGACGGCCCTCACGACGGAAGAACGAGCCGGGGATCTTGCCGGCGGCGTACATGCGCTCTTCGACGTCGACGGTGAGCGGGAAGAAGTCGAACTGCTCCTTCGGGTGCTTGCCGGCCGTGGTGGCCGAGAGCAGCATCGTGTCGTCGTCGAGGAAGGCCGCGACGCTTCCGGCGGCCTGGCTGGCGAGGAGTCCGGTCTCGAACCGGACCTTTCGGGTGCCGAAGCGTCCGTTGTCGATGACGGCTTCGGTGGTGTGCAAAGTGGAGTCGCTCATGCGAGTCCCTTCTGCAGGCTGGTGCCTGCTTTGGGGACGAGACTCAGGCTGGAGGATCATGGTTCGGTCTTCGATCGAGGCCTGCGGGCGCTCCGTGAGGAGACGTCCCGAGGGCCACTACCGAGGACCGAGCTGTCGTGCCTGGTGGTCTCGCCCTGGTGGGTCGATATGCAGTTGTCCCCGCGCGATGCGCAGGTGCCCCGGAGGGGCGGAGCGGCCACCCGGAGGTGACCGCGTCGTGGTCTAGCGGCGCAGGCCGAGTCGCTCGATGAGCGAGCGGTAGCGCTCGATGTCGGTGTTCTGCAGGTAGTTCAGCAGTCGGCGGCGCTGACCGACGAGCAGCAGGAGTCCGCGACGACTGTGGTGGTCGTGCTCGTGCTCCTTGAGGTGCTCGGTCAGGTGCGAGATGCGCCCGGTGAGCAGCGCGACCTGGACCTCGGGGGATCCGGTGTCACCGTCGGCGACGGCGTACTGCTTGATGATCTCTGCCTTGGGAACGTCTGCCACGGTGGGCGCAGCACTCTTCTTCGACACTGTTCTCCTCTGAGGGTTCGTTGCACGGCGCGCCCGGGCCGGTTCACCGGGGCACTAGGGTCCGTGGCCGTTACACGGCAACTGCAAGCGTATCAGCGCAGTCGTCGCAGGCGCGAATCGCCGGCGTGGTCACGACCAGCCCGTGGCTACGCTCGACATCATGACGAGGCCGGCGCGGAGTGCTGCTGCGCTGTGCCTCGCGACGGTGGTCGCGGTGGCGTCCTGCGGCGGTCCGACCCGGGTCCCGACCTCCACCGCACCCCCGTCGTCGCCCGC
The DNA here is from genome assembly GCA_963781445.1 of uncultured Actinomycetota bacterium. GTDB lineage: Bacteria > Actinomycetota > Actinomycetes > Propionibacteriales > Nocardioidaceae > Aeromicrobium. The sequence goes on from CAWAGS010000019.1 coordinate 10,906, forward strand.
ACCCACGTCCTCGCCCACGCCCGCGGCCCCGGACACCGGTGCCGAGTACGTCGCGCTGGGCGACTCGTACACGGCCGGCGGTTTCATCGAGGCCTTCCAGTCCGACGGGTTCCGCTGCCAGCGCTCCGCGGTGAACTACCCGACGCTCACGGCGTTGGCGCTCGGCCTCGCCCTCACCGACGTCAGCTGCGGAGGTGCCGACACGACGAGCGTGCTGGAGTCGTCGCGAGGTCTCCCGGCCCAGGTCGACGCGCTCACGAAGCGAACCCGAGCCGTCACGCTCGGTATCGGCGGCAACGACTTCGGGCTGTTCGGCCGGCTGATCCTCACCTGCCCGGAGGTCTCCCGGGCCGGCGGCGCCGGAACCCCATGCCGTGACCAGCTCGGGGCGGACGCGAACAGGTTCCTTCCGGAGATCGACCAGCGGATCGGCGCGGTCCTTGCCGAGGTCCGGCGCCGCGCGCCGAAGGCCCAGGTCGTCCTGGTCGGCTACCCGCGCCTGATGCCCACGAGCAAGACCTGTGCCAACGCGCCGTACACCAGTGGAGACGTCGCCTGGATCGCCACGCTGGAGGCGAGCCTCTCCGAGGCGATGGCCGCGGCGGCGAGGTCGGCCGGAGTCGACTTCGTGCCGATGTACCAGCGCTCGAAGGGCCACGACCTCTGCGCCGTTGACGCGGCCTGGGTCAACGGACTGGACCCCGCGAACGGCGACGGGGTGATCCTGCACCCGAACGCTGCCGGCGAGCGAGCCATGGCCGCTGCGGTGCAGAAGGTGCTTCGAAAAGCCGGGAGCGGCTGACCTCACGTCCCATGAGCGACAGACTGGACTCCGGATCGGTGGGTCATCCGACCACCAGCGAGTGAGCGGAGGAGCGACCATGCGCGTGGCTGTCGCAGGCGGGACGGGCGTGGTGGGACGCAAGGTCGTCGCCGCCCTGGAGCATCGCGGCCACGATGCGGTCGTGCTGGCCCGGTCCCACGGCACCGACCTCACGTCGGACGAGGGCCTCGGCAGCGCCCTCCACGGGATCGAGTCGGTCATCGACGTCACCAGCGTCGCGTCCACCCGCCGCGCGGACTGCGTCGAGTTCTTCACCACCGTCAGCTCGAACCTGCTCGACGCGGGCGCGCGGGCCGGTGTCGCGCATCACGTCACCCTGTCGATCATCGGCATCGACGGCCTCGGGTTCGGGTACTACCAGGGCAAGGTGGCACAGGAGCAGACCGTCACCACGGGACCGGTGCCATGGAGCATCTTGCGCGCCGCGCAGTTCCACGAGTTCCCGGCCCAGGTCATGCAGCGCGCGTCGTTCGGTCCGGTCGCGCTCGTCCCCCTCATGCGGACGCAGCCGGTGGCCGCCGCCGAGGTCGCCGAGGCCCTCGTGGACCTCGCGACCAGCGACCCGTCCGGCCGCGTGCCGGACCTTGCCGGCCCCAGGGAGGAACAGCTCGTCGACATGGCTCGTAGCATCGCCCGCCGGCGCGGGGAGCGTCGACTCGTCATCCCCGTCCCGGTGCCCGGGAGCGCCGGAACCGCCATGCGAAACGGGACGCTGCTGCCCCAGGAACCCGGTCCTCGCGGGACGCAGACGTTCGCCGAGTGGCTGGAGTCCGGCGCTGCCGAGACGGGCTAGAGCTCCTCGAGCGCCGCGCGGGTGTCGGCCACGTCCTCGTGCATCTGCGCCACCAGGGCGTCGACGGTGTCGAAGGCATCCATGCTGCGCAGCCGGACCACGAGCTCGACCCGGATCAGCCGGCCGTACAGATCGAGCGAACCGCCCCCGGCGGGGCGGTCGATGACGTAGGACTCCACGCGGCGTTCCTGCCCCGCGAACGTGGGATTGCTGCCGACGGAGATCGCGGCCGGGAGCACCTCGGCTCCGATGTCGACCCGGCCGGCGTAGACCCCGTCCGGAGGCACCGCGTAGGCGTCGTCGACCGGGACGTTCGCCGTGGGGAAGCCGAGCTCGCGACCGCGGCGATCCCCCTGGACGACCACACCCGTCACCTCGTGCGGCCGCCCGAGCACCTCCGCGGCGTCAACCAGGCGGCCGGCAGCGACATGGGACCGCGCCGCCGTCGACGAGTACGGCTCTGCTCCCCCATCGAGCGTGAGCCCGTGGACGGTGAAACCCGAGGAGGCGCCGAGCGTGCGCAGGAGGTCCACGTCGCCGGCAGCCCGCGACCCGAACCGGAAGTTCTCGCCGACCACGGCGACCGCCGTGCGCAGGTCGTCGACGAGCGCGCGCTGGACGAACTCCTCGGGCGTCCAGCCTGCCATCTCGCGACTGAACGCGAGGACGCGAACCTCGTCGGCACCGTAGGCGTGCAGCAGCTCGATCCGGCGCTCGATCGACGTCAACCGCTTGGGTGCCTTCTCCGGCGCCAGGACCTCGAGCGGGTGGGGGTCGAAGGTCACCGCCACGACGTCAGCGGTGTCCGCCCCGACGTCATCCGCGGCTGCCCGCGCGGCGGCCAGCACGGCCTGGTGGCCGCGGTGGACGCCGTCGAAGCTGCCGATGGTGACCACGGACGGCATGGTGCGCGCACCCGTGGTCGCGCCCTCGAGGTCTCGCCACGTCGCCACGGCAGCACTGTAGCCATCGTCCGGCACCGAGGTCCTCCCCGCGTCAGAGCAACGGTCGCAGCGGCGCGAGGATCGCCTCGCTCGCACGGGCGACGAAGGTCCGGCTCTCCCACTCCTGACGCGTCAGCTCCTGGGCGTTGCCCAGATCGGTCCGGAAGATCGCCTCCATGTGCGCCGCCAGTGCGTCGTCGTGGATCTCCAGATTGATCTCGTAGTTGCCGGTGAGGCTCAGCCGGTCGATGTTCGCCGTGCCGACCGTCGACCAGCGCCCGTCGATCGTGGCCGTCTTGGCGTGCACCATCGCGTCGCGATACCGGAAGATGCGTATGCCGGCCCTCAGCAGCTCGCCGTAGAATCCGCGGGACAACCAGTCGGCGACCACGTGGTTGCTCACCTCGGGCACGAGGATGCGCACGTCCACGCCACGCGCGCAGGCGTCCTTGAGCGCCTTGAGGATGTCGTGGTCGGGGATGAAGTACGCAGCCGTCAGGTAGACGTGGTCGGTGGCCCGGTCGATCGCCTCCAGGTACATCCCCCGGACCGGGAAGAGGAGCTGCCTCGGGATGTTGCGATGCGCCCGCACGTGCGGGTCCCAGCTGGGCGAGCCGTGGTCCTTCATCATCTGCGCCCGGCGGGCACTGAGGTTCCAGAAGTCCACGAAGGCGTTGTCGAGGTCCCAGACCGCGCTGCCCTCGACCTTCACATGGGTGTCGCGCCACTGGGTCGCGTACTCGGCCCCGATGTTGTACCCGCCGACGAAGGCGGCCGTGTCGTCGACCACGAGGATCTTGCGGTGGTCGCGGCCCCACCGGCGCGGGTTGAAGAACTGCCAGCTCGCCACCACGGGGTAGCGCAGCACCTGCACCGGTGACGGGAACCGCAGGAAGCTCGGGCGCACGACCAGGTTGGCGAACCCGTCGTAGACGACCCTGACGTCGACGCCCCGCTCGGCCGCCCGGATCAGCGCGCGCTTGAAGCGCCGGCCCACCTCGTCGCCCTTGATGATGAAGGTCTCGAACAGGATCCGCTCCTGGGCACCGGCGATCGCACTCAGCATGTCGTCGTACAGGTCTTCGCCGTAGGTGTACGTGGTGATCGTGGAGTCCTCGCCCACCGTGATCGGCACCGGCGGCGTCGTGGGGAACCCGTCGCCCCGCGTCGCTCGGGTCAGGACCCGGACCTTGGTCACGGCCATCAGGGAGGCGACGACGGCGACCACGGCTGCCAGCCACCACGTCACCACCATGCGGACGAGGTGACGCGGTGACGGAGAACGTGGGCGCATGGTGAGGATCACACTAGTCACGGTTTGCTGCGCCGGAGCTCGCGAATCTAGGGTGTCGGCCATGGGTGTCCAGCGAATTCATCCGTACGCCGACGGCAGCGACATCGCCGCGTCGCGTGCGTTCTACGTCGAAGTCCTCGGCCTCGAGGTGGCCATGGACGATCCGGTCCTCGGACTGCGGTCGCCGATCAACCCGACCGCCCAGGTCATCATCCCGACACCGGGTTCGGAGTCGCCCCACCCCCACCTCGGCGTCGACGTGGGGACGACCGACGCCGTCGACCGCGCCCACGCCGAGGCGCACCGGCGCGGGATGAACGTCGTCTACGCGCTGCGTGACGAGCCGTGGGGTGTGCGTCGGTTCTTCGTCGAGGATCCCGGTGGGACGGTCGTGAACGTGCTGGCCCACCACAGCTGAGCTCTCAGACGAACACGGCCACGGCCCGGGCATCGGGCCCGCGCTGCTCGTACAGCGCCAGGAAGTGCCCGTCGGGGTCGAAGAGGGCCACCGGAGTGACCGGCCCGAGGTCCAGACCGATCAGCGCTCGACCGAACCGGACGTCGGTGGCTCGCATCTCGTCGAGCTCGCGTGCGGGAAACGTCTGTCGGGCGGCCACGTCGAGGTCGGTCATGTCGAACGACGCCTCCAGCTGCTGCAACGTGCGCGCCCCGGAGAGGTCGAAGCCACCGATTCTGGTGCGTCGCAGCATCGTGAGGTGGCCGCCGACGTCGAGCGCGGCCCCGAGGTCGCGAGCGAGAGCGCGAACGTAGGTGCCGCTGGAGCACACGACCCGGACGTCGACGTCGACCACGTCGTCGACTCTCCGCACGGCCTCGAGCTCGAAGGTGTCGACGGTGACCGGACGCGCCGGCAGCTCGACGTCCTCGCCGGCGCGGACGCGGGCGTACGAGCGCCGCCCGTCGACCTTGATGGCCGAGACCGACGACGGGACCTGCTCGATGTCTCCGGTGAACGGCTGCATGGCCGCCGTGATCGCGGCGTCGTCGAGGTGTGCGGCAGGCACGGAGGCCACCACGTCGCCCTCGGCATCGTCGGTGACAGTCGACTGCCCCAGGCGGATGGTCGCGAGGTACTCCTTGTCGGCCAGCTGGAGGTGTCCGAGCAGCCGCGTGGCGCGTCGGACGCCCAGCAGCAGCACGCCCGTGGCCATCGGGTCGAGCGTTCCGGCATGGCCGACCTTGCGGGTGCCCGCCAGACGACGGACCCGGGCCACGACGTCGTGCGACGTCCACCCGGACGGCTTGTCGACGACGACCAGACCGGACGCGTCCGTGTCGGTCACTCGGTTTCTGGACCTTCGTCGGCCGCGTCGTCCTCGTCGTGCTTCTTGTACGGGTCGGGGTCACCCGCGTACTGGGCGCCGGCCGCCTGTGCGGCGACCGCTTCGTCGGAAGCACGGGCCTTGGCGAGCAGGTCCTCGAACTCGCGAGCGGTCTCCGGGACGGCATCGAGGAAGAACTCCAGCGACGGCGTGTGCCGCAGCCCGAGCTGCTTGCCGACCTCGGAGCGGATCAGACCGGTGGCGCTCTGCAAGGCTGCCGCCGTGTCGGCGATGGCCTCTTGTCCACCCATGACGGTGTAGAAGACCGACGCCTGCTGGTTGTCGCCACTGAGCCGGACGTCGGTGAGTGTGATGAACCCGAGCCGTGGGTCCTTGATGCGTCGCTCGAGCATCGAGGCGACGATCACCTTGATGCGGTCAGCGAGCTGTTGCGTTCTCTGCCCGGCCATTGTTCCCTCCTGAGGACGGTTCTCGGGCTGGTCGACAGAACCCTGTCGACCAGCCCGAGGTCCGGCTAGTCCCGTGCCTTCTCGCGCAGCTCGAAGGTCTCGACGACATCGTCGACCTTGATGTCGTTGAAGCCCTTGAGCACCAGGCCGCACTCGAATCCTTCGCGGACCTCCGACACGTCGTCCTTCTCACGGCGCAGGCTGGAGAAGTCGAGGTTGTCGGCGACCACGGCACCATCGCGCAGCAGGCGTGCCTTGGCGTTGCGCTTGATCGTGCCGCTGGTGACCATGCACCCGGCGATGTTGCCGATCTTGCTGGAGCGGAAGATGTCGCGGATCTCGGCGGTGCCGAGCTGGAACTCCTCGAACTCCGGCTTGAGCATGCCCTTGAGAGCCGCTTCGATGTCGTCGATCGCCTGGTAGATCACCGAGTAGTACTTGATCTCGACGCCCTCACGGTCGGCGAGCTCGGTGGCCTTGCCCTGCGGCCGGACGTTGAAGCCGATGATGACGGCGTTGGACGCGGCCGCGAGGTCGACGTTGGTCTCGGTGATGGCACCGACACCACGGTCGATGACCCGCAGGTTGACCTCTTCGCCCACGTCGATCTGGGACAACGCGTCCTCCAGGGCCTCCACCGAACCGGAGCCGTCGCCCTTGAGGATCAGCAGCAGCTCGTCGGTCTCGCCCTTCTCCAGGGAGGACATGAAGTCCTCCAGCGTGCGGCGACCGCTGCGCTTGGCCAGGGCGGCGTTGCGCTCGCGTGCCTCACGCTTCTCGGCGATCTGTCGCGCAGTGCGATCGTCGTCGACCACCATGAAGTTGTCGCCGGCGCCGGGCACGGCCGTCAGGCCGAGCACCAGGGCAGGACGCGACGGGGTCGCCTCCTCGATGTTGTCGCCGTGCTCGTCGAGCATGGCTCGCACCCGGCCGAAGGCCGAGCCGGCGACCAGCGTGTCGCCGACGCGCAACGTGCCCCGCTTGACCAGCACCGTGGCGACCGGACCGCGACCGCGGTCGAGGTGCGCCTCGATGGTGAGTCCCTCGGCGTTCTGCTCCGGGTTGGCTCGCAGGTCGAGCGAGGCGTCCGCGGTGAGGACGATCGACTCGAGCAGCTGCTCCAGACCGGTGCCGGCCTTGGCCGAGACGTCGACGAACATCGAGTCGCCGCCGTACTCCTCGGGCACGAGCCCGTACTCGGTGAGCTGACCGCGAGCCTTGCTCGGATCGGCGTCCGGCTTGTCGACCTTGTTCACGGCCACCACGATCGGCACACCGGCGGCCTTGGCGTGGTTGAGCGCCTCGATCGTCTGGGGCATGACGCCGTCGTCGGCCGCGACCACCAGCACCGCGATGTCCGTGGCCTGCGCACCACGGGCGCGCATGGCGGTGAACGCCTCGTGGCCCGGGGTGTCGATGAAGGTGATGCGTCGTTCGTTGCCGTCGACCACGGTGGTGGTCTGGTACGCGCCGATGGTCTGGGTGATGCCACCGGCCTCCTTGTCGACCACGTTGCTGTCGCGCAGCGCGTCGAGCAGCTTCGTCTTGCCGTGGTCGACGTGACCCATGACGGTGACGACCGGCGGGCGCGGAGCGAGGTCGCCCTCGACGCCCTCGTCCTCGCCGAACTCCAGGCTGAAGGACTCCAGCAGCTCGCGGTCCTCCTCCTCCGGGGAGACGACCTGGACGTCGTAGTTCAGCTCCTCACCGAGGATCTGCAGCACGTCGTCGTTGACCGACTGCGTGGCGGTGACCATCTCGCCGAGGTGGAACAACACCTCGACGAGGGACGCCGCGTCAGCGCCGATTTTGTCGGCGAAGTCGCCCAGCGAGGCGCCACGGGCGAGACGGATCGTCTCGCCGTCGCCCTTGCGGACGCGGACGCCACCGATCGCCGGTGCCTGCATCTGGTCGAATTCCTGACGCTTCGCGCGCTTGCTCTTGCGTCCACGACGGGCCGGGCCACCAGGGCGACCGAAGGCGCCCTGCGTGCCGCCGCGGCCACCGCGGCCGGGACCGCTGGGACGTCCACCGGGGCCACCGAAGCCGCCACCGGGACGTCCGCCGCCGGGGCCGCCGAAGCCGCCACCGCCGCCACCGGGACGACCGGCGCCGGCCGGTGCTCCACGACCGCCGCCGGGTCCACCGGGACCACCAGGTCGGCCGCCGGGACCTCCGGGACCGCCTTGACGGGCCGCGGGTCGGCCGGACAGGCCGGACTGCTTGGGCATCATGGCCGGGTTGGGGCGGGGCATGCCCGGACGAGCCGGTGCGCCACCCTCACGAGCAGCCGGCGGCCTGGGCGGGCGCTCCTGCTGCATCCCCTGGCGGGACGAGAACGGGTTGTTGCCTGGTCGCGCGCCACCGGGGCGCGGGGCCGGACCCGGACGGGGGCCGGGCGTGGCCTTCGATGCCGCATCGTCGGCGGGCGGCGCCTCGCCGGCGTCGGTGGACTTCGCAGCGCTCTCGGGGGCCGGTTCCGCATCGCTCGGGCCGGGCGTCGGGGCCTCGGGCGCCGGAGCTGCGACCTCCGCAGCAGGAACCTCGACGGACGGGGCCTCCTCGGCCTGGGCCTCAGCAGACTGGGCCTCAGCAGACTGGGCCTCGGCGGCCGGAACCTCGACGGACGGGGCTTCAGCGGCTGGAGCGGGCTCTGCGGCGGCCTCGGCGGACTCGGCCTTCGCGGCGGCCTTCTTGGCCGGCGCCTTCTTGGCAGCCTTCTTCTCACCCTGCTCGCGCAGGGTGTCGCCGTGCTCCTCGTTCAGCCGGCGGACGACGGGTGCTTCGACGGTGGACGAGGCGGACTTCACGTATTCACCCATGTCTTTCAGGGTGGACAGGATGACCTTGCTCTCGACTCCGAACTCGCGGGCGAGCTCGTGGACTCTGACAGCCACTCTTCTCCTTCGGGGGGTCCGACCCGAAGGAGGATCAGACCACTAGTTGTCGTGCAGACTCATTGGAACGTACTCATCGAGTGCTCATGAGCGTGTGCTCCGATTTCCGGTCGTGGGACGGGGTCCCTCTGTGCTGGGACTGTCGTCCCGGGGTGGTCGTTCGTGGGTCGTGCTTCCGACGAGGGCGTCGATCAGGTCCAGGTCGAGCGGCCCCTCCACACGGAGGGCCCGGCCGAAGGCCCGGCGACGTCTCGCCAGCTCCAGGCACCGGGGGTCGGGGTGCAGGTGCGCACCTCGTCCCGGCTGCGATCCGCGTTCGTCGGGAGTGACCACCCAGGTCGACGACCCGGCTGGACCCCCGATGGCGACGAGTCGCACCAGAGTGGTCTTGTCCGCCCGTGACCGGCAACCGATACACGTGCGAAACACCGTCATCGAGTCTACCCCGTCGGCGGGGACGCGGCGTCCACCGGGCCTGCGGACCCGGCGTCGGCCGCCCCGGCCGCCGGCTCGGTGTCGGAACGGATGTCGATGCGCCACCCGGTGAGCTTCGCGGCCAGACGGGCGTTCTGCCCCTCCTTGCCGATCGCGAGGGAGAGCTGGAAGTCGGGCACCACGACCCGTGCGGCGCGGGCGACGGGGTCGACCAGCGTGACGCCCTTGACCTGGGACGGCGACAGCGCATAGGCGATGTACTCCGCCGGGTCGTCGCTGTGGTCGATGATGTCGATCTTCTCGCCGTGCAGCTCATGGATGACGTTGCGCACCCGCTGTCCCATCGGCCCGATGCAGGCGCCCTTGGCATTGACACCGGGAACGGTGGACCGCACCGCGATCTTGCTGCGGTGACCGGCCTCGCGGGCGATGGCGACGATCTCGACCGACCCGTCGGCGATCTCGGGCGCCTCCAGCGCGAACAGCAGCCGCACCAGGTTCGGATGGGTCCGGGAGACCTTGACCCTCGGACCGCGCATGCCCTTCTCGACCTCGTAGACGTAGGCCTTGATGCGCTCGCCGTGTGCGTACTTCTCCTCGGCGACCCGCTCGGCGGCCGGCAGCAGGGCCTCGATGCGTCCGAGGTCGATCATCACGTCGCCGGGCCGGCTGCCCTGCTGGATGATGCCGGAGACGATGTCGCCGACCTTGCCGGAGAACTCGCCGTACTTCTGCTCGTCCTCGGCGTCGCGCAGGCGCTGCATGATGAGCTGCCGGGCGATGGCGGCCGCGAACCGTCCGAAGTCGTCCGGCGTGTCGTCGAACTCCTCGCTGTAGCGGGGTGCCGACGGCTCGGGCTCAGGAGAGGCCGAGCCACCTTCCGGGGCGCCCCCGGCCTCGGTCTGGGCGTCGGGAGCGGTCGACGGCTCCGATGGTGCGGCAGTCTCGTCGTCGAGACGTTCGCGAGCCCACACCGTGACGTGTCCGTTCTTGCGGTCGAGATCGACTCGCGCCTGGCTGTGCGCACCATGCGTCTTGTGGTACGCCGAGAGCAGCGCGGACTCGATGGCCTCCACGACGACCTCGAACGAGATGTCCTTCTCGCGCTCGAGCGCTCGCAGCGCGTTCATGTCGATGTCCATGTCAGGTGTCCTTGCGCGAGGGGGCGGGGGACTTGGTGAGCTCGGCCTTGATGCGTGCTGTGGCGACGTCACTGATGGGGATCCGACGACGCTCGCCGTCGACGGTGAGGTCGACCGCGTCGTCATCGGTGGCCGCGGCGATCCGTCCCTTCACCCGGGAGCCGTCGATCAGTTCGGCGACCACCAGGCGGCCGACGTTGCGGCGCCAGTGTCGCGGCAACGTGAGCGGTCGGTCGACGCCGCGCGAGGTGACCTCGAGCGTGTAGGGCTGGGCGCCCATGACGTCGGAGTCGTCCAAGGACTTCGACAGCTCGCGGGTGGCTTCGGTGATGGCGTCGATGGGCACGCCCCCGTCGGCATCGACAGCGACGCGAAGGACGCGGCGAGAGCCGGCGGTGGAGAGCTCCACGGCCTCGAGGTCGAGGCCGAGGGCGGTGACGCAACGCTCGGCCAGCTGCTCCAGTCGGTCCGTCATGGCGCTCTCCCATCTTCTGTTGTCGGCACCACGCGCGGTGTCAGCACCAGCGTAGCGAACCGCTGTCGTAGCCTTCCGGTGTGATGAGCCGCCGGACGTTGCTGGGTGCGGGGCTGACCGTGGCCACCGTGACGGTCGCGGCGGTGGCGGCCCGCGAGGCGGGCGTGCTCGACGACGCGCTGCGGGCCGCGGGGGCACGACCGCATCCCGAACCCGATCCCGGCGACACCCGGCGACTGCGCCGGGCCGCCACCACGCAGGCCGGCCTCCTCGCGTCCCTCGACGCCACCGCGGCCAAGCACCCGCACCTGAACGCCGGGCTGCGGCCGTTGCGCGTCCTCGCCGACGAACAGCTCGTGGCGGTCGGCGGCAGGCTCACCGGCACGGAGGTTCCGACCGTGCCGACGAAGCGGGCCGAAGCCGTCGCCGCGCTTGCTCGCGTGGCAGCGGACGCAGCCGAAGCCCGGCAGCGCGACGCGATCTCCGCGGCCTCCCCCGACGTCGCCCTGGTGCTGGCCTCGATGTCGGCCGGCTTGTCGCAGCTGTCGCGGCGGATCGGGACGGCATCATGACGGCCCGCACCGACGACCTGCAACGCTGGCTGGCGCTCGAGCACGAGGCGGTCTGGTGGTACGGGATGATCGGCGCCCGCGTGGCCGGGCTCTCCGACGCCGCCCGGACCTCCTATGACGCTCACCGGGCTGCACGGGATCGACTCATGGCCCGCGTCCACGACGCCGGCCTCGAGCCGGTCGGACCTGCCCTGACCTACGGCGACGGCCGGGTCGACACCGCCAAGCAGGCACGGGCCGCCGCGAGCGACGTCGAGCGGCGCATCGCCGCCGCGACCCTCACCCTGTTCGGTCATTCCGAGCCCGACGACCGGTCCTTCGCGATGAAGGGCCTGCGTCGCGCCGCCCTGGCCGGACTCGACTGGGGCGCCGATCCCAGCGCCTTCCCCGGCCTTGCCTGACCGAGCGGCGCGTCAGCGGCAGACGCCGCGCAGGTGGTCGACGGCCTGGTCGAGCGGCACGTTGGTGCGCTCTCCCGTGGCCCGGTCCTTGACCTCGATCTCGCCGTCGGCGAGGCCCTTGCCCACCACGACGATCGTCGGCATGCCGAGCAGCTCCGAGTCCTTGAACTTCACGCCCGGGGAGACCTTGCGACGGTCGTCGTACAGCACCGAGACGTCCGCCGCCTCGAGCCCGGCGACCAGGGCGTCGGCGGCCTCGAAGACGGCGTCGTCCTTGCCCGCGGCCACGAGGTGGACGTCGTAGGGGGCGATCTGCCGGGGCCACACGATGCCGAGCTCGTCGTGGGAGTTCTCGATGACCGCGGCGACGGCTCGCGAGACGCCCACGCCGTACGAGCCCATGGTGACCGTGACGAGCTTGCCGTTCTCGTCCAGCACCTGCAGCCCCAGGGCCTCGGCGTAGATGCGGCCGAGCTGGAAGATGTGGCCCATCTCGATGCCTCGTGCCAGCTCGAGCGGACCCGAACCGTCAGGTGCCGGATCGCCGGCCCATACCTCGGCCGCCTCGATCGTCCCGTCGGGCGTGAAGTCGCGCCCCGCCACCAGGTCGATGACGTGCGAGCCGTCGACGTCGGCGCCGGTGACCCAGCGGGATCCGGTGACGACGCGCGGATCGACCAGGTAGCGGATGCCCGTGGTGCTGTCCTCGCCCAGGGCGCCCGGACCGATGTAACCCTTGACGAGCCCGGGATGTGCCGCGAAGTCGGCGTCGGTGAACGGCTCGACCTCGGCCGGGGAGACGTGCGCCTCCAGCCGCTTGACGTCGACCTCACGATCACCGGGCAGGCCGATGGCCAGCGGCTCTCGTGTCCCGTCCGGGTGGAGCAGGACGACGAGCACGTTCTTGAGCGTGTCGGCGGCCTCCCAGTCGCGGTCGTCGCGCGGGAACGCCACGTTCAGGTGGTTGACGAGCGTGTCGATGGTCGGGGTCTCGGGAGTCTGCTCGGCGTGCGCTGCCGGAGCGTCGTCGTAGGGCAGGGGCTCGGGCACGACCGTGGTGACCGCCTCGACGTTCGCCGCGTACCCGCCGGACGACCGCACGAAGGTGTCCTCCCCCGTCTCGGCGACGGCCAGGAACTCCTCGCTGGCCGAACCCCCCATGGCACCGGAGTCGGCCTGGACGATCACGTAGTCGAAGCCGAGACGGTCGAAGATCCGCACGTACGCGGCTCGATACGCCTGGTACGACGCCTCGAGCCCGGCATCGTCGATGTCGAAGGAGTAGGCGTCCTTCATGACGAACTCGCGGCCGCGCAGGATGCCCGCTCGGGGCCGCGCCTCGTCGCGATACTTCGTCTGGATCTGGTACACGTTCAGCGGAAGGTCCTTGTACGAGGAGTACAGGTCCTTGACGAGAAGCGTGAAGAATTCCTCATGTGTCGGTCCGAGCATCATGTCGTTGCCGCGTCGGTCCTTCAGGCGGAACACGTTCGAGCCGTACTCCGTCCAGCGGTTGGAGATCTCGTACGGCTCGCGGGGCAGGAGCGCCGGGAACCGGACCTCCTGCGCACCCATCGCCTCCATCTCCTCGCGGACGATCTGTTCGACACGCGCCAGGACCTTGAGCCCGAGCGGCAGCCAGGAGTAGATGCCGGGCGCGACACGACGCACGTACCCGGCCCGCACCAGGAGGCGGTGGCTCGGGACCTCGGCGTCGGCCGGATCGTCTCGCAGGGTTCGCAGAAAGAGCCGGGACATACGCATGGCCGAACCCTACCCAGCCCGCCGATCCGGGATCGTCAGGTCCGGGCCGCCCGCCAGGCCCAACGCAACAGCGGGAGCTGCAGCGGGAGGCGAAGCACCGTGCCGAGCGTGAACCAGACGGGTGTGCGGTCGCTGCGCCACGCGCTGACCGTCATCTGGACATTCGCTGGGAGCACCGCCAGCAGCACCCCGAATGACACCATTCCGCCGAGCCGACGGGTGCGCGGATGGGTGAGCATCGCCGCGGCCGCCAGCTCGGCAGCACCGGAGGCGTACACCAGCTCGCGCTTGCGAGGCAGAGGCCTGGGCACGATGTTCTCGAAGGGCTCCGGCGCCACGAAGTGCAGCACGCCCGACACCGAGAAGATCCCCACCAGCTTCCGCACGTCACGGTCCATGGCTCGAGCGTACGGATGGTGCCTCACAGCAGGATGGACGCGAACATCTCGGTCTCGGTGAAGCCGACTCGCTCGTACGTGCGTCGAGCCGCCACGTTGTGGTCGTTGACGTACAGCGTGACGATCGGTGCCACGGTGGCGCGCACCTGCTCGATGACGGCAGCCAGGGCCCGGACGGCGATGTCCTCGCCCCGCCGGTCCGGCCGGACCCACACGCCCTGAAGCTGGCACGCGGTCGGCGTGGCCGCCCCGACCTCGGTCTTGAAGAGCACCTCGCCGTCCTCGATGATCGCGAACGCCCATCCCTGCGAGATGAGCTGGGCGACCCTGGCGCGGTACCCGCTCGCCCCTCCGGCGGTCTCCGGATCGATGCCGACCTCCTCGATGAACATCGAGACGCACGCCGGGTAGAGGACGCCGAACTCATCCAGCACGACCCGCCGGACCCGCGGGTCCGGGTCCACCGCCGGCAGGCTCGACGTGGCGGCGTCGCCCCCAGCACCGATGACCAGGAAGGGCTGGAACGGCCGCACCGAGCGAGCCGGCCCCCAGGTCGGTTCCACCCGTTCCCACAGGGGCATCACCGCCGACCGCAGGCCGACGATCGACGCGGGCCGCACGCCGTCGGCGAGAACCTGCGCGGCGAAGGCCTCCACGGCGGCCGGGGTGGCCTGCACGGGCACGAGGTTCACCCCGGCGTGACATGCCGAGACGAGCGCGTCGTCCTCGTAGTAACCCCAGATGCGACCGCCGATGAGACGTTCGTGGAGCCCGGTGAGGTCGACTCGATGGCGCACGAAGAGGTTGACGAGCGGGTCGCGGTCCAGCAGCGCACCGAGCTCGGGCAGGTCGTCCACCGTGAGGGGCCGCATGGCGGTGGTGTCGAGCACGGTCACCTCCCGGGGCCGGCAGCGGGCTCAGAATTTGGGGACAGCGTAAACCCCGGGCTCGTCCACCACCTGTCGAACGGACCTCAGCTGACACTCACCGACGCCGCCGACCCGTCGACGGGCTCCATGCCCTCGGCGATGCGCATGGCTTCCTCGATGAGCGTCTCGACGATCTTGCTCTCCGGGACGGTCTTGATGACCTCGCCCTTGACGAAGATCTGTCCCTTGCCGTTGCCGCTCGCCACCCCGAGGTCGGCTTCACGCGCCTCGCCGGGCCCGTTGACGACGCACCCCATGACGGCCACGCGGAGCGGGACCTCCAGCCCGTCCAGACCGGCCGTGACCTCGTCGGCGAGCTTGTAGACGTCGACCTGGGCGCGACCGCACGACGGGCAGGAGACGATCTCGAGCTTGCGTTCGCGCAGGTTGAGCGACTGCAGGATCTGCAGCCCGACCTTGACCTCCTCGACCGGAGGCGCGGACAGCGAGACGCGGATCGTGTCGCCGATGCCCTGGGCCAGCAGGTGACCGAAGGCGACCGAGCTCTTGATGGTGCCCTGGAACGCCGGTCCGGCTTCGGTGACGCCGAGGTGCAGCGGCCAGTCGCCGCGCTCGGAGAGCATCTCGTAGGCCTGCACCATGACGACCGGGTCGTTGTGCTTGACCGAGATCTTGAAGTCGTGGAAGTCGTGCTCCTCGAACAGGGACGCCTCCCAGACCGCCGACTCGACGAGCGCCTCGGGCGTCGCCTTGCCGTACTTCTCCATCACCCGCTTGTCGAGGGAGCCGGCGTTGACGCCGATCCGCAGCGAGACGCCGGCGTCGGCCGCCGCCTTGGCGATGGCGCCCACCTGGTCGTCGAACTTGCGGATGTTGCCGGGGTTGACGCGCACGGCGGCGCAGCCGGCGTCGATCGCAGCGAACACGTACTTCGGCTGGAAGTGGATGTCGGCGATGACCGGGATCTGCGAGTGCTCGGCGATGGCTGCCAGGGCGTCGGCGTCGTCCTGGCTCGGGCAGGCCACCCGGACGATGTCGCAGCCGGCAGCGGTCAGCTCGGCGATCTGCTGCAGCGTGCTGTCGACGTCGCTGGTGAGCGTCGTCGTCATCGACTGCACCGAGACCTGGGCGTCGCCGCCCACGTCGACGGAACCGACCTTGATCTTGCGGGTCTTCCGGCGCGGCGCGAGCACCGGTGGCGGCATCGGCGGCATTCCTAGTTCGGTCATGTGAGCCTCACGGGGTTGACGATGTCGGCGTAGATGAGGACGACGCTCATGAGCAGCAGGATCGCGCCTACGCCGTAGGCGACGGGGAGCATCCGGGCGACGTCGACGTAGCCCGGATCGGGGCGGCCGCGCAGCCTGGCGAAGCCGCGGCGCACCGCTTCCCACAGGGCGCCGGCGATGTGGCCGCCGTCGAGGGGAAGCAGGGGGATGAAGTTGAACAGGGCGAGGAAGAGGTTGAGGGAGGCGAGCAGCACCAGCAGGCGGGAGGAGCGCTCCCCCCACGTGGGCTCGTCGTAGGTGACGAGCTCACCGGCCACGCGGCTGGCCCCGACGACGCTGATCGGGCCGTCGGCCTTGCGCTCGGCCCCGAACGCGGCCTTGGTGACGTCGACCATGCGCTGCGGCAGGTGGATGATCACGTCGGTGGTGGCCGACACGTAGTCGCCCATCACCACGGCGACGGTGCCCGGGCCATGACGCACGTAGTCGCGCACGGGCTCGACGCCGAGGAAGCCCACCTGCTCGGTGCGCTCGGGGTCGTCGAGCGACGTACGCGCGATGACGGAGGTGGCCACCCGGTTCTCGACCTCGCGGCCGTCCCGCTCGACGACGATCGACGCCTCGCGGTCGCCGTTGCCCCGAATGAGACGGGTCAGCTGCTCCCAGGACGTGACGGCGGCGCCGTTGAACGAGACGAACCGGTCACCCGGCTGCAGTCCGGCTTGGCGCGCCGGGGTGATCGGGTCGGAGTCCGTGCAGGCTCGCCCGGCCTCGGCGTCGCTGACGGCGCAGTCGGAGACCGCGTTGACGGTTGTGGTGGGCTCCTGGATGCCGAAGCCCATGATGACGATCGAGAACAGCACCACCGAGATGAGCACGTTGACCATCGGGCCCCCGGACATCACGATCAACTTCTGCCACCACGGCTTGCGGTAGAAGAGCCGGTCGAGGTCGGCGTCGGTGACGTGCTCGTACTCCGCGTGACGGGCGTCGGCGACCAGCTGGGTGAACAGTCCGGTGTTGGTGGCCCGCACCTCGTGCGGGTCCTCGGTTCGCGACGGCGGCAGCATGCCGACGAGCTTGACGTATCCGCCGAGCGGGATGGACTTGATGCCGTACTCGGTCTCGCCCCGCTTCACGGACCAGATCGTTTTGCCGAACCCGACGAAGTACTGGGTGACCTTGATGCCGAACTTCTTGGCCGGATACATGTGCCCGACCTCGTGCAGGGCGATCGAGATGATGACGCCGAGCACGAACACGACGACGCCGAGGGTGTAGATCAGCGCGTTCATGTCCACACCTTCATCGCGACTCCACCAGGGATCGGGCCCGTTCGCGCGCCCAGGCATCGGCCTCGAGCACGCTCGCGAGCGTCAGATCGGCGTGGGCGGCATCTGCGTCTGCCGTGTGCTCGTGCAGCACCACGCCCACCGTGTCCACGATGCCAAGGAAGTCCAAATCGCCGGCGACGAAGGCATCGACGCAGACCTCGTTGGCCGCGTTGAGCACAGCCGGGGCCGTGCGCGCGAACTCGCCCGCCAACCGGGCCAGGCCGACGGCGGGGAACGCGTCCTCGTCGAGTGGCGCGAACTCCCAGCTGGTCGGCTGCGTCCAGTCGCACGGGCTCGCCACGCCCGGCACCCGTTCGGGCCACGCGAGTCCGAGCGCGATCGGCAGCCGCATGTCCGGCGGTGACGCCTGCACCATCGTGGACCCGTCGACGAACTCGACCATCGAGTGCACCACCGAGGACGGGTGCACGACCACGTCGATGCGGTCGAAGCCGATGCCGAACAACAGGTGCGCCTCGATGACCTCCAGGCCCTTGTTCACCAACGTCGCGGAGTTGATCGTGACCACCGGCCCCATGTCCCACGTGGGGTGGGCCATCGCCTCCTCCGGCGTGACGTCGGTCAGCTCGGCCCGGGAGCGGCCGCGGAACGGTCCCCCGCTGGCCGTGACGAGCAGGCGCCGGACGTCGTCGATGCTCTCGCCGCGCAGCGCCTGGGCCAGGGCCGAGTGCTCGCTGTCGACGGGGACGATCTGCCCCGGCTTGGCCGCGCTGGTGACGAGCTCGCCACCGACGATCAGGGACTCCTTGTTGGCCAGGGCGAGCGTGACGCCGGTCTCGAGGGCCGCGAGCGTCGGTTCCAGCCCGACCGAGCCGGTCATGCCGTTCAGCACGACGTCGCAGGGTGTGCGGGCGGCCTCGGCCGCCGCCTGCGGTCCGGCCACGAGTCGAGGCACCGAGTGCCCACCCTCGGGATATCGGCGACGCTGGGCCTCGGCGTAGAGCGCGAGCTGGACGTCCTGCGCCGCGCTCGCCTTGGCGACGGCGACGACGGCCACCTCGTGCTCGAGGGCCTGTTGCGCCAGCAGCGCCGGGTTGTTACCCCCCGCCGCGAGGGCGACCACCTCGAACCGCTCCGGGTTCGCGGCAACGACCTCCAGGGCCTGGGTGCCGATCGAGCCCGTGGAGCCGAGAATGGCGACACGCTTGCGCATGCCGCCATTCTCTCCCATCGGGCGCCGAGCCCGCCGTAGCCCCGGCGCCGGTCTATTTCACCTCGGACCGCAGCAGCAGCCAGATGCCGGCCACGAGCGGGATGACGAGCCAGATCGTGCCGGAGGTCGCGAGACGGAGCCACTCGTCGCTCGTCGCCCATTCGCCGCTCTGCAGCGGTGCCTGCGCGAACCCGAAGTCGGCCCACTCCTGCACGTTCTCCCGGAGCCACGGCACGACCTGGGCCAGGATCGACCAGACCGTCGGCAGCGCGAAGTAGAGGACGATCGCGGCCGCGGAGTTCTTCAGGAGCATCGCGAAGGCGAAGCCCGTCAGCATGCCGAAGAACTGCAGCAGGAACGAGTTCGCGAGTCCCGCGACCGTCATGTCCCACTCCCCGGCCGGAGCCGCGTGGAACGACCCCGCAAGCACGTTGCCGACCGCACCGACGGCCAGCGCGAACAGCATCGCGCCGATGGCCGCGATGACGCTCACCGCGAGCTTGGCCACGACGATGCGCGATCGGTGCGGCTCGAGGGTGAACGTCACCAGCCCGGTCCGCTGTCCCCACTCGCTCGTCACCAGCAGGATCGCCAGGACGGGCAGGAGGAACCCGGTGGGGATGTTCATCAGCCCGAACATGTTCCCGTAGGTGAGGAACGCGTCGTCACCCCAGATCAGGAGCCCGGTGGTGATCAGGACGGCGATGATGCCGATCGAGACGACCAGCCAGAGCCCGGCTCGAGTATCGACCAGCTTGCGCAGCTCGACCCGGACGAGACGGGACATCGGGATGCCCGGCCTGGTCGTGTCGATGGTGGCCGTGGCGGTGCTCATGACGGTGCTCCTTCGGGGGTGATGTCGTCGCGCTGAGTGGAGGACGTGAGCTCCAGGAACATCTCCTCGAGCCCGGCGCCGTCGGCGGGGCGCAGCTCGACCAGGGCGACTCCGGCGGATGCCGCAGCCTTGCCGACCTGCTCGGGCGCCGCCTCGGTGCGCAGACCGTCCTGCGATGGGGTCGAGGCGATGCCGGCCGAGGTCAGCGCGTTCGCGAGCGCTGAGGGGTCTGCGGCCCGGACGTAGGTGCCGGCCGTCTGCAGGAGCTCGGCCTTCGATCCTTGCGCGACGATCTTGCCGTTGCCGATGACGATCAGCTCATCGGCGATGACCTGCACCTCGTGCAGGAGGTGTGATGACAGCAGGACCGTGCCGCCGCGGTCGGCGTACGACCGCAGGAGGCTGCGCATCCAGTGGATGCCGGCCGGGTCGAGCCCGTTGGCCGGCTCGTCGAGGATCAGGATCCTCGGGTCGCCGAGCAGCGCGTGGGCGATGCCGAGTCGTTGCCGCATGCCCAGCGAGTAGTTGCGCACCCGTCGCTTGGACTCGGTGGGGGTCAGGCTGACGAGGTCCAGCATCTCCTCGACCCGCGAGCTCGGCAGGCCCATCGTCATCGCGCCGAGCGTGAGAACCTCACGTCCGGTGCGTCCGGCGTGCTGGGCCGAGGCGTCGAGCAGGACGCCGACCTGGGTGCCCGGGTTGGGGATGTCGTGGTAATCGAGGCCACCGACCGTGGAGGTTCCCGACGTGGCGGGGGTCAGGCCGGCCAGGACGCGCATGGTCGTGGTCTTGCCGGCTCCGTTGGGACCCAGGAAGCCGGTGACGGTTCCGGGTCTGCAGGTGAAGGAGACATCGTCGACGGCACGAAGGCCGCCGTACGTCTTGGTGAGGTGTTCGACAGTGATCATGGGTCCAGCCTCTCCGACGTTGACCACAGTGTCATCGATCGGGGGGCCAGTGGCGTCCTCCTCTGACGCTGGGGGGACGAAGACCTCGACATTCGGGTCGCTGACTGCCCATGTGTCGATCCTCCGTGTCCCGACGACCGGCGCGTCGACCTGGGGGTAGTTCCTGCTACCCCAACGTCGATGCGTCCGCCCCTCAGGGAGCGCGGACCGGGGATCCGGCGAGGAGGGCGTCGATGACGTCTGGAGCTGACGCGCGCAGGCGGTCGCGGTAGCCCGGCGCGTCGGCGGGCAGCGAGGGAGCCGGCTCGGTGGCGCCGGCTTTCGTCAGCAGCGCCACGTCGATCGAGTCGTCCCCGGCGCGCACGACGGGCCCGTCGTCCTGGGCGACGACATGCACGCTGCCTGAGGTCCCCGGAACCGCGCCGAGCCGCGCACAGGCGCAGACGAGGATGACGTGGTGGTTGCCCGGCTCGAGGTCGAGACCCACCTCGTCGCCGTCACGCACGCCGAGGGCTTGCAGGCCCCCGGCGAGCGACGCACTGCGCTCGAGGAGCCTGGCGAACGTCAGGATGCCGGTGGCGTCCGAGCACGCGACGTGGTCGGAGCGACCGTCGACGACATGCCGGTCGAGCAGGTCGAAGCCGATCGACGACATTCAGCGGCCCTCGAACACCGGCGGACGCTTCTCCGAGCGGGCCAGAGCCGCCTCACGGACGTCGGCGCTGGCCCAGACGGCCGCGAAGGACTCCTCGACCGCCGCGTCGTCCGCGGTGCCGTTGAGAATGCGCTTGTTGTGAGCCAGCGTCAGTGGCGCGAGGGTCGCGATCTCGCGCGCCCAGGCGATCGCGTCGTCGACGGAGCCGGCTCGGTCGACGAGGCCGCAGGCGAGCGCTTCGGGCTGGTCGAGGGTCTCGGCAGCGAGCATCAGTCGACGGGCCCGACCGGATCCGGCCAGCTCGGCGAGGGTCCGGATCGTCCAGGCGTCGACCGCCATGCCGTTCTTCGCGGTCGGCACGGCGAACCGCGCGCTCGGGGCGGCCACCCGCAGGTCGCAGGCGATGGCCAGCTGGGTGCCCGCGCCGATCGCGGGGCCGTTGACGGCGGCGACGATGGGAACCGGCACCTCGGCGAGGTGATGGAGCATGCCGTAGAGGGCCTCGAGGAACTCCGGTCCGTAGACACCACCGAGGTCGGCTCCGGAGCAGAAGACCGAGCCCTGCCCGGTGACCACGATCGCGCGCGCACCGGCGTCGATCGCGGTGTCGACGGCCTGGTGGATGCCTTGGCACAGCTCGAGGTTCAGGGCGTTGCGCCGCTCCTCACGCTGCAGCTCCAGCACGACGACGGCGTCTTCACGGGTGACTCCCAGCACTCGCACAACCTACCGGGCAGCGACCTCCATCTGTCCCCAGGGAGACCCGTACTCGGTCAACAGCTCCAGGAACGGGACCGCGTCGAACGCCTCGGGTCCGAGCACGCCCGCGCCGGACCACGTGCCGCTCGCCAGCAGCTCGAGGGCCACGACGGGGTTGACGGCCGTCTGCCACACGACGCACTGGTGGCCGTACTCGCTCATCGACCAGTCGTTGTCGACGACGTGGTACAGATACGTCGAGCGGGGCTGGCCGTCCTGTCCGGTGCCGGTGACCCAGAGGCCGGCACAGGTCTTGCCGTGCATCTTGTCGCCCAGCGTCGCCGGGTTCGGCAGGCACGCTGCGACCACGTCGCGAGGACTCACCTCCACTCCCCCGACCGAGATCTTCTCGGTGGAGTCCAGCCCGAGCTTGTGCAGCGTCTTGAGCACGTCGATGAACTCATCCCCGAGCCCGTACTTGAAGGTCGCGCGCTTGGTGTCCACCCAGCGCGGCATCAGGAGGACCTCCTCGTGCTCGACGTTGACGCACTCGACCGGGCCGATGCCCTCCGGAAAGTCGAACACCTCCGGCTCGCTGAACGGCGGTGTCGTGAACCACCGGCCGTCCTCCCAGATGACCGGCGGGTTGAGGCACTCCTCGATCGTGGTCCAGATGGAGAAGGAGGGCGCGAACTCGTACCCGTCGACGGTCAGGTTCGCCCCGTCGCGCGTGCCGAGCTCGTCGATGGAGGAGAACAGGTGGTCCGCCGCGTACCGCGCGAACACGTCGGAGAGGCCCGGCTCGACCCCGATGCCGACCAGCGCGAGGCGACCGGCCGAGCTCCAGGTGTCGGACGCCGCGAACTGCTCGTCGCCGAGCTTGACGCCGCACTCCTCGTGCGGACGCTCGGGGTGGGGCGTGGACAGGCTCATGGCCATGTCGAGGTAGTCGGCGCCGGCCGCCAGCGCTCCCTCGAAGATCGGCATGACGAATCGAGGGTCGACGGCGTTCATCACGTGTGTGGCGCCCGCCTCACGGGCCAGCGCCTCGACCGATCCGGCATCGGACGCATCGACCTGCGCCGCGGTGAACCTCCGATCGTCCACCTCGGCGACGGCGCGATCGGCACTGTCGCGCGCGTAGTCGGCCACCAGGACGGCCTCGAAGAAGTCTCGGCGGGCGGCGATGGCGCAGAACGCCGACCCGACCCCGCCGGCCCCCACCAGCAGGATCCGCATCACGCGTCCAGGTTCGTCATGACGTGCTTGACGCGCGTGTAGTCCTCGAGGCTGTACATCGACAGGTCCTTGCCGAACCCGGAGTGCTTGAATCCACCGTGCGGCATCTCGGCGATGATCGGGATGTGGGTGTTGATCCACACGCAGCCGAAGTCGAGGCGCTTGGCCATCCGCATGGCGCGGCCGTGGTCCTTCGTCCACACCGACGACGACAGCCCGTACTGGACGCCGTTGGCCCAGCGGACGGCCTCGTCCTCATCGGTGAACTTCTGGACCGTGATGATCGGCCCGAAGATCTCCTCCTGGCTGGCGCGATCGTCCTGCAGGAGGCCCGAGAGCACCGTGGGCTCGAAAAAGTAGCCGTCTCCCAGCGCCTCGACGCGGTGGCCGCCCGTCTCGACCGACGCGTGGTCGGGCAGGTCGTCCAGAAAGCCGCTGACGTGGGCGAGCTGGTTGGTGTTGTTGACCGGGCCGAAGTACGTGTCGTCGTCGTCGGGCAGCCCGACCTTGAGGTCGCGCGCGGCTTCGGTGAGGGCAGCGGTGAAGTCGGCCGCGACGCCCGGATGCACGAGCACACGCGTGGCGGCGGTGCAGTCCTGGCCGGCGTTGAAGTAGCCGGCGCCGGCGATGGCCTCGGCAGCCGCGGCGAGGTCGGCGTCGTCGAACACCACCACCGGGGCCTTGCCGCCGAGCTCCAGGTGCGGCTTCTTGAGGTCGGCCGCCGCGGCGGTGGCAACCTCCATGCCGGCACGCACCGAACCGGTGATGGACACCATCTGCGGCACCGGGTGCGACACGAGTGCCCGGCCGGTGTCGCGGTCGCCGCAGACCACGTTGAAGACGCCGGGCGGGAAGAACTCCTGCGCGATCTCCGCGAGCAGCGTCGTGGAGGCGGGCGTGGTGTCGCTCGGCTTGAGCACCACGGTGTTGCCGGCCGCGAGAGCCGGTCCGATCTTCCAGATCGCCATCATCAGCGGGTAGTTCCATGGCGTCACCTGCGCGCACACGCCGATCGGCTCACGCCGCACCATCGAGGTGTGGCCGCGCATGTACTCACCCGCCGACTTGCCCTCCAGGACCCGGGCGGCGCCGGCGAAGAACGTCAGGACCTCGGTGGCCTGGTACATCTCCTCGCTCATCGTGAGCGCCTTGGGCTTGCCGGTGTCGCGCGACTCGACGTCGACGATCTCCTCGGCCCGCTCGTCGATGGCCGCGGCCAGCTTGTTGAGCGCCTGGAATCGCTCATAGGGCGTGGTGTCGCGCCACGTCTCGAACGCCGTGGAGGCGGCCGTGAAGGCACGGTCGACGTCCTCGGCGCCGGACAAGGGGGCGGAGGCGTAGACCTGTCCGGTGGACGGATCGATCACGTCATAGGTTCCGCCGTTCGATGCGGGGACGAGCTCCCCGCCGATCACGTTGGTGATGGCTCTGTCCATGCGCCAATCCAACCTCATGCCCGGGCCAGGGGCAACGAAATCCGCAGACAAATCCGTGAATCACGACGATATCCCTTGTCTAGTGACCCGTCCGCTAGCGATACTGGTGAGATGTTCCCGATCGACGACTACGACCACCTGCAGAAGGCCGCCAAGAAGCACCTCTGGATGCATTTCTCGCGCCATGGCATCTACGACGACGACCACGACATCCCGGTGATCGTCAAGGGCGACGGCATGTACATCTGGGACGCCCAGGGCAAGCGCTACCTCGACGGCCTCGCCGGCCTGTTCGTGGTCCAGGTCGGGCACGGTCGGCAAGAGCTGGCCGACGCGGCGGCCAAGCAGGCCGCCGAGCTCGCCTTCTTCCCCCTGTGGACCTTCGCGCACCCGACCGCCATCGCCCTGGCCGAGCGCATCGCGTCCTTTGCCCCGGGCGACCTCAACCGGGTGTTCTTCACGACCGGTGGCGGCGAGGCCGTCGAGACCGCCTGGAAGGCGGCCAAGCAGTACTTCAAGCTGACCGGCAAGCCCACCAAGACCAAGGCCATCAGCCGGCAGATCGCCTACCACGGCACCCCGCACGGCGCCCTGTCCATCACCGGCATCCCGTCGCTCAAGGAGCCGTTCGAGCCACTCGTCCCCAGCACCGTGCACGTCCCGAACACGAACTTCTACCGCGCCCCCGAGCACTCTCTCGATGGTGCCCAGGGCACCGGGGACGAGCTGGAGGCGTTCGGCCGGTGGGCCGCCGACCAGATCGAGGACGCCATCGTCGCCGAGGGTCCGGACACGGTCGCGGCCGTCTTCCTGGAGCCCGTGCAGAATGCCGGCGGCTGCTTCCCGCCGCCCCCGGGCTACTTCCAGCGCGTGCGCGAGATCTGCGACCGGCACGACGTGCTGCTCGTCTCCGACGAGGTCATCTGCGCCTTCGGCCGCCTCGGCGACATGTTCGGCGCGAACCGCTACGACTACGTGCCGGACATGATCACCTGTGCGAAGGGGCTGACGTCGGGCTACTCACCGCTCGGCGCGATGATCGCGTCCGACCGGATCATGGAGCCGTTCCTCGAGGGGAACACCAGCTTCGTCCACGGCTACACCTTCGGAGGGCATCCGGTCTCGGCCGCCGTCGCGATGGCGAACCTCGACATCTTCGAGCGGGAGAAGCTCAACGAGCACGTCCGCGAGAACGAAGGTGCGTTCCGCGGCACCCTGGAGAAGCTGCTCGATCTCGACATCGTCGGCGACGTGCGCGGCGACGGATTCTTCTACGGCATCGAGCTGGTCAAGGACAAGGCCACCAAGGAGACCTTCGACGACGAGGAGTCCGAGAAGCTCCTGCGCGGATTCCTGTCGAAGGCCTTGTTCGCCAACGGGCTCTACTGCCGGGCCGACGACCGCGGCGACCCGGTCATCCAGCTGTCTCCCCCGATCATCGCCGACCAGGCCCAGTTCGACGAGATGGAGCAGATCCTGCGCAGCGTCCTCACCGAGGCCCAGAGCCTGCTCTGACGGCGGTCGCCGCCGGCCGGTTCACCCGACGGTTCGACGCCGGCGGCCGAACTCGCCGACCAGCACGATCGAGATCGCGATGACGAACATCAGCGTCCCGATGACGTTGACCTGCATCGGGACGCCACGCTGCGCGGCGCCCCAGACGAACATCGGGAACGTCACTTCCTGACCAGCGTTGAGGTTGGTGATGATGAAGTCGTCGAACGACAACGAGAAGCTCAGCAGCGCCGCCGCGATGATCCCGGGCAGGACCAAGGGGAACGTGACCCGCCAGAAGGTCTGCGCCTCGTTCGCATAGAGGTCCATCGCCGCCTGTTCGAGGTTGTCGTCGAGACCGCTCAGCCGCGCCTTGACGGTGACGATCACGAACGACAGGCAGAACATGACGTGCGCGATGAAGATCGTCCAGAATCCCAGCTGCCCGCCGAACCCGCTGGAGACGAACAGCGCCAAGAGCGACGATCCCATGACGATCTCGGGTGAGGCCATCGGCAGGAAGATGATCACGTTGGCAGCACCACGACCCCTGAAGCGGTGCCTGACCAGCGCGAACGCGGCAAGGGTGCCCAGAATCGTGGCCAGGAGCGTGGCCAGCAGAGCAATCTCGATGCTCAGGATGACCGCGCCCTGCATGCCGGCGGGCTTGAACATGTGCAGCCAGTTGTCCCAGGTGAACGCCCGGAACGCATACAGGTTGCGTGACTTGCTGTTGTCGTTGAAGCTCATCAGCACGACGACGCCGATGGGCACGAACGTGTACAGCAGGACGAGGAGTCCGAGCGCCATGATGAGGTGCTCACCGACCCACCGGCGCAGCAGCTGGAGACCGGTCATCTGAGTCCCCCCGGCTGACCACGCGTCGACCGGCACGGGCGGTACGTCGAGTCACTCATACGAGATCCTCCGTGCCCGACGTCCGCACCCAGACGAGCACCATCGCCACGATGATGCCCATGAGGATCACCGACAGCGCGCCCGCGGCGGCATAGTCGCCGGTGGACGTGAACAGGTCCTGGATCTCGTTGCCGACCATGCGCTCGTTGGGGCTGCCGAGCAGCTCGGCGTTGATGTAGTCACCGGCTGACGGAATGAACGTCAGCAGGGTGCCGGCGACGACGCCGGGCATCGACAACGGCCACGTGACCTTGAAGAACCCGCGGATCGGCGAGGCGTAGAGGTCGCCGGACGCCTCGATCAACCGGATGTCGATCTTCTCCAGGCTGGCGTAGAGCGGCAGCACCATGAAGGGCAGGAAGTTGTAGGTGAGCCCGGCGATGACCGCGACCGGCGTCGCGAGAAGTCGGCCGTCGGCTCCCAACAGGTGCACGGTCTGGAGCGCGTCCACGATCCACCCGTCATCGGCGAGGATCAGCTTCCACGACAGGGTGCGCAGCAGGAAGCTGGTGAAGAACGGGGCGATCACCAGGATCAGCATCAGGTTCTTCCAGCGACCCGCCTTGAAGGCGATCGCATAGGCCAGCACGTACCCGATCACCAGAGCCACGAGGGTCGCCACGCCGGCGAACCACAGCGACCGCCAGAGAGTGCCCTTGTGCTGGGCGAAGGCGTCGGCGAAGTTCTGGAAGTGCCACGTCATCGAGTAGCCGGAGATGACCGAGCCCTCCGGGTCGTACAGGCTCGCCGCAAGGAGGGAGAAGAAGGGCACGACGAAGAACAGCCCCAGCCAGACCGCTCCGGGCAGGATCAGCCAGTATCCGGTGAGCTTGCGCCGCGCCCGGTGCCCCACGGCGACATCGTCGAGCGTCGTCACCTCAGGTGTCCTCGATGCCGGCGTTCGCGTCCTGGCTCGCGTCGAGCAGGAACGCGTACTCCGGGTGCCAGGAGACGTCGACCTTCGAGCCCACCGCCAGCATCCGCCGCGACCCGGTGTTCTGCTCGAACACCATGAGCTCCTGACCCCAGGGCATCTTGACCATGTACTGGGTACTGACCCCGACGAAGCTGACATCGGTGACGTAGCCGCCGGTGATGACCTCACCCGGTGCGTCGATGGTCTGGCCGGTCTCGGCGATGAGCACCTTCTCCGGCCGGATGCCGAGCCACCCCGAGCCGGAATCCGCATGGGCTCGCTCGCCCGGCACGACCGCCCGGGCCCCTTGGACCTCCACCGTCACCTGGCCGTTCTCGCGGCCCTGGATGTGCGCCTCGATGAGGTTGGACTGCCCCAGGAAGTTCGCGACGAACGTCGTCCGCGGGTTCTCGTACAGGTCTCCGGGTGCGCCCATCTGCTCGATCTCACCGGCGTTCATCACCGCGATCGTGTCGGCCATGGTCATGGCCTCCTCCTGATCGTGCGTGACGTGCACGAAGGTGATGCCGACCTCGGTCTGGATGCGCTTGAGCTCCAGCTGCATCGAACGGCGGAGCTTGAGGTCGAGCGCGCCGAGCGGCTCGTCGAGCAACAGCACCTCGGGACGGTTGATCAGGGCCCGCGCGAGGGCGACCCGCTGCTGCTGACCGCCGGACAGCTGCGAGGGCTTCTTCTTGGCCTGCGAAGCCAGCTCCACCAGCTCGAGCATCTCGTCCACCTGACGGCGGACGTCCGACACGCCCCGACGCTTCAGGCCGAAGGCGACGTTCTCGGAGACGTCGAGATGGGGGAACAACGCGTAGTTCTGGAACACGGTGTTGACCGGTCGCCGATACGGCTTCTCGTAGGTCACCTCGGAGTCGCCGAGGTGGATCGTCCCTGACGTCGGCGTCTCCAGGCCCGCCACCATGCGCAGAGTGGTCGTCTTGCCGCAGCCGGAGGGCCCGAGGAGCGCGAAGAACGAGCCCTGCGGAACCTCGAGGTCGAGCGCCTTCACCGCGGTGAAGGCCGCGAACTCCTTGGTGAGACTGGACAGCCGCAATGAGCGCGACCCACCCCCGGCGGGGGCGGCCGCGGGGTCATCCGCCGATGACATCAGCGAAGGCTCCCTGGTACTCCCGCTGCTTCTTCCCGTCCAGGGCCATGAAGGAGTGGGTCAACGAGAGAGTCGAGTCGCTCGGGAAGATCAGCTCGTTGTCGACCAGACTGGGATCGACCTTCTCCATGGCCTGCCGCGCACCCTCGACCGGGCAGATGTACCAGACGAACGCCGCCAGCTTCGCGGCAACTTCCGGCTCGTAGTAGTAGTTGATCCACTCCTCGGCGTTGCCCTTGTGGGTCGCCTTGTTGGGCACGAGCATGTTGTCGGCCCAGATCATGAGTCCCTCTTCCGGCGTGACGAAGACCAGGTTGTCGTCCTCGGCGGCCGCAACGTCGCCTGACCACGCCTCGCACGCCACGACATTGCCGGAGGCGAGGTCCTGGATGTACTCATTGCCGGTGAAGGACCGGACCTGCCCGTCGCTCACCGCCTTCTGGAGCTTGTCCATCGCCTTCTGCCACTCGCCGTCGGAGAACTTCGACGGGTCCGCGCCTTCGGCGAGCAACAGCAGGCCCATGGTGTCGTTCATCTCCGACAGCAGGGAGATGCGGCCCTTGAGGTCCTTGCGGGTGATGAGCTCCTCGAAGGACTTCACTTCCTTGACCTTCGACTTGTTGTAGGCGATGCCGGTGAGACCGCTCTGCCATGGAGCCGAGTACTCGCGCTTGGGGTCGAAGCTGACATTCTGCAGCCCACTGATGAGGTTGTCGTGCAGGTTGGGCACCTTCGACGCGTCGAGCTTCTGAATCCATCCCGCCTGGATCATCCGACCGGCCATCCAGTCGGTGAGCATGAACATGTCGCGCTTGGTGGTCGCGCACGATCCGAGCTGGTTCTGGACCTTGGCGAAGAACTCGTTGTTGTCGTTGACGTCGGCGGTGTAGTCGACCTTGATCCCGGTGGCCTTCTCGAACTCGGTGAGAGTGGACTTGTACCCCTTCTCGTCGGCGTCGATGTACTCCGGCCAGTTGGAGATGACCAGCTGCTTCTGACTGGCGGACAGGTCCTTCGAGAGGCAATCTGCCGCGTCCTGCTTGCGCTGGGGTGTACCGCACGAGCCCAGGAGCATGGTGCCGGTTCCGGCGATGGCAAGGCCACCGATCCCTCGCAGCAGCGTCCGACGATCGAGTTCCGCCATGCCGTCCTCGTTTCCCTCGGTGACCACTCATACTCGCAAGTTTCCGGCGCGAGGACAAGGAAATCCGGAGCGGAACTCGTCCTCAACTCAGGAAAGCGTCAAATCGGCGCGCCGGAAGCGACGGGGTGCGCCCCCCGTCCGGCACAATGTCGCCATGAGCGAGCGCAAACCGGCCACGAGTCGGGCCCAGACCCTGGACTCCACCGCAAAGCGCATCATCGAGCTGCTCCAGGACAACGGTCGCTTGCCCTACTCCGCCATCGCCAAGGAAGTCGAGCTGTCAGAGGCGGCGGTGCGCCACCGCGTCCAGCGGCTGATCGAGTCCGGAGTCATCCAGATCGTGGCGGTGACCGATGCCTTGCAGATGGGATTCGCTCGCCAGGCCATGCTCGGCATCAAGGTCAACGGGCGGGTCCAGGAGGTCGCTGCGAAGCTGGCCGAGATCGACCAGCTCGACTACATCGTCATCACCACCGGGCGCTTCGACATCCTCGCCGAGGTGGTCGCCGAGAGCGACGACGAGCTGCTCGACATCGTCTCGCGTCGAGTCTGCGACATCGAGGGCGTCACCAACACCGAGACGTTCGTGTACCTCCGGCTGCAGAAGCAGACGTATGCCTGGGGCGTTCGCTGACGGCACTCCGCGGCCCACGGGCGCCTACCCGCGAGTAACGCCAGCCCGGCTGCCTCGTTGAAGGGGCATGCCCCTGTCTCGTCGTGACCTCATCCGCTCCGGATTCGTCGTTGGTGGCGCGGTCGCGCTGGGGGCACCGGCCGGCTCCGCGTGGGCCGGATCGGGTATCGCCGCACCGAAGTACACGACGCTCCAGTCGAGGTACGGACGTGGAGCACCCGGAGTCGGCGGTTACATGCCGGTCATCCGGCAGGCCGGCGAGCCGCACGTCGTCCGCACCGATCTCGGGGCGGTGGCGGGCAGCCGCCGGGCGAAGAAGAGGACGGCCATCCTGTCCTTCGCGCACCTCACCGACGTCCACATCGTGGATGCCCAGTCTCCGGCACGGGCCGAGTACGTCGACCGTTTCGACGACAAGGAGAGCGACGGCGACCCGGTCGCCGGACTGTTCAGCTCCGCCTACCGCCCGCAGGAGATCCTCACCACGCAGGTGGCCGACGCGATGGTGCAGGCCATCAACAAGATCGGCCGCGGGCCGGTCACCGGCAAGAAGTTGTCCTTCGCGATCCAGACCGGTGACAACGCCGACAACTGCCAGTTCAACGAGGTGCGCTGGAACATCGACGTCCTCGACGGCACGCGCGTCACACCCGACTCGGGCTCACTGACGCAGTACGAGGGCGTCGCCGATCGCAAGCACTACGACTCCCACTACTGGCACCCCGAGCCCGGGCCGGCCAACCAGCAGGACCTCTACCACACCGAGTACGGCTTTCCCGACGTCGCGGGACTCCTCGAGGCGTCGACCCGGCCGTTCGATCCGGCCGGTCTGCGAGTTCCCTTGGTACAGCGTCTTCGGCAACCACGACGGGCTCGTCCAGGGCAACTTCCCGCACAGCCTGCCGCTCGGTCTGGTGGCCACCGGCAACCTCAAGCTCACCAGCGTGCCCCCGGGCCTGACGCAGGCCGACATCAAGCGGGCGTTCGCGAAGGCCGAACCCGACACCGTGCTGCTCGGCGCCGCCGCCCTCACGTCCGCCAGACCTCGTCAGCGCGGACGCGAACCGGCGCGTGCTCACGCGCCAGCAGGTCGTCGAGGAGCACTTCAAGACCGCCGGTGCCCCGAACGGCCACGGTTTCACCCAGGCGAACCGGACCCAGGGCACGGCGTACTACACGTTCGACCAGGGCAACGTGCGCGGCATCGTGCTCGACTCGGTCAATCCGAACGGGTACGCCGAGGGCTCCATCGACAAGGCGCAGTTCGAGTGGCTCCAGCAGGTGCTGGCGACCACGACCGACCGTTACGTGATGATCTTCAGCCACCACACGGCGGCGTCGATGACCAACCCGCTGGTGGCCACCGGACTCGACGTGCAGCCGCGCGTGCTCGGCGCTGCGGTCGTCGAGCTCCTGCTTCAGCACAGAAATGTCGTGGCCTGGGTCAACGGCCACACGCACAAGAACGAAGTCATCGCGCACCCGGCCAGCGCAGGGTCCGGGGGCTTCTGGGAGATCAACACCGCGTCGCACGTGGACTTCCCCCAGCAGTCGCGCCTCGTCGAGCTGGTCGACAACCGCGACGGAACACTGTCGATCTTCAGCACGATGGTCGACCACGCCGCACCGGCGTCGCACGGCGGTCAGCTCGGCACTCCCCTTCGCTTGGCCGCCCTGGCGCGCGAGCTCTCGGCCAACGACCCGCAGGAGCGCACGTCCGGCAAGACCGGCGGGACGGCCGATCGCAACGTCGAGCTCCTCGTCGCGAACCCCTTCGCGTAGAGACCCGGCCCGCTCAGGCGAGCGAGAGGCGTCCCTCAGCCGTCGATGGCGGCCAGCTGGCCGCAGGCGCCGTCGATGTCGCTGCCGCGCGTGTCGCGAACCGTGGTGGGGATTCCCTTGGCCACGAGACGGCGCACGAACTCGCGCTCGTCCTCAGGACGCGAGGCGGTCCACGGGGATCCGGGCGTGGGGTTGAGCGGGATGAGGTTGACGTGCACCCAGCCCCACCCATCGACACCGCCGCCGTAGGCGTGGAGCACGTCGGCGAGCAGGTCGGCGCGCCAGGCCTGGTCGTTGATGTCCTTCATCATCGCGTACTCGATCGAGACCCGACGCTTGGTCGTGCGCGCGTAGTCCCAGGCCGCCTCGACGGCCTCGTGCACCGACCAGCGGGTGTTGACCGGCACCAGCTCGTTGCGCAGCTCGTCGTCGGGCGCGTGCAACGACAGCGCCAGCGTCACGGGGATGCCCTCGGTGGTGAGCTGGCGAATGCGCGGCACGAGACCGACCGTGCTCAGCGTGATGTTGCGGGCCGACATCCCGAGCCCGTCGGGAGCCGGTGACACCATCCGTCGGATGGACCCGATCACGGCCTTGTAGTTGGCCATGGGCTCGCCCATCCCCATGAACACGACGTTCGACAGGCGACCCGGGCCGCCGGGAACCTCACCGCGTGCCATCGCCCCCGCAGCGTCGACGACCTGGTCGACGATCTCCGCGGTGCTCATGTTGCGCTGCAGCCCGCCCTGACCCGTCGCACAGAACGGGCACGCCATGCCACAACCGGCTTGGCTGGACACGCAGATGGTGGCGCGGTCGGGGTAGCGCATCAGCACCGACTCGACGAGCGCACCGTCGAAGAGCCGCCACAGGGTCTTGCGGGTGGTGCCGCCGTCGGCCTCGAGCGTGCGGACCGGGTCGAGCAGCGTCGGCAGCAGCTCGGCGACGATGCGGTCGCGCGTGGCGGCCGGGAGGTCGGTCATCTGCTCCGGGCGGCGCTCGAGCCGGGCGAAGTAGTGAGTGGCGACCTGCTTGACGCGATAGGCCGGCTCACCGAGTGCCTCGGCAGCCGCGGTGCGTTCGTCGGCCGAGAGGTCGGCGAGGTGACGCGGGGGCTTCGCGCGACCGCGCGGCTGCTCCATCACCAGCGGCAGGGAGCGGGATCCGTCGGGCTTCATCACTCCATGGTCGCAGACTCGGCCGGGGCCAGACTCGGCCCGCTTTCGCGGACGATCTGGGCCACCAGGTCGAGCTTGTCGAGCACCTTCGGAGCGATGACGAACGGATAGAGATCGCCGGCACCCATGCTGCGATTGATCTGGTTGAGGGCGGTGCTCATCGGCAGCCACACCCCGGTGACGAGGTCGCGGAACGAGGAGAAGGCCGTCGGGTCAACCGTGGAGAGGCCGTAGGTCGTTGCCGTCTCCACGGTGTCGCTGATGTGCAGCACGTGCGCGAACGTCTCGGCAAAGTCCTCGAACGGGTGCATCGTGGCGTAGGTGGAGATGTACTCCTGGTCCCATCCGTCGGGTGCGCCCTCGGCGTAGTGACGGTCGATGGCCGCTTGGTAGTCGGCGGTGTCGTCGCCGAACAAGGCCCGCACCTGCTCACGTCGGGGTCCGGTGACGAGCAACGCTTCGTAGTAGTGCCCGATCTCGTGCCGGAAGTGACCCAGGAGCGTCCGGTAGGGCTCGGCCATCTGGACACGCACGCGTTCGCGATAGGCGTCGTCGCCCTCGGCGAGGTCGAGGGTGATGATGCCGTTGGCGTGGCCGATGACCACGTTCTCCGCGACGCTGGAGAGCAGGTCGAAGGCCAGCCCCTTCTCGGGATCGTCCTCTCGCGTGACGATCGGCAGCCCGAGTGCGTCGAGCTCGACGATGAGGTGGCGCTTGGCGGCCTCGGCCAGCACGAACTGCGACAGCCCTCGAAGGTCGGCGTCGCTCGGTCGGGTGCGCGTGAGCGAGCAGCTGAAGCAGGTGCCGCCGTCGATCTCGGTCAGCCACGGGCAGGCAGCGAGCTCACGGTTGATGCACGGGTGCCAGATCCAGCGATCGGCATCCACGTAGACACCGTCGGGGTTCAGGGCGACGATGTCCCGTTCCTGCCGTGAGTACGCGAGCGTGCTGTCGCACGACGTGCAGCGGTGGTCGTCGAAGAAGACGCGGTTGCCGCACACTCGGCAGGAGAAGGCTTGCACCGCCCCAGTGTGCCAACCACGTCCCCACCGTGCCGACGTCGGGGCGCCGGTCGGCGAGGAGGATCGGCCTTTTCTCGATCACCACGTGGGGCGCACGGGAGGGAGCGCGCCACCGTCCCGGGCGACCGCCGCCGTCAGGTCGGCTCGGAGCTCCTCGAGACGTCTGGGGCCGAGCGTGTCGGCCCACTCACGTTCGAGGTCGTCGTAGATCGTCTCCACGGCCGCGAGGAGCTCGCGGCCACGCGCTGTGAGCGAGACGAGCTTTGAGCGTGCGTCCTGCGGGCTCGAGTCGCGCGCGATGTACCCATCGCGCTCCATGGCGTCGAGCAGCTTCGCCGTGGCCTGCTTCGTGACCCCGAGAAGCTCGGCCACCGTCCGCGCCGCGATGGCGTCGTTCCGCGCCGCGAGCAGCACGAAGCCATAGGGTCGCCGGACGTCGTCCCACCCCTCGGTTCGCAACCGTTCGTGCAGAGCGTCGATCAGCTGGCTGAAGGCCATCGCGAGCAGCCTCGCCAAGGGAACTCCTCCCGCGACAGTCGCCGGCTCCGACGGTGAGGTCATCGTGCCCACGGAGGCGTGAAGGGTTCCTGGCCTTCGAGGTAGGCCTGACCGCCCACCGGTAGACAGCACAGCGCCTTGAGCGGCGTGTCACCTGCGTTGGCCAGCTCGAACGGCGTGTCCACAGGGACCACGATGACACCACCCTCATCGACCTCACGATGGTCGTCCCCGATGCGGACCCGCGCCTGCCCGGAGAGCACGACGAACACCTCCTGGCGGGTCAGCTGGTGCGGCGTCGGCGCCGTGCCGGGCGCGATCTCCACCAGCCAGACAGAGGTGTCCTGCGACCCTCGGCTCGGCGTCGCGAGTGACGTGAACGTGGTGCCCGGGAGCGTGTGGGTCGGCGCCTCGGTGGGGTGGAAGATCGGCATGGTGGTCCTTCCAGAACAATGGTCAATGATATTGACCATATCCTGAAGCGTACCACATGGTCAATGACATTGACCATTCAACGCTGCGGCCTCAGACCACCGGGACGAGGTAGTGGAGGATGACCCACGCCACGGGCGCCACGGCGATCAGCGAGTCGAGCCGGTCCATGAGACCGCCGTGCCCGGGCAGGAGGTCGCCCATGTCCTTGATGCCGAGGTCCCGCTTGATGAGCGACTCCGACAGGTCACCCAGCGTGGCCATGACGACTCCGGCGATGCCGAGCAGCACACCCACCCACCAGTCGCCCTCCAGCGCCAGCGTGACGGTGAGGATGCCGGCCACGACGCCGGCGACCAGCGAGCCGCCGAAGCCTTCCCACGACTTCTTGGGGCTGATCGTGGGAGCCATCGGGTGGCGGCCGGTCAGGATGCCCGCCGCGTAGCCGCCGATGTCGGAGGCGATGGTCGCGACGATGAACGCGACGACGCGCCACGTGCCGTCGGCCTCGGACAGCATGAGCATCACGAAGACACCCATCAGGTACAGGTAGGACAGCGCGAAGACGCCGACGCTGCTGTCGCGGACGAATCCGTCCGCACCGTCGGAGAGTCGCCAGATGAGCGTGGCGATGACCGTGAGCGCCATGGCGACGGCAGCCGTCTCCATGCCGCCGTAGAACGCGCTGACCAGCATGATCGTGCCACCCGCGGCGACCGGCACGATCGGAAGCTTGATCTCGGCATGGCCGAACGCTCGGGAGAGCTCCCACAGGCCGACGCCGAGGGCAACCGCGACCACGACGACGAAGGCGTCCTTGACGAGGAACAGCGACGCCAGCACGAGCACGACGAGCCCGACGCCGACGGCGATCGCGGCCGGCAGGTTGCGCCCGGCGCGACTCTTGCGCTCCGCCTCGAGCGGTGGCTCGGGGAGGACGGGGGGCACGGACATCTTTTCCGTCGGCGGGTCGCCGTCTGGAATGGGCGTGGGGTCCTCAGACCTCAAGGAGCTCGGCCTCTTTGTTCTTCAGCAGCTCGTCGATGGTCTCGACGTGCTTCTTGGTGAGGCCGTCGAGGCGCTTCTCGGCCCCGGTGTTGTCGTCCTTGCTGATCTCGGACTCCTTCTCGGCCTTGTCCAGCGCCTGCTTGGCCGTGCGACGCACGTTGCGGACCGAGACGCGGCCCTCCTCGGCCTTGGACTTGGCGAGCTTGATGTACTCCTTGCGGCGCTCCTCGGTGAGCTCGGGCAGCGCGACCCGCAACACCTTGCCGTCGTCGGTGGGGTTCACGCCGAGGTCGGAGTCGCGGATGGCCTTCTCGATGGCGCTCTTGGAGCTGGCGTCGTACGGGCTGATGATCACCAGGCGCGGTTCGGGCACCTGGAAGCCCGCGAGCTGCTGCAGCGGAGTCTGCTGGCCGTAGTAGTCGGCCGTGATCTGGGCGAACATGGCGGGGTGGGCGCGGCCGGTACGGATGGCGGCGAACTCGTCACGAGCATGCTCGACGGCTTTGGCCATCTTCGCGTCGGCTTCGCGCAGCGTGGCGTCAATCACGAAACTCTCCTCCGTAGGGCGCCAGTCCGGCGTGGACCAGCGTTCCGATCTTCTCACCACGCAGGACGCGGGCGATGTTGCCCTCTCCCTCCATGCCGAAGACGATCATCGGCAGGTGGTTCTCCATGCACAGGGCGAAGGCCGCGGCGTCGACGACCTTCAGGCCGAGACGGAGCGCCTCGTCGAAGGTGATCTCGTCGTAGCGGATGGCGTCGGGGTTGGTGCGGGGGTCGGCGGAGTAGACGCCGTCGACGCCGCTCTTGCTCATCAGGACGGCGTCGGCCTTGATCTCGAGCGCGCGCTGCGCCGAGACCGTGTCGGTGGAGAAGTACGGCATGCCGGCGCCCGCACCGAAGATGACGACGCGACCCTTCTCGAGGTGCCGGATCGCCTTGCGCGGAATGTACGGTTCGGCGACCTGCCCCATCGTGATGGCCGACTGCACGCGCGTCTCGATGCCCTGCTTCTCGCAGAAGTCCTGCAGCGCGAGGCAGTTCATCACCGTGCCGAGCATGCCGATGTAGTCGGCCCTCGAGCGTTCCATGCCGCGCTGGCTGAGCTCGGCGCCGCGGAAGAAGTTGCCTCCACCCACGACGATCGCGACCTGGACGTCGTCGCGCACCGCCTCGGCCACCTGCCGCGCGATGCCGTTGACGACGTCGGGGTCGATGCCGATCTTGCCGCCGCCGAAGACCTCGCCGGAGAGCTTCAGCAGGACCCGCTTGACGGCGGGCCCGGAATCGGGATCAGGAACCGGATCAGGTGCCGGCTGCTCGGGTTCCACGATGATCCGCTACCTCCTGGTGTGGGCTGTACCCCTGAGTGTGGCCTACTCGCTCGTTCGGTCAGGCGCCGATCTCGATGTGAGCGAAACGGGTGATCGCGACACCGGATTCGTCGAGCATCGACTTCACCGTCTTCTTGTTGTCCTGAACGGACGGCTGGTCGAGCAGAACGACCTCCTTGAAGAAGCCGTTGACGCGACCTTCGATGATCTTGGTCAGCGCCTGCTCGGGCTTGCCCTCCTCGCGCGCCGTGGCCTCGGCGATCTCGCGCTCCTTGGCCACGAGGTCGGCGGGAACGTCGTCGCGGGACAGGAAGCGTGGACGCATCGCGGCGATCTGCATGGCGGCACCGCGAGCAGCGTCGACGTCGTCGCCGGTGTACTCCACCAGGACGCCCACCGACGGCGGCAGGTCGGTCGCGCGACGGTGCAGGTAGGTGGCCACCTGGCCGTCGAAGCTGGCGACCCGGCCGAGCTCGATCTTCTCGCCGATGACGGCGGCGAGCGCCGAGATCGCCTCGGTGACCGTCTGGCCGCTCGCGAGCTCGGTCGAGGCGAACTCCTCGGCATTGGCCGGCTTGCTCTCGTTCGCGGCCTGGGCGAGCTCGTCGGCCAGGGCGATGAACTGCTCGTTCTTGGCGACGAAGTCGGTCTCGGAGTTGAGCTCGACCAGGGCCGTGCCGGCGGTGGCGACCAGGCCGGCCGACGCCTCGCGCTCCGCGCCCCGCTTGGCGGCCTTCGCCGCTCCGGAGATGCGCAGCAGCTCGACAGCCCGCTCGAAGTCGCCTTCGGCCTCGGTGAGCGCCTTCTTGGCGTCCATCATTCCGGCGCCGGTGGCGTCGCGGAGCTTCTTGACCTCGGTGGCGGTGATCATGTGGTGGTCCTTTGCTCTCTCACCCGCACGGCATCCGTGCGGGTCAGGTGTGGTGTGGTGGGTTACTTGCCGCCGGCGGCCGTGAAGCCGGCAGCCTCGGCCGACTCGGCGGTGTCGAACCAGACCTCGGCGACGGTCTTGGCGTACCACTGGCTCTCCGGCGTGTGGTACTTGCCGCTGCCGGCGTTGCCCTTGATGGTGAAGCCCTCGGGGGCCTCGCCGTTCTCGAGCGCAGCGTGCGAACCGGGGCCGTGCGGCGCCTCAGCGGCGGTCGCAGCCTCGGGTGCCTTCTCGGCGACCGGAGCCTCGACCGGAGCGGCCTCAGCAGCAGGAGCCTCGACCGGAGCGGCCTCAGCAGCAGGAGCCTCGACCGGAGCGGCCTCAGCAGCAGGAGCCTCGACCGGAGCGGCCTCAGCAGCAGGCGCCTCGACCGGAGCGGCCTCAGCAGCAGGCGCCTCGTCCGGGGCAGCGACGACGGCCGGGCTGGCCGGTGCGGCCTCGGCAGCAGCCTTCTCCGCAGATGCGGCGTCGGCTTCCTTCTTCTCGAGCAGCTCGCGCTCCCACTCGGCCAGCGGCTCGTCGGAGCCCAGCTCGGAGCCGGCCTCCTCCTCGCCGGTCTTGCTGCCACCGCGGGCGATGAGGCCCTCGGCCACGGCGTCGGCGATGACGCGCGTGAGCAGGCTGACCGACCGGATGGCGTCGTCATTGCCCGGGATCGGGAAGTCGACGTCGTCGGGATCGCAGTTGGTGTCGAGGATCGCGATGATCGGGATGTTGAGCTTCTTCGCCTCGTCGACGGCGAGGTGCTCCTTCTTGGTGTCGACGATCCACACGGCCGCCGGGGTGCGCGACATGTCGCGGATGCCGCCGAGGGTGCGCGAGAGCTTCGCGTACTCGCGGCTCATGCCGAGGAGCTCCTTCTTCGTGCGGTTGGATCCCGCGACGTCGTCGAAGTCGATCTCCTCGAGCTCCTTCATGCGCTGGAGCCGCTGGTGCATCGTCTGGAAGTTGGTGAGCATGCCGCCGAGCCAGCGCTGGTTGACCCAGGGCATGCCGACGCGCTTGGCCTGCTCCTCGATCGGCTCCTGGGCCTGGCGCTTGGTGCCGACGAACAAGATCGTGCCGCCGCGAGCCACGGTGTTCTTGACGAACTCGTAGCCGGCGTCGATGTAGGCGAGCGACTGCTGCAGGTCGATGATGTAGATGCCGTTGCGCTCGGTGAAGATGAATCGCTTCATCTTGGGGTTCCAGCGACGGGTCTGGTGCCCGAAGTGGACGCCGCTCTCGAGCAGCTGGCGCATGGTGACGACGGCCATGGTCGTATCTCCTCTGGGCACACTCAGGTGCCCGTCCTGGTTGACGCACCGCCGGTCGGCGGTGCCCTGGCGCTCGTCCCGCGGCCCACCTCCCGCGAGGGAGGACCAGGACCGCGTCCACATTCGGTGCAAGCACGTCATGCGACGCCCCGTGAGGGGCCGAGCGCGCGAATTTCACGTCCGAAGACGTGATGGAGCCAGTCTAGGGCACCGGGTCGCCGGTACGGAAATCCACAGGTTGCCGGGCGGGGGTCGAGTCTCCCCAGACACCGCGCCGCTCCTCGTGCCCGGCCGAGCGTGGTCGTGGGATGGCGACATGCCCGCCACCCGACGTGTCTTCGCTCTCGCCCTGGTGGTGCTGCTCAGTGCGCCCACGTCAACCGCATCGGCCGGTGACGGCTCGTGGGCCTGGCCGCTCGGCGACCGCTCCGTCTCCGAGCGCTTCGATCCACCGGACGACGAGTACGGAGCCGGTCACCGGGGTGTGGACCTCCCAGGGCGTTCGGGCGAGCAGGTGCGAGCGGTGGCACCGGGCCGGGTCACCTTCGCCGGGGCGGTGGGTGGAGTCGGCGTCGTGACCGTCGACCACGGCGACGAGCGCTCGACCTACCAGCCCGTCGAGCCCGCTGTCGCCCGCGGGGACGTCGTGAAGACCGGAGCGGTGCTGGGGCGACTCGTCATCCGAGGGTCCCACTGCAGCGGCGCCTGCCTGCACCTCGGACGTCTCGAACGTGACGGCGCCTACCTCGACCCGCTCGACCGGCTTGCTGCGACCTCCCGCGTCCGGTTGGTCGACCCCGACGGTCCCCCGCCGACGCCCCCGGTCGGTCCCAGCGGCGACGGGACTCTGAGCCGACCGGTCGGCGGACCCGTCACGTCGCCCTTCGGCACTCGCGTCCACCCGATCACCGGCGTGCGCAAGCTGCACGACGGCACCGACTTCGGCGTCCCGTGCGGCACCCCGGTGCGGGCGGCCGCTGCCGGGACGGTGGTCGGTCCGGCCGCGAGCACCGCCTACGGAACCCGGGTGGTCGTACGCCATCCAGGTGGCTTGGAGACCTCGTACAACCACTTGTCGAGCAGATCCGTCAGTGCCGGCCAGCCGGTGTCGACATCGAC
The DNA here is from genome assembly GCA_963781445.1 of uncultured Actinomycetota bacterium. Lineage (GTDB taxonomy): Bacteria > Actinomycetota > Actinomycetes > Propionibacteriales > Nocardioidaceae > Aeromicrobium. Next base: position 51,800 of record CAWAGS010000019.1, read on the forward strand.
GGTCGTGGGACGGGTCGGCTCGACCGGCCTCTCGACGGGTTGCCACCTGCACTTCATGACGCATCGGAACGGCCACGACGTCGACCCGATGACTCTGCTGTAGTCGCTGGTCATCGACCTCTGAGCGAGAAGTGCTGGAGGTCCTTCAGGTTTCGCCACCGGCCACCCCACGTCCAGCCGATGCGGTCGAACGCCGCGACCACCGGGCCAGCTTCGAGGATCATGCCCGGGCGAAGGCGGGCGCGATCGAGGTACGCAGAGGCCAGCTCCGGGATCACGGCCTCGCCTTGGTGGTACGGGTTCTGGAACGGGTTGACGTCGATCGCCAGCCCGTAGGCGTGCTCGGAGTACGTCGACCCGTCGAACATCGGTCGGCACACGAAGGCGCCTGTGTTGTTGCCGTCGCCGGTTGGCTTGAGGTCGAGCTCGCGGGCCTCGGTGATGCGCATCTCCTCGATCGGGAATCGCACTGCCCACAAGGCGTGGAACACGGACACCAGGTCGGCGCTGACGTCCCCCCGGGCCAACAGCTCGCCCGAGTGGCGCTTGCCGTCGAATCCGACGTACGTGAGGCGAATCCAGTCCAGCTGGTCCGGCTCGACTGGGCAACCCTGCCGCCACGTGGACCGCGCGATGACCTTCAACGGTGCCGGTTCCACGCGGGAGGCGAAACCGGTTCCGGGTAGCGGCGGCACGGAGTCCGGAAGGTTGAACCGGCGGACTCGCAGCTCGCGTGGTGTCGGGCGGACCTCGCCGAACCCAGTGGCGGTTACCGGGAGAGGCCGCTTGAACAACCATGCCGGAGGCGTAGTTCCAGGTTTCGGAGTCGCGGGTGAGGTGGCGGCCGCCGATGGAGGGTTCGCGCTGTCGGGTGCACCGGTGGGGGTCGAAGCAGGGTCGTGGTCGGCTGCTGCGCAGCTTCCCAGGACCAGGATGGCGACGACTGCAGCAATGCGCCTCACCGCCACAGCGTAGGGCTGGACCTGGCCCGTGCGTCAGTTGTTCGCGTCAGCTGAGTCGAAGGCCTCGGAGAGACCACCACGATGGCGAGTCGGCGCACGTCGGCCCCGTCTCGTCGGGTCACGCTCGCGGGTGGGCGAGGCGGTAGGCCGCCCGAAGGCGTTCGTTGCTGACGTGGGTGTAGATCTGCGTGGTGCCCAGCGACGCGTGGCCGAGGATCTCCTGGACGCTGCGCAGGTCGGCCCCGCCCTCGAGCAGGTGCGTCGCGGCGGTGTGCCGCAGACCGTGCGGACCGAGATCGGGGGCGCCCTCCACGGCGGCGAGCCGCTCGTGCACGATCCGGCGGGCGGCTCGTTGGTCGAGCCGGCCGCCGCGCACTCCCACGAACAACGCCGGTCCCGACGTCTCGGTGACCAGGGCACGTCGACCCCGGTCGACCCACGACCTCAGCGCATCGGCCGCGGGCGCCCCGTACGGCACGGCACGTTCCTTGCGGCCCTTGCCGAGGACGCGCACGACCCGCCGCTCGTGGTCGAGATCGTCGAGGTCGAGCCCGCAGAGCTCGCCGACCCGGATCCCGGTGGCATACAGCAGCTCGAGCAGGGCCAGGTCGCGTCGTCCGGTCGGCCCGTCCTCATCGATCGCGGCCCTCGTCGCGTCGAGAAGTGCTCGGATGTCGGCGTGGCCGAGCGTGGCCGGGAGCTCTCGGTGCGACTTGGGGCTGGCCAGCAGTGCGCCGGCGTCGGCTCGTGCCCGGCCGGTCCGGTTGAGCCAGGCGGTGAAGACGCGGGCGGAGGTGGCGCGACGGGCCAGCGTGGCCCGGGCGCGTCCGAGGGTCTGCTGGGTCGCGAGATGGCTGCGCAAGGAGCGCAGGGTGAGCGAGCCGGGATCGTCGATGCCGAGCAGCATCGAGTGCTCGGCCAGGCGGGTGAGGTCGGTGAGGTAGGCGCGCACCGAGTGCGCCGAGAGGTTGCGCTCGGCGCCGAGGTGGTGCTCGAAGTCGGCCAGGGCCGACGACCAGGCCTCACTCAGGTCGCTCATCCTGTCCACTGTGCGCCGAAGCACCTCCCGCGCCAAGTCGGCACGCCGCACGACGGGCGCCGCGTCAGGCGAGGTCTGCGCGCCGCGTCAGCAGCCACCGGTCGCCGACCACGTGGGCGAGGCCCCGACCGGCCAGCAGGGCGAGCGTCGTGGCTGCGTCGTCCGCACCGAGGCCCGCGGCGCGGGCGAGATCGCTCGCCTGGCGGGCGTCGTGCCAGGACAGTGCATCCATGACCAGCTGAGCTGCTGCAGGCAGGGCGTCGAACTCGGTGGCGGGCGCGGCACCGGGTTCGGGCACATCGGCGCTGATGCCGGCCAGCTCGGCCAGCACGTCCGACCCGTCGGTGACCAGGACCGCCTTGCCGTCACGCACGGCTTGATGGGTTCCGCCGGACTGCTGGGACGTGACGGGGCCGGGGACCGCCATCGTGGGACGTCCGAGCCGGTCGGCCCAGTGCAAGGTGTTGAGCGAGCCACTGCGCTTCCTGGCCTCCACGACGACGGTGCCACCAGCGAGGCCGGCAATGATGCGGTTGCGGGACAGGAAGCGCGCCTTCGAGGGAACCTGCCCGGGCGGTTGCTCACTGACCACGAGGCCGGTCTCGGCGATCCGACTCAGCAGCGCCGCGTGGGCCCGCGGGTAGTCGGTGGCCGCGTCGCAGGCGAGCACCGCGACGGTCGGTCGGGCCATGGCCAATGCCCCACGGTGGGCGCTGGCGTCGATGCCGAACGCCGCCCCGCTGACGACGGTGACCCCGGACGCGGCCGCATCGGCCGCGATCTCGGCCGCGATCTCTGACCCGTAGGGCGTGCAGTCACGGGCCCCGACGACGGCCACCGTGTTCGCCGTGACGGCCGCGAGGTCGGCTCGACCCCGCACCCACAGTCCGAGCGGGGCGCCCGTGGCCCCGTGCAACGGCTCGACGTGGTCGAGGTCGTCGAGCTCGGTCGGCCACTGCCGATCCCCCGGCGTCACCCATCGGAGGCCGGCCGCGTCGGCGAGACCTTCGGTGGTCTCCAGCCGTTGGTCGAGTCGCCTCGCGCGCTCGATCCACGCAGGTGGCCACGGATGGTCGGCGAGCCGTCGACCGGACCGCACGGCGTCGACCAGCCGGCCCGGCTCGTGCTCGGCCACGAGGGCGGGGAGTCGGGAATCTCCGGGTTCGCAGATCAGGCTGAGCGCCAGACGGTCGCGGTGTCGGCGGATCACGAGGCCACCACCAGGTCGCGCAGCTCGTGCCCGAGCGGGGACCCGCGGCGAAGCGCGAGCGCGAGGTCCACGTCGTTGACGTCCGGCACATCATGGCCGCGCAGGTCGGCGACGCTCCAGGCGAGCCGCAGGACCCGGTCCGCCGACCGCGCCGAGATCTTCTGCGACCGCAGCTGACTGTCGAGCATGGTGCGGCCGCCGTCGCCGACCGGCCAACGCTTGCGCAGCTCGACGCCCGGCACGTCGCTGTTCAGCAGCCAGGTGGTGCCGCGGTAGCGGGCCGACTGACGATCGCGTGCCTCGGCCACGACCGTGGCGAGCTCGACCGTGCTGCGGGCGCCGCCGAGGGCCTGAGCCAGCTCGGGCCGGCTGGGCGCGGTGAGGACCCGGTGGATGTCGATGCGGTCGCGGACCGGTCCGGAGATGCGGTCGCGGTAGCGGCGACGCATCAGCGGCGTGCACTCGCACTGCTCGGCCACCGAACCCCCTTGACCGCACGGACACGGGTTGGCGGCGAGCACGAGCTGGAACCGGGCCGGGTACACCGCGGTCTGGGCGGCTCGCGACACCACGACGTGGCCGCTCTCGAGCGGTTGACGGAGGGCGTTGAGCACGTTGGACGCGAACTCGGGTGCCTCGTCGAGGAACAACACTCCTCGATGCGCGAGCGACAGCGCGCCGGGGCGGATGGCGCGACTGCCTCCGCCGACGATCGAGACGGCGCTCGCCGTGTGATGCGGATCGATGAACGGCGGGCGACGCATCAACGGGGCATCGTGCATCAAGGTGCCGGCCAGGGAGTGGACAGCGCTCACCTCCAGTGCGTCGGCTCGCGGCAGATCAGGCAGCAGTCCGGGCAGGCGGTGGGCCAGCATCGTCTTGCCGATGCCGGGCGGGCCGGTCATGAACAGGTGGTGCCCACCGGCGGCGGCGACCACCAGGGCGGTGCGGGACTCCTCCTGCCCGGCGACGTCAGCGACGTCGAGCGCGCCGAGTCGCTCGGTGCCGCCCCAGGCGAGCCCACCGACATCGTCCAGCGGTGGGACGGGTGGGTCGTCGGGCTCCTCGTCGCCGACGAGCAGCGCCACCGTCTGCCGGAGCGATCGCACGCCCACGACCGCGACTCCGGGCACCAGCTGAGCCTCGGCAACGTTCGACTCCGGCACGACGACGCGGTCGAATCCCGCCTCGGCCGCAGCCATCGTGGCCGGGAGCACCCCGCGAACGGCGCGGAGCCGACCGTCGAGCGCGAGCTCGCCGAGGAACACCGTCCCGGCGAGCGGCTCCGGCGGCACCAGCCGCTTGGCCGCGAACACCGCCAGGGCGATCGCGAGGTCGTAGTGCGAGCCGCTCTTGGGCAGGGTCGAGGGCGCCAGGTTGACGGTGACGCGCTGGTCGGGCCACGACGTGCCGGAGTTGACCACGGCGGCCCGCACCCGGTCGCGGGCCTCGTTGACGATGGTGTCGGCGAGCCCGACGACGACGGTGGCCGGCATGCCGCTGCTGATGTCGACCTCGACCTCGACCGCCCGCCCGGCCAGGCCGTCGAGCGTGACGGCGTGCGTGGCCGCCATCAGGCCACCCCGGCGACGCGCTCGACGTGGGGGGCACCGCGTGGCGGGACGACCACGGACACGACGTCGATGCGCACCGCCGCCGGCTCGAGGTCGTGGACCTCGAGCCAGTGCGCCGCAAGGCGACGCAAGCGACTGGCCTTGCGACCCACGACCGCCTCGACCGGCGTGCCGTGCGACGAGCCGGTTCTCGTCTTGACCTCACAGATGACGAGCGTCGACCCGTCGCGCGCGACGAGGTCGATCTCGCCGAAGCGGCAGTGCCAGTTGCGGGCGAGCACCACCATGCCGAGCGAGCGGAGATGCCCGGCGGCCACCCGCTCGCCGTACTCGCCGAGGGCCCGGTTGCGCGCGTAGGTCATGCCGATGAGTCTCGGTCCGCCGAACCCGCGCCGACAGCGTCGCGCGGACGGATGTGGAGATCGCCGGCGCATCGGGTTTCTGTGGATGCTCTAGCCTCACTGCATGTTCCGACGGACCTCCGCGGCGATCAGTCCCACTGCGCTCTACACCGGCACGGTGTGGGCCCGGAACGGGCTGTCCCATCCGGCGTTCACCACGCGTGCCGGCCGGGCCATGTGGACCGGGCTGGCCGCCCCGCAACGGGCCATGCGGGCCGTCGGAGGGCCGAGCCTCGACGCGATGCTGCTCGCCCGGCACCACGCCATCGACACCTTCCTGGAGGAGGCGATCGAGGGCGGCGACATCACGCAGGTCGTCGAGCTCGCCGCCGGACTGTCGCCGCGCGGCTGGCGGTTCACGGCCCGGCACGGCGATGCACTCACCTACATCGAGACCGACCTGCCCGACATGGCGCGCCGCAAGCGCGAGCTGCTCGAGGGCGCCGGCCTGCTGGGCCCGCGCCACAGCGTGCGGGTGGTCGACGCGTTCGACCCCACCGGGCCGGACTCCCTCGCCGCGCTCACCGCCGAGCTCGACCAGACCCAGGGAACGGCAGTCATCACCGAAGGCCTCATCAACTACTTCCCGACCGACGACGTCATCCGTCTCTGGCACAGCATCGCGTCGAGCCTGGTCCGGTTCCCCCGCGGCCTGTACCTCACCGACATCCACCTCGACCTGCCACAGGACGCCGTGGCGCGGGCCGCCAAGTCCCTCATCTCGATCTTCGTTCGCGGCAGCACGCACCTGCACTTCGCCGACCAGACCGAGGCGATCGACGTGCTCACCGACGCCGGGTTCGCCGAAGCCCAGCTCGTGCCACCCAGCTCCCTCGGCGAGCACACGGCACCGGGCGTCGACCGCAACCTGATCGTGCGGGCCAGGACGGCGGGGCGCTGACCGTCAGGACGACGTGGGCAGCTTGACCTCGGCGTCCTGGAGCTCCTCGACGTTGACGTCCTTGAAGGTGAGGACCTTGACGTTCTTGGCGAACCGGGCCGGCCGGTAGATGTCCCAGACCCACGCGTCGGTGAGGGTGACCTCGAAGTACGCGTCGCCGGTCTCGGAGCGCACCTTCACGTCGACGGCGTTGCACAGGTAGAACCGGCGGTCGGTCTCCACGACGTACTTGAAGATGCTCACGACGTCGCGGTACTCGCGGTACAGCGCGAGTTCCATGTCGGACTCGTACCGTTCGAGGTCTTCAGAGCTCATCGGTCCTCCACGGCCGCTCGGTGTTGACTCGGTTGACGTTGACGAAGCTGCGTCGGTGCTCGGGGCACGGTCCGTGCGCCCGCAGCAGTCTGTCGTGCCCCGACGTGACGTACCCCTTGTGGGTGGCGAAGTCGTACACCGGGAACCGCTCGTGCAGCTGTGTCATGAGGCGATCGCGCGTCACCTTGGCGATCACCGAAGCCGCGGCGATGGATCCGGCCACCTGGTCGCCCTTCCACACCGCGAGTCCGGGCACCCCGAGGCCGTCGACGGGGAATCCGTCGGTGAGCACGTAGCCGGGCCGCACCTCGAGGCGAGCAAGGGCTCGACGCAGGGCGGCGATGTTGGCCCGGTGCAGTCCGATGCGGTCGCACTCGGCGGCCTCGATGACGACGACCGCGAGGTCGACGGCGCGATCGCAGATGAGGTCGTAGCAGACCTCGCGCTTGTTCTCCGAGAGCAGCTTGGAGTCGTTGAGGCCCGGGATCGGGCGGTCGAGCACCACCGCGGCGGCAACCAACGGACCTGCGCAGGCGCCACGACCGGCCTCGTCGACGCCGGCGACCGGGAACAGTCCGCGCCGCTGGAGGGCCCGTTCGTACCCGTAAAGCCCCGCGTCGCGCCGGACGGTGGTGCCCGGAGCGAAGGACGTCATGCGGTCATTGTTCCAGCCACGAGGGCGTCAGCGGCTCTGGACGACGTCGAACGTGTCGGGATCATGCAGGAAGCCCATCCGTCCCAACGGCCAGACGCGCAGCCAGGCCTTGCCGACCACGTCGTCCTTGTCGATGAAGCCACCACCCGGATCGCCCTGGTGCATGCGCGAGTCGGCGGAGTTCCCGCGGTTGTCGCCCATGACCCAGAGGTGGTCCTTCGGCACGATCACGTCGAAGGTCTGGTTGGCATTGGCCTGGGGATCCTGCAGGTACGGCTCGTCGAGCGGCGTGTCGTTGACCGTGATGTGCCCACCGTCGTCACAGCACACGACGTTGTCGCCGCCGACCCCGACGACGCGCTTGATGAGGTGCCCGCCGGTGGGGAACAGGCCGACGATCTCCAGTCCGCGTTGGATCGGGTTGCTGGCGCGACGGGTCTCTGAGGAGTTCAGCCAGCCACCGGGATCGTCGAAGACGACGATGTCGCCGCGGCCGGGGTCTCCGGTCCAGTCGGTGATCTTCTCCACCAGGATCTTGTCGTCGACGAGCATCGTCGGCTCCATGGACTCCGACGGGATGTAGAAGGCCTGCAGGAAGAACGCCTTGACGACGACCGCCATGACCATGGCGGTGACCACCAGAAGGATCGACTCCTGCCAGACGGGCAGTTGTCGCTTCTCGGTGTCACTCACCCGGGGAGCCTAGCGAGTGGTGCGGAACCGTCATCCGGTCGCACGGCGCGAGACCGCTCAGTCCTCGCGCTTTTCCTTGATCTTGGCGGCCTTGCCCCGCAACGAGCGCAGGTAGTACAGCTTCGCCCGACGGACGTCGCCGCGCGTGGCCACTTCGATCTTGTCGATGATGGGGGTGTGCAGCGGGAAGGTGCGCTCGACGCCGACGCCGAAGCTGACCTTGCGGACCGTGAAGGTGCGGCCTACCCCGGAGCCCTGGAGCTTGATGCACACGCCCTGGAACACCTGGACGCGAGAGCGGCTGCCCTCGACGACCTTGACGTGAACCTTGAGCGTGTCGCCCGCGCGGAACTCGGGATGGTCGTCGCGCAGGGATGCGCTCGCCACCTGGTCGACAACGTTGGTCATGATCTCTCCTCGCCGGTGCCACAGGTCACCCACGGATGGTCACGTGTGTGGATTTCGGTCGGCACTGATTGGCGGGTCCCCTGCGGCAGATCCGTCCTGCGCCGAGGGTCCATCTTGCCACACGGTCCGACGCCCGGAGAAATCGCGGGCTGCGTGACCGGGGCTCACCCGAGCAGGTCGGGACGGCGCTCGGCCGTGCGCGCCCGGGACTGCTCCTGCCGCCAGGCCGCGATCTGCTCGTGGTGCCCGGACAGCAGGACGTCGGGGACGTCGCGGCCTCGCCACGAGGCCGGCTTGGTGTAGACGGGGTACTCGAGCAGGCCGTCCGCACCGTGCGACTCCTCGGTGAGCGACTCGGGGTTGCCCATGAAGCCGGGGAGCAGGCGGACGACCGCCTCGATGATCGCCAGGGCGGCCACCTCACCGCCGTTGAGCACGAAGTCGCCGAGGGAGATCTCCTCGACCCGCCACGTCGTGGCCGCGTGGTCGAGGACCCTCTGGTCGATGCCCTCGTAGCGACCGCACGCGAACACCAGGTGCCGCTCCTCGCTGAGGCGCGCGGCGGCGGCCTGGGTGAACGGGGTGCCCGACGGCGTCGGGACGACGACGACGCACTCGTCGGTGGCGACGGCGTCGAGCGCCTCGCCCCACGGCTCGGCCTTCATCACCATGCCGGCGCCGCCCCCGTAGGGGCTGTCGTCGACGGTGCGATGCACGTCGTGGGTCCAGTCGCGCAGGTCATGCACGGCGACGTCGAGCAGACCGGCCTTCCTGGCCCTGCCGGGCAGCGAGAGCTCGAGCGGGTCGAGATAGTCGGGAAAGATCGTGACGACGTCGATGCGCATCACGTCGCCCCTCCCCCGGTCTCGACCGCCTCGGCCGCGTCCGGGTCGAGCAGGCCGGGCACGTCGGCCAGTCGGACGTAGCCCTCCACCGTGTCGACGGTCGGCACCAACGCGGAGACGAAGGGCACCAGCACGTCGCGCTCGCCGGTGTGGACGACCAACGTGTCCTGCTCCGGGAGATGCACCACACCGGACACCGTGCCGACCTCGGACTCGTCGGACGCGAGCACCCGCAGACCGATCAGCTGGTGGTCGTAGAACTCCTCGGGATCGTCCGGCTGGTCAGCGGGATCGATCTCGGCCTCCAGGATGGCGCCGTGCAGCTGCTCGGCAGCCGTGCGGTCGGAGACGTTCTCGAAGGCGACCACCAGGCGTCCGGAGTGGTGCCTGCTGGAGGACACGGTGAGCGTGCGCCCGCCACACACGATCGTCGCGCCCGGCGCGAACCGGCGGTCGGGCTCGTCGGTACGGATGTCGACGTTCAGCTCACCGCGGATGCCGTGGGCTCGACCGATGCGGCCGACGACGACCAGCACGATCAGGCCTCCTGGTCAGCGCTGACGATCGACGTCCACGAAGTCGATGCGCGCATCGCCGGACTCGGCGATGGCGCTGCTGACCTTGCGGATGGCCGTGGCGGTGCGGCCCTGGCGACCGATCACCTTGCCGAGATCGCTCGGGTTGACGCGGACCTCGAACAGCTCGCCGCGGCGCGTCTGCTTGGCTCGGACATCGACCTCGTCGGGGTGCTCGACGATGCCGGCGACGAGATGCTCGATGACCTCGACCATGGGCGCACCCATGATCAGGCCTCGGGCTTGTCGGTCGTGGCCTCGTCGGCCTTCGGCTCATCAGCCTTGGCCTCATCGGCCTTCGGCTCTTCAGCCTTGGCGTCATCGGCCTTGGCGTCCTCGGCCTTCGGCTCGTCGACCTTGGCCTCATCAGCCTTCGGCTCGTCGACCTTGGCCTCATCAGCCTTCGGCTCGTCGACCTTGGCCTCGTCAGCCTTGGGTTCATCGGCCTTGGCGTCGTCGGCCTTCTTCGCGGCCTTCTTGGCGGGCTTCTTCTCGGCCTTGGGCTCGTCGGACTCCGACTCGTCGGCCTTCTTCTCAGCCTTCTTGGGCTTCTTCGCGGCCTTGGGCTCGGCGTGGATCTCCTTGAGCGCGGCATCGAAGAGCGCGGCCTTGTCGGCACGGGGCTCGGGCTCACGGACGGTCGACTGACCGCCGATGTCACCGGTGAGCTTGAGAATGGCAGCCACGGCCTCGGTGGGCTGTGCGCCCACGCCGAGCCAGTACTGCGCCCGCTCCGACTGGACCTTGATGGTCGACGGCTCGGTCTTGGGGTTGTAGGTGCCGATCTCCTCGATCACGCGACCGTCGCGCTTGGTGCGCGCGTCGGCGATGACGATGCGGTAGTGGGGCGTGCGGATCTTGCCGACGCGCTTCAAGCGAATTTTGACTGCCACGAGTGTGGTGTCTCCTTGGGTGTCTGAGCTGATGACGTGCCGGGCCGTGTGGGGACGCGGCCGGCGAGGCCGGTGGTCTGTGTGCATCGAAGGGGCGGTGCGGGAGAGAGGGCCCTCACGCGTCCGGACGCAAGGGCTCATTCTGCCAGACGCCCTCCGCCCGGACCAAACCGAGACATCGATCGCGCCTGCCGGGCCGACCCCGAGGTCGATGCCTGGGTGGGCGGACCTCAGAACTCGCCGTGGCGGCCGGCGCCGTCGACGAACGACTGCGCTCCGGCGGCGCCCTCGGCCATCACGACCGGCACGCCGGCGGTGCCTTCGCTGCGCAGCGCGGCGTCGAGCGGGAGGTCCCACTGCCGGTAGGCGGAGTCACGGTCGGTACGCAGGCAGAGCTGGGGAAAGGCGGCGATCTGCTCAGCGAGGGCGTGCGCCGCGGTGAGCGAGTCGCCGACCGGCACCACGCGGTTGGCCAGTCCCATGAGCAGCGCCTCGTGCGCTCCGACCGGACGGCCGGTGAGGATCATGTCGAGCGCTCGGCCCTGGCCGACGACGCGGGGCAGACGCACGGTGCCACCGTCGATCAGCGGGACGCCCCACCGTCGGCAGAACACGCCGAACACGGCATCCTCCTCGACCACGCGCAGGTCGGCGAGCAGCGCGAGCTCGAGGCCGCCGGCGACGGCGTGCCCTGCCACCGCGGCGATGACGGGCTTGGACAGCGACATCCGGCTCGGCCCCATCGGACCGTCACCCAGTCCCATCGGGTCGAGCTCGTGCCGGCGCGACTCGTCGGCGACCGCGGTGAGGTCGGCGCCGGCACAGAAGGTGCCGCCGGACCCGTGCAGGACCGCGACGGCGAGCTCGTCGTCCTCCTCGAAGGCGCGGAAGGCGTCCCGGAGCTCTGCGGCCATCGGGCCGTCGACGGCGTTGCGCCGATCGGGGCGGTCGAGGGTGATGGTGCACACGGCGTCGTCGACGTCGAACCGGACGGAATCCATGGGGCCATTCAACCGAACGGCGCGCTCGAACCACCAGCCGCCCTGCGCAGATTACTCGCGTTCGGCGACCACTCCGGACGTCGACGGTGTGCCGGTGAGCGCCCCGAGAGCCCCACTCGCCACCGCCCCGGCCGCGAAGTAGAGGCACGGCAGCCAGGGGGCAACACCGCCCAGTGCGTCGGAGTCGCTCGCGTAGTGCGCCGCGCCCGCAGCGGACACCAGCATCTCCGCGACCGGCCCGGCGACGGCGGCACCGGCCGCGATCGCGAACGCCCGGGGAGTCGGGTCCCACCACGCCCAGACGCCGACGGCGACGGCCCCGCACAGGACCACCGAGACGGTGGCCGGCTGGTCGCGCACCGTGGCCGTGAACGCGTAGAGCGCGAGCACCACGGCCGATCCGATCGCCAGGTCCGGGACGCTCCGGGCACGATGCGGCAGCGCGGCCCGTCGCCCGACCTCGGCCGCCCCGAGCACGGCGAACCCGACGGCGAACGGGAACCAGATCGCGCTGTGCCACAACGTCGGCACACCACTCCAGTCATAGGCGGTGGTTCCGGACGCGACGTGGCCGGCGTCACCGGCCAGGCCGATGCCGAAGCCGAGGGCGAAGACGGCCGCCCGGGAGGGCGTGGGAGTCAGGATCACGAGCGCAGGCTATCGCCACGCCGTGCGGTCACATCAGGTCGCGCAGCTCCTTCGGGAGCTCGAACCCCTCGTCGGAACCCTGGTCGAGGCCGAACGCGCCGGCCCCACCGGCACTGGGCTCGCGAGCCGCGGCGGCCTTCTCCTCGGCGGCCCGCTTGGCCGGGTTGCCCGAACCGCGCTTGCCCTTCTTCTTGGACTGGGGCTTCTGCTTGGCGCCGGCGCGCTTGCCGCCACCCATGGCCGGCATGCCGGGAAGTCCGCCCATCCCGGGGATGCCGCCGCCCTTCGACATCTGCTGCATCATCTTGCGGGCCTCGAAGAACCGCTCGACCAGCCCGTTGACGTCGCGCACCTCCGTGCCCGAGCCGCGGGCGATGCGGGCGCGGCGCGACCCGTCGATCATCTTCGGGTTGTCGCGCTCGGTCGGCGTCATCGACAAGATGATGGCCTTGATGCGGTCGACCTCGCGCTCGTCGAAGTTCTCCAGCTGCTCCTTGTACTGGCCCATCCCGGGGAGCATCCCCATGATCTTGGTCATCGAGCCCATCTTGGCCATGGCTTCCATCTGCTGGAGGAAGTCGTGGAGGGTGAACGAGCCACCCATGAGCTTCTCGGCGTCCTTCGCGGCCTGCTCGGCGTCGAAGACCTTCTCGGCCTGCTCGATGAACGTGAGCATGTCGCCCATGTCGAGGATGCGCGACGCCATCCGGTCGGGGTGGAAGACGTCGACGTCGGTGAGCTTCTCACCGGTCGAGGCGAACATGATCGGGCGGCCGGTGACGGAGCGCACCGACAGTGCCGCACCGCCACGCGCGTCGCCGTCGAGCTTGGTGAGCACGACGCCGGTGAAGTCGACGCCCTCGAGGAACGCCTCCGCCGTCTGCACGGCGTCCTGGCCGATCATCGCGTCGATGACGAACAGCACCTCGTCGGGGTCGACGGCGTCGCGGATGTCGGAGGCCTGCTTCATCAGCACCTCGTCGATGCCGAGCCGGCCGGCGGTGTCGACCACCACGACGTCGTGGAGGGTGCGGCGAGCCTCGGCGATCGCGTCGCGGGCCACGACGACCGGGTCACCCGTGCCGTTGCCGGGCTCCGGGGCGAACACCGTGACGCCGGCCTGCTCCCCCACCACCTGCAGCTGGTTGACGGCGTTGGGCCGCTGGAGGTCGGCGGCGACGAGCATCGGGCTCTTGCCCTGCTCGCGCAGCCAGCGCCCGAGCTTGCCGGCGAACGTGGTCTTGCCCGAGCCCTGGAGACCGGCGAGCATGATGACGGTCGGCGCCGTCTTCGCGTACCGGATGCGCCGGGTCTCCCCGCCGAGGATGCCGATGAGCTCCTCGTTGACGATCTTGATGACCTGCTGGGCCGGGTTCAGCGCCCCGCTGACCTCGACGCCGAGGGCACGCTCACGGACCGACGCGATGAAGTCGCGCACCACCGGAACGGCAACGTCGGCGTCGAGCAGCGCGACCCTGATCTCCCGCGCGGTCGCGTCGATGTCGGCCTCGGACAACCGGCCCTTGCCGCGGAGGTTCTTGAACGCGGACTGCAGGCGATCTTGCAGGGTGTCGAACATGGTCTCGTGGGGTTCCTCAGCTGTCGGACGGGCGTCCCGGCAAGCCTAACCGAGGGCTCTGCAGGGGTGCCGGGCCACGGGGAGCACCGGCGTCGCGGCGGCCCGCACTCACGTCAGCGCGTCGGCGACGGCGTCGCGGAGCAGGTCGGCGACGTCGTCGGCCAGGGGTCTGCCGTCGGGGTCGACGACGTAGAAGACGTCGCGGGCCTCGGCGCCGTACGTGGACAAGTGCGCGGACCTGATGGTGCCGCCGTGCGACGAGATCTCGCGGCACACGGTCCAGACGAGCCCGCGGCGGTCGTGCGCGCGCACCTCGAGCAGGGTGGCGGTCTCCGAGCGCCGGTGCAGCAGGGTGATGCGGGCGGGCACGTCGTCGCCGCTCGGGTCGAGGGTGAGGCGGGCGGCGAGATCGACCTCGCCGGCAAGCACCGGACGCAGCCGTTCGCGGACCTTCGCAGCATCGACATCGGCCCGCGTCACCTCCCACAGCGAGACGGCCACCCCGTCGGCCGTGGACGCCCGCGCGGACCGGATCTCGAGCCCCAGCAGCGCCAGGCCACCCGCGATGCCGGCCATGACGCCGGGCCGGTCGGCCGTGACGATGGTGAGCAACGAGCCGCCGCGGTGGTTCTCGACCTCCAACGCCACCTCGTCCGTGCCGAGCGTGCCGCCCTCGGGCATCGGCACTCCGGACGGCCAGCCTTCGTAGGAGTCGGCGTCGTCGCTCGGCAGCTCGCCCGCGAGGACCTCGTGCACCTTCGCCACCAGGCCCTCCACCAGGCCGCGGCGCCACGACGACCAGGCCGAGGGGCCCGTGGCGCGCGCGTCGGCCTGCGTGAGCGCGGCCAGGAGATCCAGGAACGAGGCGGACCCCACGATCTCGGCCACGTTCGCCGCGGTCGACGGATCCTCGATGTCGCGTCTGGTCGCGATGTTCGGCAGGAGCAGGTGCCAGCGAACGAGCCGTCCGACGACGGCGGCGTCGGCGTCGGAGAAGCCCCACCGGAGCGCGACCTGGACCGCCATCGGTTCGCCCACCTCGCTGTGGTCGCCGGGCCGCCCCTTGCCGATGTCGTGGAGAAGGGAGGCGATCGCCAGGAGGTCCGGCCGATCCACGGACCGCGCCGCCTCGGCAGCCCTGACGCACGTCTCGATGCTGTGCCGGTCGACGGTGTAGCGGTGCACCGGTGACGAGGAGCCGCGCAGGCGGATGTCGGCCCACTCCGGCAGCCACCGGTCGGTCACGCCCGCATAGTCGAGCTCGTCCCACACCGGGACCAGGCTGGGCCCGGCGGTGAGGAGATCGACGAGCGTGCGCGTCGCGCTGGCGGGCCACGGCTCGGGCAGGTCGCCCAGGGTGCGGGCGAGATGCATGGCCGTCGTCGATCCGAGCGGAAGGCCGGCGCGGGCCGCTGCGGCCGCCGCACGGAGGGCGACTTCGGGATCGTCACGCGGATCGGCGTCGCGCACGACGATGACCTCGTCGTCGAGCCTTCCCACCCCGTCGGCCAGCGGCGTCACGGCCGGGCCCGTGGGAGTGATCGTGGTGCGACGCGACTCGAGCACGTCGTCGACCCGGCGCCACGCGAGAGCCGCGAGATGGGCGAGGCGACGCCCGATGTTCCGCGTGTGCAGCTCGACCTCTTCCGGGTCGCGGCCGAGGAACCGGGCCACGTCCGGCATGTGCTCGGCGTCGAGCTTCTCCAGGCGGCGGCCGGACGTCTCGTGCAGGGCGTCGCGAACGTCGAGCAGCGCCGACCGCAATTCCTCGGACTCCCCGTGCGGGACGTCGACCAGCCAGGTGGCCACCAACGCTCGCATCATCACGCCGTCGCGCAACCCTCCCCCGGACTCCTTGAGGTCGGGGACCGCGGAGTGGGCCAGCCAGCCCGCCCTCTCGATGCGAGCGGTGCGCGCCTCGCGCACCTCGGCCAGCCGCGTTCTCGCGTCGCGGCGCCAGTCGGTCAGGACCTCCGAGCGGAGCGCCAGGACCATGCCGCCGTCACCGGCGACGGTTCGAGCGTCCAGCATGCCCGTGGCCGCGCGGTGGTCGTCGGCCGCTGCGGCGCGCATCTGGACGGTGTCGCGCACGGCATGGTCGAGGGCGACGCCGCGGTCCCACAGCGGGTACCAGATCGCCTCGGCGACCTCGCGCACCCGCTGCTCCGGCACCGACGGGTCGTGCAGCAGCACGACGTCGAGGTCGCTGGCCGGCGACAGCTCGGACCGGCCGTAGCCGCCGACGGCCACGAGAGCGAGGCCTTGCCCCTCGCGCGGGTCGTCGCCGGGACTCACGACGGCGGTGAACAACCCCCGCAGCAGGCGGTCGGCCTCGAGGGCCCGGGCGCTGCGCTGCTGGGCCAAGGACGGCGGCGGCTCCCCGACGACCGCATCGTCAGACACCGCGTCGTCCGGGATGGGCGGCACTGCCTAGAGCGCGGACTCGTCGGTCTCGCCGGTACGGACCCGCACGACGGACTCGACCGGCACGACCCAGACCTTGCCGTCGCCGATCTTGCCTGTGCGCGCCGCGGACGCGATGGTCGAGACGACCGAGTCGACGTCGGCGTCGTCGACGACGACCTCGAAGCGGATCTTCGGCACGAGGGTCACCTCGTACTCGGCTCCGCGGTAGACCTCGGTGTGACCCTTCTGCTGGCCGTGGCCGCTCGCCTCGGTGACGGTCATGCCGGCGATGCCGGTGGCGCTGAGCGCCTCGCGGACGTCTTCCCACTTGTGCGGCTTGATGACCGCGGTCACGAGCTTCATCTCATGCTCCCGTCGAGATGGAGGACCCGCCGCCGATGTGCTCGTAGGCGGTCTCCAGGTGTTCGGCCTGATCGATGCCGGAGACCTCGGTCTCCTCGTCGATCCGGAAACCGATGGTCATGTCGATCAACCTACCGATGGCGTAGGACGTGACGAAGGCGTACGCCATGACGGCCACGACCGCCACGACCTGCCGGCCCAGCTGCTCGAGACCGCCTCCGTAGAGCAGCCCCGACGAGCCGAATCCGAGCGACTCGACGTTCGTCCGGGTGGCCAGCAGGCCGATCAGCAGCATGCCGACGACACCACCGACGAAGTGCACGCCGACGACGTCGAGCGAGTCGTCGTAGTTGAAGCGGTACTTCAGGCCGATGGCCCAGGCGCACACCGCGCCGGCGACGAAGCCGATCACGAGGGAGCCGAGCGGCGAGACCGTGGCGCAGGAGGGGGTGGCCGCCACGAGACCGGCCACGGCACCGGAGGCCGCGCCGAAGCTCGTCCCGCGCTTGTCCCGGATGAACTCGACCGCGAGCCAACCGAGGATGGCCGACGTCGCCGAGCCGGTGGTGTTGATCAGCGCCAGAGCCGCCGTGCCGTTCGCCGCGAGGGCGGAGCCGGCGTTGAACCCGTACCAGCCGAACCAGAGCAGGCCGGCGCCCAGCAGGACCGCGGGGAGGTTGTGCGGGCGGAACGGGTCACGCTTCCAGCCGACGCGGCGACCGACCACGAGGGCCAGCGCCAGCGCGGACATGCCCGAGGTGACCTCGACCGCCGCACCGCCGGCGAAGTCGAACGCCTGCAGGTTGTTCGCGATCCAGCCGCCCTGCGTGCCGTCGCCGTCGAACGCGAAGACCCAGTGCGCGACTGGGACGTAGACGAACGTCATCCACACCGGGACGAAGACCATCCAGGCGACGAACTTCGCGCGGTCGGCGACGGCGCCACTGATCAGCGCCACGGTGATGACGCCGAACAGCATCTGGAAGACGACGAAGAGGTAGGTCGGGATCGTGCCGGTCAGCGAGGAGGACGTGATGTCGTGCAGGCCGAGGTGGTCCCCGCCTCCGAACAGGCCACCGATGCTGTCGCCGAACGCTCCGCTGTAGCCCCAGGTGAACCACACCAGCGGCGCGACCGCGAGCGCGTAGAACGTCATCATCATCATGTTGAGGACGCTCTTGGAGCGGACCATCCCGCCGTAGAAGAACGCCAGGCCCGGTGCCATCAACAGCACGAGGGCCGTTGCGGCCAGCATCCACGCGGTGTCGCCTGTATCCATGAGACCTCCGGGGAGTCGTGGTGGCGCACGGAGAATATCGGACTGGCAGCCGGCGCGGGGGTATGTCCAGCACCCGAGCAGACGACGATGCCCACCGCAGCTGCTCCGGTGGGCATCGTCGGCCGTCGGTGCCTACAGAGCGGCCTCGTCCATCTCGCCGGTGCGCACGCGCACTACCGAGTCGACCGGGACGACCCACACCTTCCCGTCGCCGATCTTGCCGGTCTGGGCCGCACGGGTGATGGTCCCTACGACGCTCTCGACATCAGCGGTGTCGACGACCACCTCGAGGCGGATCTTCGGGACCAGGGACACGTCGTACTCGGCGCCGCGGTAGACCTCGGTGTGACCCTTCTGCTGGCCGTACCCGCTGGCCTCGGTCACCGTCATGCCGGCGACACCGGACGCGGCGAGAGCCTCGCGGACCTCTTCCCACTTGTGCGGCTTGATGACCGCGGTCACGAGCTTCATCCTCATGCTCCTGTCTTGATGGTGGATCCGCCGGAACCGGCGTAGTCGTACGCGGTCTCGAGGTGCTCGGCCTGGTCGATGCCGGAGACCTCGGTCTCCTCGTCGACCCGGAAACCGATGGTCACGTCGATCAGCTTGCCGATGACGTACGTCAGCACGAACGAGTACGCGAGCACGACGAAGGCCGCCACCGCCTGCTTGCCCAGCTGGCTGAAACCGCCGCCATAGAGCAGCCCGGCCACGTCCGCACCGCCGGCGTTCGCCTGGGTGGCAAGGATGCCGATGAGCAAGGTGCCGACGAGACCGCCGACGAGGTGGATGCCGACGACGTCGAGCGAGTCGTCGAAGCCGAACCGGAACTTCAGGCTGACCGCCCAGGCGCAGAGGGCGCCCGCGACGAGTCCGAGTGCGATCGAGCCCACCGGCGACAGCGTGCCGCAGGCCGGCGTGATGGCCACCAGGCCGGCCACGGCACCGGAGGCGCCGCCGAGCGACGTGCCCTTGCCCTCCTTGACGAACTCCACGACGAGCCACCCGATGATGGCTGCGGCCGTGGCGACGGCCGTGTTCACGAAGGCCAGACCGGCGAGCCCGTTCGAGCCCACGGCGGAGCCGGCGTTGAAGCCGAACCAGCCGAACCACAGCAGGCCGGCGCCGAGCAGCACGAACGGCAGGTTGTGCGGACGCATCGAGTCGCGCTTCCAGCCGACCCGCTTGCCGAGCACGAGCGCGAGGGCGAGCCCCGCTGCGCCGGCGTTGATGTGGACGGCGGTGCCGCCGGCGAAGTCGAACGCCGCCAGTCGGTTCGCGATCCACCCGCCGGTGAAGCCGTCGTCACCGTCGAAGGCGAAGACCCAGTGCGCGACCGGGAAGTAGACGACCGTCATCCAGACCACGACGAACACGGCCCAGGCCGAGAACTTCGCCCGGTCGGCGATCGCGCCGCTGATGAGTGCCACGGTGATGATCGCGAACATCAGCTGGAAGGCGACGAAGACGTAGGTGGGGATGGTGCCGGACAGGGTGTCCTGGCCTATGCCCTTCAGGCCGACGAGGTCGAAACCGCCGAGCAGACCTCCGCCGAGGTCGTCGTCGAAGGCCATGCTGTAGCCGTAGAGCACCCACAGGACCGGCACGATCGCCAGTGCGATGAAGCTCATCATCATCATGTTGAGCACGCTCTTGGCGCGCACCATGCCTCCGTAGAAGAACGCGAGACCTGGCGTCATGAGCAGGACCAGGGCCGAGCTGGCCAGGATCCAGGCGGTGTCGCCGGTGTCCATGAAACCTCCGGTTGTCAGTGATGGCGCGCAGAAGCGCACCGGGATGTCCACCACTGTGAGGTACTCCGGTTTCGGTTCCGGCACCTGAGTGTTGCCGTGGCATCACGAATCCGGTTGCCGTGTAAACAGCAGGTAACGCGGCGCACCCCGCCCAGATGACTCAGGCGAGCAGGGCGTCGACGAACTCTTCGGCGTCGAAGGGGGCGAGGTCGTCGGCGCCCTCGCCGAGCCCGACGAACTTCACCGGCACGCCGAGCTCGCGCTGAACCGCAATGACGATGCCGCCCTTCGCGGTGCCGTCGAGCTTGGTGAGGACGATGCCGGTGACGTCGACGACCTCGGCGAAGACGCGGGCCTGGGTCAGCCCGTTCTGGCCGGTCGTCGCGTCGATGACGAGCAGGACCTCGGTGACCGCGGCCTGCTTCTCGATGACGCGCTTGACCTTGCCGAGCTCATCCATCAACCCGGCCTTGGTGTGCAGTCGGCCGGCGGTGTCGACGAGGACGACATCGGCGCCCAGATCGATCCCTCGCTGGACGGACTCGAAGCCGACGCTCGCCGGGTCGCCGCCCTCGGGACCGCGGACGGTCTCGACACCGACCCGGTCGCCCCAGGTCTGCAGCTGCTCCGTGGCGGCGGCGCGGAACGTGTCTGCCGCACCCAGCACGACGGTTCTGTCGTCGGCGACCAGGACGCGGGCCAGTCGCCCGACCGTGGTGGTCTTGCCGGTGCCGTTGACCCCGACCACGAGCACGACTCCCGGTTTGCCGGCGGCTCCCGAGGCGGCGAGGGTGCGGTCGAGGTCGGTGCCGATGAGCCCGACGAGCTCCCGGCGGAGCGCATCCTTGGCCTGCTGCGGATCCTTGATGCCCTCCACCCGGACTCGGGTGCGGAGCGCCTCGACCAGCTCGGTGGTGGGACCGACCCCCACATCGGCGGCGAGCAGGGTGTCCTCGAGCTCCTCCCAGGCCGCCTCGTCGAGGTCGGCACGGCTGAGCACCGCCAGGAGTCCCTTGCCGAGGGAATTCTGCGAGCGGGCCAGCCTGGACCGGAGCCGGACGAGCCGGCCCTGCGGTGCCTCGGGACGTTCGATCGTGGTGACGGACTCGGCGTCGGGGCCGCTCGCCTCGGCGGAGTCGTCGTCCAACCGAGGTTCCGGACGTTCGGGGTGGTCGATCGTCGCCTCGGTGATCGAGTCGAGGACGTCCGGCGGCGGCAGCTCGCGGCGGCCGCGCGCGACGACGAGGGCGATGCCGCCACCGAGCACGAGCACGGCGGCGATGACGGAGATGAGCAGCAGGGTCACGCGACCACCCTATGCGGCTGCTCCCGGTTGCCCGTGGGTGCCGACACGGTGTCGTCGCGACACCATCGAGCCCCAGATCGCGGCGAGCGGGAACATCAACAGGGAGTACACGGCGGGGGCGACCGAGATGGCCTCGTTGTCGAGGACGCTCACGGCGACGACGATCGCGAGGGTGCCGTTGTGGACGCCGATCTCCATCGACGACGCGATCGCCTGGCTCTCACCCACACCCAGCGCCCGGGGCACGTAGTACCCGGTCAGCAGGCTCGCCACGCAGAACAGCACGGCGGCCAGGCCGACGTCGAGCAGGTAGTCAGCGGCGTCCTCCCGTTGGTCGATGAGGATCGCCAGGACGAGGACGGCGAGGACCACCGCGGAGGCGATGCGCACCGGCCGCTCCATCATCGCGGCGAAGCCCGGCCGGGCCCGCCGGACGAGCATGCCGATGCCGACCGGCACGAGCACGATCACGAACACCCCGATGACCTCGCTGACCGGCAGGGACACGTCGTCCTGCCGGTTGTAGTACGCGATGGCGAGGCCGGTGATGAGCGGCAGGGTGACGATGGCGATGAGGGAGTTGATCGCGGTGAGCGTGATGTTCAGGGCGACGTCGCCGTGGAACAGGTGGCTGAACAGGTTGGCGGACGTCCCGCCCGGCGAGGCGGCCAGGAGCAGCATGCCGATGCCGAGCGACGACGGCAGGTCGAGCAGCACCACGATCGCGAAGCAGACGGCCGGCAGCAGGATCAGCTGGCAGGCGAGCGCGACGAAGACCGGCTTGGGCGACCGACCGACCCGCGCGAAGCTGTCCGGGGTGAGGTCGAGCCCGAGGCCGAACATGATGATGCCGAGGGCCAGGGGAAGGGCGACGGTGACGAGGGCGGAGTCCTGTCCGGGGTGAGGTCGAGCCCGAGGCCGAACATGATGATGCCGAGGGCCAGGGGAAGGGCGACGGTGACGAGGGCGGAGTCCACGCCGAGTGAGCCTAGGTCCCCGGAGGTTCAGCCGGCATCAGGACCGAGGGAGTCGCTGGATCAGGTCGGTCTCGGGGTGGAAGGCGAACCACGAGAACCAGAATGTGTCCAGGTGGGTGAACTGCTTCAGCTGCACGCCCTTCATCGGGCCGGAGAGGCCACGGCCGAGGACGCTCCAGGTGGTCCCGGTCTCCCGGTCGGAGAAGCCTCCGTCGGCCCGCGTGAAGTGCAGCGTCCGGCCGTCCACGGTCGCCTCGAACACCCCGACCGTGCCGATGTCGTCGCTGGACGCGATGTCGCTCTTGCCCAAGGCACTGCGCTGTCCGGGTTGGTGCCAGATCACGAGGTCCGCCCCACCCAGGGTGAGCTCAGCGGGCTTGGCGCCGACGAGCAGCTCGCGCACGATCGCGACGTGGTCGTCGCCCGCCGAGACGCCGACGACTCGCGCCTTGAGCGCGATCCTGGAGTCGACCTCGTCGGGGAGGTCGAACACGAGACCGCCGTCGGGATCGTCGTAGCCGACGTAGGGGTTGTCGCCGTAGCGTCGGTCGAAGCCGGTGTCCTGACTCAGGACGTCGGCCTTCGGGTGCGCCGAGAGGAACTCGTCCCATCCGACGGTGCCCATCGGGACGGCGGTGAGCTTCTTTCCGGTGAGTGTCCCGATCGACGCCACGCCGGTGAGCTGGGGCCACAACGTCTCGGTCTGGCGGTCGTACATGACCAGGTTGTCGGCGAACAGCTTCCCGGACGTGCCGAACGACAGCAGCCGGCCGGCGGCACTGCGCTCGAAGGCCACGCCGGAGTTGCACAACGGGCAGTACGTGACCGCCATCGGAACGCCCCCGACGGTGTCATTGACGATCTCGTGCCACGTCATGACCCGCAGGGGGTACCCCTTCGTCTCACCCTTGACGGTGAGGGCCAGCAGCGGTTCGGTGTCATCGAGCCAGGTGATGTCCTCGGCCGTCTCGAACCGCGGGTCATCGAGCGGGGGGATCCCGTCGGGCGGCGGACCCCCGTCGAGGATGTCGTCCGGATCGATCAACGGCTCGGGGAAGCTCGGGTCGCGGAGGTCGTCCAGCGCCGAGGGATTGTCCTCGCGGGGCCCCGGATCGGCCTGGACGACCGAGCGGGGCTTGCCGCCGAACGTCGGTTCGGAGGGGCTCGCGCAGCCCGCGAGGGTCAGGGCCAGCGCCGCGATGACGGCGGCCGGCCCGAATGCCACCCGGGGAGGCCTCACAGGATGATTCTCCCCCGCGAGTCCAAACCGTCGTCCCGGAGACTCCCCTCCTTTGGGTGAGGAGTTCACACTGGGAGGACGGCACGGAGGTGCGCATGCGACTCGTCAAGGTCCTGGCTCTGGCAGCGATCACAGCGGTGCTCATCGCCGCGTGCGGCGGCGCTTCCACCGATGGATCGGCACGCTCGGACATCTACGACTTCTCGGCCACCGACCTCGCCGGATCCACCTTCGACGGCGATCAGCTCGCCGGAACGCCCACGGTGCTGTGGTTCTGGGCCCCGTGGTGCCCGACGTGTCGCGCGCAGGCTCCGACCGTGCGTGCGCTGGCCGAGAAGCACGAGGGCTCGCTGAACGTCGTCGGGGTCGGCGGGCAGGCTCGCGAGTCCGACATCCGTGACTACGCGGAGGAGCTGACGGGCATCACGGTCCTCATCGACGATCCCGGCGCCGTGTGGCGGCACTTCCGCGTGACCGCCCAGAGCAGCTACGTCGTGCTCGACAGCGACGGCACCATCGTGGCCGACGGATACGTCGACAACACCGAGATCACCGACGCGGTGGCCAAGGTCACCGCGTCAGCGAAGTGAGGGCGTCGCGGATGACGTCAGGCACCGGGGTGACCGCACGGTCGGCCCCGCTCACGTAGACGTGCACGAAGCGGCCCACGGCTGCCGGCGCGGGCTCGGGGCCCTGGAACAGGGCGATCTCGTAGACGACGCTGGAGGTGCCGAGCTTCTCGACCCTGAGGCCGGCCTCGACGTCGCCGGGGAACCGCAGCTCGCGCAGGAACCGGCACCCGGTCTCGGCGACGATGCCGTAGGCGGGGAGCGTCCGGATGTCGACGCCGGTGGCCTCGATCAGGTAGCCGTTGACCGCCGTGTCGAAGAAGGAGTAGTAGACGACGTTGTTCACGTGCCCGTAGACGTCCTCGTCCTCCCAGCGCGTGGTGATCGTGTAGGTCGCCGGGTAGTCGGCGCGGGTCCGCTCGCTCAAGCAGACTCATCCTCGCGGAGGCGCTGGCTGATGACGGCCGAGACGCCGTCGCCGCGCATCGAGATGCCGTACAGCGCGTCGGCGACCTCCATGGTGCGCTTCTGGTGCGTGATGACGACGAGCTGGGAGTTGTCGCGCAGCTCCTCGTAGATCTCGAGCAGACGACCGAGGTTGGTGTCGTCGAGCGCGGCCTCGACCTCGTCGAGGATGTAGAACGGGCTCGGCCGGGCCTTGAACAGGGCCACCAGGAAGGCCACCGCCACCAGCGACCGCTCACCGCCGGACAGCAACGACAGCCGTTTGACCTTCTTGCCGGGTGGACGCGCCTCGACGTCGATTCCGGTGGTGAGCATGTTCTGCGGATCGGTGAGCACCAGCCGGCCCTCGCCGCCGGGGAACAGTCGCGCGAAGACGTCGACGAACTCCGCCTCGACGTCGTACCAGGCCTGGGTGAAGACCTGCTCGACCTTGGCGTCGACGTCGTCGACGATCTCGAGGAGGTCCTTGCGGGTCTTGCGGAGGTCGTCGAGCTGCTCGGAGAGGAACTGGTGCCGCTCCTCCAGGGCCGAGAACTCCTCCAGGGCGAGCGGGTTGACCTTGCCGAGCATGGCGAGCGAGCGCTCGGCGGCACGGAGGCGCTTGGTCTGCTCCGCGCGGTCGTACGGCACCGGCTCCGGCGCCTCCTCGGCATCGGCTCGGTCGGCCTCGTCCGACTCCTCGGCCTCCCACATCACGGGAGGAACGAGCTCGTCGGGCCCGTACTCGGCCACCAGCGCGTCGACCTCGAGTCCGAGCTCCTCCAGCGCCCTCGTCTCCAGGGACTCCAGCCGCAGCCGGAGCTCGGCCCGGGCCATCTCGTCCTTGTGCACCGAGTCGGTGAGCCCGTCGAGCTCGGTGGAGAGGTCGCGGAGCCTGGCCCGCACCTCACGCAGCTTCTCCTCCCGCCCCGTGCGGGACGACTCGATCTCGGACCGTTGCCGGGCGGCGTGCTCGATGGACGTCTCCAGCCGTGCCAGAACCACGTCGCCGACGGCGATGACGGCCCGCGCGATCTCGGCCTCCCGGATCTGCCGCTCCCGGCGTTCGCGAGCCCGGATGCGTTCCTCGCGCTCGGTGGCAGCCGAGTCCAGCAACGCCGCCACCTGGCCCTCGAGAGCTCGGGCACGCTCCTCGTTGGTGCGCAGGGCGAGCCGGGCCTCGGTCTCGGCCTTGCGGGCTGCCGACGCCCGCTCGGCCAGCGCTTCGAGCTCGGTGGTGTCGGGCTCATCCTCCGGCGCCGACTCGGCCTGCGCCAGCCGGTCCTGCAGCTCGGCCAGCCCGGCAAGATCGCGCTCGCGGGCGGCCTCGGCCTCGGTGATCGCCGCAGCCAGGCGTTCGGACTCGCCGCGGGCTGCGCGGGCCGTGGACCCGAGGTGACCGAGCTGCTCGGCCACCGCGGCCATCTCGGCGTCGGACTCGTGCAACCGACTCAGCGCGGCGTCGACGCGCTCCTGCGCCTGTGCGCGCAACGTCTCGGCGCTCTGCTGCTCGAAGCGCAGCGACTCCATGGCGTGGGCCGCGGCCTCGAGGTCGGCCTCGGCCTGCTCGATCGCGGCCTTGACCTCGATGAGGCTCGACATCGACGACGAGCCGCCGGAGGCGAAGTGGGACCCGAGGATGTCGCCCTCACGGGTCACGGCGGTGACGTCGGGTGCCTGCTCGATCAGCTGTTGCGCATGATCGAGGTCGTCGACGACCACGAACTTGAACAGCAGGCGTCGCAGCGCACCACGGATCGTGTCGGGGGCCTCGACGACATCGATCGCATAGGTCGCGCCCTCGGGCAGCCCCGGCCAGGCCGAGTCGTCGACCGCGTCCGTGCCGCCCAGCAGCATGCCGGCCCGACCGAGGTCCTGGGACTTGAGCCGCTCCATCGCCGAGACGGCGGTGTCGAGGTGGTCGACGGCCACCGCGTCTGCGGCGGAGCCGAGTGCGGCGGCGATCGGCGTCTCGAAACCGGGCCGCACGGTCAGCAGCGCCGCCACCGAGCCGAGGAGGCCGCTGAGCTCGTCGGTCGCGGCCAGCAGGGCTCCGGCACCGTCCTTGCGGGCCAGGCCCTGCTCCAGGGCTTCCTTGCGCGCCGCTGATGCGGACTGACGTCGTTCGGCGCCGTGCAGGTCTCGGCCCAAGGAGGCGAGGCGCTCGTCGATGTCGCCGAGCGCCGCTTCTGCTGCCTCCAGCTCGGCATCGAGTCCGGACTCGCCGGCGTTCAGCCCGGCGATCTCGTTCTCCTGGGCGGTGAAGGCCCGCTGGGCCTCGGAGGCACGTCGATCGACCTCGTCGCGGGCCGCGGTGAGGCGGCCGATCTCGTCGTCGGCGGCGGCGGCACGGCTCTCGATGGCGTTGACCTGCCCGTGCAGCCGCGCCAGGCCTTCGCGCTGGTCCGCGGCGGCCCGCAGCAGGCCGGCGATGCGCCGCTCCTCGGTCGTGTAGGCCGACTCGGCGGCGTGGCGGAGTGCCACCGTCTCCTCGAGACCGGCCGTCGCGGCGCCGACCGACGCCGCCATCTGTTCGTGCTGTTGCTGAACTCGGCGGGCCTCCGCCTCGAGCTCCTCGGGGTCGCGGCCCACCCGGCGGTCGTCCGCCTCGACGGCGGCCAGACGCACCCGCTCGGTGGCCAGACCGGCGGTGCCGCGCAAGCGCTCGCGCAGTCCGGAGAGTCCGTACCAGGTCTCCTGTGCGGCCGACAGGCGCGGCGAGTCGGTGCGCAGTGCGTCCTCGAGCTCGGTCTCGGCCGTCCTGGCCTCGGCGATGGCCTGCTCGACCGACGCGCGCCGCTGCTTGAGCTCGGTCTCGTCGGCGAGCTCGTCGGCGATCACCGAACGGGCCGCGACGACGTCGTCGGCCAGCAGGCGGGCTCGGGCGTCGCGCGCGTCGGCCTGGATGACGGAGGCTCGTCGCGCCACCTCGGCCTGGCGGCCGAGCGGCTTGAGCTGTCGGCGGAGCTCGTTGAGGACGTCCTGGAGGCGCGTCAGGTTGCCCTGGGTGGCGTCGAGCTTGCGCAGCGCCTTCTCCTTGCGCTTGCGGTGCTTGAGGACGCCGGCGGCCTCCTCGATGAACCCGCGCCGCTCCTCAGGTGTGGCGCGCAGCACCGAGTCGAGCTGGCCCTGGCCGACGATGACATGCATCTCCCGGCCGATGCCGGAGTCGCTCAGCAGCTCCTGGACGTCGAGGAGTCGACATCCCGTGCCGTTGATGGCGTACTCCGAGCCGCCGTTGCGGAACATGGTGCGCGAGATGGTGACCTCGGAGAACTCGATCGGCAGTGCGCCATCGGCGTTGTCGATCGTGAGCACGACCTCGGCGCGCCCGAGCGGCGGGCGTCCGGCGGTGCCGGCGAAGATGACGTCCTCCATCTTGCCGCCGCGCAGCGACTTCGCGCCCTGCTCGCCCATGACCCAGGAGAGGGCGTCGACGACGTTGGACTTGCCCGAGCCGTTAGGTCCGACGACGCAGGTGATGCCCGGTTCGAGCTGAAGCGTGGTGGAGGAGGCGAAGGACTTGAACCCTCGGAGCGTGAGGCTCTTGAGGTACACCGATCACTCCTCGAAATGAGCCCGTGTCGGGCGGGGCGGCAGGGGAAGCCTGAGGCCACCCTAGAGGACGTGATCCGGGATCTGTCGGAGGTGCTGCGAGCGTCGTTCCAGCGCTCGCGCGGGTCGACCGAGACTCCGTCGGACCCGTTCGTGCGACGAGCGGGGGTGCGACGCCCGTGGGGCCGCGGTCGAGCGGCGCTGCGGGATCGAGTCCCGCGGCGAGCCGCGGCGGCCTAGTGCGCGAGAGGCTCGAGAATACTGCCGGCCGTGACGTCGTCGACACGCTCCGACAGGGTCTTCAGCAGACCGTCGTTCTCGATCTTCAGGCGCTGCACTTCCGACTCGAGGTCGGCGATGCGCTGACGCAGACGGGCCGTCTCACGGAGCTGGTCGGGGGTGGGTCCTCCGACGAAACCGATGAGAGCCTTGGCCATGGATGTCCTCCGTGAACCGTGGGAAATTGCAGTGATGACTGCGTCTCCCAGTGTCCCACCGGCCCCCTCACGGGGTCAACTGCGCACGCGTCGCCACGGGGGCCGCGGGTAGGGTCGACGGGGTGACCTCAGACCTGTTCGACCCACCCGGAATCACGTGGACTCGCGTCTCCCCCGCCCTGGTGAAGGTCCGGCGCCTCCTGGCCGTTCCGCCGCTGGTGATCGTGGGCCTCGCTGGGGGCACCGCGGCCGTCCTGGGCGCCGGTCCGACGTGGTTCACGGTCGCCCTGGCGGTCGCGGCGGTCACCGTCCTCGCAGGGGCGGCCTGGACCTGGGTGTGGGCGGCTCGCAACGCCGCGACGTGGGGATACGCCGAGGCCGATGAGGATCTCCTCGTCACCGGCGGTCTGATGTTCCGGCGACTCGTCGCCGTGCCGTACGGGCGCATGCAGTTCGTCGACGTGCAGGCCGGACCGATCGACCGCGCGTTCGGCATCGCCACGGTGTCCCTGCACACCGCGAGCACCGAGACCGCTGCCGACATCCCGGGGCTCCCCGCCGAGGAGGCCACCCGGTTGCGCAACCGCCTCACCGAGCTCGGGGAGTCGCATGGCGCCGGAATCTGATCCGCTACCGGACGTCATCGACATGGCCGCACCGCTGCCTGCGGAGGCGATCGGGAGTCGCACCCACCCGTTGACCGGGCTCGTGCAAGGCACCCTCTGGGCCGGGGCGGCGATGGTCGGCCTGCTCGGGCAGATGTTCACCGGCGAGGGATGGGGCAACCTGCCGATCTGGCTCAGCGTCGTGCTCGCCATCGGGGGCGGCCTCGTCCTCGGGAATGCCTTCGGCTTCCTCACGTGGTGGTTCACCCGGTACGTCATCGACGGCACCGAGCTGCGCATCTCCAGCGGCATCCTGCAGAAGTCGTCCCGCCGCATCCCGTACGAACGCATCCAGAGCGTCGACATCGCCGAACCGCTGCTCGCCCGGATCGCCGGGCTGGCCGAGCTCCGGGTGGAGATGGCCGGCGGCAAGAACTCGCGATCGTCCTTGCGGTTCCTGCCGCTCGACGATGCACGCCGGCTGCGGCGGGTGCTGCTGGGCCGGGCGCACGGTCGGGCGGCCGACGAGCTCGAGGCCGAGATCTACGAGCCCCCCCTCGTGCTGATCACGCGCGTCTCCCCCGGACGCATCGTGATCGGCACGCTGCTCACCCTCGACTTCGCCGCGGCCGCGATCGGCACCGTCGTGGTGCTCGTCGCGGCGCTCTGGTACGGCCAGGTGCTCGCCTTCCTCGGCGGCATCGTCCCGCTCGGCTCATGGCTCGTGCAGATCGTCGGCAAACGCGTGCTGACGCAGTGGGACTTCACCCTCTCGCGCGGTGAGGACGGGCTCCGGATCGAGCGCGGCCTGCTCTCGCGCACGTCGCAGAGCATCCCGTTCGCCCGGGTTCAGGGCGTCGCCGTCGAGGAGCCGTTCGTCTGGCGACGCCTCGGCTGGCAGCGGCTCGAGGTCGACGTCGCCGGATACGCATCCCAGGGCAGCGACGACTCCTCCGACATCAACTCGACGCTGCTGCCGATCGCCGATCCGGCCCTCGCCGCCGCCGTGCTCGCCGAGCTGGTGCCCGGCGCTCGTCCGGATCTCGTCCAGCAGGTGCACGTCCCCCGCCGCTCCTGGCCGTTCGCGCCGGTGGGGTGGCGGTACCGCTGGGTGGGCACCGACGACGCCGCCTTCGTGGCCAGGACCGGGTGGCTCGAGCGCACCACCGACGTCGTGCCGCACGCCCGCACCCAGTCCGTCGAGCTGCGACAAGGGCCGTGGCAGCGTCGACTCGACCTCGCCACTGTCGAGGTGCACACCCCCAAGGGGCCTGTGGATGCCGACGGACGGAACCTCGACGCCCAGGACGCCCGGCGCATCGCCTTCGGACAGCTCGAGCAGGCCCGTCAAGCGCGCGTCTGAGCACGCCGGACCGCGACCGACGGGTCAGCCGCCGCTGGTGGCGTCCTCGGCTCCGGCGGCCAGTGGCGCCGTCAGCTCGCGCGAGTCGAGCCACCCGTCCGGGAGCTTGACCCTCTTGGGTGTTCCCTGACGACCGCGCGGAGAGCCGAGCTGGTCGACCGGATAGGGCTCGCCGGTATCGAGCAGCCCGAGCAGGTCGTCGAGCGCTGCGTAGGACGAGACGGTGCCGAGGCGGGAGCGGACATCGGTGCCCGCGGCGAAGCCCTTGAGGTACCAGGCGACGTGCTTGCGGAACTCGACGCAGCCGCGCTCCTCGCCGAGGTGGTCACCGAGCAGCTCGGCGTGTCGCCGCATCACCGCCGCCACCTCGCCGAGCGTGGGCAACGCCTGCTCCCGGCCACCGGTCATCGCCGCGGCGAGGTCGCGGAACAACCACGGTCGGCCGAGGCAGCCGCGCCCGACGATCACGCCGTCACAGCCCGTCTGCTCGATCATCTGCATGGCGTCGGCGGCCTCCCAGATGTCGCCGTTGCCGAGCACGGGGATGTCGACGGCCGCCTTGAGCTCGCCGATCGCGTCCCAGTCCGCTCGTCCGGAGTAGTGCTGGGCGGCGGTTCTCCCATGCAGGCCGATGGCGGCGCACCCGGCGTCCTGGGCGATGCGCCCGGCGTCGAGGTAGGTCAGGTGGTCATCGTCGATGCCCTTGCGCGTCTTCATCGTCACCGGCACGCCGTAGGGCTCGGCCGCACCCACCGCTTCGGTGAGGATCTCGCCGAGCAGCGTCGACTTCCAGGGCAGCGCTGCTCCCCCACCCTTGCGCGTGACCTTGGGGACCGGGCAGCCGAAGTTCAGGTCGACGTGCCGGACCCCGTGCTCGGCGCACAGGATCTCCACGGCCTTCGCGACGTACGTGGGATCGATGCCGTACAGCTGCACCGATCGCACCGACTCGTTGTCGGCGAACGTCAGCATCTGCAGGCTGGTGCGGTCTCCCTCGACGAGGCCGCGCGAGGTGATCATCTCGCACACGTACAGGCCGGCGCCCTGCTCGGCGCACAACTGACGAAAGGCCACGTTCGTGACACCGGCCATCGGCGCGAGCACGACCGGCACGGCGACCTCGAGGTCGCCGAGGCTCAGCGCGGACGGCAGGGCGGGCATCCATCCATGGTCCCAGCCCGGAGCCGAGTCGACCAATCGCGGACCGCGGGGCGACCGACGTCAGGGCGTCCAGTGGAGGGCGTCGGCCTCGGAGCCGGTCTGCAGATCGATCGTGCGAAGGTCCTCACCCTTCGGGAGCATGAACACCAGGCACAGATCCGCCTCGGAACCGGCGAGGAAGCTCTTCGGCAGGGTCGGATTCGGGCACGGAGGGAACGTCCCGACGAACTCGCTCGGTGGGAAGACGGTGTTCGACGCCGTGTGCGCGAGGATCGGGATCGTGACGCCCCCGAGCCCGCTCGGACCTTCGTTGCGCACGGTCAGCCTGACGTAGTACGGGGTCGATTCCTTCGCCGCGTCGTCGAGCGAGAAGAAGGTGAAGTCCTTCTTGATGTTCCCCTTGGCGACCTGGTCCACGGTGACGGTGATCGCGCTGGCCGCCCGGTCGCCCACGCGGTAGACGACGCTGCCGGGCTCGGCCACGTCCAACGTGGAGCCCGCCGCCGTGATGGTGACCCCCGGGGGGAGATCGACGGGCGGCGGCGGGCTCGAAGCCTCCGTCGGTGCCGGCCTGCCACCCGTGGAGCACCCGGCCAGGAGGAGCACGGACGCGGCGGCGACCCACACGACCCGCCGAGCCGTCCGCGCATGCTTCACGGGGCGATTGTCGTCCACGGACGCGTCAGCAGCCCGGCAGGCGCGCCGCGAGCCACTCGCGCACCTGGCTGAGGGCGACGCGCTCCTGCGACATCGTGTCGCGGTCGCGGACGGTGACCGCCTGGTCGTCGAGGGTGTCGAAGTCGACGGTGACGCAGAACGGGGTGCCGATCTCGTCCTGGCGTCGGTACCGACGGCCGATCGCTCCGGCGTCGTCGAACTCGACGTTCCAGAATCCGCGCAGCTCCGCGGCAAGATCTCGTGCGACCGGCGACAGCTGCTCGTTGCGCGAGAGCGGGAGCACCGCGGCCTTCGCCGGTGCCAGCCGAGGGTCGAGACGAAGGACGACGCGCGTGTCGACGCCGCCCTTGGTGTTCGGGGCCTCGTCCTCGGTGTAGGCGTCGATGAGGAACGCCATCATGGACCGGTTGACGCCGGCAGCGGGCTCGATGACGTACGGCGTCCAGCGGTCGCCGCTCACCTGCTCGAAGTACGACAGGTCCTGGCCGGAGTGCTTGCTGTGGGTCGTCAGGTCGAAGTCGGTGCGGTTCGCGATGCCTTCCAGCTCGCCCCACTCCGATCCGGCGAACTCGAATCGGTACTCGATGTCGACGGTGCGCTTGGAGTAGTGCGACAGCTTTTCCTGGGCGTGCTCGTACAGACGGAGGTTGTCGGCGTCGATGCCCAGGCCCGTGTACCACTCCATCCGGGCGTCGATCCAGCGCTGGTGCCACTCCTCGTCGGTGCCCGGCTCGACGAAGAACTCCATCTCCATCTGCTCGAACTCGCGGGTGCGGAAGATGAAGTTGCCGGGAGTGATCTCGTTGCGGAAGCTCTTGCCGATCTGGGCGATGCCGAACGGTGGCTTTTTGCGGGAGGTCGTCATGACCTGCGCGAAGTTCACGAAGATGCCCTGGGCCGTCTCGGGCCGCAGGTAGTGCAGGCCCTCCTCGCTCTCGACCGAGCCCAGGTAGGTCTTGAGCAGGCCGTTGAACATCCGCGGTTCGGTCCAGGACCCCTTGGTTCCGCAGTGCGGGCAGGCCAGGAGGGACATGTCGACGGCGTCGGGGTCGTCGAGCCCCTTCTTCTCGGCGTACGCCTCCTGCAGGTGGTCCTGACGGAAGCGGCGGTGACAGCTCTGGCACTCCACGAGCGGGTCGACGAATGCGTCGAGGTGGCCCGAGGCGCCCCAGACCGCCGTGGGGAGGATGACGGAGGAGTCGAGGCCGACGATGTCATCGCGGCTCTGCACCATCGTGCGCCACCACTGCCGCTTGATGTTGTCCTTGAGCTCGACCCCGAGTGGCCCGTAGTCCCACGCCGACTTCGTCCCGCCGTAGATCTCGCCGCACTGGTAGACGAACCCGCGGCGCTTGGCCAAGGAGATGACGGCATCGACGGTCTTCGTCGCGGGCTTGGGGGACATGGGGTGATGCTCCGTTCCGGCTGGGTGTCGGCGGGCCTGTGCGCGCTGCCGTGGCAGCTCGCGCCCGAAGTGCCGCCAGTCTAGCGAGGCGACCCGGGCCGACTGGCCACGTCGTGAAGATTGACAATCGTTCCCAACTAATTGAGAATCGTTGTCATGAAGAGGAGCATCGTGACGGTCGGGACCGTGCTGGCGGGCGCGCTGCTGGTCGGCTGCGCGGGGCCCGAGCGTGACGACCGGACCCAGGTGGTGGCCGCGTTCTACCCGTTCGCGTGGGTCGCCGAGCAGGTCGGCGGCCGGTACGTCTCCGTGGAGAACCTCACCTCCCCCGGCGTCGAGCCGCACGACGTCGAGCTGAAGCCACAGCAGGTCGGCGCTGTCCACACCGCCGACCTCGTCGTGTACCAGCGCGGCTTCCAGAACGCGGTCGACGACGCGGTCGACCTCGCCGAGCGTCCCTCAGGCGTCCTCGACGTCTCGGACCTCGTCCCGGCCGAACGCCGTCCGTCGGGCGATGAAGGAGACGACGGCGCCGATCCCCACACCTGGCTGGACCCACGCACCATGGTCGCGGTGACGCGCGCCGTCGAGACCCGGCTCACCGACGCCGACCCCGCCCACGCCGATGCCTACTCCGCCCGCGCCGCTTCGCTCGCGGACGAGCTGCGACGCCTGGACGACGACTTCGCCGCCGGACTTCAGACCTGCCGGACCAGGACGATCGTCACGGCCCACGCCGCTTTCGGCTACCTTGCCGAGCGGTACGACCTCACCCAGGTCCCCATCGCCGGACTCGATCCCACCCACGAGCCGGCACCGTCACAGCTCGGCGAGATCAGTGCACAGGTGAAACGCGAAGGCATCACCACGATCTTCACCGAGGAGCTCGTCAGCCCGGCCGTCGCCGACACCGTCGCCCGCGAGACGGGAGCGCGCACCGCCACGCTCGACCCCGTCGAAGGACTCGGTGACGACACCAGGGGCGAGACCTACCTGACCCTCATGCGTCGGAACCTCGACGCCCTTCGAGAGGCGAACTCCTGCTCATGACCGCTGTCCTGACCGCACGCGACGTCTCGGTGACACTGGACGGTCGCCCCGTGCTCCGACGGGTCGACCTCGAGGTCGCCGAGGGCGAGATCATCGCGCTGCTCGGCTCGAACGGATCGGGCAAGTCCACCCTCGTCCGAGCCGCCATCGGACTCGTCCCACTCGATTCCGGTGAAGTGACCCTGTTCGGCACGCCACTGGCGAAGTTCCGTGCGTGGCACCGGCTCGGCTACGTCCCGCAGAAGTCGCGGGCCGTCGCGGGCGTCCCGGCGACCGTCCAGGAAGTCGTGATGAGCGGGCGCCTCGCGCGCCGACCATTCGTGGGGCTCACTCGCGCAGCCGACCACGATGCCGTCCTCGGGGCCGTCTCCCGCGTGGGTCTGGCCGACCGGATGCGGTCACCGCTCGCCGACCTGTCCGGTGGTCAGCAGCAGCGGGTCCTCATCGCGCGGGCCCTCGCCGGCGATGCAGATCTTCTCGTCATGGACGAGCCCACCTCCGGCGTCGACCACGACCACCAGGAGTCGCTCGCCGAGCTGCTCGGCGGTCTGGTGAACGAGGGCGCGTCCGTGCTCCTCGTCGCGCACGAGCTCGGTCCCATGCGTCCACTCATCAGCCGGACCGTGGTGCTGCGCGACGGCGAGGTCGGGTACAACGGGCCCGTGGCCGGTGTCACCGGCGAGGAGCACGAGCAGATCCACCACCACGCCCACCATCGGGACCCGCGGCCCGAGGTTCTCGGCGGGGAGGGGATGTTCCGGTGATCGAGCTCCTCGACTTCGACTTCATGCGCCGGGCCCTCGTCGCGGCCACCTTCACCGGGCTCGCCGCTCCGGCCATCGGGACGTTCCTGGTGCAGCGGCGGCTCGCGCTGCTCGGCGACGGGCTCGGGCACGTGGCCCTCACCGGCGTGGCCCTCGGCCTGCTCACCGGCATCGCCCCGCTGCTGACCGCCGTGCTCGTCGCCACCGCCGGTGCCGTCGTCATCGAGCTGCTGCGAACGTACGGCCGCACGAGCGGCGACGTCGCGCTGGCCATGCTCTTCTACGGCGGGATCGCCGGCGGCGTGCTGCTCACCAATCTCGCCGGCGACAGTGCAGCGACGTTGAACAGCTACCTGTTCGGGTCGATCACCACGGTCTCACCGGGCGACCTGTGGCTCGTCGGAATCCTCGGCGTGGTCGTGATCGCCCTCACGATGCTGCTGTCGCCCCAGCTGTTCGCCGTCTGCCAGGACGAGGAGCACGCCCGCGTCAGCGGGGTGCCGGTCCAGGCGTACAGCATCCTCATCGCGGTCCTCGCTGCGGTCACCATCACGGTGGCCATGCGCACGGTCGGCCTGCTGCTGGTGTCGGCACTGATGGTCGTCCCCGTCGCCACGGCCCAGCAGCTCACCCGCAGCTTCCGCGCCACGCACCTCGCCGCGATGGCCATCGGGCTCCTCGCCGCTCTCGGCGGGGTGGT
The DNA here is from genome assembly GCA_963781445.1 of uncultured Actinomycetota bacterium. Taxonomy (GTDB): domain Bacteria; phylum Actinomycetota; class Actinomycetes; order Propionibacteriales; family Nocardioidaceae; genus Aeromicrobium. The sequence continues at coordinate 87,555 of CAWAGS010000019.1, forward strand.
CACGAGCTACCAGATCAACGCCCAGCCGGGCCCGACGATCGTGATGCTGGCCCTGGCGGCGTTCGGCCTCGCCGCCCTGACCGGATCGGTCGTCCGCCGCCGGCGGGCGTCGAAGCCCGCCCGGCAACCGGGCTGACACCGTGGCGAGAATGGAGCGAGGAGGAGACATGGTGGAAGCACCACGCAACACCCGTCAACGTCGTGCCGTGGGTGCGATCCTCGACGACCTCGACGGGTTCACCAGCGCCCAGGAGATCCACGACATCCTGGCCCAACGGGGAGAGCGGGTCGGCCTCTCGACGGTCTACCGCAACCTCCAGGTTCTCGTCGACGCGGCCGAGGTCGATGCCCTGCGCGGCGACGACGGCGAGGTCCTCTACCGCCGATGCAGCGCCGGCCACCACCACCATCTCGTGTGCCGATCGTGCGGACGCGCGGTCGAGGTCGAGGGACCCACGGTCGAGCGGTGGGCCGACCGCGTCGCTGGTGAACACGGATTCACCGACGTCGCCCACACGTTGGAGATCTTCGGCACCTGCGACCAGTGCGGGTCTGCGAGGGAGGCATGACGATCCGCTGTGTGCCTGGCGACGAGCTCACCGCCCAGGACGTCTACGACATCTGGCGCATCCGGGACGCCGTGTTCGCCGTCGAGCAGCGGGTCGAGGAGGAGGACGTCGACGGCCGCGACCTGCTGCCGTCCACCCGCCACCTCTGGCTCGCCGACGAGGCCGGGCCGACGAGCTACCTGCGCGTGTACGTCGCCGACGACGGCGCCCGAAAGATCGGTCGCGTCTGCACTCGCAAGGACCAGCGCGGTTCCGGATTGTCCGGGCGGCTGATGGCCGAGGTCCACCGGCGCTGGGGCGGCGAGCCGCTGCACCTGAACGCCCAGTCGCACCTCGAGCGCTGGTACGAGTCGTTCGGCTACCGCCGCACCGGCGACGACTTCGACGAAGCCGGCATCGTGCACGTGCCGATGTTCCGCGAGCCGACCTGAGTCCGATCGCTCAGACGACCTTGGCTCCGGCGATCCGGTCGAGAGCCTCGGCGACGTCGCCGTCGATCCGGGTCGCGTAGTCGCGCACCGCTTGGCGGGCGTCGCTGTACTGCGATCCGTAGCTGAACTCATAGGCTCGGCCCTGATCGGCGCGGTCGGCCATCGTCGTGATCTCACTGATGACGTAGGTCACCGCCGACTCGACCGCCACGGCCGCCGGCCTCGCGCCCTCCGGCACCTGGACGGCCCGGAACGCGGCCAGTCTCCGGTTCAGCTCGGGAAGCACGCGACTTCGCAGCGGCCCGCTGTCGTACACCAGGCTGTTGCCGAGCAGCGAGGTCGGACCGCCGGCGAGGATCTTGTCGGCTGCGTCGAGGAATTCCTCGGCGGCCACCGCTCGGCCGAGCGTGTCGCTGAGCGACGTGTACGGGTCGAGCACCGTGGCGCTCGCCCTGACGGCCTCGCGGTACGTCTTGGAGATCTCGGCCCCCTCCGGTGCCGGACCGAGGACGGGCGGCTGCTCCAGCTTGCGGTCGACCACTCTCTTCAGGGCAGCCGGCTTGCCACTCTTGACCTTGTCGAGCGCCGAACGGACGTCGAGCTGGAATGTCGCGACCTCGGAGAAGTAGACCGATCCCACGCGCTCGGCCTCGGCCAGCCGGTTGGAGCGGTCCTGGCGCTGCTGCAGGATGACGACGCCGGCCACGACGATCAGCGCCAACGTGACGATCGTCGGCAGCACCACCAACGCCTTGCGGGCACGTCCGTTCACGGCATCAACCGTTGCAGCGGCCGGAAGAGGCGTCAAACAACGACCGGCGACTCACGCGGTCTGCGGCGGCACGTCGTGCAGGCGCAAGCCGTACGTGAGCGCGTCGACCAGCGCCTCCCAGGACGCCTCGATGATGTTGGCGCCCACGCCGACCGTGACCCAGGCGTCCTTGCCGTCGGTGGTCTCGATGAGCACGCGCGTGACGGCGTCGGTGCCGTGTCCCTGGTCGAGGATCCGGACCCGGAAGTCGATGAGGTGGAACTGGGCGACGTCCGGGTACAGGCGCTCGATGGCCTGCCGGAGAGCATGGTCCAGCGCGTTGACGGGTCCGTTGCCCTCACCGATCACGGCCAGGCGCTGTCCGCCGGCGCGCAGCTTCACCGTGGCTTCGGAGACCGCCCCGTGCTCGGCGGTGGCGCCCGCTGCCGGTGCCGACTCGGCCAGCACGCGCCATGACTCGATGTCGAAGTACGAGTGCCGCAGGCCCAGCTCCTCGGCCAGGAGCAGCTCGAACGACGCGTCGGCCGCCTCGAAGGTGTAGCCCTGCTGCTCCATCGCCTTGACCCGGTCGGTGACCCGGGCCAGCATCGCGGGGTCGTCAGTGAGGTCGTAGCCGAGCTCCTTGCCCTTGAGCTCGATCGTCGCGCGTCCGGCCATCTCCGAGACGAGCAGTCGCATGTCGTTGCCCACGAGGGCCGGATCGACGTGCTGGTAGAGGTTCGGGTCGACGCGGATGGCGCTGGCGTGCAGCCCGGCCTTGTGGGCGAACGAGGAGACGCCGGTGTACGGCTGCCGGGCCGACGGCGGGTAGTTGGTGATCTCGGCGACGGCGTGCGCGATGCGCGTCGCGTCGGCGAGCGCACCCTCGGGGAGCACGGGCCGGCCGAGCTTGAGCTCGAGGTTCGCGACGGACGTGATGAGGTCGGCGTTTCCGGTGCGCTCTCCGTACCCGTTGATGCAGCCCTGCAGGTGCGTGGCGCCCGCCAGCACGGCCGCGATCGAGTTCGCCACCGCGCACCCGGTGTCGTTGTGCGCATGGATGCCGATCCGGGCTCCTGCGTCCATCACGTCGGCGACGATCTCGCTCACCTGGTGCGGCAGCATCCCGCCGTTGGTGTCGCACAGCACGACCACCTCCGCGCCGGCCTCGGCGGCCGTGCGTACCACCTCGAGGGCGTAGTCGCGGTTGTCGAGGTAGCCGTTGAAGAAGTGCTCGCAGTCGACGAACACGCGCTGGCCCTCGGCCCGCAGGTGCGTGACGCTGTCGCGGACCATCGCGAGGTTCTCCTCGAGCGTGGTGCGCAGGGCGAGCTCGACGTGCCGGTCATGACTCTTGGCGACGAGCGTCACCACCGAGGCGCCGGACTCCCGCAGCGCGGCCACCAGTCCGTCGTCGGCTGCCTGGACCCCGGGACGCCGGGTGGCGCCGAACGCTGCGAGCGTGGCGTGCTGGAGGTCGAGCTCCTTGGCCGCGAGGGCGAAGAACTCGGTGTCCTTCGGGTTGGAGCCGGGCCAGCCGCCCTCGATGTAGCCGACGCCGAGATCGTCGAGATGGCGGGCGATGTGCAGCTTGTCCTGCACCGAGAGGTTGAGCCCCTCCTGCTGGGCGCCGTCGCGCATGGTGGTGTCGTAGACGTGGAAGTCGCTCACCGAGTGCGGGGTGCGCCCGCTTGCGGTGGGGGGTCCTGCGGTCACTGGTCCGTCCTTCGTCGTGGTCCATCGGGCAGCACACAAAAAACGCCCCCCAGGGACTGGGAGGCGGCGCGTCGGGTGTGGTGTGGTTACCCGGCGCGCCTGTCGATGATGATGACGATCTGCTGCATGGCGGTCAGTCTAGACTGACGAGCCTATGAGCACCAGACCCGTCCCGGTGCCCGAGACCTGCTCGGCGTCCTACGCCCTGATGACGCCAGATGCCCTCGACCACGAGGACCACCTCACGATGCCGAACGAGCCGTTGCTGCGACGGTACGGCACCAGCGACGAGGCGCTCGCCCGGTTGCGCGACTGTCCGCACCAGCTGCTGATCCACTGCCAGGCCCCCACGGACGTCATGGCCGACGCCGTGCGCGACGCCCGCATCCAGGCCCTGGACCTCGCCGCCCGGCACTCCGGCGTGGTGGTGGAGCTGCTTCCGCCGCGCGTGCTGGAGCTCCGTCCGGACGAGGTGTCGCTCGCGCATGCGCGGCAGTGGTACGTGCTCGACTACGACGACCTCTCCGACGGGATCCTGCGCACCGACGGGCTGGCCCAGTTCGGGCTGCCGGAGGTGGCGGTGGCCGGTGTCGATCCCGCCACCCACGCGATGACCGACGCCGTCGTGGCCGGGCTCGCCCATCGGCTGATCGCCGAGTGGCCGTCGAACGACCCGGTCGGACCGGCTACGGTGACGCTGCGCGACATCGCGTTCGGCCTGGGCGACGCCGAGGCGTCCAGGACACCGGAGGGCCGGTCGATCGACATCCTCATCGACTACGACGCCGGACCCCACCGCCTGCTCGTGCAGCTGATGGACGACCCCGCCGACGCTCTCTTCGCCTGACACCCATCGAGATCTGCGCTCGATGGGTCAGCTCTTGGGGGCGAGGTTGGCCAGGGTCTCGGGGCGCAGGATGCGGGCCAGCTCCTCCGGAGGCAGCAGGCCCTTCTCGAGCACGAGCTCGGCGACGCCGCGACCGGTGGCCAGCGCCTCCTTGGCGACCTCGGTGGCGGCCGCGTAGCCGATGAACGGGTTGAGTGCGGTGACCAGCCCGATCGAGTTCTCGACCTCGCTGAGCAACAGGTCGCGGTTGGCGGTGATGCCGTCGACGCACCGGGTTGCGAGCACCAGGATCGACTCGCGCAGGCGGTAGATGCCCGCCGACAACGAGAAGCAGATGACCGGCTCGAACGCGTTCAGCTGCAGCTGCCCGGCCTCGGCGGCCATCGAGACGGTGACGTCGTTGCCGATCACCTGGAAGGCGACCTGGTTGACGACCTCGGGGATGACGGGGTTGACCTTGCCGGGCATGATGCTCGATCCGGCTTGCACCGCGGGGAGGTTGATCTCGTTCAGGCCGGCCCGTGGTCCGGACGACAACAGCCGCAGGTCGTTGCAGATCTTGGACAGCTTGACCGCGACGCGCTTCAGCACGCCGGAGACCTGCACGAACGCCCCGCAGTCCTGGGTCGCCTCGATGAGGTCGACCGCGCTCTCCAGCGGCAGCCCGGTGAGGGTCGACAAGTGTTCGCAGGCGATCGGCACGTACCCGGCCGGTGCGTTCAGCTGCGTGCCGATGGCGGTGGCACCGAGGTTGATCTCGTGCAGCATCAGCACGGCCTCCGACAGGCGAGCGCGGTCCTCACCGATCATCACGCCGTAGGTGCGGAACTCCTGCCCGAGCGTCATGGGCACCGCGTCCTGCAGCTGGGTGCGGCCCATCTTGAGGACGTCGCGGAACTCCTCCGCCTTGCGCATGAAGGAGTCCTGGAGCACCTCCATGGCCTCGAGCAACGAGTGCGTGGCGAGGATGATCGCGATCTTGACGGCGGTCGGGTAGACGTCGTTGGTCGACTGACTGAGGTTGACGTGCTCGTTGGGGTGGAGGTGCTGGTACTCGCCCTTCTTGTGGCCGAGCAGCTCCAGGGCGCGGTTCGCGATGACCTCGTTGGCGTTCATGTTGGTCGAGGTGCCGGCCCCGCCCTGCATGACGTCGACCACGAACTCATCACGCAGGTCGCCGGCGCGCAGCTCCTCGCACGCCTGTCGAATGGCGGCGAAACGCTCGTCATCGAGCAGTCCGAGCTGGTGGTTGGTGGTGGCCGCGGCTTCCTTGACCGCCGCGATCGCCTCGACCAGGAACGGGCTCGAGCCGATGGGGATCCCGGTGATCGGGAAGTTCTCCAGGGCACGCAACGTGTGGATGCCCCAGTAGGCGTCCAGTGGCACCTCACGCTCACCGATCAGGTCGTGCTCGGTGCGTGTCGCGACGTTCATGTCTCATCCTCCCCAGGCGAGACCCATACAACCACGGGGCAGCGCTCAGGCCGGAACGACCTGCGTCATCCAGCCGTGACGGTCCTCCGCACGGCCGTACTGGATGTCGACCAGGGCCGAACGGATGTCCATCGTCACCTTGCCCGCCTCCGCTGGGTCGCCCGGGCCGGTGACCTCGCCGCCGTCCCACTTCAACGAGGCGATCGGCGTGATGACGGCCGCCGTGCCGCAGGCGAAGACCTCGGCGATGGTCCCGTCGGCCCAACCGTCGCGCCACTCATCGATGCTGACCCGACGTTCGACGACGTCGTGGCCGAGGTCGCGGGCCAGGGTGAGGACGGAGTCGCGGGTGATGCCCTCGAGGATCGACCCGGAGAGTGAAGGCGTGACGACCGACCCGTCCGAGTGGACGAAGTACAGGTTCATGCCGCCCAGCTCCTCGACCCAGCGGTGCTCGGAGGAGTCGAGGAAGGCCACCTGTGCGCATCCGTTCTCGACGGCTTCCTGCTGCGGGAGCAGGCTGGAGGCGTAGTTGCCACCGCACTTGGCGGCGCCGGTGCCACCTGCTCCTGCCCGCCCGTACTCCGTGGACAGCCAGATGGAGACGGGCTTGACTCCTCCGGGGAAGTACGCGCCGGCCGGGGAGGCGATGACCGAGTAGGTGACGTGGTGCGCCGGTCGCACCCCGAGGAACACCTCGGAGGCGAACATGAACGGCCGGATGTAGAGGCTCCGCTCCTCCCCGTGGGGAACCCAGGCGCGGTCGGCTTCGATGAGGTCACGGATCGACCCGAGGAACCACTCCTCGGGCAGCTCGGGCAGGGCGAGTCGACGGGACGAGCGACGCATCCGTTCGGCATTGGCCTCGGGCCGGAACAGGGCGATGGAGCCGTCGCCGTGGGCGTAGGCCTTCAGGCCCTCGAAGATCTCCTGCGCGTAGTGCAGGACCGCGGTTGCCGGATCGAGGCTCAGCGGCCCGTACGGCACCACGCGGGCATCGGTCCATCCGCTCTCGGGTGTCCACTCGGCGAGGAACATGTGGTCGGTGAAGTGGTTGCCGAACCCGGGATCGGCGAGGATCGCGTCGCGCTCCTCGGTCGTGCGGGCCCGGACGTTGGGGTCGAGGCGGCTGGAGTACGAGTCGACGCTGAGTTGGGGTGAAGCCATGAGAGTCACGGTAATACTTTCTGGGGTCGGAGGGTAACGGTCGTTAACCGACGACTACGCCCCCGGCCACGCGCGCTGCGATGGCCTCGCCCACCTCCTCGGTGGTGCGAGCGGATCCGGACGCGTCGGCCCGTGCGGCGATGTCGGCCTCGACGGCCGTCGTGACCGCGGCGGCGGCGTCCGGCAGGCCGAGATGGTCGAGCAACAACGCTCCGGAGAGGATCGCGGCCGTGGGGTCGGCCTTGTTCTGACCGGCGATGTCGGGCGCAGATCCGTGCACCGGCTCGAACATGCTCGGCGTCGTGCGGTCGGGGTTGACGTTGCCGCTCGCGGCCAGCCCGATACCACCGGTCACCGCCGCAGCGAGGTCGGTGAGGATGTCGCCGAACAGGTTGTCGGTGACGATGACGTCGAAGCGCGATGGGTCGGTGACCAGGAAGATCGTGGCGGCGTCGACGTGCAGGTAGTCGACGGCGACGTCCGGGAACTCGGTGGAGACAGCCTCGACGGTGCGGCTCCAGAGGTGTCCGGCGTGCACGAGCACGTTGTTCTTGTGCACGAGCGTCAGCTTCTTGCGGGGACGGGCGGCGGCGCGGGCGAACGCGTCGCGGACGACCCGGTCGACTCCGAAGGCGGTGTTGATGCTGACCTCGGTGGCCAGCTCGTGCGGCGTCCCGACCCGGATCGCCCCGCCGTTGCCGACGTACGGACCCTCGGTGCCTTCGCGGACCACGACGAAGTCGACGTCGCCGGGATCGGCCAACGGAGTCGGGACGCCCGGAAACAGCCTGGAGGGACGCAGGTTGACGTAGTGGTCGAGCTCGAACCGCAGCCGCAGCAGCAGGCCGCGCTCGAGCACGCCCGAGGGCACGCTGGGGTCGCCGACGGCGCCGAGCAGGATCGCGTCGTGCCCGCGGATCTCCTCGAGCACGGAGTCCGGCAGCGTCTCGCCGGTGGCGTGCCACCGCGCCGCGCCGAGGTCGTACTCGGTGCGGGCGAACGTGACGTCGTGGTCGGCGGCGACGGTGTCGAGCACCGCGAGGGCCTGGGTGGTCACCTCAGGACCGATGCCGTCGCCGGGGACGACCGCGATCGAATAGCTACGGCTCATCTGCTCATCCTAGGGAAAGCGGTCTCAGGATATGAAACCAGCGTCTTGAATAGTGGTCAGTTGTCGTCGGGGCGATCCTGCGGCTCGACCTCGACGACAGCGGCGTCGTCGCGCAGGTGAGCCGGGCCCCATTCGATCGGGTGGGGGTCCATGGTGATCCTCTTCTCGGTCGGTGACGGACGGCGTCCGTGGTGTCTCGGCGGAGAGCACGGCGCGGCGGTCCGACGTCCCGCCAGGCCACCTGCCCGGTGATCGACCGAGGACTCGAGAGAGGAGGAGATCAGGTCGTGATCATCATCCCTGCGGCGGAAACGTCGGGCCAACGCCGAACTCCGCGGCAGGGGGTGGCCCTAAGAGGCCCTGCCGCGGCAAGCGATGACTACGAGCTGCTTCCGCACGGGACGAGCATAGCCGGTCGGCGGGCGCGGTTGCGCCCACCCTCCGATCCGTCTTGACCGCTGGGACGGGAGGCGAAAAGAACTGCTCGGTCGCCGTGCGAGACTGGGCGGGTGAGCGCACCCACCGACCTCCCGGATCTCGTCGTGAACGCGCTGGACCTCTCGCGGCAGCGCGGGTTCATCACGTGCACGCGGCACGAGACCGGCCGCCTGCTCGCCGCGCTGGCCGCATCGCGCGAGGGAACACTCGCCGAGCTGGGCACCGGCTGCGGTGTCGGGTCGGCCTGGCTGTCCAGCGGCGCACCCAAGGGCGCGCACATCGTCAGCGCCGAGCTCGACCCCGCCCTGGCCGAAGAAGTGCAGCGACTGTTCGCCGACGTCGAGAACGTCGAGGTCGTCGCCGGCGACTGGTCGACCCTGGAGCAGTACGCCCCGTTCTCGCTGGTGTTCGTCGACGTCCGCGAGGTGATGGAGAACATCGACGTCCTCGCCGACCTGCTGGAGGCCGGGGGCATCGCCGTGCTCGACGACTTCGTTCCGTCCAGGCACTGGCCACCCATCGTCGACGGTCAGGTCGACTCGATCCGCGAGCAGTGGCTCACCGACGAGCGCTTCACCGCCGTGGAGATGCTCATCGACGCGGACGCGTCGCTGCTCATCGCCACCCGGCGGTAGCCGCCGAGCAACGCTGCTAGAGGTCCGCGCGGTGGCGCGGGCCGCGAGGCGGAGGCGCCACGTGCAGCTCCTGGAACGCCTCCAGCTCCTCAGGATCGAACAGGGCGCTGTGTCGGCGTCCGTACAGCGCGTAGAGCACCAGGCCGAACGCCATCCAGATGGCGAAGTCGCGCCACGTGGTCGCGGTGAGGTTCAGCGAGAGCCACACGGTGGCCAGCAGCGACAGCAGCGGGACGAACGGCACGAGCGGCACCCGGAACCCGCGTTCGAGATCCGGCTGCGAGCGCCGCAGCGAGATGACCCCGACGGCGCAGAAGCCGAACGCGAACAAGGTGCCGAGCACCAGCAGCTGCTCGCGGCTGGCGGTCCCCGGGTCGAGGGCGAGCAGCGCGGAACCGACGCCCGCCACGGCGGCCGCACGGATCGGCGTCGATCCGGCTCCGACGTGGGCGAGTGCCTTCGGGAGCAGTCCGTCGCGACCCATCGCGAACAGGACCCGGCTCAGGGCGATCAGGACGACCAGGACGACCGTGGTGAGCGCGAGCAGAGCTCCCACGTTGATGATGTCGGCGCCCCAGCCGGCGCCGACCGCGTCCAGCGCCTCGGACACGGGCGCGTCGGTGCCCAGCTCGCTGTACGGCCGCAGGCCGACCAGGACGGTGGCCATGCCGACGTACAGGACCGTGACGATCCCGATGGCCGCGAGCATCGCGCGGGGCACGCTGCGGCGCGGGTCGTGAGCGTCCTCCGACGCCGTGGCGATCAGGTCGAAGCCGATGAAGGCGAACACGATGACCCCGGCCGCGGTGAAGATGCCCATCACGCCGAAGGCGTCGCCCGAACCACCGAGCAGCGACTGCAGCACCGAGCCTCGCGCCCCGCCACCCTTGACGACGTCGGGCACGAAGGGCGTGTAGTTGGCGGTGTCGACGTGGCGGGCGCCCACCGCGATCACCAGCACCACGGCGACGAGCTTGACCGACACGATGGTGGCGAGCACGCGGCCGGACAGCTTGGTGCCGAACATCACCAGCAGCATCAGGGCGATCACGAGGAAGGCTGCCACCCAGCCGGTGCCCTCCGCGACCATCGCGTGGTCGGAGACGGCGGCCGGGACGGAGACGCCGAACCCGTCGAGGGTGGACACGAGGTACGCGGACCAGACGCGGGAGACCAGTGCGGCAGCGATGACCAGCTCCAGCACCAGGGCCCACCCGACGACCCAGGCCCAGATCTCGCCGAACGCGACGTACGTGAACGTGTAGGCGCTGCCTGCGGCCGGGATCGTCGAGGAGAGCTCGGCGTACGACAACGCGGCGAACAGGCACACGACCGCAGCGATCATGAAGGAGACGATCACCGCGGGACCGGCCATCGTTGCGGCCTGGACGCCGGAGAGCGAGTAGATGCCGGCGCCGATCATGACGCCGAGGGCGAGCGCGATCAGCAGCCCGGTGCCGAAGACCGCCGGCAGCCGGTGACGGGCGTTCGTGACCCGGAGCAGCGCGAGCTCGGGCGGCAGGCGACGCGCCCGGTCGTACTGGTGCGTCTCGGCCATCAGGTCCCCTGTCCCCCGCCCGGTCTCCGCAGCGAAGGGCCGCGGCGGCGTGCGGTCTGAGGTGAACGGTACCGACGATCAAGCGGCCGTGTCAGCCGCGCCCTCCCGCACCGCGGGCTGGACCAGCCGAACCTGCGACAGCGGCAAGAAGTACTGGACGGTCGGGCCGATCGCGAGGGCGTACAACACCGTGCCGACCCCGACCGTTCCGCCGAGCGCGTATCCGATCGCCAGCACGGTCACCTCGATCGTCGTGCGCCACAGCCGGACGCTGCGACCGGTCCGCCGCACCAGTCCGAGCCACAGACCGTCTCGGGGGCCCGGACCGAGGTGGGCACCGATGTAGAGCGCACCGGCCAGTCCGTTGCCCACGACACCGACGACGAGCAGGACCGTCCGCATCCAGAGATCGTCGGGGCGGTCGACGACGGCGAGACCGGCGTCGGCGGCGAGGCCGATGATCACGACGTTGAGCACCGTGCCGAGGCCAGGTGCCTGACGAAGGGGGATCCACAGCAGCAGCAGGAGGGCACCGACCACGATGACGACCTGACCGAAGGTGAGTCCCACGTGCTCCGCGACACCTTGGTGGAAGACGTCCCACGGGTCGAGGCCGAGGTCGAGCCCGGACGAGCAGGGCCATCGTGAACCCGTACAGGACCAGTCCGAGCACGAGCTGGGCGAGGCGCCGCGGCATGCGGCCGGCGCGCAGCTGGTCGAGCGACCCGAGCGTCGGCGGGTCGTACGTACGCGTCGCGGCCCGGCTGCGTGGGACCCGCGCCATCAACGCGGACCGACGAAGCGGAGCGGCATCCCGCGAGGGTCGAGCTCCACTTCGTCGTGGTGGCTGCGCGGCGGGGGGCGGTGTCCGAAACCGTCGGCGGCGATGGTCTGAGCCAAGGCGACGAGGATCCCGGCGAACGCCAGTGCGGCGAGGATCACGATCAACATGAGTCCATCATGGCCTCAATTGGCCTTCAAGAATATAGCCAATTGTGAGACAGTGGCTCTGTGACCCACGTCCTGTCAGCCGCCCGGCTCGCCTCGATGCTCGCCCCGCCGAGTCCGCCGGCCTATCGCGACCTCACCGACCAGATCCGGCTGCTGATCCTCGACGGGCGCATCACGTCAGGAGTGCGGCTGCCGAGCGAGCGCGAGCTCGCCGCAGCCACCGGCGTCAGCCGCACCACCACGACGCGGGTGTACTCCGAGCTGCGCGAGGCGGGCATGCTGCGGTCACGCCGAGGATCCGGCAGCGTCGTCCAGGTGCCGTTCGCGGAGTTCAGCGCGAGCAGCCTCATCGCCACGCCGACCGACGACACCTCCATCGCCATGACGTACGCGGCGCCGGTCGCGCCCGCCGGCCTCGGCCGCGCGTTCGAGGCTGCGATCGAGCGGTTGCCCGGTCTGCTCTCGACGACGGGCTACCTCCCGGACGGACTTCCGGTGCTCCGCGAGCTGCTGGCCGCGCGGTACGAGGCCCGCGGCATCCGGACCTCGCCGGACCAGATCATCGTGACGAGCGGCGCCCTCGGAGCGGTCTCGCTGATCGCTCGGGCCTTCGTCGACCGCGGGGATCGCGTCCTGGTGGAATCGGTGAGCTATCCGCACTCGCACGAGGCGCTCACGTCCGCCGGAGGGCGACTGTCGCCGATCCCGGTCGACGACGGTCCGTGGGACGTCGAGACGGCCGTCAGCATGCTGAGGTCGGGCCGTCACCAAGCGGCCTACCTCATCCCTGACTTCCACAACCCCACCGCCGCCGTGATGGACGATGCCGCTCGGGGAGCGCTCGCTCGCGCCATGCGCCACGCCGGCACCCTCGCGGTGATCGACGAGTCGCTGCGCGACGTCAACCTCGACGGTGTCGAGCTCCCTGCGTCGTTCGGGTCGTACGACCGCAACGTCCTGCTGGTGGACTCCGCCTCCAAGACGTTCTGGGGAGGACTCCGCGTCGGCTGGATCCGCGCACCTCACGACCTCGTCATGCCGATCGTGCAGGCCCGCATGATGCACGATCTCGGCACGTCGGCGTTCGAGCAGCTCGTGCTGGCCGAGGTGCTGCGAGACCCGGCGCCGGTCCTGACCAGTGCGCTGGACGGTTTCCGGCACCAGCGGGACCATCTCGTCGACCTGTTGGCTCGGCACCTGCCGGAGCTCGAGGTCCGCCGCCCCGCCGGCGGGCTCTCGTTGTGGGTCGACCTCCCGAACCACGACTCCACCCGACTGGCCGTCGCCGCTCGCGAGCACGGGCTGCTGCTCACCCCCGGGCCGCGGTTCTTCACCGGTGCCCCGTCCGCGGGCGAAGCGCACCTACGGCTGCCGTACACACAGAGCCCGGCCGTCCTGGACGCGGCGGTCGAGCGGTTGGCGCTGGCCTACGCCGGCCGCACCGCCGACGACGCGCCGCGTGGGCCGCGCCTGGATCTCATCGCGTGACGAGGGAGCCGACGACCACCGTGGCGTCCAGCTCCTCGGACGTGACGACGCGCGCGTCGAATCCACTCGAGGTCATCGCCGCCATCGTGAGCGGGCTCTGGGCACGGCCGGTCTCGATCACGAGGTGACCGCCGCGGCTCAACCAACGGGGCGCCTGCTCGGACACCCGGCGATGCACGTCGACGCCGTCGACCCCACCGTCGAGGGCGACGACCGGCTCGTGGTCGCGAGCCTCGGGCGGCATGAGGACGATCGCGTCGGTCGGCACGTAGGGCGCATTGACGACCATGGCGTCGACGCGCCCGACGAGATCGTCCGGCAACGCGGCGGTGAGGTCACCCTCGTGGACGCTGCCGCGGCCGGCGAGATTCCGGCGGGCGCAGTGCACGGCGCGAGGCTCGATGTCGCCGGCATGCACCTCGGCGTCAGGGTGCCGGTCGGCCACGGCCACGGCGACCGCGCCGGAACCGCAGCACAGGTCGACGATCACCGGCCTCGTCAGGCCGGCGACGAGACCGAGTGTCACGTCGACCAGCAGCTCGGTGCGGCGACGCGGGACGAAGACGCCGGGCTCGACGACGACGCGCAGGCCGCAGAACTCGGCCCACCCCAGCACCTGCTCCAGGGGCAGCCCCGACTCGCGCCGGCGCACCATCGTCTCGAGCTCGTCTGCCGAGCGAGCTGCGCCGATGAGCAGCGCGGCCTCGTCCTCGGCGAACACGCACCCCGCCGCGCGCAGGCGGGTCGCGACGTCGGGCCCGGTCAGCGTGCGGCTGATCCCTCGACGTAGTCGGAGTCACCGCTGCGGACCCAGGCCATCAGTCCACGCAGCTCCTGGCCGACGGCTTCGATCGGGTGCTCGGCACCCTTCGCCCGGAGCGCCGTGAACTCCGGCCCACCGGCGTCCTGGTCGTCGATGAAGCGCTGGGCGAACGAGCCGTCCTGGATGTCGGCGAGCACGGCCCGCATGTTGTCCTTGACCCGCTCGTCGATGACCCGCGGCCCGGAGACGTAGTCGCCGTACTCGGCGGTGTCGGACACCGACCAGCGCTGCTTCGCGATACCGCCCTCGTACATCAGGTCGACGATGAGCTTGAGCTCGTGCAGGCACTCGAAGTACGCGACCTCGGGCTGATAGCCCGCCTCGGTGAGGGTCTCGAAGCCGTACATGATCAGCTGCGACACTCCCCCGCACAGCACCGCCTGCTCGCCGAAGAGGTCCGTCTCGGTCTCCTCGGTGAACGTGGTCTTGATGGCACCGGCGCGGGTGCCGCCGATGGCCTTCGCATACGACAGCGCGAGCTCCCACGCACCACCGGTGGCATCCTGCTCGACCGCGATGATGTCGGGGACGCCGCGACCCTCGACGAACTCGCGACGCACGAGGTGACCCGGTCCCTTCGGGGCGACCATGCAGACGTCGACACCTGCGGGCGGCTTGATGTAGCCGAAGCGGATGTTGAAGCCGTGTCCGAAGAACAGCGCGTCTCCGTCGACCAGGTTCGGCTCGATCGACTCGGTGTAGAGCTGGCGTTGCTTGTGGTCGGGTGCGAGCACCACGACGAGGTCGGCCTCGGCGACCGCCTCCGACGGGGTGAGCACCCGCAGGCCCTCGGCCTCGGCCTTCGCCCGGCTCGCGGAGCCCTCCAGGAGGCCGACGCGCACGTCGACCCCTGAGTCGCGGAGGGACAGCGCGTGGGCATGGCCCTGGCTGCCGTACCCGAGCACGGCGACATTCCGGCCCTGGATGATGCTGAGATCTGCGTCGTCGTCGTAGAACAACTCGGCCACGGGTGACTCTCCTTGGTTCGTCCGGCTGACGGTCAGCCGGTCTGGACGCCGGGAACGGCGCGCAGGGTGCGGTCGGTGATGGATCGGGAGCCGCGACCGATGGCCACGCGCCCGGACTGGGCGATCTCCCGGATGCCGAACGGCTCGAGGACGTTCAGCATGGCGGTCAGCTTGCCCGAGTCTCCGGTGGCCTCGATCGTGACGGCGTCGGTGGCCACGTCGACCACCTTAGCCCTGAACAGCTGCACGGTTTCGAGCACCTGCCCCCGGGTCTGGGGGTCGGTCCTGACCTTGATCAGCATCAGCTCCCGCTCGACGGCCGAGCCCGAGTCGAGCTCGACGATCTTGAGCACGTTGACGAGCTTGTTGAGCTGCTTGGTGACCTGCTCCAGCGGGAGGTCGTCGACGTTCACGACGATCGTCATCCGCGAGACCTCGGGAATCTCGGTGGGCCCGACCGCGAGGGAGTCGATGTTGAAGCCGCGACGCATGAACATGCTCGAGACGCGGGCCAGCGCGCCGGGGGTGTTCTCCACCAGGACGCTGAGCGTGTGCTGGGACATCAGTTCTCCATTCTCCGGGCGTCATCGCTCACCACGCCGGCTGTGACGGCGGCGGCCGCCTCGGGCCGTGGGTGTCGGGTGCTCACAGGTCGTCGGCTTCCCAGGCGGGCGCGAGGTCGCGCGCGATCTTGATGTCGTCGTTGCTGGTGCCGGCGGCGACCATCGGCCAGACCATGGCGTCGCGCTCGACCACGAAGTCGATGACCACGGGGACGTCGGTGATGCTCATGGCCTTCTCGATCGTCTCGTCGAGCTCGGCCTCGCTCTCGCAGCGGAGTCCGACGCAGCCGTAGGCCTCGGCCAGCTTGACGAAGTCCGGGATGCGGCGGGCGCCGATGTCCTCGCTGCCGGTGTTGAGGTCGGTGTTGGAGTAGCGACCCTCGTAGAAGAGGGTCTGCCACTGCCGCACCATGCCCAGCGAGGAGTTGTTGATGATCGCGACCTTGATCGGGATGCCCTCGATGGCGCAGGTCGCGAGCTCCTGGTTGGTCATCTGGAAGCAGCCGTCGCCGTCGATGGCCCACACGACGTTGTCGGGCTCCCCGACCTGGGCGCCCATGGCCGCGGGCACGCAGTAGCCCATCGTCCCGGCGCCGCCGGAGTTGAGCCACTGACGGGGACGCTCGAAGTCGATGAAGTGCGCCGCCCACATCTGGTGCTGACCGACTCCGGCCACGTAGGTGGCCTGCGGTCCGGCGATCTGGCTGATGCGTTCGATGACCCGCTGCGGAGCCAGCCCCTGCTCGGGGTCGTCGTACCCGACCGGGAACTTCGCCGCGATGCCCTGCATCTGCTCACGCCAGGCGGTGTAGTCGCCGACGAGCTCGTCCTCCTCGGCCTGCTTGCGCAGCATGACGACGAGATCGGAGATCACCTCGCGGCAGTCCCCCACGATCGGCACGTCGGCGACCCGGTTCTTGGAGATCTCGGCCGGGTCGATGTCGGCGTGGATGACCTTCGCGCCGGGTGCGAACGTGGACAGCTGCCCGGTGACCCGGTCGTCGAAGCGGGCGCCGAGGGTGATGAGCAGGTCAGACTTCTGCAGGGCTGCGACGGCCGCGACGGAGCCGTGCATCCCGGGCATGCCCAGGTGCAGCTCGTGGGAGTCGGGGAATGCGCCACGAGCCATCAGCGTGGTGATGACGGGGATCTGTGTCAGGTCGGCGAGCATGGCGAGCTCGGCGGTGGCCTCTGCCTTGATGACGCCGCCACCCACGTACAGGACCGGGCGCTCGGCCTCGGCGATGAGGCGGGCCGCCTCACGAACCTGCTTGCCGTGCGGGCGTGTGGTGGGTCGGTAGCCGGGCAGGGCGAGCTCGGTCGGCCACGTGAACGTGGTCGCCTTCTGGAGCGCATCCTTGGCGATGTCGACGAGCACGGGACCGGGCCGGCCGGTGGAGGCGATGTGGAAGGCCTCCGCGACCGTGCGCGGAATCTCGTCGGGATCGGTGACGAGGTAGCTGTGCTTGGTGATCGGCATGGTGATGCCGCGGATGTCCGCCTCCTGGAAGGCGTCGGTGCCGATGGACCCGCTCGGCACCTGGCCCGTGATCGCGACGACCGGCACGGAGTCCATGTGCGCGTCGGCCAGGGCGGTGACGAGGTTGGTGGCGCCCGGCCCCGACGTGGCCATGCAGACGCCCACGCGTCCGGTGACCATCGCGTAGCCCTGGGCGGCGTGCCCGGCTCCCTGTTCGTGACGGACGAGAATGTGGCGGATCTGCTCGGAGTCGAACAGCGGGTCGTAGGCGGGCAGGATGGCGCCTCCGGGGATGCCGAAGATCACCTCGACGCCGGCGTGCTCGAGCGAGCGCACGAGGCTCTTCGCCCCGGTCATCTGCTCGGGCGCGCCCTCGATCTGTCCGGTGGGCCCGGCCGCCTGTCCGGTGGCCTGTCCAGTCATCGTCAGTCCTCTTCCTGGGTGTCATCCATGGTGATCCGCGCGTCTGCATGAAAAAACCCCTCCGCCGTGAGGCATGACGAGGGGCGACGCGCGACCGGCTTGGGGTTCGCGCGTCAGAGAAGTACTACGAAAATCTCCACGTACACCCCGACAGTCTCGCCCGTGGAGACAGGGTGGTCAAGTCGTGAGACGCCCCGTTCCAGCATGTGGATGGGCCCGGAGGATCCCCGGTCAGCCGCAGACGGCTCCGTCGGCCGCGGAGCTGACGAGCTTGCGGTACTTGGCGAGAACGCCGGTGGTGTACCGCGACGGGGGCGGCGCCCAGCCGTCTTGACGGCGAGCGAGCTCGTCGGCGTCGATCTCGACCTCCAGCAGGCGGTTGGCCATGTCCAGGGTGATCTGGTCGCCGTCGGCCACGAAGGCGATCGGGCCACCGTCGACGGCCTCGGGGGCCACGTGGCCCACGCACAGCCCGGTGGTGCCCCCGGAGAACCGCCCGTCGGTGAGCAGCAGGACGTCCTTGCCGAGGCCGGCGCCCTTGATGGCGCCGGTGATCGCCAGCATCTCGCGCATGCCCGGGCCGCCCTTGGGGCCCTCGTAGCGGATGACCACGACGTCGCCGGCGGTGATCGTGCCGTTCTCGAGCGCGTCCATCGCCGCACGTTCACCGTCGAAGACGCGGGCGGTGCCGCGGAACACGTCGGAGTCGAAGCCGGCGCTCTTGACGACGGCCCCCTCGGGCGCCAGCGACCCACGCAGGATCGTGAGCCCGCCCGTCCGGTGGATCGGGGCGTCGAGCGGACGGATGATGTCGCCGTCGAGCTCGAGCTCGATCTCGGCGAGGTTCTCGGCCATCGTGCGGCCCGTGACGGTGAGGCAGTCGCCGTGCATCAGACCGGCGTCGAGCAGCGCCTTCATGACCACCGGGATGCCGCCGACCCGGTCGACGTCGTTCATGACGTAGCGGCCGAAGGGCTTGAGGTCACCGAGGTGCGGCACCTTGTCGCCGACCCGGTTGAAGTCGTCGAGGGTCAGGTCGACCTCGGCCTCGCGCGCGATCGCCAGCAGGTGGAGCACGGCATTGGTCGAGCCACCGAGCGCCATGACCACCGTGATGGCGTTCTCGAACGCCTCCTTGGTGAGGATGTGGCGTGCGGTGATGCCGCGTCGCAACAGCCCGACGACGGCCTCGCCGGACTTGCGGGCGTACTCGTCGCGCCGACGGTCCGGTGCCGGCGGTGCGGCCGAGCCCGGCAGGCTCATGCCGAGCGCCTCGGCAGCCGACGCCATCGTGTTGGCGGTGTACATGCCGCCGCAGGCGCCCTCACCCGGGCAGATCGCCCGCTCGATCCGGTCGACCTCCTCCCGCGTGATGAGGCCCTTGAGGCACGCCCCGACGGCTTCGAAGGCGTCGATGATCGTGACGTCCTTGCCGTCGACGTTGCCTGGCATGATCGAGCCCGCGTAGAGGAAGACACTCGCGAGGTCGAGCCGCGCTGCGGCCATCAGCATGCCGGGCAGGCTCTTGTCGCAGCCCGCGAGCAGGACCGAGCCGTCGAGCCGCTCGGCCATCATGACCGTCTCGACGGAGTCGGCGATGATCTCGCGGCTCACCAGCGAGAAGTGCATGCCCTCGTGCCCCATCGCGATGCCGTCGGAGACCGAGATGGTGCCGAACTCGAGCGGGTAGCCGCCCCCGGCGTGCACGCCCTCCTTGACCGCCTTGGCGAGGCGATCGAGGGAGAGGTTGCACGGGGTGATCTCGTTCCAGCTGGAGGCGACGCCGATCTGCGGCTTCTCCCAGTCGTCGTCGCCCATGCCGACGGCCCGGAGCATGCCGCGTGACGCGGTCGACTCCAGGCCGTCGGTGACGTCACGGCTTCGAGGCTTGATGTCCACACCGGAGGCGGGATCGTGCGGCTGTGCCATGCGGTACAGAGTACGAGCACCGGTGCGGGCCCCGCCGCGGCGGGATCAGGCCATGTTCTCGGCCAGCTCGGTCAGGCGCACGCTGTTGCCGGACGGGTCGCGGAACCCGCAGTCGATGCCGTAGGGCCGCTCCTCGGGCTTCTCCGTGAACTCGACGCCTCTCGCCGACAGGTCGTCGTAGGCGGCCCGGCAGTCGTCGGTGGTCAGGAACACGGTCGCCGAGAAGCCCTTGCCCACGAGGTCGAGGATCTCTTCACGCGAGCCGGCGGGCAGCGCAGGAGGACCGGGCACGGCCATCAGCACGATGGTCACGTCGTCCTGTCCCGGAGGTCCGACGGTGAGCCACCGGAAGCCCATCTCCGGCAGCATGACATCGGCCCGGACCTCCATGCCGACCTGGTCGGTCCAGAAGGCCAAGGCGACATCCTGGTCGTGCACCCACAGCTGGGCACTCGCGATCTTCAACATGGGGACTGCTCCTGTCTCGACAAAAGGTGATGACTCGACGCTAAGGGCGTGCCGTCACGGCGTCTTCTTCCCGTGTGCTGACCTTCGCGGCGACCCGCGTGGGAGCCTCGGGGCGCGCATGGACCCGCAGCACGCAGGACGGCACCATCGCGTGGCTGGCGGCGGGAGGAAACGCCTCCCGGTACGCGGTCGGCTGGCGGCCGAACGCCCGCACGAAGGAGGTGGTGAACGAGCCGACGCTCTCCAGACCCACGTCCATGCAGATCTCGGCGACCGAGCGGTCCGTGGACCGCAGCATCGCCGCAGCGCGCTCGAGGCGCCGGGTCTGCAGGTAGGCCCGAGGAGACTCGCCGAACATGCGGCTGAACTCACGACTGAAGTGAGAACGCGACAGACCCGCCGCAGCCGCCATGTCGTCGACGGTGATCCGTTCGGCGAACCGGATGTCGGCGAGATCCTTGGCGCGCAGCAGATGCCGCGACGGACGTGGCGAGACCATGACTGGAGTATCGCTCAGAACAGGGGGACGAAGACGAAGGCGAGTGCCCAGCTGACGAAGCTGCCGACCAGCACGTACTCGGCCCGCGAGCCGCCGGCGCTGTCGCGTGAGATCTCCGGGAACCGGAGGATGCCCTTGGCGGCGACCACGGCGCTGAGCGCGCCGTAATGGCCGCCGAGCGCCATGGCCAGGATGAAGATCCGCTCGATCGGACCGAGGATCCGGCCGCCTTTCAGGCTCTTCTCGGTGGCGATGACGCTCGGACCGGTGCCGATGAGCATCAGTCGGACGACGATGTTGGCCGACTCGACGAGGAACAGCACGCAGGCGGCGCCGAGCACGAACGACTCGACCGGGACGCCGGCGAGGGACCCGACGTCGAGCCCGTCGTACCACCGCACCAGCCAGCCACGACCCACGTCGGGCTGGGGCAGGGAGAGGGCGGCCAGGGCCGTGATGATCAGTGCGGCGACCGGCCAGGGACGATCGGTCTGGACGATGCCGACCGGGGTGAACAGCATCCAGGCCGCCAGCAGCAGGAGCACGACCGGCACGATCGCCCACGACGCGGACCCGAGTGCAAGGCCGGACGTGAGCAGCAGCAGGACCACCAGGCCGGCCGATGCGCCGTACGTCGCCTGGAGTCGGTTCGGAGCGCGGTCCTCCGGACGGACCAGGTCGGCGGCACCGATGGTGGCGAGCACCAGCGCGAGCAGGATCACGACGCGCCTGCGCCGGTGAGGTCGGTGGCGTCGAGCAGGGCGAACGCGCCGGCTCGGTGGAGGCTCTGGGAGACCGCGGACGGCGAGATGCCCTCGGTCGCCGCGAGCTCCTTCTGGGTGGTGCCCCGCAGCACGCCGAGGACGAGGCGCCGTTGACGCCCGTCGAGGCGGCTCACCAGATCGTCCCGGCAGAGCAGGAGCGCGTTGACGAGGTCGGCATCGGGTCGTCCACCAGTACCGCCCCCTCCGGCGTCGTGCGCCACGAACCACGTGCGCAGTCTCTTGAACTGACCCTTCTCGCGACGCTTGGCCTCGACGATCGCGTCGCGGGCGGCCCACCACGCGGGACCGTCCTGGGTGAGACCGTACTCGGACTCACCGACGATCTCGAGGCTGCCGACGCCGATGCCGCAACGGCAGTCGACCTCTTCCGGCAGGGCCAGCCGGACGAAGAGGCTCGCCCGCACGGCCGAGGCGACGTCGGCGTAGACACCCTGGAACTCATCACCCACCGTGGGCGCGAGAGGCTGGACGGACGGAGTCAGGTCGTTGGTGGTGGCGAGCGCGGCAAGCAGGTGCTCCTGGAGCTCGCGGCGCGACGGCGATCGACGCGAGCCGATCAGGTCGCCGATGAGCGCCACCTGATCTGAAGGAGAAGCCTTCATCATCATGCGATGAATCTTAGCGCTTCATTTTGCTCAGATCAAGGTAAACCCTTCATCGTGCGAGACAGCGGCGGAGTTCTACAGTGGCATCCGTGACCATCGCCTTCGCCACGGCTCGAGAGTTTCGCGACTTCGACGCCGACCTGCCGCTCCTGGCGTCCGCCGCCGACCGGCTCGGGCTCGCTGTCGACGTCCCCGTCTGGGACGACGACACCGTCGACTGGACCTCCTACGACGTCGTCGTCGTGCGATCGTGCTGGAACTACGTCGACCGGCGCGACGCGTTCCTCGCCTGGGCCGGCAGCCTGCGCCACGTGCTCAACCCCGTCGACGTTCTGACCTGGAACACCGACAAGGTCTACCTGCGCGAGCTCGCCGACGCCGGCGTTCCGGTCATCGACACGCGGTGGGACGTCCGGAGTGGTGACGGCCTGCCCGACTCCGCCGAGTGGGTCGTCAAGCCGGCCATCTCGGCCGGTTCCCGCGACACCGCCCGATGGTCGAGCCCCGACGACGTCTACGCCCACAGCGAGGAGCTCATCGCCGCCGGGCGCACCGTGATGGTGCAGCCGTACGTGGAGTCGGTCGACACCGCGGGCGAGACCGCCCTCATCTACCTCGGCGGACGTTTCTCGCACGCCATTCGCAAGGGACCGCTGCTCGGACGTGGTGAGGGCGTGCGCCAGGACCGCGACCAGCTCGAGGTCATCACTCCGCGTGCGCCCACAGCGGCCCAGCTCGACGTGGCCGAGCACGTGCTCGCCGCCGTCCCGGACGAGATCGGCGGATCATCGTCACTGGCCTATGCCCGGGTCGACCTCGTCGATGACGCCGACGGCATCCCGCGCCTCATCGAGCTCGAGCTCACCGAGCCCAGCCTGTTCCTCGAGCACTCCGAAGGCGGAGCAGCACAGCTGCTGGACGTCCTCAGCACCCGCCTCGCCTGATCGACTCAGCCGATCTCGATCCGGTCCTCGGGCTGGGTCACGGCTTCCCGCGGCGCCGGCCCTTCGGGGTGCCGCGCAACCCAGCGCTGTCCGGCCTGGTACCCCGCCTCGAACAGCGACTCCTGCTGCTCGTCGGTGAGGTCGAAGTCCGTCCAGCCCACACCCTTCGGCTTGGCGAAGATGCTGCGGTCGACATCGAGCGGGTCGCTCACGTGCCGGACTTGGGTGGAGTCGACCGTCGTGTAGATGAGACTGCGGATCAACGAGATCGGTCCGGTGACCGGCTTCGCGGCCGCCCGTTCGTTGGACGGTGAGCTGAGCCGGATGCCGAGGGTCGGCCACCGGCTCGGTTGGCCGTCGTCGCGGTCGAAGACCTCGATCGGGTAGCTGCGCAGCAACGACCCGTCGGCGAGCGTGGAGAGACCGAAGGTCGAGCGGAGCCGCACCGGCTCGAACAGGAACGGGATCGCTGATGACGCCCGCACCGCACGGGCCACCGAGAAGGACGCCGCGTTGACGCCGTAGGCCTCCAGGTCCCAAGGCAGGTACATCAGCCGTTGCCGGCTCAGATCGCTGGCCGTGACCAGCAGCCGGAAGGAGCGTTGCTTGGGCAGCGCGGACCCGGGGTCGTTGAACGCCAGGTCCGCGAACGTGCGCACCCCGAGGTCCGCGAGCACCCCACGCGTCCACTGCGTCATGTAGTGCCCGCGATACATGCCCAGGTGGCGCCCGACGCCCCAGCCGTCCGCGAGCAGCGGCCACCACCGGACCGCCCGGCCGAATGCACGCCGGTCGAGCATCTTGCGGTAGTCGAGCGTGCGCATGATCTCGTCGACCCGGGTCATCGGTTCGCCGGCTCGCTGCATCGCGGCGATGATCGCGCCCACCAGCGCACCGGCCGACGACCCGGCGATCCGAGCGAACCGCCACCCCGCCTCGTCCAGGGCCGTGGCCGCCCCCACGAGCGCGATGCCCTTGACGCCACCACCCTCGAGCACGAGGTCGGCGGTCCGCGGTGTGGGTGAGGTCATGGCCCAGACTCTACGAAACCCTGTGCGCGGCGGCCTGCGGCGCGGCACAATCGCTGGGCGTGACCTCCAGCGCTGAGTTCGTCCGGTACTACGACGTCGAGAGCGCCGACGGGACCCGCATTCGGGCCTGGACCAACGACGCTGCCGGGCCGACGGTCTTCCTCTCCAACGGCCTGGGCACCAACCCACATGCCTGGCCGTCGCTGCTCCGCCCGGACTGCGGGCTGCGAGTCGTGTCCTGGAACCATCGCGGCGTCAGCGGCTCGGAACGTCCCAAGAGCAGACGCGTCGATCTCGACTCCTACATCGAGGACGCGCTCGCCGTGATGGACGACGCCGGGATCGAGTCGGCCGTCATCCCGGCGTGGTCGGCGGGCGTCACCGTGGCCTTCGAGCTGGCCAACCGACATCCCGAGCGGGTCAAGGGGATCCTCGCCGTGGCCGGCGTGCCCGGTAACACCTACGGCACGATGCTCTCGCCGTTGCACGTGCCCGGCCCGGTGGCGAAACGCGTGATGGTCGGGATCACGCTGGGCGGCCTCGTCGGCGGTCGGGCCGTGGGTCAGGTGACGCAACGCCTGCCGTGGACGAACGCGATGACCAACATGCTGCGGTACACCCGTCTCATCAACCCCAACGCCGACACCGCCGAGCTGCGGGCGATGCTGCAGGAGTTCTGCACCACGGACCCGCGGTGGTACGCCCACCTCGCCCTCGGCGTCTCGAAGCACGGCCGCATCTCACTGTCGAACCTGCAGATCCCGGTGACCTTCCTCGCCGGGCGATGGGACGTGCTCACCGGTGCGTCCGACATGCGCACGGCCCACGAGCGCCTCCCCGACTCGCGCTACCGCGAGCTGTCGGCCACCCACTTCATCCCGGTGGAGTACCCCGCCGTCGTGCTCGACGAGCTCAAGAGCCTGGTCGCACGCGCCGGGTGATTCGTCCTGACGCGTGGACGGTTTCGTAACCGGGTCACCGGGGCATCGTTGAGGGGGCATGCGCTCCGCCCGCCTCGGCCTCGTCACGACGATGCTCCTCACGCTGTCCTTGACCGCTCTCGCCGGTCCGGCCGCTGCGGACGACCCGGCACCGCCGAGCGACCCGCTGAGCGCGCTGATCTCCCCCAAGCCCGTGGATCCGGTGATCGGGCTGCTTCCCTCCCGACCCGCTCCCTTCACGCCGTACACCGGCGACGTCTGCGCCGACGGATCGCCCTCGTGCATCGACGCGACGATCGTGGAGATGCAGCGGCGGCTCGACGACCTCGCGGCGTCCTGCGACCACGACGCCGTGTTCGCCCTCGCCTACCTGCGGGTCACCGAGGACGTGCGCACGGCTGTCGAGTCCGGCTGGTTCAGCGACCGGGTGTGGCTCGGCCAGGTCGATGCCGTGTTCGCCCAGGACTACTTCCAGTCGATGGACGCGTGGGCCTCCGGCGATCCGGTCCAGCGGGCCGCGGTGCCCCGGGCCTGGCGCATTGCGCTCAAGGCCGCTGACGAGCGCAGCGTGACCGGCCTCGGCAACTTCATGCTCGCGATGAACGCCCACATCAACCGCGACTTCTCCTACGTGCTCGCCGAGGTGGGCCTCACCGCGGCCGACGGCACCTCGCACAAGAAGGACCACAACGCCTACAACCAGCGTCTCGACGCCCTGTACGCACCGGTCTTCGCCGAGGAGGCCGCCCGCTTCGACCCCAGCTTCGACGACATCGACGCCGGTCCGGTCGACGAGACGACGGCCGGGATCATCATGCGGGGCTGGCGCGAGATGGTGTGGCGCAACGCCGAACAGCTCGCCCTGGCGAAGACGCCGGCGGAGCGGACGTTCGCCGAGCGGTCGATCGAGCAGTACGCGGCCACCCAGGCGCTGATGATCCGCGAGATGTTCCGAGCACCGAGCTCCACGGCTCGTGACGCGTGGTGCGCCGACCACGGCACCGGTTCCTGACGCGGCTCCGGATCGGCGCTCAGGCGCCCCGCAGGCGCGCCGGCGCCACGGCGTTCCAGGCGTCGTCGAGCAGGTCCTCGACTGCCGCCCAGTCGGTGCCCGCGTCAAGCCGCATGCCCACCCAGCCGCGAGTGCCGACGTACGGCGGCACGAAGTAGAGGCTCGGGTCGCGCTCGACGAGCGATGCCTGCGCCCCGGCGGGTGTCGCGGCCCAGACGGCGTCCCAGTCGACCCCGTGGTGGTGATCGACGAAGGTCGCGAACATCGGGGCTGTGCCGATGAACCAGGCCGGCGCCCCGTGGCTCACGCGTTCGGTGACCTCCGGCAGCGCCGTGACCCGCGTCCGGAGCTGCGTCAGGACCCGGTCGGTGCCCATGCCGTGCGTCAGCCCAGCTTCTCGAGGATCAGCTCGCGGACCCGGCCGGCATCGGCCTGGCCGCGCATCTCCTTCATCACCGCGCCGATGAGCGCGCCGGCCGCGGCGACCTTGCCGTCTCGGACCTTCTGGGCGACATCGGGGTTCGCCTCGATGGCCCGATCGACGGCCTCGCCGAGCGCTCCGTCGTCGGAGACGACCTCCAGGCCGCGCGCCGCGACGACGTCCTCGGGCGTGCCTTCGCCCGCCAGCACGCCGTCGAACACCTGACGCGCGAGCTTGTCGTTGACGCGGCCCGCGTCGATCAGCGCCTGGATGCCGGCCACCTGCTCGGGCGTGATGGGGAGCGCGTCGAGATCGACGACCTGCTCGTTGGCGCGCCGGGCGAGCTCGCCCAGCCACCACTTGCGGGCCGCCTGCGGTGCGGCGCCGGCCTCGATCGTGGCGACGATGAGCTCGAGCGCGCCGGCGCCCACGGTGTCGCGCATGTCGAGATCGCTGAAGGACCACTCCGCCTGCAGTCGGCGACGTCGATCCGCCGGAGGCTCGGGCAACGTCCCGCGCAGCTGCTCGACCCACTCGCGGGACGGGGCGATCGGCGCGAGGTCGGGCTCGGGGAAGTAGCGGTAGTCGTCGGCGTCGGACTTCTCGCGACCCGGAGAGGTGCTGCCGTCGTGCTCGTGGAAGTGACGGGTCTCCTGCACGACCCGTTCGCCTGCGTCGAGCAGGGCGGCATGTCGCCGGATCTCGAACTTGGCCGCCCGCTCGACGGAACGGAAGGAGTTCACGTTCTTGGTCTCCGACCGGGTTCCGAGATCAGGACTGCCCAGCGGCTTGAGGGAGAGGTTGACGTCGCAGCGCAGCGAACCCTGGTCCATGCGTACGTCGGAGACACCGAGCCCGCCGATGAGGTCACGCAGGTGGGACACGTACGCCTTGGCCACCGCGGGTGCGAGCTCGCCCGGGACCTCGATCGTCTTGGTGACGATCTCGATCAGGGGGATGCCGGCACGGTTGTAGTCGACGAGCGAGTGATCGGCACCGTGGATGCGTCCGGTGGTGCCGCCGACGTGCAGCGACTTGCCGGTGTCCTCCTCCATGTGCGCCCGCTCGATCTCGATCCGGTAGGTCTCGCCGTCCACCTCGACCTCGGTCCAGCCGTCGTGCGCGATCGGTTCGTCGAACTGCGAGGTCTGGAAGTTCTTCGGCATGTCCGGGTAGAAGTAGTTCTTCCGGGCGAAGCGGCACCACGCGGCGATCTGGCAGTTGAGGGCCAGACCGATGCGGATGGCCGACTCCACAGCTGTGCCGTTGACGACCGGCAGGGCGCCGGGCAGGCCGAGGCACACCGGGCAGACCTGGGTGTTGGGCTCGGCCCCGAACGTGGTCGAGCAGCCGCAGAACATCTTGGACGCGGTGTTGAGCTCGATGTGGACCTCCAGGCCCATCACCGGCTGGTAGCGCGCCAGCGCGTCGTCGAGGTCGACCAGGGCGATGCCGGCACCCACCGAGGACGTCGTCATCGGACCACCTCCAACGCCGGGGCGCGGTCGAGGATCGGGGCGCCCCACTGCTCCAGCAGGAGTCGCTCGAGTGCGGCACCGACGTTGTAGAGGCGCTCGTCGGCGATGGCCGGGGCGAGGAACTGGATGCCGGTGGGCAGACCGTCGGACGCGAGACCGGACGGGAGCGAGAGGCCGGGCACCCCGGCGAGGTTGGCCGGGATGGTGGCGACGTCCTGCAGGTACATCGACATCGGGTCGTCGAGCTTGTCGCCGAACCGGAACGCCGTGGTGGGCGACGTGGGCGAGGCCAGCACGTCGACCTGCTCGAAGGCGGTCTCGAAGTCGCGGGCGATGAGGGTGCGGACCTTCTGCGCGGACCCGTAGTAGGCGTCGTAGTAGCCGCTCGACAACGCGTAGGTGCCCAGGATGATGCGGCGCTTGACCTCGTCGCCGAAGCCGGCGTCACGGCTCGAGGCCATGACCTGCTCGGCGCTGGGGTCGTCGATGCCGTCGGGGCCGACACGCCGGCCGTACCGCATGGCGTCGAACCTGGCGAGGTTGCTGCTCGCCTCGCTCGGCAGGATCAGGTAGTAGGCCGCGAGTGCATGGACGAAGCTCGGGCAGGAGACCTCGACGATCTCGGCACCGGCGCCCTCGAGGAGAGCCAGCGACTCCTCGAACCTGGTCTGGACGTCGGGCTGGAATCCCTCACCGCCGAGCTCGCGGACGACACCGACGCGCAGGCCCTGCACGTCGGCTCGTCGCGCCGCCGCGACGACCGGCGGGATCGGACGGTCGATGCTGGTGGAGTCGCAGTGGTCGTAGCCACCGATGACCTCGTGCAGGAGCGCGGCGTCGACGACCGAGCGGGTCACCGGGCCGGCCTGGTCGAGGCTGCTGGCCAGGGCGATGAGTCCGTAGCGGGAGACGCCGCCGTAGGTGGGTTTGACGCCGACCGTGCCGGTCATGGCGCCCGGCTGGCGGATGGATCCGCCGGTGTCGGTGCCGACGGCGAGCGGGGCCTCGAACGCGGCGACCGCCGCGGCCGATCCACCGCCGGAGCCACCGGGGATCCGGCTCGTGTCCCAGGGGTTGCGCGTCGGGCCGTAGCCGGAGTGCTCGGTGGACGATCCCATGGCGAACTCGTCCATGTTGGTCTTGCCCAGGATGGGCAGGCCGGCTTCCTTGAGCCGCCGCGCGACGGTGGCGTCGTACGGCGGTACCCAGCCCTCGAGGATTCGGGATCCGGCCGTGGTGGGCACGCCCTTGGTGGCGATGACGTCCTTGACCGCGATGGGCACTCCGGCGAGCGGGTGCAGCTCCTCGCCGGCCGAACGGCGGTCGTCGATGTCGCGTGCCGCCGCAAGGGCGCCGTCGGCGT
This sequence comes from uncultured Actinomycetota bacterium, assembly GCA_963781445.1. GTDB lineage: Bacteria > Actinomycetota > Actinomycetes > Propionibacteriales > Nocardioidaceae > Aeromicrobium. The sequence continues at coordinate 116,384 of CAWAGS010000019.1, forward strand.
CGACGTGCAGGAAGGCGTGGATCTCACCGTCGACCGCAGCGATGCGGTCGAGGTGCAGCTGGGTCAGCTCGACCGAGCTGACCTCGCGGGCATCGAGCGTCCGGGACAGCTCCTCGGCGGTCGCCCGGGTGAGGTCGGTGCTCACTCCTCCCCCAGGATCTTCGGGACGAGGAACCGCTGCTGATCGCTCGCAGGCGCGCCGCCGAGCGCCTCGTCCACGGTGAGGCTCTCGCGCACCTCGTCGGCACGAAAGACGTTGCTGACCGGGAGCGGGTGACTCATCGGGGTGACGTCGTCGCCGGCCGCGCCCTGCACGACCTGGACGTGCTCGAGGATCGCCGGCAGCTCCGAGGCGAGATGGTCGAGCTCTTCGTCGCTCAGCGAGATCCGGGCGAGGTCGGCCAAGTGGGCGACATCCGCTCGGGTGATGCCCGAGACAGCCTCTGACATGCAGATTCCTTCGACGACGACGGGGTGCCGCACCATCTTAGAGTGTGCGGATCGACACGGATCGGCTGACCGATGCCACGCCGGTGGGCCCGCGGTCCGACGGGTTCGGCGGCCGCGCGAGCTACTCGCCGGGACCGTGCTCGATGAGCTTCTCGAAGCCGGCTTCGTCGAGGATCGGGACGCCGAGCTGCTCGGCCTTGTCGGCCTTGGAACCCGGGGAGTCGCCGACGACGACGTAGTCGGTCTTCTTCGACACCGAACCCGACGCCTTGCCTCCCCGGGCGATGATCGTCTCCTTGATGGAGTCGCGGGTGAAGTTCTGCAGTGATCCGGTGACGACGATCGAGAGTCCTTCGAGCGTGCGCGGTACGGACTCGTCGCGCTCGTCCTGCATGCGCACGCCCGCTGCGGCCCAGGCCTCGACGATGCCACGGTGCCAGTCGACGCCGAACCACTCGACGATCGCCTCGGCCATGGTGGGGCCGACGCCGTCGGCCGCGACCAGCTCGTCGACCGATGCCTCGGCGATCGCCGGAAGCGAGGCGAAGTGCTCAGCAAGGGCTCGTGCGGCCGTAGGGCCCACGTGCCGGATGCTGAGCGCCACCAGCACGCGCCAGAGCGGCTGGCTCTTGGCCTTCTCGAGGTTCTCGAGCAACGCCACCCCGTTGGCACTGAGCACCCGCTCACCCGACCCAGCGTCTCGTTCGGCCTTCTTGGCGGCCCGGGTGTAGAGCGGGACGGTCAGCAGCTGCTCCTCGGTGAGCGCGAACAGGCCGCCCTCGTCGACGACCACCCCGGCGTCGAGGAGGGCGACGGCGCCCTCCCAGCCGAAGACCTCGATGTCGAAGGCACCGCGGCCACCGACGTGCGTGAGGCGCTCGCGCAGCTGCGACGGGCACGACCGGGTGTTGGGGCACCGGATGTCGGCGTCGCCCTCACGGGTCGGCGCGAGCGGGGTGCCGCACGCGGGGCACTCCGTCGGCATGACGAACTCGCGCTCGCTGCCGTCGCGCAGAGCGACGACCGGACCCACGATCTCGGGGATGACGTCGCCGGCCTTGCGCAGCACCACCATGTCGCCGATCAGCACCCCCTTGCGCTTCACCTCGTGCTGGTTGTGCAGGGTCGCCATCTCGACGGTGGATCCGGACACCCGAATCGGTTCCATGATGCCGAAGGGGGTGACCCGGCCGGTGCGGCCGACGTTGACCCTGATGTCGAGCAGTCGGGTGTTGACCTCCTCGGGCGGGTACTTCCAGGCGATCGCCCACCGTGGCGCCCGCGAGGTGGAGCCGAGGCGCCCCTGGAGCTCGACCTCGTCGACCTTGATCACCACGCCGTCGATCTCGTGAATGACGTCGTGCCGGTGCTCGCCGTAGAACTCGATGAACTCCTGCACGGCGGCGAGGTCGGGCAGGACCTTGGCACGGTCGCTCGTGGGCAGTCCCCACGCCTTGAGCGCGTGGTAGGCCTCGGACTGTCGTTTCGGGTCGAAGCCCTCGCGATAGCCGATGCCGTGGCACACCATCGACAACGGCCTGGCGGCCGTGACCGAGGCGTCCTTCATGCGCAGGGACCCGGCCGCGGCGTTCCGCGGGTTGGAGAAGGGTGTCTTGCCGGATTCGGCCCACGCGGTGTTGAACTCATCGAACGCCTCGGTCGGGAAGAAGACCTCGCCGCGCACCTCGACGTAGGCCGGGACCGGGTACGCCGTGGAGCCCTCGAGGCGGTGCGGCACGACGTCGATGGTGCGCACGTTGTTGGTGACGTCCTCGCCCACTCGGCCGTCGCCGCGCGTGACGCCGCGGGTGAGCACGCCGTGCTCGTACGTGAGCGAGATGGCCAGCCCGTCGACCTTGAGCTCGCACAGGAAGTCTGCCTGCTCGGCACCCTCCCGGACCAGCCGGGCGTGCCACGACTCGAGCTCCTCGGGCTTGAACGCGTTGTCGAGGCTCATCATGCGTTCGCGGTGCTCGTAGGAGGCGAAGGTCGACGACGCGTACCCGCCGACGCTCTGGGTCGGAGAGTCGGGCGTGCGCAGCTCGGGCTGCTGCTCCTCGATCTCCTCGAGCTCACGCATGAGCGCGTCGTACTCGGCGTCGGCGACCGTCGGGGCGTCGTCGAGGTAGTAGCGAGTGCGGTGCTCATCGATCTGCTCGGCGAGCTCCTTGTGGCGCTGCCGGAGGTCGTCGGTCGACATGGCACCGAGCCTAGCGTCGTGAGGTGACGGTTCAGGTGTCGTGGCAGCATGGCCGGAGCCGAACGAGAGGAACACCGTGGTCGATCACCGGACCGGACCGCAGAAGACGTGGTCCACCCTCGCAGGAGTCGTGCTGCTCGTCGCGGGTGTGGTGCTCGGCGCGCTGTTCCACGACCAGGCCCCCATGGCCGTCCTGGCGGCGGTCGTCGCCGTCAGCGGTCTCGGTCTGCTGCGCTACGCGCTCCTGCGGCGCCCACGCTCTGCGCGAGGCTGAGCGCCCGCCTCGCCCACACGGGTGAGGCCCCCGCGAGACCGCACGTCGGCGTCACCACCAGCCGCGGCTGGTAGTCGTCCTCGCCGAAGCCCAGCCGCGCGAAGAACCGCTCGACGCGAACCCGCAGATCCGCGTCGGTCGACTCGGAGTCGCCGGTGGGCACGACGCCCGGCCACAGGTCGGTGCCGCCTTCGAACAGCTCGGACCAGGTGTCGTCGGGTCTGGCCAGCCCCAGGTCGAACGAGATCGCGTCGAAGCCGGCCCCGGCCAGCAGTCCGACGGGCACGTCCGCCGCGCACGAGTGGACGACCGGTCGGGCGCCCGCGGCCACGACGGCCTCGGCGACCCGGCGGAGCAGCGCGTCCGCCTCCGGCGGATGGACGCTGCGGTGCCGGCCGAAGCCGCTCATGGTCGGCACGCCCCCGCCGAGGACGGCCGTGATGCCGGGTTCGTCGACCTGGACGACGATCTGCTCGGACCGGTCGAACCGTCGCCGAAGATCGGCGAGATGGGCAGTGACGCCTTCGGCCAACGACTCGGCGATCTCCCGCCGGGCACCGTGGTCGGAAACCAGCTTGTCGCCGCGGGCGCGCTCCACCGTGGCCGCCAGGGTCAGCGGGCCACAGACCTGCGTCTTGATCGGGCCGGTGTGCCCGTCGAACAGCTCCTCGGCCGCGTCGAGATCCTGGCCGACGAGCGAACGGGCCCGGCGGTGATCGCTGCCCTGGCCGACGCCGAGCCGCCACCCGCCCGGCTGCAGGTCGGCGTCGAGCCCGTGGAGCATGGCGACGGCGCGACCGGTGAGATCTGCGTGCGGGCCACGGCCCGGCAGCTCGGGAAGGAAGACGAAGTCGCCGACCTCGCCGCGGATCACGCGGAGGGTCTCCGCGAGATCCGTGCCGGGCATCGACCCGACACCGGTGCCGCAGCCGGCGGCCGGGCTCACGCGGTCACGCGTCGCGTCGGGTCTGGGCGATGGTGGCGGAGCCGACGACCCGGGTGCCCTCGTAGATGACGCAGGCCTGACCGGGTGCGATGCCGTAGGCGGGGTCGCGCAGCTCGACCCGGACGGAGTCGGCCGGCTCGTCCGTCGACTCGGCGAGAACCTCGACGAAGGCCGCGTGCTCGTCGCCGTGGGCCCGGAGCTGCACGGTGCAGTCGAGTCGGCCACGGGGCTCACGCCCGCTCCACAGCGGACGGATGCCCTCGATCGCGTCGACGCGCAGGTGCTCGCGCGGCCCGACCGTGACGGTGCCACCGACGGGTTCGATGTCGAGGACGAACCGGGGCTTGCCGTCGTCGGCCGGGACACCGAGGTGCAGCCCGCGACGCTGTCCGATCGTGAAGGCGTACGCGCCGTCGTGGTCGCGCAGCGTCGTCCCCGACTCGTCGACGATCGTGCCGGGCTGGGGTCCGAGCTTGTCGTGCAGCCAGCCGGCGTTGTCGCCGTCGGCGACGAAACAGATGTCGTGGCTGTCGGGCTTGTGCGCCACCTGCAGGCCGCGGCGCTCGGCCTCGGCGCGGACGTCGCTCTTGTCCGACCCTCCGAGCGGGAAGAGCGAGTGCGCCAGCTGATCCTGGGTGAGCACGCCCAGCACGTACGACTGGTCCTTGCCGTGGTCGACGGCCCTGTGCATCTCGACCGTTCCGTCGGCGGACGGGCGCAGCTGGGCGTAGTGGCCGGTGACGACGCCGTCGAAGCCGAGTGCGAGCGCACGGTCGAGCACGGCGGCGAACTTGATCTTCTCGTTGCACCGCAGGCACGGGTTCGGCGTCCGGCCCGCGGCGTACTCGGCCACGAAGTCGTCGACGACCTCGTCGGCGAACTCCGCGCTCATGTCCCAGACGTAGAAGGGGATGCCCAGCACGTCGGCGGCACGCCGGGCATCGCCGGCGTCCTCGATCGAGCAGCAGCCGCGCGCTCCGGACCGATAGCTGCGCGGGTTGCGGCTGAGCGCCAGGTGGACACCCGTGACGTCGTGACCGTCATCGACGGCCCGAGCCGCGGCGACGGCCGAGTCGACTCCCCCGGACATGGCGGCGATGACCCTCATGAGGCGCTCCTCATCGGGTCGGCGGTTCGCACGGCGCTGGCCGCGAGGGCCCGCTCGTGGACGGCCGGCAGGGCCGCGACCAGCGCATCGACGTCGGCCTCGGTGGAGGTGTGCCCCAGGCTGAAACGTAGCGACCCGCGGGCGGCCTCGTCGTCGTAACCCATGGCCTGCAGTACGTGGCTGGGCTGCGGGACGCCGGCATCACAGGCCGAGCCGGTGGAACACTCGATGCCCTGGGCGTCGAGCAGCATCAGCATGGCGTCTCCCTCGCAGCCCGGGAAGGTGACGTGGGCGATGTTCGGCAACCGGTGGTCGGGCCCGGGTTCGGGGTCGCCGTTGACGATCGCATCGGGAACCACGCGGCGGACGCCCTCGACCAGCCGCGCCCGCAACGTCTCGATCCGTGCCGACGACTCGTCCTGGTGACACACGCTGACCTCGAGCGCCTTCGCGAACGCAGCGATGAGGGGAACGCCGATGGTCCCGGAGCGCAGGTCGCGTTCCTGCCCGCCGCCGTGCAGCAGCGGGGTCGGTTCGAGCTCGCGCTTGATGACGAGCGCCCCGATGCCCACCGGGCCGCCGAGCTTGTGCGCGGTGACGGTCATCGCGTCGAGCCCGGAGCCATCGAAGTCCAGCGGCAGGTAGCCCGCTGCCTGCACCGCGTCGCTGTGCACCGGAATGCCGTGCTCGCGGGCGATCGCCACCACCTCGGCGACGGGCTGGACGGTGCCCATCTCGTTGTTCGCCCACATGGTGGTGATGGCGGCGATGCTCTGCGGATCGGACTCGACGACCTCGCGCAGGGCATCGACGACGATGCGGCCTTCGCGGTCGACCGGGGTGGTGTGGACGCGAGCGCCCTCGTGCTCGGCGAGCCACGTGACGGGGTCGAGCAGCGCGTGGTGCTCGATCGAGCTGAAGATGATGCGGTCGCGACGCGACTCCTGGTCATGCCGGGCCCAGTAGAGCCCCTTGATCGCCAGGTTGTTGGCCTCGGTGCCACCGGAGCAGAAGACGACCTCGCTGGGCCGTGCGCCGAGCTTCTCGGCGATCAGCTCGCGGGCCTCCTCGACGGTGCGGCGGGCCGCGCGCCCCGAGCCGTGCAGGCTCGACGCGTTGCCCGTGCGGGCGAGCTGCTCGGTCATCACCGCGATCGCCTCGGGGACCATCGGCGTGGTCGCCGCATGGTCCAAGTAGACGGTGACACCGGAGTCGTTCATCGCCTCCCTAGGGTAGTCGTACCGACCACGTGGACCACCCCGACGGCCCGTGCCGAGTCGTCCTGCCGCGCCGACCGGGCCTCGGTCGAGGAGGCCCGGTCGGTCGTGATGGCGATCAGATGTTGCCGTTGATGAATCCGTCGACGATGTAGATCGTCAAGTACCCGAGCACGGTCAGGACTCCGATCAGCATCGCCGCGACTGAAGGACCTGAGCCCTTGGCCGCGCTGCGGCCGGCAAACCCCGTCACCGCCCCGGCGGCCCCGAGCACGAGCGGGAGGCCGGTCCAGAACGCCGGGAGGGTGAACAGCGCGGCGACCACGGACATGGCCATCGCGGTCTTGGGAGCAGACGCGCGTTCCAGGGCACGCGGCACGACCCACCCGTACACGACGACGGCGGCCACGAGCGCGAGAGCGATCATGCTGACGTACTCGCCCGGCCCGTGCGCTCCCAGGTAGGTGAAGACGCTCGACACGGCGACGGTGGCAATCCCCAGCGGCAGGACCGAGCGGCGCAGGTCGACCCGCTCGGTGGATGCGGTGGTTGATGTGGTGGACATGATGTTCCTTTCGACTGGTGTCTCGATGCATCGAGTCAACGACGCCGGCGCTGGGTCTGTCGTCGCCCTTCGCGACGAACTTGCTCACCCGCGGGAACGTCATCCGCAAGAGTGACCCGCCCAGGCGTCCTCCGGCCTACCGTGGATTCATGGACCTCAAGCAGGTGCTGGTGCGGTATGGCGACGCGGCGCTCGCGTGTCTCGTCGCGGTGGTGTTCGCGATCGAGGTGCTGTCGTGGGAGCCCGCCCGGATGCCGGAGGCGCTGGTGACCGCCGTGCCAGCAGGCCTCGCCCTGGCCTGGCGCCGAACGGCGCCCCTGCCCTCGTTCGCCCTGGCCACGCTCGGATCCTTGGGCACCATGCATTTCGCCGACGGTCTGGACAACAACTCACTGGCCTTCCTGCTCGTCTTCTTCGTCTCGCTCTACTCCCTAGGGCGCTGGACGCGGGGTCCCGCCGCCTGGGTGGGTGGTGTGCTCGTGCTTGCCTACGTGGTCGGTTTCACCGTGGGTGACGCGAACTCTCGCCGGGCATCGATCGAACCGGGCGACATCGGTTTCGCCACCCTGTTCGTCGGCACCCCGTGGGCGGCCGGGGTGGCGATCCGCCTGCGTCGTGAACGCGAGCGGGTGCTTCTCATCGAGAGCGACCAGGCCATCGCCCGGGAGAGGGCGCGCATCGCCCGCGAGCTGCACGACGTCGTGTCGCACGCCATCTCCGTCACCGTGCTCCAGGCGCGCGGCGGTCGGGCGATGCTCGGTCGCGACGAGACAGCCGTCCGCCGAGCCCTCGACTCGATCGAGCAGACCAACACCGCCGCCCTGTCCGACATGCGCCGGTTGCTGGCGGTCCTCCGCGACACCGACTCCGCGGCTGATCCCGGACGCGCTGCACCGCAACCCAGTCTCGACAACCTCGAACGACTGGTCGATCAGGTGCGGCAGGCCGGTCTCCCGATCGAGCTCGTGATCGAGGGCGAGCCCGACGCCGTACCACCCGGGGTCGACCTGTCCGCCTATCGCATCGTCCAGGAGGCGCTGACCAACGTCCTGAAGCACTCCGGGGATGGTGCGACCGCCACGGTCACCGTGGCCTACGCGGTCGACGAGCTCTGTGTGACGATCGCCGACGACGGCCGAGGCGCTGCTGCGCCTCGCGGCACCGGCCACGGACTCGCAGGTATCCGCGAGCGCGTGGCCGTGGTCGGCGGAGCCGTGACGGCTGAACCGGTCGCTGCCGGCGGATTCGAGGTTCGCGCTCGACTCCCCTACGCCCTGGAGTCACTCACATGATCCGCGTGGTGCTGGCCGACGACCAACCCCTCGTGCGCACCGGTCTGCGGATGATCCTCAGTGCTGAGGACGACATCGACGTCGTCGGAGAGGCAGCCGACGGTGCGGAGGCCATCACGGTCTGTGCCGAGCTCGCGCCCGACGTCGTGCTGATGGACGTCCGCATGCCCGGCGTCGACGGGATCGACGCGACCCGCGCGGTCACCGCCGCAGCCGTGCCGCCGAAGGTGCTGGTGCTCACCACCTTCGACCTCGACGACATCGTCTACGACGCCCTGCGCGCCGGGGCGAGTGGTTTCCTGCTCAAGGACGCGTCCGAGGAACGGCTCATCACCGCCATCAAGGTGGTCGCGGACGGCGGGTCCCTGTTCGCACCGTCGGTCACTCGAGCGTTGATCGCCGAGTTCGCGCAGCATGCTCGGCCTCGTTCGACGACGTCGATCGACCAGCTGACCGAACGAGAGTCCGAGGTCCTCCTCCAGATCGCCCGGGGCTTGTCGAACGCCGAGATCGCCCAGGCGTTGTACGTCACCGAGAACACGGTGAAGACCCACGTGGCCCGGATCCTGATGAAGCTCGACCTGCGCGACCGCGTCCAGGCCGTGGTCCTGGCCTATGAGTGCGGCCTGGTCACCCCGGCCCAACCACGTTCGTCCGCCTGACCGAACCGATCCATCCGCCTCTCAAGAGACGGAACCCGGGACGACACGGCCCAGCTCGTCCGCGACGTCGTCGAGCTGCTCGGACGTGGTGGTGCGCCCGAAGGTGAAGCGCACGGCCGTCTGGGCGACCTCGCGCTCGAAACCCATCGCCGTGAGCACGTGCGACGGCTCGTCGCTGCCCGCGGCGCACGCCGAGCCGCTCGAGCAGACGATGCCGCGCGACTCCAGGTCGAGGAGGATCGACTCCCCGCTCGTGCCGGGAAAGACGAACGACGCACTCCCGGGGAGTCGTTCCGTGCGGTGACCGGTGAGGATGGCGCCGGACACCTCGGACTCGACCCGGGCGATGAAGGCGTCGCGCCGTGAGGCGACCTCGCCGGCGTCGCCGGCTGCAGACGCCAGCCGCAACGCGGCGGCGAGGCCCACCGCACCGGCGACGTTCTCGGTGCCCGATCGACGGCCGGACTCCTGGCCACCGCCGTGGATCAACGGCTCGATGCGCGTGCGGCGCGCGAGGAACAGCGCCCCGATGCCCTTCGGCGCGCCGAGCTTGTGGCCGGAGATGCTCATCGCCTGGACACCGAGCCGCGTCACGTCGAGGTCGAGCCAGCCGGCGGCCTGCACGGCGTCGGTGTGGAACGGGACGCCACGTGCCGCCGCGAGGCCAGCCAGCTCGGCGACCGGCTGGATCGTCCCGACCTCGTTGTTGGCCGCCTGGATGCTCACCAGCGTGGTGTCGTCGCGCAGGGCGGCGCTCAGGTCGTCGGCCGAGACGAGACCGTCGCGGTCGACGCCGAGCGTCGTGACCTCGAAGCCCGTTCGGCCGAGGAAGGCGGCCGATTCCAGCACCGCAGGATGCTCGACGGCGCTGACCACGACGTGGCGCCCACGAGGCTCGGCGAGGGCGATGCCCTTGACGGCGGCGTTGTCGCTCTCCGTGCCGCCGGAGGTGAACATGATCTCGCTCGGTCGGGCCCCGAGCTCCGCGGCGATGTCGGCACGAGCCTGGTCGAGAGCCCGCTGCGCGGCCTCACCGACCTCGTGGTGGCTGGACGGGTTGCCGAACTCCGGACCGAGAAAGGGGCCCATCGCCGCCAGCACGTCGCGCTTCAGCGGCGTGGTGGCCGCCTCGTCCAGGTAGATCATGGTGCTGGTCGGCCGGAGACACGGACGTCGAGGCCGAGATCCAGGGCGCGGGCGCTGTGCGTGAGGGCTCCGACGCTGATGACGTCGACACCGGTGGCAGCGACGTCGGCGATCGTGTCGAGCGTGATGCCTCCGCTGGCCTCGACGGTGGCTCGTCCGGCGACCGCCTCGACTCCGGCGGCGAGGTCGGCGAGGGCGAAGTTGTCGAGCATGATCGTGTCGACCTCGCCGGAGGCGAGCACCGACTCGATCTGGTCGAGACGGTCGACCTCGACCTCGATGTGCATCGTGTGCGGCAGCGCGGCTGCGGCCGCACGGATCGCCTCGGTGACGTCATCGACCAGCGCCAGGTGGTTGTCCTTGGCCATCACCGCGTCGGACAGGGAGAACCGGTGGTTGTGACCGCCGCCGCAGACGACGGCATGCCTCTCCAGCGCACGGAGCCCAGGCGTGGTCTTGCGGGTGTCGACGACCCGGACGGGACGCCCGGACGCGCTGGCAGCACCACCGACCGCCGCGACGTACTCGGCGGTCAGGGTGGCGATGCCACTCATCCGCTGCACGAGGTTGAGCGCCACGCGCTCGGCCTGCAGCACCGAGCGGGCCGGTCCGGAGACCGAGGCCAGCACGTCGCCGGCGTCGAACCTCTCGCCGTCGATGGCGAGGCCGGTGACCTTGACGCCGAAGTCGCGTCGACCCATCGCCACCGCGAACACCTCAGCACCGGCCAGCACACCGGGCTCGCGAGCGACGAGATCGGCCGCGGCCATCGACGCGGCCGGGACGAACGCCTGGGAGGTGACGTCACCGAATGGTGCGTCCTCCTCCAACGCGAGGTCGACGACCCGCTCGATCTGATGACGGCTCAGCATGGCGTGATCCTCATCGGTCCCCGACGACGGCGGAGTGCTTCGCCTGACCGGGCGCCGTTTCCGGGAAGTCGGAGCGAAAATGACCGCCGCGCGACTCCCTGCGAACCAGGGCGCTGGCCACGACAGCGCGCGCCACGACCAGCAGGTTCGCGTCCTCGGCCGACTTGGCGTCGCTGACCTCCGGCGCGCGCCAAGCGGCCAGCTGGCCGGCGGCGCGAGTGAGCTCCTCGCCGTTCCGTGACAGACCCGCGGCGTCCCACATGAGCTGCTGCAGATCGGCGCGGGTGAACGACTCGGCGTCGTCTGCGGCGGCCGACTCGCCGAGCCGAACCTCGAGCGGGTCGGCCCAGTCGTCACCGAACACGGCGTCGTCGACGTGCGGGAGGTCGAGCGCCTCGACGACTCGGGTGCCGTACACGGCGCCCTCGAGCAGCGAGTTGGAGGCGAGCCGGTTGGCCCCGTGGAGCCCGTTGCAGGCGGCCTCGCCGACCGCCCAGAGTCCGGGCACCGACGTGCGACCCCACTCGTCGGTGCGGATGCCGCCCATGTAGTAGTGCGCCGCCGGCGTGACCGGGATGGGTTGCTCGCCCCAGTCGAAGCCCTGGGCGCGACACGCGGCGTCGATGTTCGGGAAGCGCTTCGCGAGGAAGTCGACGCCGAGCGCGGTGGCGTCGAGGCGGACGGGCTTGCCCTTCTGCCGCGCCATCTGGTCGGCGATGCCGCGGGCGACGACGTCGCGGGGAGCCAGCTCGGCGTCGGGGTGGACGTCGCCCATGAACCGGTGCCCGCTCTCGTCGATGAGCACCGCGCCCTCGCCGCGCACGGCCTCGGAGACCAGGAAGTTTCCCGGTGCGGCGAGCGACGTGGGGTGGAACTGGTAGAACTCCAGGTCCGCGGCCACGGCCCCGGCCCGCAGCGCCATGGCCAGTCCGTCGGCCGTCGCGACCTCGGGATTGGTCGTGTACGGGAACAGCTGACCCGCCCCGCCGGTGGCCAAGACCACGAGGTCACCACGGACCTCGCTGCCGTCGAGCAGGCGGACACCGAGACAGTGGCCGTCGGGGGCGAGCACGAGGTCGACCACGGTGGTGCGCTCCCGCACCTCGACGGTGCTCTCGCGGAGCCGATCGATGAGCGCGTAGGCGATGCCGGCGCCGGTGGCGTCACCCCCGGCGTGCAGGATGCGCGCGTACGAGTGCGCAGCCTCCAGCCCGTGGGCGAGCTCGCCGTCGTGCTGGTCGAACTCGACTCCGCGGTCGATGAGCTCGCGGATGGCGGCCGGGCCCTCGCTGCAGAGCACCTCGACGGTGGCCTCGTCGCTGAGGCCCGCGCCCGCGGTCAAGGTGTCCTGGACGTGCGAGGCCACCGTGTCGTCGGACGTCATGACGACCGCGACCCCGCCCTGGGCGTACCTGGTGTTGCTCTGCGCGAGGTCGGACTTGGTGAGCAGCGTGACCGTGTGCCCGGCCTCGACCGCCTCGAGAGAAGCCGTCAGCCCAGCGACTCCGCTTCCGACGACGACGAGATGCCGGCCGGCCACGTCACGCACCCTTCGGAAGCGCCGCCAGCATGCGTTCGAGGGCCACCTTGGCGTCGACGGCGACGTCGGGATCGACCACGATCTCGTTGCGCACCTCGCCGGCGACCAGTCCGTCGAGCACCCAGGCCAGATAGCCCGGATGGATGCGGTACATCGTCGAGCAGGGACAGACGACCGGGTCGAGGCAGAACACGGTGCGGTCGGGGTACTCCGCGGCGAGCCGGTTGACCATGTTGACCTCGGTGCCGATCGCGATGACGTCGCCGGGCTCGGCCGAGGCCACGTACCGGCGGATCTTGTCGGTGGAGCCGAACGCGTCGGCCGCGTCGACGACCGGCATCGGGCACTCGGGGTGGACGATCACCTTGAGGCCGGGGTGGTCGGCGCGGGCCTGCTTGATCTGGGCGACGCTGAAGCGCTTGTGCACCGAGCAGAAGCCGTGCCAGAGGAGCACCTTCGCGTCCATGAGCTGCTCTGCGGTGCTGCCGCCCAGCGGCTTGCGCGGATTCCAGGTGGGCATCTGCGCGATCGGGATGCCCATCGCCTTGGCGGTGTTGCGGCCGAGGTGCTGGTCGGGGAAGAACAGCACCCGTTGTCCGCGCTCGAACGCCCACTCCAGCACGGTGGACGCGTTGGACGACGTGCAGACGATGCCGCCGTGGCGTCCGCAGAACGCCTTGAGGGCCGCCGAGGAGTTCATGTAGGTGACGGGGATGACCGGTTGCCTGCCATCGGCGTCCGGTTCGGACCCGTAGAGCTCGGTGAGCTCGTCCCAGGCCGCCTCGACGGAGTCCTCGTCGGCCATGTCGGCCATCGAGCACCCGGCGGCGAGGTTGGGCAGGATGACGTGCTGCTCGGGGCGGGCGAGGATGTCGGCCGTCTCGGCCATGAAGTGGACGCCGCAGAACACGATCGTCTCCGCGTCGGGCTTGGTGAGTGCGGCATTGGCGAGCTGGAAGGAGTCGCCGACGAAGTCGGCGTACTGCACGACCTCGTCGCGCTGGTAGAAGTGTCCGAGGATGACCACGCGGTCGCCGAGCGTCTCCTTGGCCGCGCGAATGCGCGCGTGCAGCTCCTCGTCGCTCATCTTCTGGTACTCCACCGGGAGCTGGCCGGGCCGGACCACAGGCTCGGGGATGACGTCGTCCTCGGAGCAGCCCGGACCGTAGCCGGGCACGAGGTCGAAGATCCACGGGCCCTCGACCAGCTCGGGATCGCAGCTCGCGTCCGGATCGGCAACGATCCGGTCGTTGATCGAACCGGCGGGGTTCGAGTCGATCGTGGAGGTCATCAGTGCTCCTCGGTGGTGGTGGATCCGGCGTCGAAGCGGTACAACGCCGGCGGCCGGTGGCTGGTGCCGGTGACGCTCGTGCCGGTGGGCACGATCGTCTTGCCGGCCAGGACCTGCCGGCGGAAGTTGGCCGGGTCGAGCGGCTTGCGCAGCACGGCCTCGTGCACCTCGCGCAGCTCGGCCAGGGTGAACTCGGGTTCGAGGAAGGCGTGGGCGATGGGTGAGTAGGTGATCTTGGTGCGGAGGCGCCCGAGGGCATACGTGACGATCCGGTTGTGGTCGAAGGCCAGGGCCGGCACCTCGTCGGCCACGAACCACTGGACGTTCTCGCCGTCGACGGCGCGGGCGACCTCCGCCGGGCGCACCAGCGCCCAGTAGACGATCGAGACGACGCGGTCCTCCGGAGAACGGTCGACCTCGCCGAAGGAGTACAGCTGCTCCAAGTAGTTCGAGGTCAGCCCGGTGGTGCGTTCGAGCGTGTTGCGGGCAGAGGCGGAGAGGTCCTCGTGGGCCTCCAGCGGGCCGCCCGGCAGCGCCCAGTCGCCCTCGTACGGTTCGCGGATGCGGCGCACGAGCGGGAGCCAGAGGGTCGCGCGCCCCGTGCGCGGGTGCGGCCGGAGCGCGAAGATGACGGTGGAGACGGCGAGCGAGACGCGCTGGTCGATCTGAACCGACACGGACTGCGTCGTGGTCATCGCGGGCCTCCTCCAGCAACTTAATGTAAAAATGACCTTAAGTAGTGGGATCGACCCTACAAGCGTCTTAAAGTCACGTCAACCCTAAGTCGGGAGAACGCTTTCACCGATGGGACCGGGGTTGTACGCGATCTCCCAGCGGAACCCGTCCGGGTCGCCGAAGTACCCGGTGTACCCACCCCAGTCACGCTGCTGTCCGGCGGAGACGGGGTCCGCGCCGGCGGACCGTGCCGTCTCAAGCACGGCGTCGACCTCGTCGGACGTCGCGACGTTGTGCGCGAGGGTGATCGGCGCAACGCCTGGCCCACGGCGAATCGGACCCACCTCCGCCTCGAACGCTCGCTCGACCCACAGCGACAGGACGAGTCGCTCACCGGCACGGATCATCAGCACCTCCCCCGGGACGTCGAGCTCGGCGTCCCACCCGAGTCCGTCGAGGTAGAACCGCCGCGTGATCTCCAGGTCGGCGACGGCGAGAGTCACGAAGCTGATGCGCTGGTCCATGCTCCGCATCCTCGCACCGCTAACGGAAGTCGCGGGAGCGGTGGCGGGAGGGGACGGCGGGGGCGAGCTGGGGGTAGAGGGTCTCGATCCGCTCGATCCGGTCGGCCACCAGGTTGACGACCCCGTCCTGGCGCTCGAGCATGCCGCGGATGACGAGCCCGGCGGCGTTGCGGGCCACCCGGCGGTACCGCTGCCACACCGCGTCGAAGACGACGACGTTGAGCATGCCGGTCTCGTCCTCGAGGTTGAGGAAGGTGACTCCCCCGGCGGTGTACGGGCGCTGGCGATGGGTGACGAGTCCGGCGACCCGCACCCGGCGATCGGCCTCGTGGGTGGCGGTGTCGCTCACGGACAGGACGCCCTCGGAGCGCATCAGGGCACGCAGGTGCTGCATCGGGTGCTCGTCGGGCGAGATCCGGGTGGCCCAGAGGTCGGCCAGCGTCACCTCGACGTCGCTCATGCCCGGCAGCATCGGCGGTGGCGCCTGCACCGCGGTGCCGGCCAGACGGTCGGGGGCATCGGTGTAGCCGGCATTCCACAGTGCCTGGCGGCGGCTGAGACCGAAGCCCTCGAACGCACCGGCCGTGGCGAGCGCCTCCATCTGGGCCACCGACAGGCCGGTGCGGCGGGCGACGTCGGGCATGTCGGTGAATGGCGCCTCGGCCCGCGCGTCGACGACCCGCTGCGCGTCGGCCTCCCCGATGCCCTGCACCTCGGTGAGACCGAGCCGCACCGCGAACGCGCCGTCGCGGCGATGGGTCTCGGTGGGGTCGGGCCCGGCGGGGTCGAACGGCGGGATGGGCGGCTGTTCCGCGGCCAGGCACGCGTCGAGCCCGGCGGGGCCGCCCATGACGGGTTCGAGGTCGGCGTGGACGCCGGAATGGGCGACGTCGGGCCGCAGCACCCGCACCCCGTGCCGGCGTGCGTCGGCGGTGAGCGACTGCGGCGAGTAGAACCCCATCGGTTGGGACCGGAGCAGCGCAGCAAGGAACGCGCCCGGGTAGTGCAGCTTGAGCCACGAGCTGGCGTAGACGATCAGGCCGAAGCTGATGGCGTGGCTCTCGGCGAAGCCGAAGTTGGCGAACGCCTGGATGCGGTCGTAGATGTCGTCGGCGAGGTCGCCGGTGATGCCGTGCTCGGCCATGCCGGCGTAGAGCGTGTCGCGCAGCCGCTCGATGCGCTCGATGCCGCGCTTGGAGCCCATCGCACGGCGCAGCAGGTCGGCTTCGTCGCCGCTGCACCCGCCGACGGCCATGGCGATCTGCATGAGCTGCTCCTGGAACAGCGGCACTCCCAGCGTCCGCTTGAGCACCGGCTCGAGCGCGGGGTGCTGGTAGGTGACGGCCTCGCGGCCGGTGGCGCGCCGGATGTAGGGGTGCACGGCGCCGCCCTGGATCGGCCCGGGACGGATGAGCGCGATCTCGATGACGAGGTCGTAGAAGCGCCGCGGCCTGAGTCGGGGCAGGGTGCCGATCTGGGCCCTGCTCTCGACCTGGAACACCCCGATCGAGTCGGCCCGGCACAACATGTCGTAGACGCCGGCCTCCTCCTTGGGGAGGGTGGCGAGCGTCCAGGGCTCGCCGCAGTGCTCGGCCACGAGGTCGAACGTGTGCTGGATGGCCCCGAGCATCCCGAGGCCGAGCAGGTCGAACTTGACCAGGCCCATCCACGCGCAGTCGTCCTTGTCCCACTGCAGCACGGTGCGGCCCTCCATGCGGCCACGCTCGATGGGCACCACCTCACCGACCGGCCGCTCGGTGAGCACCATGCCGCCGGAGTGGATGCCCAAGTGCCGGGGCGCCTTCAACAGGCCGTTGGCGAGGTCGACGACGGCGTCGGGCACCGGCCGTTCGGCATCGGGACTGATGGTGTGCCACGACTCGATGCTCTTGCTCCACGCGTCCTGCTGGCCGACGGAGTAGCCGAGCGCCTTGGCCATGTCGCGCACCGCCGACTTGGGCTGGTAGCTGATGACGTTGGCGACCTGGGCGGCGTTGCGGCGCCCGTACGTGGTGTAGACCCACTGGATGACCTCCTCGCGGCGATCGGCGTCGAAGTCGACGTCGATGTCGGGCTCCTCGTCGCGGGTGGCCGACAGGAACCGCTCGAACGGCAGGTCGTAGGCGATGGAGTCGACGGCGGTGATCCCGAGCGCGAAGCAGACCGCCGAGTTGGCCGCCGACCCCCGGCCCTGGCACAGGATGCCGCGGCTCTTCGCGAAGTGCACGATGTCGTGGACGATGAGGAAGTAGCCCGGGAAGTCCTTCTCCTCGATGACCGCCAGCTCGCGTCGGAGACGCTGTTCCGCATCGTCGCGGTTGCGGGCGTAGAGCTCGTCGGCGCCGCGACGCACCAGCTCACGCAGCCACGTCATGGGCGTGTGACCCGGTGGCACCTCCTGCTTGGGCAGGCGAGGTGACGCCTTGCGCAGGTCGAACGCGACGCTGCGCGCGATCTCGACCGACCGCTCGACCGCACCGGGGTACCGCGAGAACCGGGCTCTCATCTCTGCTCCGGAGCGCAGGAACGCCGCGCCCGACGTGGGCAGCCACCCGTCGAGCTCGGCGAGGCTCCGACGGGCTCGCACCGCCGCGACGGCCTGGGCGAGCCGGCGGTCGACCGGCCGAGCGAAGTGGACGTTGTTGGTGGCCACGGTGGGCAGGCCGTGATCGGCCGCCAGCGCGGCCAGGGCGTCGTTGACGACGCTGTCGCCGGGATGGCCGTGGTCGGTCAGCTCGACGGCCACGGCGTCGCGACCGAACCACGCCACCAGTCGACGGAGCTCACGCGCGGCTGCTGCGGCACCCCCGTCGGACAGCGCTCGGCGCACCAGGCCCTTCCTGCACCCCGTCAAGACCACCCAGTGCCCGTTCCCCTGCTCGGCCAGCTCTTCCAGCTCGTAGGTCGGTTTTCCCTTCTCGTCGCCGCGCAGCTGCGCCTCGGTGAGCGCCGCCGCCAACCGGTGGTAGCCCTCCACTCCGGCGGCGAGGACCAGCAGGTGGCTGCCCTCGGGATCGGCAGCCCCTTGCTGCGGGGCGGTGAGCCCGAGGGAGAGCTCGGCTCCGTGGACCGTGCTCAGCGACGAGTACTCCTGCGCAGCCTCGGCGAACCGCACCGAGCCGTAGAACCCGTCGTGATCGGTGACCGCCAGGGCCGACAAGCCGAGCCGTACGGCCTCCTCGACGAGCGCCTCGGGGCTGCTCGCGCCGTCGAGGAAGCTGTAGTTGCTGTGGCAGTGCAGCTCGGCGTAGGGCACCACCGGCCCCGTGGGCGGCTCGGGACGCTCGGTGGGTTCGTAGCTGCCCCGCTTGCGGCTGAACGCCGGCCCGTCGCCGCCGTCGGGCCACCCGGCGCGCATCTGCCGTGGGTGCCCGGACAGTCGCCGTTCCAGCTCACGCCAGGAGACGTCGGGGTTGTTCCAGCCCATCAGTGACCCCCGCTAGTCATAGCGGGCCTCCGTCCACCACCGGCCGTTCTCGACGACCATGAGCCAGGCGCTGCCGTCGACGCCGACGACCTGGAACCGGGCGATGCGGCGCGCGGCCGCCTCGTCCCACCACAGCTCGTCGACCGGCCACGGTCCGGCCCACGACGCCACCGGCTGCCACGAGCCGGAGGCCTCCGACCGGAACCGGTCGGGCGGGCAGTTGACGGCACCCCGACCGCTGACGGCGACGGCCTGCCCCTCGGCTCCCACCACGAGCGCCTCGTGCGGCTGGGCGAACACCGTGGCGGGAGCCGGTGGCGGGATGCTGCCGGGCCAGGGGGCGTGCGCGGATCGCGACACCACCGCCCGTTCCCCCCACGGGACCCGCAGCGCGCGGTCGTCCGGACTCCGCCCGCCCTGCACCCCGGCGGAGAGGACCGAGTCGTGCCCGACCATGCTCTGCACCCGCGCGACGCCTCGGGTCACCCGGTCGTCGGGTCCACCGCCGAACAGGCTGTCGGCGTGCTCGGCCAGCGGTTCGGCGACCTCCGGCACGAGCCGCACGGCATCGACGGGCGCCGCGATGCCTCCTGCCTGCAGCTGCCAGCGCAGACGGTCGACGAGGTCGGTGGCGCCGAACCAGCGCGGATGCAGCCAGCGACGCGACGAGGAGAGCGTGCCGTCGCAGTCGACCTCGATGCGCACCGTGGTGCACACCAGCCCGTGTGCCGCGAGACCCCGGACGAAGGCCTCGGCAGTGGTGCGCAGGCTGAACGCGATGGGCTCGACGAGGTCGAGCGGTGGCTCGAGGGACAGGGAGGCCTCGAGCTCGGGGGGCACCGCGCGACGCGAGACCGGATGCGGGTCGAGACCGCGGGCGAACCGGTGCAGCAGCTCCCCGTGCGAGCCGAAGCGGGTGTGCACGTCGGCGGGGCGCAGCTCGGCGAACGCCCCCACCGTGGTCAGGCCCATCCGGCGCAGCAGGCTGACCAGGTCAGGTGCGTCGAGGACCTCGACCGGCAGGTCGGCGAGAAACGCCGACGACTCCCCCGCCCCGACCACCAGGCAGTCCTGGGGCAGCGCCCGGCGCGCGGCCTGCTCGGCGGCGAACAGGCCGTCGGCGACGCCGAGGCGGACGTCCCAGACGCCCAGGCCGACGAGTCGTTCGGCGATGACGGCACCCGCCTCGACCTCGCCGCCGTAGAAGCGGGCCGGCACCCGCAGCGCGCACAGGCCCGGGCGCAGCGGCGCCACCCCGGGGCTGAGCTCCTCGATCGCGGCGAGGACCTCCTCGAACGCCCGGGCGTCGGCCTCCGGGCGGTGGTCGGCGAGCGTGAGCTCGGGGCAGCGTGACTGTGCGTCGCGACGCCGCATCCCCCGGCGGACGCCCTCGATCCGCGCGGACGGCGTGCAGGCCAGCACCTGGCCGCTGTGGAGCACCGCGGCGGGCGCACCGGCGGGGAGGTCGGTCAACAGTGCCATGACCGGCCAGTCAGGACACCACACGACCATGGTGCGCATCAGCTCACGCTGCGCAGCTGGTGGGACGGGTGCTCGTGCTGCGGGTCGCCGGCCGCATCGACCCGGCGGATGACCAGGTCGGCGTCGGGCAGCCACAACCGGACCGAGGAGGGCGGCCCGAACCCCCGAGTGACCTCGACCGTGGCTTGACGGGCCTGCAGGTGGCCGTGGCCACGGCCGAGGCCGACCCACTCGACGTCGCTCAGGCCGAGCCGGGCCTCGCACCGGGGCCATCGACCCCCCGCGGTCGACAGAGCGATGAGGGTCGAGCCACGCTGCCGCAGGCGACCCGACAGACGGGCGGCGTCGCCCTCGCTCACGCGGGCGGGTGGCCGCACCACCACCACCCCGAGGACGTCGATGAGGGCGGCGGTGACCTCGAGCCACGCCTCGCCCGGGTCGGGCACGAGGATGGTGCGACTCAGCTCCACCCCCGCCGCGGCGGCCGCCTCCAGACCCAGCTCGGACGAACCGACCACCGCACACCAGGCGCCGTCGGCCGAGGGTCCGGCCATGAGCATCGTGGCCAGACTCGCCGACTCCACTCCGTAGCTCGACCCGGTCTGCATCTGCAGGAGGCCGGCGAGCGCGGGATGGGTGCGGAGGGGTTGCGCCGCAGGCCTGCCCTGCATCTGGGTGACGCGAGCACGCAGCTCGTCCAGGCTGGGGACGGCGGCGGAGGTCATCCCCTGAGTATCGAACAATCGTTCGATCAGGTCAATCGGATCGGCTCTACCCGGCGAACACTTTCTGCACGTGCTCGTTGAACTGCCGCATCTCCTCCACCGGACCGACCTCGATGAACACGACCCCCTCGTCGGTGGTGGCCGTGTGCCCGGCCGGCCAGTGATAGACCTCGCCGGCCCGTGCGGTCTCGATGGATCCGTCGGCGTGCTCCATCTGGACGGAGCCCTCGAGGACGATGCCCCAGTGCGGGCTCGGGCAACGATCGCCGGGCAGACCCTGCAGGAGTGGCCCCATGTCGGAGCCGGCCGGAACCCGGGCATGGCGGATCGCCATGTCACCCAGCTCCAGGTAGCGGGTCTGCAGGTCGCCCTGGTCGATCTCCACGGGCATCGCGTCAACTGATGTGGCCATGTGCTTACTCCTTCTTCGGGGCGGTCCGCCCTGCGGCGACGCGCCAGTGGTGGTCATCTCCGGGACCCCGACGAGCCGCTTCCTCGACGGCTCCGACCTGGTCCGGCGAGAGCAGGGTGATCAGGCAGAACTCGTTGCCGAACGGATCCTGAGCCACGGCCCAGTCGATGCGCGGGGGTTCCCCCGGGTACGAGCCGGGGCGCGGGTAGACGCTCGGGGTCCGCTTCAGCCGGCCGCCGATCGCCTCGACCTCGCTGATCGCCCGGTCGATGTCCCGGACCCAGATGTCCACGTGGGACCGGTTCGCCTCCGGACCTTTTCGGCGGTCGACCAGGTGCAGGATCAGCTCGTGGCTCCACGGCTCGGGCTGTCCGAGGTAGGAGTAACGGCCCGGGAACCACGACGGGATCACGGGCAGCCCGGTGACCTCGGACCAGAACGCCTCCGCTGTCGCCAGGTCGTCCACGTCGATCACGTGGCATCTCAGCTTCCCGATACCCATGTCCACCCTCTTCTCTCGAACGCCTGGCGAGAATCTACTCTCATTGCGAGTATCATGCAATGATGACGCCCGCCTCCCCGACCACCTACGGCCTGCTGGGCATGCTGGCCGTCCGCTCCTCGACCGGGTACGAGCTGACCCAGCAGGTTCGCCGCAGCCTCCGATTCATCTGGCCGTCGTCCGAGGGCCACCTGTACCGCGAGCAGAAGCGCCTGGTCGACCTCGGCTGGGCGAGCGTCGAGGAGGAGTCGGCCGGACGACGCTCCAGGAAGCGGTACTCCATCACCGATGAAGGACGAACCGCCCTCGAGCGCTGGCTGGGCACCGAGCCCGAGGAGCCGCACCTGCAGGTCGAGGGCGTCCTGCGCACGTTCTACGGCAATCACGGCGGAACCGACGACCTGCGGGACGCCATGCAGTCCACAGCGGAATCGGCCCGAACGATGCTCGAGGAGATGCTGGGGTTCGTCGATGAGTACCTCGAGGACGGCGGGCCGCTCTCGATGCTCGAGCAGGAAGTTCCCGCCGGTGAGTTCCGCGGCCGGCAGATGTTTCCCGAGCGTCTTCACGTCGTCGCACTTGCCATCGACGTCACCACGCAGCTGCTGGAGAACCTGGATCGCTTCTTCGCGGAGTCGGCCGCGGAGGTCGCTCGGTGGCCGTCGACCGAGGACGGCTCCATCACCCCTGCCACCCGAGCACGCCTCGAGGCGATCCGGGACCGGAACACCGGCACGCGATCGGGACCGCGGCAGTCCTGATCTTCGTTGACCGCCCGCACACCGCGAGGGCCTCGCACCGTGTTCGGTGCGAGGCCCTCGAATCTGCTGGTCAGGCGTGACGCCGGGCCAGATTCCGAGCGGCGAAGGCTGTCCCCGATGCGGTCACCACCGCGCCGCCGGCCAGCAACCAGGCCAGCTCGAGGCCGCCCTCGCTCGAGGCGGTTCCGGCGTCGATGCGCCCGGGGACCGGGATCTCGCTGTCTCGCCCCGGCTGGTCGGACGGGCCGTCGCCGCCCTTGCCGCCCTTGCCGCCCTTGCCGCCGGAGCAGTCGGCACCGTGAGTCGGGCAGGGCTTCGGACCGCTGAGGTCACCGGGACCCTTCGGACCGACCGGACCGGGCTTCGGGCCGTCGAGGTCACCGGGACCCTTCGGACCGACCGGACCGGGCTTCGGGCCGTCGAGGTCACCGGGACCCTTCGGACCGACCGGACCGGGCTTCGGTGCGGCGATGTCGGTCGGTCCCTGTGGGTGGCCGGTGTCACTCGGGATGACGACGACCGGGTCGGGTCCAGCGGCCATCGCGGCGGCCGGCGCGAAGGCGATGGCGGCGGTCGCCAACGGGGCGGCGACGAAGAGGTGACGGATCGTGCTGTTCATGATTTCTCCTGGGTGAGGGTTGCTGTTCCGGTGGTTGATGTCGCTTGCGTACGGGTAGGACCCCTGGGCGGTCCATTCCTTGCAACTTTCGTGGAAGAGATTTCAGCCGGAAGAGATCTCAGCCGACCGAACGGGCATAGACGATGGTGTTGTCGGGGTACATCCGGGTGACCGGATCAGGCACGCCACCGCACGTGATCAGCCGCAGCACCGGTCGTGTGGTGTCGCTCCAGATCCGCTGACGCGGCAGCCTCTCCTTGCGGACCTGCTCAACCGATTGCACGACGAACGTCGCAACGCCATCGGCCCGTCGCACTCTCACCAGATCCCCGGATCCGAGCTGATGAAGCCGGGCGAAGACGTCGTCCCCCGCAGGACCGTGGACGTGCGCCACGATGACCGCGGGACCCGGCGCTCCCGGAGACGGCCCGAGCTCGTACCAGCCGGCCTGGCCGAAATCAGGGGTCTCCATGTCCCCGTTGGCCTTCAGACCGACGCCGTGCAGATCCTCGCTGACGTCGATGGCGGGAATGCTGACGTGAGTGGGCGGCCCCACCGGTTCGGCGATCCGCGGGGTGGTGATGGCGCCCGGGACAGACGGTGGGGGCTGCCACTGCCCCTGGTGACCCACGAGGATCGAAGCCGCCAGAACAGCGGACAGGACGGCGGCCAGGAAGCCGGTCCAGATGGCGATGCGTCCCATGTCGTTCCTCCGGAGCTGGTGTGGACACCGGTAGGAGGAGGCGAGGCACAGCGACCTAACAACTTTCGAGCCGACCAGGACCTACTGCGGGCACGGGTTGACCGACACCGTGGCCGGTGGGCCGGTGGCGGTGTTGCCGCGCGTGTCCTTCGCGACCACGGTCATGGTGACCGTGGCGCGGCTCGCGAACGGTCCCATCTGCGCTGACCAGCGAGACCCCGACCGGGACATCGCGGCCCGGCCGGAACCATTGCGACCGGTCCAGCGGAGGGTGACCGTGTCCAGGCCGCTCTGATCAGAGACGGTGGCAGTGACGGTGACCTCGCACGACGGGTCGCGGCCGGCGCTCGGCCGACCGACCACAGGCGGACGCTCCTCGTCGAGAGACACCGTCACGTTTCCCCGACCACCGTCCCACGTGACCACGAGCGAGCCCGCGCTCCTGCCCTCGTCGAGCTTGCTTCGGTCGGCGCGGATCGTGACGACGGCCGACTCGCCACCGCCCAACCTCCCGTTCACCGGCGTCGCGCTGAGCCACCGCGGTCCGGGTGCCACGGCGTACGACACCGGAAGGTCTCCGGTGTTCGTGAGCTGCACCGTCGACTCTCGGCCGGTGCGACCGAGATCGATCGACCTCCTCGACAGCGCCAGCGTGCCGCGGCTCGGCTCGGTCGACGGGGAGGACGTGGGTGGGGGTGACGGCGCCGTCGACGGCGCCGGCGGCGGCGTGCTCGCCACGGGTCCCGACAGTGCTGACGGAGCAGTGTCACTCGTCGGCCAGAGCACGACGGCCCCGAGGACGGCCAGGACGACGGCGGCCGCCGCGCCCGCCATCGGCAACCGCCGCCATGCGGCAGCGGCGGACGGGTCGGTCGCGGCGGTGAAGGCGACCAGGTCGACGTCGTCGAGCACGCGATCACGCAGGCCGGCCGGCGCGGCGAAGATGGGTATCGAGGCGAGCAGCATCCAGGGGCTGACGACCTTCGAACGGCGCTGCGCACAGACATCACAGTTCTCGACGTGCCGGGCGACCCGTTTGCGGATCAACGGGGAGAACCCGCCATCCCAGTCGGCGAGCAGGGCTTCGAGCTCGTCGCAGTCGTCCCGGCCGAGGCGCGCGATCAACAACGCGCCAAGCGAGCGGTCCATCTGGGCCCGCAGCCGGTTCAGCATCACGTACGCATGCGCCGGCTCGACTCCCATCGCCGCACCCAGCTCGGCGCCCTCCAGCCCCTGTCGCAGGTGGAGGTCGAGCAGGGCCCGGTCCCGGTCGGCCAAACCGGCCGCCGCATCCCACACCAGCTTCTGAAGCGCGGCTCGCTCGGCTTCCTCGTCCGGGGTCATGGCGTCGTCAGCCATGGCGCTCAGCTGGTCGTCGTCCCCGTGGGCGACGCGCTTGCGCGCCTTGAGCCTGCGCAGGCACTCGCTGCGGACGATGGCGTAGAGCCAGGGCCGCAAGCGCTCGGGGTCCCGTAGCTGGTTGAGTCGCTCGGCGAACAGGACGAACGAGTCGGCGACGGCATCGGCTGCGTCCTCCCGATGACGCAGCATGGAGTACGCGAAGTCGAAGAGCTTGGCGCCGTAGCGGTCGTAGACCACCGCGAACGCGTCGCGGTCCGCAGCCAGCACCCGTACCACGAGCTCCGCGTCGGTCGGGCCGACGGATGCAGTCACGCCCGAATCCTAGAGCGCGGGTCCGGGGAACTTCGGTGGAACACAGCATCGGGCATGTCCCCCTCCTGGTGATGGGTTCATCAGTAGGAGGGCCGAGCAGGGCTGGTCTAACAACTTCTCCTGACGGAGGGCCGACCAGATGTGGGAGCGCCTAGCTCACGACGACCTTGATCGTCGGCGACTTGGCCGGGCTCACCGAGTCGCTGCCGCTGTAGCGGGCCTGGACGGAGTAGGTGCCCGTGCTCGTGAACACCGGCAGGGCAACGTCGCCGGTGGCACCGTCGACGAGCGTCACGGTGACGAGCTTCTTCGACCCGGCGTAGAAGGAGACGGTGCCGGACACCGGCGCATCCTGCGTCGCCACCACCGTGGAGCTCGCGATGATCACCGTCTTGCGCTTGGAGGCCTTGGTCGTCGACAGGTGCAGGCTGACGGTCGCGCCGGCCTTCGGCACCGAACGACCCGGCGACGTCGCCGAGAAGTCGGGATAGCTGGCCGAGTGCGCGGTCGATCGCACCGACAGGACGTGGCCGAGGTCCTCGACGCCCACCGTGTGGGTCGGACCGGTCTCCTCAGCGATGACGACACCGTCGCGCAGCCATGTCTGGCTGACGTCGGTGGGTGTGCCGTTCCACGAACCGGAGGTCGTCGTCAACGTGGACCCGACCGTCGTGGTCCCGGAGATCGTCGGCGGCGCGGTGGGCGCCGGGATCCGAGAGAGGTTGAGGATGCCCGCGCCACAGACGTTGCGTTCGTTCCCGGCGGAGTCGTCCGACAAGCACGTGTAGTAGCCGCTCAGCTTCGGGGGTCGGGTGGCAGCGGTCTTGATGATCGTGATGACCTGGTCGGCGGTGAAGTCGCCCAGGGAGAAGATCAGCGCGGCTGCCGCCGACACCGCAGGCGCGGCCATCGACGTGCCGCTCATCTGTCCGTACGTGGAGCCGCTCGGGCCCTTGCTCCCCGAGTCGATCGTGGACCAGATCCCCTGCCCTGGCGCCACCCTCGGATCGACGCCGCCCGGAGCCATCAGACCGATGGTCCGCCCGACGTTCGTGTACGTGGTGGGCCTGCCGTCCGGCGCCGTGGCACCGACCGAAAGGACACCGGGACAGTTCGCCGGCGTCCGGGTGAGCACCGAGAGGCCCTGGTTGCCCGCCGATCCGACCACGAGCACGCCGCGCGATCGCGCCTCGTCGACGACCTCTTGGTAGGGCGTGGGACAGGTGTAGTCATCGACCGAGCTCGACAACGACATGCTGATGATCGTCGCCGGAGTCTTGTTGTCGGGAATGCCGTCGACGTGCCCTCCAGAGGCCCACCGGATGCCGGTGATGACGTCGGACATGGCAGTCACGCACCGACCCACGACCCGGACCGGTTGCAGTGCCGTGCCGGGTGCGATGCCGGCGACGCCTTTGGCGTTGTTGCGCAGCGCCGCAACGATGCCCGACACGTGCGTGCCGTGCCACGTGCTCTTGTGCGCCGTGCAGTAGGTGCCGTCGGAATAGTTGCCGGGGTCGGCGGGACTGCTGTCGCGGCCGTTGCCATCACCGGAGAACCGCTTGTCGGAGACCATGTCGTATCCCGGGACCGTCTGACCCGAGAGGTCGCTGTGGCTGACGATCCCGCCGTCGAGGACGGCGACGACGACCGATCGGCGGCCGGTGGTCGCGTCCCACATCGTCGGGGCGTCGATGCTGTAGACGGCCGCGTCGGGTGAGAACAGGTTCGCCTGCCGGGTGAAGTAGGTGTCGTTCGGCATGGCGTCCGACACCACTGCCAGGTCAGGGGTGACCTCACTGATCTGCGGAAGGGCTGCCAAACGGGAGGTCATCTGCTCGACCGCGTCCGAGGCAAGCGGCTTGTTGAATCGCACGGCGACCGTCGAGCTGCCGAGCTCGGTCTGGCCGACCACGTCGCGCCCCACGATGTCCTCGATCTCGGCGACCACCTCGGGCGAGACGGGGTTCCGCGCCGTCGCGATGATGCCGACGGCTCGCGACGCGACGACTGACTCGGTCGAGGAGCCCACGTGGTCCGGAGGTGGGGGCTTCGGCGCCGCCCCGACCTGCGTCGGAACCAAGATGCTTGTCAGGGCGACAAGGAGTGAGACAACCAAGTGCTTCATGTGAGCCTCGGCAGGGAAATAGGAGTGAGCACACCATACTGCTCAGGGTCCCGCCCATGAGAATAACGCCGGAACCAGCCCGTTGTCAGGCCCCGAGCTCGATGCTCCCGCCGGGGATCGCGTCGAGCAACTTCTTGG
Source organism: uncultured Actinomycetota bacterium (assembly GCA_963781445.1). GTDB lineage: Bacteria > Actinomycetota > Actinomycetes > Propionibacteriales > Nocardioidaceae > Aeromicrobium. The sequence continues at coordinate 143,717 of CAWAGS010000019.1, forward strand.
TGTAGGCCTGCTGCGGGTCGTCGAAGACCTTGGTGACGCTCGCGGCCTCGACAACCTTGCCGTCCTGCATCACCAGCACCTCGTCAGCGATCTGACGGACCACGGCGAGGTCGTGCGTGATGAACAGGTACGACAGGCCGAGCTCGGCCTGCAGGTCGTTGAGCAAGGTGAGGATCTGCGCCTGGACGAGGACGTCGAGGGCCGACACCGCCTCGTCGCAGATGACGACCTCGGGGTCGAGCGCGAGCGCCCGGGCGATGGCCACGCGCTGCCGCTGGCCACCGGAGAGCTCGTTCGGGAATCGTCGCATGACGTTGGACGGCAGGGACACCTTGTCGAGGAGGTCCCGGATCTTGGCTTCGCGCTCCTTCTTGCTGCCGATGTCGTGCGTCCGGAGCGGCTCCTCGATCGTGCGGTAGATGGAGTACATCGGGTCGAGCGACCCGTACGGGTTCTGGAAGATCGGCTGCATCTGGCGACGCATCTTCAGCAGCTTCTTGCCCTTGAGGCTGCTGACCTCGACGCCGTCGAACGTCACCGAGCCGGACGTGGGAGGCAGAAGTCCCAGGACCATGCGAGCCACGGTGGACTTGCCCGAGCCGGACTCCCCCACGATCGCCGCGGTGGTACCGCGCTCCAGCTTGAAGGAGACCGAGTCGACGGCGGTGAAGTCAGTCGACGAGCCCGGGCGCGCACCGCGGAGCTTGAACACCTTGGTCAGGTCGGTCGCCTCGATGATGTGCGACTGGCCGACACCGAACGCCTCGGAGCTCTCCGCAATCTCTGCCGCGACCTCCGACGCAGCCTCCACGGCCCGCTCGCGCACCTTCGCCCGCTCCGAGGTCAGTCGTTGCGACGCCAGCGACGGTGCCGACGAGACGAGTCGCTGGGTGTAGGGGTGCTGGGGCGCTTCCAGGATCTCCAGCGCCGGTCCGGACTCCACGATCTGGCCCTTGTACATCACCACGAGGTGGTCGGCTCGCTCCGCGGCGAGACCGAGGTCGTGGGTGATGAGGAGCACGGCGAAGCCGAGCTGGTCGGTGAGCGTGTCGAGGTGGTCGAGGATCTGCTTCTGGACCGTGACGTCGAGCGCCGACGTGGGCTCATCGGCGATCAGCAACGTCGGTCGGGCGGCCAGGCCGATGGCGATGAGCGCGCGCTGGCGCATGCCGCCGGAGAACTCGTGCGGGAACTGGCGGGCCCTGCGCTCGGCGTCGGGCAGCCCGGCTTCCTCGAGCAGCTCGACGACGCGCTGCTTGGCCTCCTTGCCCTTGGCGACGTTGTTGGCTTCGAGCGTCTCGCGGATCTGGTATCCGATGCGCCACAACGGGTTGAGGTTCGACATCGGGTCCTGAGGAACCAGGCCGATCGACGATCCCCTCAGGTTGAGGATGTCCTTCTTGCTGGCCTTGGCGATGTCCTTGCCCTCGAACAGGATCTCGCCGCCGGTGACCTCGCCGGTGCCCGGGAGCAGGTCGATGATCGCGTGCGCGGTGGTGGACTTGCCCGAGCCGGACTCGCCGACGATGGCGACGGTCTGGCCGGGGTAGACGGTCAGGCTGGCGCCCTTCACGGCCGGGATGGTGCGCTTGCCGGCGGTGAAGACGACGTCGAGGTTCTTGACTTCCAGGAGTGGCTGGGTCACTGCTGCTTCCTCGCCTTCGGATCGAGTGCATCTCGCAAGGCGTCACCGAGCAGGATGAAGCTCAGCACCGTCAGCAGGAGCGCTCCCGCCGGGTAGAACAACACGCCGAGGTTGTTGCCGGCCCGGATGAGGGCCTGGGCATCGGCGATGTCATTGCCCCAGGACACGACCCCGGGAGGGAGGCCCAAGCCCAGGAACGACAACGTGGACTCGGCCACGATGAAGATGCCGAGGGAGACGGTGGACACGACGATGACCGGTGCGAGGGCGTTCGGCACCACGTGGCGAATGAGGTTCCGTCGGCGGGTGGCGCCGATGGCGGTGGCTGCGTCGACGTACTCCATGTTCTTCACGGTGAGCACCGCGCCACGCATGATGCGGGTGACTTGGGGCCAACCGAACGCGGACAGACCGAGCACCACCGGGAGGATCGCCATGAAGAACCCGGAGGTGTCGCCGCGCACGTTCTTGACGACCTGCAGGAGAACGATCGCGGCGAGGATCAGCGGGATGGCGAAGAAGATGTCGGTGATGCGGGAGATGATCGAGTCGACGCGTCCGCCGTAGAAGCCGGCCAGCGCGCCGGTGACGCCACCGATGCCGACGACGATCAGCGTGCACAGCACGCCGACCGCCACCGACGCCCGGGCGCCGTGGACCACACGAGCGAAGACATCGCAGCCCTGCTGGTCGAAACCGAACGGGTGACCGTTCTCGGCCGGACCCAGGCTGTGCTCGGCGAGCAGGCATCTGGTGGGGCTGTAGGACGTGAAGAGCGTGGGAAAGGCCACCACCACGATGATGAAGGCGATCAACAGGGCCGAGATCACGAACAACGGGTTCCGCCGCAGATTCCGCCACGCATCGGCCCACATGCTGGTGGGCGGCGAGTCGGTGTCGACGTCGTCGACGGCTTGCAGCGGCGTCTGCTCGACCGGGGCCACGAAACGCTCCTGGCCGGGTCGCAGGGATTTACTGGTCATAGCGAATCCTCGGATCGAGCACGGCGTAGAGAAGGTCGACCAGCAGGTTGGCGAAGACGTAGATGAACACCATCAACGTCACCAACGCCACGGTCGTCGCTCCGTCGCCGCGCAGAATCGCGTCGTAAAGAGTGCGCCCGATGCCCGGCACGTTGAAGATGCCCTCGGTGACCAGGGCGCCGGCCATCAGCGCGCCGAAATCAGCACCCAGGAACGTGACGACCGGGATGAGCGAGTTGCGCATGACGTGCTTCGTGACCACGGCGCGGCGCGTCAGGCCCTTTGCGGTGGCGGTACGGACGTGGTCTGCGGTGATGTTCTCAGCCACTGACGTGCGCGTGAGCCGAAGTATGTAGGCGAACGACACCGAGCCCAGCACGACGGCAGGCAACAGCAAGCGCTCGAACGAGGCGTCGGAGCCCACCGTGGGTGGAACCCACCCGAGCTTGACGCCCACCAGGAACTGCATGAGGAAGCCGAAGACGAAGATCGGCACCGCGATGAGGAGCAGCGACAACACCAGCGTCGTGGAGTCGAAGAGCTTGCCCTTGCGCAGACCGGAGATCGTGCCGACGACGACGCCGAGGACGGCCTCGAACACGAACGCCATCGACGCCAGCTTCAAGGTCACCGGGAAGGCGTCCTTGATGACCTCGGAGACCTCGCGCCCGGTGAGCGTGACGCCGAAGTCGAACATCAGGGCGTTCTTCAGGAAGGTGAGCCACTGCACGATGAACGGCTTGTCCAGCCCGTACTGCTCGCGCAGCTGTGCCAGCACGGCGGGGTTGACGGGCTTGTCGCCGAACAGAGCGGCGATGGGATCACCCGGCCGCAAGAAGACCATTCCGTAGATCAGCAGGGTGGCCCCGAGGAGTACCGGGATCATCTGCACGACACGCCGTCCGATGTACCACACCACGAGCGCTTGTCCTCCCTCGAAGAACGTCTGGATGTCGGGGCACCACCGCCTCGTGAGCGGTCTGCGCCACCACAGCACAGAACTTGGGGCGACAGTAACTTACTGCCGCCCCAAGTGCTGCGGTCCTGGCCGAGCCCTACTTCGTGACGAGCTCGTACTCGGGGACGTTCTTCCAGTTGAACTCGACGTTCTTCACACCGAGCGCGGCCGCACCGGACACGTTGGTGTACCACAGCGGGATCGCCGGCAGGTCCTTCAGCAGGACCTCCTCGGCCGCGTGGAGAGCCGCGGTGCTGGCTTCCTCGGAGTCGGCCGTGGCTGCCTTCTTGAGCAGTCCGTCGAACTCCTTGCTCTTGTAGTCACCGTCGTTCGATCCCTTGCCGTCGGCAGCGCCGGAGGCGTACAGCGGGGCGAGGTAGTTGTACAGCGACGGGTAGTCGGGCTGCCAACCGGTACGGAAGCCGGAGTCAAGCTTGCGCTTGGTGACCAGCTCACGGAACTCGTCGAACGTCGGGTACGGCGCGCCCTGGGCCTTGATGCCCAGCACGTTCTCGTAGCCGTTGGTGACGGCGTCGACCCAGACCTTGTGGTCAGAATCGGCGTTGTAGCCGATCTTGAAGGTCTCGTTGCCCCAGTCGCTGATCTTGTTGGCTTCTTCCCAGAGCTTCTTCGCCTCGTCGGGGTTGTAGCTCAGGACGTCGACGCCCTCCAGATCCTCGGTGTAGGCCGGCAGGACCGGTGAACCGAAGTCCTTGGCCGGCGTCCGCGAGCCGAAGAAGATCTTCTCGCTGATCGTCGGACGGTCGATCGCCATCGACAGTGCCTGACGACGCAGGTTGCCCTCTTCGTTCAGGCCGAAGTGATCGAGGCGATCCGGGATCGTGTACGACTGGAAGACCGAGCCCGGCTTGCTGATGGGCTGGACATCCGTGGCGTCCTTGAACGTCTGCAGCGCGCTGGCCGGGACGTTCTTCAGGACGTCGAGGTTGCCGGCCTGCACATCGCTGTAGGCGCTGTCCTCGTCCTTGTAGAAGACGAACGTGACGCCGGCGTTCTTCGGCTCGCGGTTGCCCTTGTACTCCTCGTTCGGGACGAGCTCGATCTGACGGTTGTGCTCCCAGGCACCCTTCTTGGCGAGCTTGTAGGGACCATTGCCGATCGGATCCTCACCGAAGGCCTTGATGTCGTCGAACGCCGTCAGCGGCAGCGGCACGTAGGCCGAGTAGCCGAGTCGCAGCGGGAAGTCGGCTTCCGGCTGGTTCAGCGCCACGGTGAAGGTGTAGTCGTCGACGACCTTCAGGCCGGACATCTCCTCGACCTTCGAGCCCTCGCCCGCCGCTTCGGCGTAGCCCTTGATGGGATCGAAGAAGTAGCTGCCGAGCTGGGCGTTCTTGGCGGCGGCGCCGTAGTTCCAGGCCTTGACGAAGTTCTCGGCCTTGACCGGCGTGCCGTCGCTGAACTTCCAGTCCTGCTTCAGCTTGACGGTCCAGTTCTGGTTGTCCTCGGACTCGATGGACTCCGCGACCTCGTTCTTGGGCGTTCCGTCGACCTCGTAGGAAACGAGCCCGGCGAACGTCAAGTCGATGATGTCACCGCCGCCGACCTCATTGGTGTTGGTCGGGACGAGTGGGTTCTGAGGCTCCGTACCGTGGGCCGTGATGACGGACTCGCTGCCACCGGCCTTCTCGTCGCCTCCGCCGCCGCAGGCAGCCAAGGTCAGGCTGGCCGCGGCGAACAATGCCACACCCGCAAGGCGATTACGCCGTGAGAGTCGCATGGATTCCTCCTGTGATGAATGTGGTGCACGCAGACACGTGCGCATCATTGCTATCACCCGGTGCGGCTCTCAGGACAGGCCCGAGAGGGTACTTCACCAAACTGTCACCAAATATCGTCAATGACCCGCTCGGATCATTTTCCTGGTCCGTTCGGATCAGACACGCACGAAAACCCCGGGATCACGCGTCGATCACGTGGTCCCGGGGCCTCGGCGGCCTGCTCAGCCCTTGCGCTTGCGGATCTCCTCGGTCGCCTGCGGCAGGACGGCCTTGAGGTCGCCCACGACGCCGAAGTCGACGAGCTCGAAGATCGGTGCCTCGTCGTCCTTGTTGACCGCGACGATCGTCTTGGACGTCTGCATGCCGGCGCGGTGCTGGATGGCTCCGGAGATGCCGTTGGCGACGTACAGCTGAGGGGAGACCGTCTTGCCGGTCTGCCCGATCTGGAACGAGTGCGGATACCAGCCGGAGTCGACCGCGGCGCGGGAGGCGCCGACGGCCGCGCCGAGCGAGTCGGCGAAGGCCTCGACCTCGGAGAAGTCGCCACCCGTGCCGCGGCCACCGGCCACGACGATGGCTGCCTCGGTGAGCTCCGGACGGCCCGACTCGGCCTTCGGCTTGCTCGAGGTGATCTTGGCGCCCTTGGCGGCGTCGGAGATGTCGACCGAGACGGCCTCGACCGTTCCCGCGGCCGACGAGGCCTCCGGGGTCGTCGAGTTCGGCTTGACGGCGATGATCGGAATGCCCTTGGACACGCCGGCCTTCACCGTGAAGTTGCCGGCGAACACCGACTGCGTCGTGGTGACCGTTCCACCGTCGACGTCGATGTCGACGGCGTCGGTGATGAGACCGGACTCCGACTTGAGCGCGACCCTGGCCGCGATCTCCTTGCCCTCGAACGTCGAGGGCACGAGAACCGCTGCGGGGCTCTTGTCGGCGACGAGCTGCGCGAGCGCCTCGGCCTTGGGGCCGACGAGGTACTCGTCGTAGACGGCGTCGTCGAGCTGGTAGATCTTCTCGGCGCCGTACTCCGCGAGTGCGTCGGGGACGGCCGAGCCGAAGATGACGGCCGACGGCTCACCGATGCTGCGGGCGAACGTCAGGAGCTCCAGCGAAGGCTTGGTGACCTTGCCCTCGGGTGCGTCGATCAGGACGAGAACTTCACTCATGGTCTGGACTCCTTCTCAGACGAACTTCTTGGAGGCGAGGAACTCGGCCAGCTTCGTGCCGCCGTCGCCCTCGTCGGTGACGATCTCGCCCGCGCTGCGCGGCGGCCGCGGCTCGAAGGACTCGACCTTCGTCCAGGCGGCGTCGAGTCCGACGTCGCCGGCGTCGATGCCGAGGTCGCTCAGCGACCACGTCTCGACCGGCTTCTTCTTGGCCGCCATGATGCCCTTGAACGACGGGTAGCGAGCCTCGCCGCTCTGGTCGGTGACGCTGACGACGACCGGTGCCGTGCCTTCGATCTCCTGGGTGGCGACGTCGCCGTCGCGGACGATCTTGACCGTGTCGCCGTCGACGGTGACCTCGGAGCCGAGAGTGACGGCCGGGATGCCGAGACGTTCGGCCACCAGCGTCGGAACGACGCCGAGGGAGCCGTCGGTGGAGGCCATGCCGAAGAACACCATGTCGTACTCGAGCTTCTTGATGGCCTCGGCGAGCACCAAGGAGGTGGCGAAGGCGTCGGAGCCGTGGATGGCGTCGTCGACGACGTGGACGCCGGCGTCGGCACCCATCTGCAGCGCCTTGCGCACCGCGTCGGCCGCATCCTCCGGGCCCACGGTGACGACGGTGACGTCGCCCTCGCCGGCCTCGACGACCTGGAGGGCCTGCTCGACTGCGTACTCGTCGAGCTCGGACAACAGGCCGTCGACGCTCGCACGATCGACGGTGTTGTCGGAGCTGAAGGTGCGGTCGGCCGTGGCGTCCGGCACGTACTTCACCGCGACTACGATTTTGGTCACGAGGACCCTCCTGTGATCTGTGGCGCGGCGCGTTGCCGCGGCAGTCGGGAGACTGGGCGTGGGGCCACTGTGCCACCTCCGACCCCGCGCGAGCGGGGCAGGGTGAGCAGCCCGTACCCGTGGATGTTACCGACCAGTCACCTGCGGAGCGACTCCGCCGTGCATGGGTTTGGTCACACTGAGGGCGACCGGTTCGTCCTCAGACCGCCGCCTCGAGCTCGACCAAGGCGTTCTCCAGGTGATCGAGCATGCGCTGCACGTGCGGCACGGTGTCCCGGCAGGCGATGATGCCGACGTCGAGCTTGTCGAGATAGCTCTGCACCGTGATGTTGACGGCGTACCCGTGCCACACCAGCGACACCGGATAGGTCGCGACGAGCTCGGCACCCTTGAGATAGCGAGCCTCCTTCGGGCCCGGGACGTTCGAGATCACCAGGTTGAACAGCGGCCTGACCCGGCCGGAGATTCCCGTGACCTGGCCGATGGACAACGGCAGGTTCGTCAGCGTCGTGAACGCGAGGATCTCGCCGCCCGCCATCTCACCCAACCGCGACCTCGCGGCGATCATCGACTCACGGATGGCGGTCAACCGCTCGATCGGATCGGCCAGGTGGGTGCCGAGACTGACCTGGACGGCCGAGATCGCGTTGCCGCCGGCGTCCGCCTGATCGGCCGTGCGCAACGAGACCGGGACCTGCGCCACCAGCGGTTCCTCCGGAAGGACGTCCTGGCTCAGCAGGTAGCTGCGCAGGCTCCCTGCGCACATGTGCAGGAAGACGTCGTTCACCGTGGCGTCGTGCCGCTTCGCGACGTCTCGGATGCGGCTGAGCGACCACGAGTCCGCGGCAAACCTGCGGGCAGGCGTGACCCGGTGGTTGAGCTGAGTCGAGGGGGCGCGGTAGATCGTCTTGGCATTGCCCTGCTTCGGCATCGCCAGCATCGAGCCGAGCTGACGCGCACCCTTGCCGAACGCCAGGGACCCGCGCAGCGGTGCCAGCAGGACGCTGCCACGGTCGGCCCGCTCCGGGGCCGAACGCTTCGACGCGTCCTGACCGTGCGTCACCCAGTAGGCCGACCACGGTGGCGCCTCGTGCTCGGTGGGCGACGTGCTCATCCGGGCTTGCAGAAGACGGCTTCCTGCGACGCCGTCGACCAGGGCGTGATGCATCTTGATGTACACCGCGAACCGGTTGCCCTCGAGCCCCTCGATGACGTGGCACTCCCAGAGCGGACGAGCGCGGTCGAGCCGATGGGCGTGGAGCCGGGACGTCAGGGCGAGGAGCTCGCGCACCCGGCCGGGGTACGGCAGGGCCGAGTGGCGCACGTGGTACTCCAGGTCGAGCGATGGGTCCTCGACCCAGGAGGCCCCCATCGCTCCCGGCAACCGGCTGCGCAAGGTGCGGTTGAACGGTGGCGCGACCTCGTCGACGTCCACCAGGAATCGATAGACACTCTCGACATAGCCGGGCCCGGCGTCATCCGGGATCTCGTAGAGCTGCAGACCACCGACGTGCATGGGGGTCTCAGGCGTCTCCATCATCAACCAGCCCGAGTCGAGCAGCGAGAGATTCTTGGGCATGGAGCCTCACAGTCATTCAGGCGACGGACGTACCGGGTTCTTCAGGATCGCGGCCTGAGGACCGCCTCGCCGACGAATCCGGAAAGTGGTCCTGCTGATCGGGCTCAGTCGTTGCCGGCCGCGCGCTGCGAGAGCTGCAGCCCGACGACGCTCACCACGAGATAGATCAGGCAGCCGACGCCCCACGCAAGGAACTGTTCACGCTTGGCGGCGTTGACTCCGGAGAAGTCGAAGGCTCCGTCGAGCGGTCCGATGAGGATCTTGGACAACGACGACACCGGGTCGTAGAGCGCGTTGCCTTCACCGGCTCCCAGCGCGACCAGCAACGTGCCGACCGCGAGGATGATCGAGCACAGCAGGCCGAGGACCCCGATGACTCCGGCAACTGCATAGGCAACGGTGCGGACGCCGGCGATCCGGCTCTTCCGATCGTCGCCGGGGTCGGCCGGGTCATCGACCTTCAGCGGCTCCGAGACCCGGGTGTCCTCCCCCTTCGACGCCGGCTGGTCGTCGTCCGTCCGGACCTCGATCTGCGGCTCGTCGGGAACGAATGCCGACGGCTCCTGCACTGACACGTTGGCGGCGGCGGGGACGGACGGCGCCGGCTCATGACGGTGTTCATCGATCTCATCGGTCCCGCCAGTGGTGCCGGCATCGGGGACGGACGGCGCCGGCTCATGACGGTGTTCATCGATCTCATCGGTCACGCCGGTCGTGACGGCGGCGGCGGCAGTGGATTCCTCGGCTCCGTCGGGTTCGACGGCCGGGCCGCGGTTCTCAGCCTGCGACGCAGGAGGTTCGATCGGCGCGGGCGGCCGTTTGGCCTGCCGCTTGGCGGCCCGAGCCTCCTGCTTCGCATGAGCCGCGAGCTGCTTGGCATAGACCTTGGCGTCCTTGGCCCGGCGCTTGGACTCGGCGCGGTTCTCGCGTTCCTCCTCGGCCAGGAGAGCGCGTTCGGCTGCAGCGTCCTCGCGAGCCCTGGCCTTGGCCTCGCGGGCGACCGTCTCGCGGGCCTTGGCGATCTCACGCTGTGCGCGCTTCTCCTCGGCTGCCGCCTCGCGGGCCTCCGCCTTGGCGAGTCGTGCGGCCTCTCGGGTCTCCTGCTGCTGGCGTTTGGCGACTGCCTTCGATTGCTGGCGGTCCCGGCGCGACGCGGCGACCGATTCTTCGGGCTCCCGATCCGGCTCGGTCGACTCGGCATGCTCGGTCCGCGTCGAGGCAACCTCCGCAGGCGCAGGTGTCGCCTCGGGCACGTGAAGGGTGGCGGGGCCGACCGCCCAGGACGGCGGAGCCGGCACGGCCGGCTCGTCGTACGACGGACGCAGAGGCTCGGCCTGAACCTCGGCTTCAGCCTCGGCGACGACGTCGCCGGCGGTCAGAGGCTGAGGTGCGTCCTTACTTGCGTCGGACGACGCGTCTTTTGGTCGCGGCGGCGAGCGCCCCCTCTCCCTCGCTCACCTCCGGGGGCTTCTTCTCGGCAGCGTCCGGATCCGGCTTCTCATCGACGAACTCGTCGACGCGTGAACCCGTCGGTACGAGCGGTGTGTCGCGGCCCGACTGGTTCGCCATGACGATGTGGGCCTGAGCCACCCGTTCGGCCTCGGCCTCGGCGGCCGCGACCCATTCCATGGCGGTCTCCTCGGCCTCGCGCAGCTTGTTGTCCGCGGCCTCGCGCGCTGCGGTGACCGCCTGGCTGAGGCGTTCCTGGGCCAGCCGCTTCGACTCCGCGGTGACCCGCTCGGCCTCGGCCTGCGCGTTGGCCACGCGCCGCTTGGCGTCGGCTTCGGCCTCCTCGGCGATCCGCTTGGCGGCCGCCTCCGCCCGTGCGACCCGCTCGACCGCATCCTTCTCGGCCTGGGCCACGCGCCGCTCGGCATCGAGCCGTGCAGTCTCGATCTCTTCCTTCTGCCGCTTGGCAGAAGCCTCGGCTTCGCGACGCTCGTTCTCGACCTCGCGGACGATCTTCTCCGCCTCGGCGTTCGCGCGCTCGACGTGCGCACGGGCGTCATCGCGCTCGCGCGCGAGCTCGGCTGCTGCTTCCTCGTGGCGCTGCGCCGCTTCCACGGCGAGGCGCTCGGCCTCCGCCTTCGCAGCGGTGAGCTTCTCCTCCGCGGCACGCTCGGCGTCGCTCAGCCGCACCGCGATCGCCAGCCTCTCGGCAGCGGTCTCCTGGGCGAGCTTCTCGGCCTCGGCTTTCGCGGCCCCGATGTGATTCGCCGACGTCTCCTTGGCCTCGCGAACGATGCGGTCGGCCTCGGCCTGCACCTCGGCTAGCTTCGCGTCGCCCTGTGCTCGTTCCCTGGCCAGCTGGGCCAGCGCCGCCTCACGCTCGGACTTCGCCTGGGCAGCCAGGTTGGCTGCCTCCTCCTGAGCCTCGGCGATCCGTCGCTGGGCATCGGCCTCGGCGGCGTCGGCGCGGCGGGCTGCCGCAGCGCGGGCCTCGGCCTCGGCCTCGGCGAGCCGACGCTCCGATGCCGTCCTGGCTTGTGACTCGGCGTCGGCCAGCCGGCGATCGGCCTCGGCCTGGGCATCATCGATCCGGAGCTGGGCCTGACGCTCGGCGTCGGCCTTCGCAGCGGCGACGCGCTGGTCGGCCTCCTGCTGGAGCTGGGCGATCTTCGCGGCCGCGGCCTCCCGCTCGCGCTGGATCTCGACCGAGACGCGCTCGGCCTCCTGCCTGGCGGCGTTGACCCGTTCCTCGGCAGCTTGCTCAGCGGCCTCGAGTCTCGCCGCAGCAGCCTCGCGCTGGGTCGTCTCGTCGGCCTCGATGCGTCGAGCGGCTGCTTCGCGCTCGCGAGCGGCCTCCTCCATCAGGCGGCCGGCCTCCGCACGTGCGGCGGCGACTCGTTCCTGGGCGGCAGCACTGGCTGCCGCGAGCTTCTCGGCGAAGGTGGATCCGGGTGCCGCCTCAGCTGCTGGGTGCTGCTCGGCTGCCGCGGCTGGCTCGGCGGTCCCACTGGGTTCCGGCTCCGGTTCGGGCGCGCTCGCGACCGGCTCGGGCGCCTTCTCTGCTTCGCGGGCCTTCTCGGCCTCGCGGGCCCTCTCAGCCTCGCGGGCCTGCTCCTCGCGGGCCTTCTCTGCTTCGCGGGCCTGCTCCTCGCGGGCCTTCTCTGCTTCGCGGGCCTGCTCCTCGCGGGCCTTCTCTGCTTCGCGGGCCTGCTCCTCGCGGGCCTTCTCCTCGCGAGCCTCCTCGGCCTCGCGGACCTGCTCAGCCTCGCGGGCCTTCTCGGCCTCGCGGGCCTTCTCTTCTTCGCGGGCCTTCTCTGCTTCGCGGGCCTTCTCTGCTTCGCGGGCCTTTTCAGCCTCGCGGGCCTGCTCCTGGCGGGCCTTCTCGGCCTCGTCCGAGGCCGACGATTCGTCGACGGACGCAAGGGCGTCCTCGAGCGCCTTCTCTCGAGCTGGCGGCGGCTGGGGCACGGCCTTCTCCTCGCCAGAGGCGAAGTCGCCGGCAGTGATTCCGGAGCCTCCGAAGACCGACTTCCTTGGTTCTGCTTGCTTCGGTTCGGCCTGCTGCGGTTCGACCTGCTTCGATTCGGGGGCAACCGGCTGTGCCTCGGCTGCCGGAGCCGCCGCGGGCGCTTGCTCGACCGGCTGCGGTGGGGAAGCCTCGGCCTGCGGGACGTGGGACTGCTCATCGGGCGTCTCGGTGGATTCACCGCGTTCGCGAGGGTTCCTCTTCGATGCGGCGAAGGCCCGGGCCGCGGCGCGCTCCTGCCGCCGCTTGTCGGCCGCTGCCTGCCGGGCTGCCTTCGCATCGCGACGACGGGATCGGCCGGCCTGCTGCTCAGTGGACTGGGCGGGCTCGTCGTTCCCGCCGGATCCGTCGTGTTCGGCCTGCGGGGCCGATGACGTGGGAGCCTCGGACTCGGGGGTCGCGCGCTCGGCCCCGGCCGCGTCGTCGACCTCGTCCTGGGCAAGTTGCTCGGCCGCGACCTGCAACGGGTCGGCCCGTCGACGGTCTCCTGGCTGGTTCGAACCTGAGTCGGTCATGACTCCCTTTCTCACACACGACACCAGAGGTGTCACATCGTCCCTCAGTATGCCCCATGCGTACCGTGTGTCACAGGACTCTGGGAACGTCGCCACCTCGGGCTCCGGCGGTCCGACGCTCCTCGTCGTGTCTTCACGAGTGGCGCCGACGTTCGACCCCTACGGGATCACGGTAGACGCCACATGGTCGCGGGGGCACCCCGCCCGGCAGCCACCGACGACGGACCTCCCCATGCGGCACAGGTTCGGTGCGGCCCCACGGAGACCCGTCAGACGTCCTATCGGCCCTCGAACGTGGCCCGCCCCGGGCCGTTCTCGACGAACGAGCGCATCCCGGCAGCCTGGTCATCGGTGGCGAACAGCGAGGTGAACTCGATCCGCTCGAGGTCGAGGCCGGTCTGCAGGTCGACCTCGAGCCCACGGTCGACAGCGTTCTTCACCGCCCGCAGGGCGAGGGCCGGGCCACCCACGAACTGCGACGCCCACTCGACGGCTCGGTCGTAGACCTCCGCCGACGGGTGGACCTGGTCGACGAGACCGATGGCGAGTGCTTCCGCGGCGTCGACGAAACGGCCGGAGTACATGAGCTCCTTGGCTCGGGCCGGCCCGACGAGTCGCGCGAGCCGCTGCGTTCCCCCGGCGCCCGGGATGATGCCGAGGAGGATCTCGGGTTGCCCGAGCTTGGCGTCGTCGGCACAAAAGCGCACGTCCGTGGCCAGAGCGACCTCGCACCCCCCACCGAGCGCGAATCCGGTGATGGCCGAGACCGTGGGCTTGCCGATGGCGGCGAGCGCACGGGTGAAGTCCTGCAGGAGCAACGCATGCCGACTCATGTCCTGGAACGACATGTCCGCCATCTGCTTGACGTCGGCGCCGGCTGCGAAGACTCGTTCGCCGCCGTAGACGACGACCGCGGCCACGTCGTCGCGGCCATCGGCCTCGTGGGCCGCTTCGGCGATCTCCCCCTGCATCTGGGCATCGAGCGCGTTCATCTTCGGTCGATCGAGCCGGATGGTGCCGACGCCGTCGCTGACCTCGAGCCGTGCGAACTCACCCACTGATTTCCTCCGTCGCGGTACGGACCTGTTGCCACATCGGGACCGAGCATAGAGCCAGGCCCAGCCAGTGCTGGCGAAGCGCGCGTGAACTCCCTGCTCAGCGACTACCTTGGCCCCCATGGTCACCCGCGTCCCCGTGATGGAGGTTCGACCCCAGATCGAAGGGGGCCGCCTCGCGGTCAAGGCCGTGCCCGGTGAGGAGTTCACGGTGCAGGCCCGGGTCTTCGGGGAGGGACGCGGCATCGTCCGAGCAGCGGTGGTCCTCACCGACCCGGACGACCGGGACCGGCCCCCCGTCGCCATGACTCCGCTGGACAACGACTACTGGGCCGCCGTCGTCAGCGCCGACCGGGTCGGACCCTGGACGTTCCGCATCGAGTCCTGGCACGACCCCATCGCCGCCTGGGTGCGCGACGCCCAGATCCGGATCGAGGCGGGCATCGACGTCGACCTCACCCTCGCCGACGGCGCGGCGCTGCTCCAACGAGGTGCCGCCACCGACGCAGCCGCAGGCGTCGTGGCCGGCAGCCTGCTCGATGTCACCGTTTCCGCAGTCGAGCGGCTCGCCACGGCACTCACGTTCCTGGCGGCCTTCGACCGTTCGGACGTCCGCGATCACGTGGACGCCACGGAGCCCTTCCCGGTCTTCGTCGATCGCGAACGTGCCCTCGAGGGCGCTTGGTACGAGATGTTTCCCCGGTCGGAGGGCGCGACCCGCCTGGAGGACGGCAGCGTCCGGCAGGGAACCTTGCGGACCGCCGCGAAGCGGTTGGAGGGTGTGGCCGCGATGGGATTCGACGTGGTCTCCCTGTCGCCGATCCACCCGATCGGCGAGACGCAGCGCAGGGGACGCGACAACGCGCCGGTCGCCGGGCTCGACGATCCCGGCTCCCCGTGGGCCGTCGGCTCGATCCACGGTGGTCACGACGCGGTCGACCCCGCACTCGGCACCATCGACGACTTCGACAGCTTCGTCGAGCGGGCCCGTCAGCTCGACCTGGAGGTCGCCCTCGACCTTGCGCTGCAGTGCTCGCCGGACCATCCGTGGGTCGCCGACCACCCGGAATGGTTCACGGTCCGCTCGGACGGCAGCATCGCCCACGTCGAGATCCCGTCGAGGCCGTCCCATGACGTCTACCCGCTCGACTTCGACCGCGACCCCGTCGGCCTGTACTTCGAGATCTTGCGTGTGGTGGCGTTCTGGATCGACCACGGCGTGCGCCTCTTCCGCATCGACACCCCGCACACCAAGCCGCTGCCGTTCTGGGAGCGACTGCTCGCCGACGTGCGCGACATCGATGCCGACGTGGTGTTCCTGGCCGATGCGCTCACGGTGCCAGCCATGCTGCACGCCCTGTCCGCGGTCGGCTTCCATCAGAGCCACACCTACTTCACCTGGCGCGTCCACGCCGACCAGACCGCGGCCTACCTCGACGAGGTCAACAACCGCACGAGCGACTTCATGCGGCCCAACCTCTTCGTCAACACCTCGGAGGTCCTGCCCAGGTACCTGCAGGACGGCGACGAATCCGTCTTCCGGGCCCGCGCCGTGCTCGCCGCCACCGGTTCGCCGTCATGGGGGATGTATGCCGGGTACGAGCTGATGGAGCACGAGTCGACCGCGCCCAACTCCGAGGAGTACCGGCACTCGGAGCGGTACGAGATCAAGGTGCGCGACTGGGACGACCCCGCCTCACTCGCGCCCTTCATCACTCGCCTCAACGAGATCCGCCGGGCGCACCCCGCGCTGCGGCGGCTGCGCAACCTCTCGCTCCATCGCACCGATCAGGCGGGGGTGATCGCCTTCTCCAAGGTCACGGGCGACGACGCCGTCCTGGTGGTGGTCGACCTCTTTCCGGCCTTCCACAAGGTGGTTCGCGTGGACATCGACGCCGCCGCGCTCGGCTTGCCGCCGCACATCGAGATGGCCCTGCACGACGAGCTCGACGGCACCATCTGCCGCGCCGACCGCATCCCGTTGAGCACGTCCGAGCCGGCGCGGATCCTGACCTTGGCCGGGTCCGGGAGCCAGGCGGCCGGCGTCACGCGGTCGTGACGGGCCCGCGCTGACGTACGAGGAACAACGGCGCGGCAAGGGCCAGCACCGCGCCGCCGACGACGATCGCCGTCCCCGTCGATGCGCCGGTCGCGATCATCCCGAGCACCACCGCTCCGATCGACCCGGCGGGCTGCATGGCCATCGACGCGAGCGAGAGCACCGTGGCCCGGTGCTCGTTGTCCACCTGCTCGTGCAGCAACGTCTCGTACGCCGCCCCCGCGGCGCTGTGGACGGCGTACGTCGCGAGATAGCCCACCACCAGTCCGATCGGTCCCCAGGCCAGGCCCATGCCCACGACAGTGGCACCTTGGACGAGCCGGAGGGTCACCGAGATGGACGTCAACGTCCAGCGGCGCAGCAGCAGCGGGACGGCCGCCGCCCCGATCGCCGCGATGCCCCACCCACCCGCCGTGACAGGACCCATCACCGTCGCGGCCACGTCACGATCGGCGAGGAGCTCGGAGAGCCTGATCGGCGTGAACACCTCGAAGGCGATCATCCCGAAGCCCCAGAACAGCTCGACCGCGACCAAGGCCCGGAGCGCGCGGGATCGACGCAGCAGCCCGATGCCCGCGCCGATGACGACCGGCGTCGCCCGGACGGAGCGCCACACGCCGCTCCGTCCGCCGCGGCGGTCCTCCGTCATGAACACCGTGGTCGCGGTGATCTGGACGAGAACGAGTGCGGCGGCAACCACGTAGGGCGCGACGAGACTGTCCTCGCGTCCGAACGGAGCCCAAGCAACCAGCAGCCCCGACGCCACGGCGCCCCCCGCGATCGAGAAGCCGACCACGGTCCCCGCTCCGGAGAGTCCGCGCGCCACGACGGTGGCCCGGTCGGGACCTGGCACCTCGTTCGTGACGGCGTCCACGTACCAGGCGTTGAGCGGGCCGCTGTCCAGCGCCCGGTAGACCCCGGAGAGTCCGCTCGCGAGAGCGAACGCCAGGGGGGTCTGCGCGAGCGCGAACGTCACGTACGCCGCAAGAGCCATCACCGCTGAGGCGAGCAGCACGGGTTTGCGGCCGAGTGAGTCCGCGAGCCCACCGGTCGGCAGCTCGAGGCACAACACGACGATGCCCTGCGTCGCGGCGGCCGCACCGAGCTCGGCGATGGTGAGGCCCCGGTCGAGCGGCAGGAGCGCGAAGACGGGGATGACGAGTCCGGCAGGCAGCCAGCGAAGACCGGTGAGCAGCCAGAAGGTCGAGCGCAGGCTCATGAGGAGCTGGGGAGCGTCAAGACGTGCAGCGCGACGGCATGTTCGCCGGAGCGATCGCGATATCGACCCACGAGGGACTCGATCTCCTCGCCCAGCGCGAGGAGGTCGTCGGTGTCGAGACTGAGGAGGTAGTCGCTGTGGCCGAACCCGGGCGTCGGGCGCTCGAGGGCCGCGAGCCCGGTCTGCAGGCTCTCCATCTGGCGCCTGGACACCTCGTCGACGAGCTCGCGGCCGGCCGGCGTGGCGACCAAGGCGGGCGGGAACGACGTCAGGTCGTGCAGAGCCCGCCATCGGCGCTCGCGACCGGACGGCTGCTCGTCGTCGTCGGCAACGAAGCCGAATCGCTCGAGCTGACGCAGGTGGTACGACGTCGACCCGCTCGACTCGCCGAGTCGGCGGCCCAGCTCGGACGCGGTGGCTGCGCCGTGGGCACGCAGCGCCGCCAGGAGCCGGTTGCGGATGGGGTGGCTGACCGCCTTCAGCGCATCGAGATCGTCGACGACCCGAACGGTGAGTGACATCGAGCCAGCCTAATACCGCCAAGAACTCTTTGCAAATACTTCTTTGCGGTCTGGCTCTCAGGTGACCTTGTCGGCCACGACGGCGAAGGTGAAGACCGCCACCCCCACGACCATGCCGACGTGTCCGAGGATCGACAGGCTCGGGCCTTGGGCCCAGTTGTCATCGGTCGAGTCCGCGGCGTGCCGACCCGATGCGGGAAGCCACCGGGCCAGGATGAGAAGCCCGATCAGCGCCAGCAGCCACCACAGACCCACCGCAACGTAACCGACCACGACGCTCGGTGACGTGAGGTAGTAGATCCAGACCACCAACACCACCACTCCGACGACCGTGTGGGCGTTGAGCGCACCTCGGGAGATCTGGGCGTTGCCGGCCTGCTCGTCGACCGCCAACCGCATCCGCGTGAGCAACACGACGACGGCCGCCAGCGCCGTGAGCATCCAGAGTGCGTTGTCGAAGGTCACGCACGCATCGTGGCACAACCTCCCGGGCAGCGCCGTCTTCCCGGCGCGCCACAGCCGCTCAGGCGGCCGATTCGGCGGACACCGCTCCGGCGGGGAGGAACAGGGCGGAATCTCCGAACTCGTGCCAGCGATAACTGTGCTGGACCGCCGCGTCGTACGCCGTCTGGGCCAGCTCCGCCCCCGCGATCGACTCCACCAGCAGGAGGTGAGATGCCTGCGGATCGTGCCACCCGGTGATCAACCCGTCGACGACCAGCGGTGGGTGCTCGCGCGTGACGACCCGCTCGGTCCAGCCGCTGCGTGCCTCGATCACGCCCGGTCTGGCGCTTGCGGCCGACTCGAGCGCGCGCGTCACGGTCGTTCCGACCGCGACGATGCGTCCTCCCCCGGCGCGGGTGCTGTTCACCAGGCGCGCCGTCGCTTCGCCGACCTCGAACCATTCCGGTTGCGGGGCCTCCCCTGCCTCCTGCGAGGACACGCCCGTGTGCAGGAGAACCGGCGCGATGCCGACGCCCCGCGACACGAGCCTGGTGACCACCTCGGGAGTGAATGGCCGTCCCGCGCTGGGCATCTCGGCACTGCCCGGTGTCGTGCCGAAGATCGACTGGTAGTCGGCGAGGTCGTAGCGCCGATCGAGGTAGCCGTAGCTGATCGGACGGCCGATCCGGTCCAGGACGTCACGGAGCCCTTCGTCTCCGGCGTAGGTGGCGCGCCACAGTCGGTTCCCCTCGCCGGTGGGCGACGAAGGGTCGAGCGGGTACGGACTCACCAGGACGAGGGCGGCCGATCCGCCCCCTCCGTCAAGGGTCAGGACCTGACCCGGGACAGCGTCCAGCACGGCGCGAGCGGCGTCCGGCGCGGAACGGACCTCCACGACCCAGCTGCCGTCCCGAAGGTCCGTCGCCACGTGGACGACCACGGCGCGAGTGGCCGTCGACCCTCCGGAGAGGCGGGCGTCGGCTTCTCCGGCCACCGTCTGTGAGGTGTTGACCACGACCAGGTCGCCGGGCTCGAGGTGGTCGGCGAGGTCCTTGAAGTGCGCGTGCCGCACCCCGGAGCCGTCGGCCACGAGCAACCGGACCTCGTCGCGGGCGATGCCCCGCGCCTCGGCCGGAGACGGCGCGGTGCGCGATGCGGGCTCGGCGAAGGTGGTCAGCGGGCTGATGCCGATCGTCGTCATGCCGCGACCTCCGACAGGTCGGCGGCGCGGTAGCGGCCGCTGGGCGGGCGACGTTCAAGGAGGGCGAGGAACGCCGGGACGACCGTCTCAGGGAGGGGGCGGTCGCTGATGTCCTCGCCGACGAACGCGTCCTGGTGCAACTGCGTTCGGAGATCGCCCGGGTCGATCGCCCACCATCGGACGTCGGGATCCTCCTGGGCGAGCGTCAGGGTGAGGTGCTCGAGCGCCACCTTGCTGGCCGCGTACGCGCCCCAGGTCTCGTAGTGCTCGGCGGCAGCATCGGAGGTGACGTCGATGACCGCGGCGTCCGCGCGCATCACCGGCCGCAGCGCTCGGATCAGCGCGACCGGAGCCACCACGTTCGTCTCCCACACCTCACGCAGCACGACGCTGGTGAGCTGCTGGACGGGAACCAGAGGGCTGACGCCCAAGGTGCTGGCGTTGTTGACGAGCAGGTCGAGCCCGTCGCCGAATCGCTGGACGAGGTCGTCCCGGTGGGTCGGGTCGGTGACGTCGCCGGCGACAGCCGTGACGCGAGGTCCGAGCTCGGCGGCGGCCGCCTCGAGCCGCTGCGGGTTGCGGCCGGTGATCACGACGTTCCAGGTCATGTCGGCGAGGCCTCGGGCCAGGGCTCGGCCGAGCCCGGCCGAGCCGCCGGTGATGAGTGCGCGGGGCATGGTGCTCCTTCGGTGGATTCCGATGTCGGTATCCACCGTGCGACCTCAACCTAGGTTGAGGTCAAGGCCCGATCTCGCGACCTGGTTCAGGCGGTGGCGTAGCGCTCGGCGGCGCGCGCCTTGGCCTTCTCGGCCTCGACCTCGCGGTTCTTCGGCGGGGCCGTGGTCACGAGCGCGTCGAGCAGGTGCGCGGTGGCGTGGGCCACCTCGTGCACGGCGCGGTCGAAGGCCTCCTGGTTCGCCTTCGAGGGTTTCGTCGAACCCGAGATCTTGCGCACGTACTGCAGGGCTGCCGCCTGGATCTCGTCGGCGTCGGCACGAGGTTCGAAATTGTGAAGGGTCCTGATGTTGCGGCACATGCAGCCATCGTACGACCGGCTGGCAGGATGTCCGCGTGATCGAGTCGCACCCCGAGGGGCCCACCGCCCCATGATGCTCACCGACGACGATCTGGTCCTCGAACCCACCTCGGGCTCTGACACGTTCACGGGGTGGGCGGTCACGATCGGTGGCGAACGAGTCGGCACGATCGCGCTGCGCGGCGAGGACGGCAACACCGCATCGGTCCGCTGGAACACCGGTCGCGGCGACCACGCGCTGCAGCATGCCGCCCGCGCACTCCGCCTGGTCCTCGACCATGCCTTCGACGAGCTCGGCTACACCCGCGTCGAGGCGCGCGTCCCCGTCGATCGCATCGACGACATCAGGGCCGGTTCCATCGGCGGCCTCCGCCGCGAGGGCATCGCCCGCGGTGCAGGCGACGATCCCGACCGGGCCATGATGGCCCGCCTCGCCGGTGACCCACCCGCCACCAGTCGCGAGGGGTTCATCGCTTTGCTGAATGCCGGGCTGCCGACCAAGCGCGTCATCGCCCAGGGCCGGCTGCGCGACGAGACGGGGCGCGTCCTGCTCTGTCGACTCACGTACAAGCGCGAGTGGGACCTTCCGGGCGGGGTCGTCGAGGTCGGGGAGGCGCCCGCCGCCGGGCTCGTCCGCGAGCTCCAGGAGGAGCTGGGCGTGACGGTCGAGGTCGGGGCGCTGCTCACGGTCAACTGGCTCCCCGCCTGGCGGGGCTGGGACGACGCGTGCGTGTTCCTGTTCGACCTGGGTGTCGTCGATGCCTCGTACACCGACCAGATGCGTCTGCAACCCACCGAGATCGCCGGCGTCGAGTGGTGCGACGCCACGTCCGTGCGCGACCACGGTGCCGCGGCCGCCGTGGAGCTGCTGGCCGCCGTTGAGGCCGACGACCTCCCCGTCTATCGCGAGGCACCCCGCGCACCGGAGTGACCGCTCAGGCGCCGTCCGCGCCGACGACGCCGCCGTACTGGCCGAGGGCGCGTGGCGGCTTCTGTCCGCCCGGGAGGTACAGCAGCACCTGGTGGTAGTAACGAAGCTTGCCGGTCGATGAGATGCCGTCGGCGAGGAACGCCTCCTGCGGCGAGCCGGGTGGCCACGTCACCGTGCTGCCGGGCTGGACGTCGTAGGTGTCGAGGCGCAGGAGCGTGACCCAGACGATCGCTCCCCCGTCATCGGTGCGCAGCGCGTGATCGACCTTCTCCGCGGCCCAGGTCTGGGTCACGTTGACGCCCTCCAGTGCGCTGTTGGCGTCGTACGCGTCGCGCATCTGCCGGATGAAGTCGTCCTGGGCCACGACGGACGAGGCGCTGTCGCTTCCGAGAGCCTGGGCGTAGGCCGCGGCCGCCTTCTGCGGGGACATGGACATGCCGGTTCCGCTCGCGGGCGGAACCGCGAGCGCGGCACCGTTCCCGTCGTGCCGCAACGGCGGAAGCAGGGTCGAGACCACCGTCTGTGGAGCCGAGACCAGGAGCCACGGGTCGACCGCCGAGTCGCGCTGGAAGATCTGGATCCGGTTCACCTTGGCCACCGGGTCGTAGGCCGTCGCCATGAACCACAGCGGGTACTTGCCGAAAGCCGGCGTCTGGACGTCCGAGACCACGAGCTGGGCCGACTCGTCGTCCTGAGTGGTCGCCAATCGTTGCGAGACCTCGAACGACCCGCTGTCGATCGCGAGCACCGGTCCGCTCTCGACCGTGGAGAGCGGCTTCGGGTCGAGCAGGCCGATCGCGGCACTGCGCACGGACCGATAGCGGTCGAAGATGGCCTCGACGTCGGCCTCCGCAGCCGCCTTCTTCTCCACGGTGACGTCGTCGCGGTGGGTCGGGATCACCGCGCACCCGCTCAGCAGCGCCGCGACCAGAACCAGGCCGAGCCGCCTCACCGCTCCTCACCGTCCTCCGGCTCGTCCACGAGCTCGAACTCATCGAGCTCGTCCTCGTTGACCTCGTGCTCGACACCGTCCTCGTCGACGAACACGTAGAGCACTCGCTCGGGCTCGGTCTTCGGTTCGGGTTCGGCCGGCGATGCGGTTTCGGCCACTGCCTCTGGCTCGGGCACTGACTCCGGCTCGGGCTCGGCCTCTGCCTCGGGCTCCGGCTCCGGCTCGGCCTCTGCCTCGGGCTCCGGCTCCGGCTCCGGCTCCGGCTCGCGCACTGCCTCCGGCTCCGGCTCGGGCTCGGGAATCCCCGCGACGACGTCGGCGGCTGTCAGCACGCCCGCCGTCACGCGCGGATGCACCGGACCCAGCACCGGTGCGGGCATCGGTTCGGGCTGGTCGGCCGACGTCGGCTCAAGCACCGGCTCGCCCTCCACCACCTCGACCACCTCGTAGTCGGCGGCCTCCTCGGCGGAGATCTCGTGCTCGACACCGTGCTCGTCGACATAGACGTAGACGACCTCCTCGACCACCTCGTCGTCCACCTCGTCCCAGAACCCCTCGCCCCGGCGGATGAGCGCTCCGCCCCAGACCAGACCGAGTCCGAACAGGGTGAAGCCGCCGCCCTTGGCGAAACCGCCCTTGATGCCGTAGGCGAAGCTGACCTTCAGGCCCCGCAGGTTGGACGCGCCGACCGACAAGATCGCGGCCGAGACGGTCTCGTCCGGGAGCTTCGCGCTGATCGCGGCGCCGCCGAGGCCGGCCGAGTCCGCGATCCACCAGTCGAGTGCCGTGGGAGCGGCGGGCAGACCGTCGCGACCCTTGATGGCACGGGTACGCACCGTCCACGGCGTCGAGAAGGACGTGACCTCGAGCCGTTTCGTCTTCGCGACGTAGTTCTCCACGTCCACGCTGTTGCCCAGACCGACGAAGACCGGCTTGTTGACCGGCACCTCGGCCAGCACGTCGATCTGGAGACCGCTCCAGGTGATGACCTTCGGAGCCGTCACGACGGCGATGCCGTCGGTGTCGATCTCGTGCGGACCAGTGGTGAAGCGGCTGTCGGGTCCGAGGACGATCATGACGGCGATCCCGGCGACGGCGGCCAATGCACCCAAGACTGTCACGGCCCAACCCGCCTTGGTGCGCATCAATCAGACCCTACTCGTCGACGCACGCCTAGAAGAGAGCTGTCGACAGGGCGCGCCGAGCGGCTGCAACCCGGGGATCGGCCGTTCCGACGACCGTGAAGAGCTGGAGCAGTCGCGCCCGGACGCGATCACGGTCGTCTCCGTCGAGGCGCCTGACCAGTTCGAGGAGCCGGTCGAACGCGTCCTGCACGTGCCCACCGCTCACGTCGAGGTCGGCCACCAGCAGCTGGGCATCGAGGTCGTCGGGTGCGTCGGCGGCCGCTGCGCGAGCGGTGGCGAGGTCGGCGTCACGGGTGCGGCCCATCAGCTCGACCCCGGCCAGACGCTCCGCGATCTCGCTGTCGGCCGGGTACTGGTTGAGCAGCTTCTCGTACTCGGCCACCGCTCCGGCGATGTCGCCGGCCGCGAACGCGGCATCGGCCGCTGCGAAGCGCGGGTCGTCGGCCGGCTCGTCGTCACCGGCGGCCGACTCGGGCTCGGTGGCCGCGGCCCGGCCGGTCAATCCGTTCTGAGTGGCCACGGTGAGGAGCTGATCGAAGTACTCGCGGACGTCGGCCTCCTCGGCCGTGCCCTGGAAGAGCGGCACCGGCTGGCCCTTGACGAGGCCGACCACGAGCGGGACACCTTGGGCCCCGAGCGCCTGCGCAATGGGCTCGTTGGTGTCCACGTCGACGAGCGCCAGAGTGAGCCGCCCCTCCAAGGAGTTGACGACGCGCGCGAGCACGTCGTTGAACGACACGCTCTGTGGCGAGCGCGGCGACCACAGGCTCAGCACGACCACGTGGTTCATCGACGCCTCGAGCGCGTCGGACTGGAAGTTCTGCTCGGTGATGTCGACGACGTAGCTCCCGCCCGCAGCGCCCGACCCCGGCGGAGTACCGGCGGGCTGGGCGAGCGCGGACAGATCGACGGCGCCGGGTCGCGAGAAGTTCATGGCGCCATTCTATGAACTGGCTCCACCACGGTCCGACCGGCTCAGGAACCGTCCATCATCTGGCGGTCGAGAGCCGATCGACCGCGGAGCCCGGAGCGTTGGACGACGCCTTGGATGATGAGGTCCCGGCGGTCGGGCTCGGGGATGAACTTGATCTTGCGCAGTCCCTGCGCCTGGGCTGCTGTCTCGAAGATGAAGTTGCCGTATCCGAGGATCCGGCCGATGAACGGCTTCTCCACCGTGATGTCGAGGATCCGGGCGATCGGCATCGTCGCGATCTTCACCGTGAACACGCCGGACGCGCGGAACACCCGCATGTCGGTGATCACGAAGATGTCGCGCCACTCCCGGATGGCGATGTAGACGCTGTGCCCGCCAAGCGCGACACCGAGCAGGATGAACAGCCAGCCGAGCTCGATCGGTCCGACGATTGCCAGCAGCCAGAGCAACATCACGCCGAACGCCTCGGCGAGCGGTCGGACGTACACGATGCCGTGGTGCCGGACGAGGTCGATGACCCTCTCGCCCTCGCCCGTGAGGAGATGGCTCTCGATCTCCTGGTCGGGGAGAAGGCCGCGCAGGAAGTCGATCACGGGCGTACCTACGTGGCCAGCTCGTTGACGAAGACGCCGATCTGCCCGAAGGCATCGATGATCGCCGTGGCCGCACCACTGACCGCATCCGCCGCGCCGGCAGGCGCGGTGAGCAGGTAGTACGCCACGAAACCGATGACCAGCAGCCCGATGACCTTCTTCAACACCCCTCCGTTGTACCCGATCGGCGAGGGCACACGCCCGAGGCGCGCCGCTAGAGGTTCGCGACGAGGGTCTCGGCCGCCGTGAACGGGTCGGATCGGCCGGCCAGCACCTCGGCCGCGAGCGACCCGAGACGGGCGTCCCCGGAGACGTCCGCCATGCGGTGCCTGAGCGAGTCGAGCGCCAACGCCTCGATCTCGCGCCGCACCCGCGCCAATCGTCGCTGCTGCAGGCCTCCGCTGCTCTCCAGGTGCTCGCGGTGGCGGCCGATCTCGGTGACGACCTCGTCGACACCCTCACCCGTCGTGGCGACGGTCAGCACGATCGGCGGCGTCCAGTCCGACGTCGAGCGGGAGCCCATGGCCACCACGGAGCGCAGCTCGCGCCGGGTCGTCTGGGCCCCGTCGCGGTCGGCCTTGTTGATGACGAACACGTCGCCGATCTCGAGGATGCCTGCCTTCGCGGCCTGGATGCCGTCGCCCATGCCGGGCGCCACCAGGACGAGCGTCGTGTCGGCCAGCCCGGCGACCTCGATCTCGGACTGTCCGACACCGACGGTCTCGACCAGGATCACGTCACAGCCGGCGGCGTCGAACACGCGAAGTGCCTGGGGAGCCGCTCCGGCGAGACCGCCGAGGTGGCCGCGGCTGGCCATCGACCGGATGTAGACGCCCTCGTCGGTGGCGTGGTCCTGCATCCTGATGCGGTCGCCGAGGAGCGCCCCACCGGAGAACGGCGAGCTCGGGTCCACCGCGAGCACGCCGACGCGCTGGTCGTGGGCGCGCAGTGCGGTGACGAGGGCAGACGTCGACGTGGACTTGCCGACACCGGGCGGCCCGGTGAGTCCGACGACGTGGGCTCGTCCGGTGTGCGGGGCGAGTGCCGCACTCACCTCGCGCAGCAGGGGCGACTCGTCCTCGACGAGCGAGATGAGCTTGGCGACCGCACGCGCTTCGCCGCGCCGCGCGCCGGCGACGAGCTCGTCGATCTCGTCGCTCACCCGCACTAGGCCTTCGGGACGCGGACGATCAGGGCATCGCCCTGGCCGCCACCGCCGCACAAGGCGGCCGCTCCGACGCCGCCACCTCGACGCTGCAGCTCGAGCGCGAGGTGCAGAGCCAGTCGGGCGCCGCTCATGCCGATCGGGTGTCCGAGGGCGATGGCGCCACCGTTGACGTTGACGATGTCTTCGCTGATGCCGAGCTCGCGGGTCGAGGCGAGGCCCACGGCGGCGAAGGCCTCGTTGATCTCGACGAGGTCGAGGTCCGACGGCGCGATGCCTTCCTTCTCGCACGCCTGGGCGATGGCGTTGGCCGGCTGCGACTGCAGGGAGGAGTCCGGACCGGCCACGACACCGGCAGCGCCGATCTCGGCCAGCCAGGCGAGGCCCAGCGACTCGGCCTTCTCCTTGCTCATGACGACGACCGCGCAGGCACCGTCGGAGATCTGGCTGGCCGATCCTGCGGTGATCGTGCCGTTCTTGTCGAAGGCCGGGCGCAGCTTGGCCAGCGAGTCGACGGTGGTGTCGCCACGCACTCCTTCGTCGTCCTTGACGACGATGGCGTCGCCACGGCGCTGAGGGATCTCGACCGGGACGATCTCGTCGTCGAAGACGCCGTTCTTCTGCGCCTCGGCGGCGAGCTGGTGGGAGCGGGCGCTGAACGCGTCCTGCTCCTCGCGGGTGAAGTTCTGCTTGTCGGCATTGATGGATTCCGTCAGGCCACCCATCGCCTGGTCGGTGATCGCGTCCCAGAGGCCGTCGTGGGCCATGTGGTCGACGAGCGTGGTGTCGCCGTACTTGGTGCCCTCGCGGGACCCCAGGAGCATGTGCGGAGCCCGGGTCATGGACTCCTGGCCGCCGGCGACGATGATCTCGTGCTCGCCGGCGCGGATGAGCTGATCGGCCAGGGCGATCGCGTTGATGCCGGAGAGGCAGACCTTGTTGACCGTCAGGGCGGGGACGTTGAGCGGGATGCCGCCCTTCTCGGCCGCCTGACGGGCGGGGATCTGCCCGGCGCCGGCCTGCAGCACCTGGCCCATGATCACGTAGTCGACCTGGTCGCCGCTGACGCCGGCGCGCTCGAGTGCGCCCTTGATGGCGTGACCACCGAGCTCGGCGCCCGACAGCGACTTCAGACCACCGAGCAGGCGACCGATGGGAGTGCGGGCGCCGGCGACGATCACGGACTGGGGCATGACGGAACTCCTTTGAAGACGATGACGTCATCGTACTCAGGCGCTGTCCCCCGACCCAGCCGGTGTGCGCATGATCACCTAGCCTGCTCACCATGATGGACCAACTCCCCGAGCACCTCCTGCTGGCGATCGACCACGTCGGCATCGCCGTTCCCGACCTCGACGACGCGCTCGAGTTCTACGCGAGCACCTTCGGCCTTCACTCGGTGCACGAGGAGGTCAACGAGGAGCAGGGTGTCCGCGAGGCGATGCTGGCGGTCGGCGACTCCGGCTCCTGCATCCAGCTCCTGGCCCCGCTCAGCGACGACTCCACGATCGCGAAGTTCCTCGACCGCAACGGCCAGGGCATCCAGCAGCTGGCCTACCGCGTCAGCGACATCGACGTCGTCTCCGCCACGTTGCGCGATCGAGGCGTCCGGCTGCTCTACGACACCCCCAAGCGCGGGACGTCCGACAGCCGCGTCAACTTCGTGCATCCCAAGGACGCCGGCGGGGTGCTCGTCGAGCTCGTCGAACCTGCTCGGTAGCATCGCCGGGACATCAGGAGGACGACGTGAAGCACATTCTTGAGGCGATCCAGGCCGGGGACACCTCGGGCGACGAGTTCGCCACCATCGAGATCCCCGAGACCTACCGAGGCATCACCGTCCACAAGGACGAGGTCGACATGTTCGCGGACCTGCCGTCCAAGGAGAAGGACCCGCGCAAGAGCCTTCACCTCGACGACGTCCCGGTCCCGGAGCTCGCCCCCGGCGAAGCCCTGGTCGCGGTGATGGCGAGCGCCATCAACTACAACACCGTCTGGACGTCGATCTTCGAGCCGGTCTCGACCTTCTCCTTCCTCGAGCGGTACGGGCGGCTGTCGGAGTACTCCAAGCGCCACGACCTGCCGTACCACGTCGTCGGCTCCGACCTCGCGGGCGTCGTGCTGCGCACCGGGCCCGGCGTCAATGCCTGGAAACCGGGTCACGAGGTCGTCGCCCACTGCCTGTCGGTCGAGCTGGAGAGCCCCGACGGCCACGACGACACGATGATGGACCCGCAGCAGCGGATCTGGGGTTTCGAGACGAACTTCGGTGGCTTGGCGGAGCTCGCCGTCGTCAAGGCCAATCAGCTCATGCCGAAACCCGACCACCTCACGTGGGAGGAGGCGGCCAGCCCCGGGCTGGTCAACTCCACCGCCTACCGCCAGCTCGTGTCGAAGAACGGCGCCGACATGAAGCAGGGCGACGTCGTGCTCATCTGGGGCGCATCCGGTGGCCTCGGGTCGTACGCCACGCAGATGGCGCTCAACGGTGGCGCGATCCCGGTGTGCGTCGTCTCCTCCCCCGACAAGGCCGAGATCGTGCGGTCCCTCGGCGCTGAGCACGTCATCGACCGCTCGGCCGAGGGGTACCGGTTCTGGAAGGACGAGCACACTCAGGACCCCCAGGAGTGGAAGCGGTTCGGCAAGAAGATCCGTGAGCTCACCGGCGGCGAGGACCCGGACATCGTCTTCGAGCACCCCGGCCGGGAGACGTTCGGAGCATCGGTCTACGTGGCCCGCAAGGGCGGCACGATCATCACGTGCGCGTCCACCTCCGGCTACATGCACGAGTACGACAATCGCTACCTGTGGATGAATCTGAAGCAGATCAAGAGCTCCCACTTCGCCAACTACCGCGAGGCGTGGGAGGCCAACCGGCTGATCGACAAGGGACTCATCCATCCGACCCTGTCCCGCGTCTACCCGCTCGCCGAGACCGGACAGGCGGCTCTTGACGTCCACCAGAACAGCCACCAAGGTAAAGTCGGCGTGCTCGCGCTCGCTCCCGAAGAGGGTCTCGGAGTGCGCGATCCGGCCAAGCGTGCCGTTCATCTCGACAGCATCAACCGCTTCCGCGGCGTCTGATCCTGCGAGATGATCGTGCTCCGGCCACCCCAGTAGGGTGGACCCACATTCGATCGAGTCTTCAGAGGTATTCCATGTCCGAGCAGTCCGGATTGTCCATCTTCGATGCCGCGAAGAATTCAGCTGAAGCCACCTTCCCCCTGGCCAGGCGCGGCGGCTACGACAGCGACGCCGTCGACGCCTTCGTGCGGAACCAGGCCGCAGAGCTGCGCAGCGCCGCCCAGACGGTGAAGAACCTGGAGAGCGAGGCCGCCGAGCTTCGTCAGGCCGTGAACATGCTCCAGCAGCGAGCCGACTCCGCCGATCAGCCCACCTACTCCGGCTTGGGCGGCCACGCCGCCCAGCTGCTCCAGCTCGCCGAGCAGGAGGCCATCGACGTCCGCGCCCGCGCCAAGCGCGAGGCCGACGAAGTGCTCCAGCAGGCCACCGAAGAGGCCAGCCTGCTGCGGTCCGGGGCAGCCAAGGAAGCCGAGGAGATGCGCTCCCGCGCGGTCGCCGAGCTCGAGGAGAAGCGGCGTCAGCTGCTCGAGGAAGCCGAGGCGAACCAGGCCGAGGCCGAGGCCCACGTCGAGGACGTCCGGGCCCAGGCCGAGCGGGAGGCCGCCCAGCTCAAGCTGGCCGCGGAGCAGGATGCCCAGAACATGCGGTTGAGCGCGACCCGCGAGGTCGAGCAGGCCCGTGCCGCGGCCGACCGCGAGGTCACCGAGGCCCGTCGGGTGCTCGCGGTGGAGAAGGAGCGCCTCGCCCGTGAGGCCTCCGACAACCATGCGGCCGCCTCGGAGGAGACCTCCAAGCTCGTCGCGGACGCCGAGACCCGCGCTGCCGCCGCCCAGGAGCGAGCCCGTGACCTCATGGCGCAGGCCACGAAGTCACGCGACGCCGCCGGGGCCGAGGCGGCGCGGATCCTCGACGCCGCCAAGAAGGAGGCCGCGGGACTGATCGCCGCCGCCCGCGCCGACGCCGAGCACATGAGCGTCACCGCCAACAACGACGTCGAGCGCCAGACCCGCAGCCTGCGCGCCGAGGTTGCCGACCTCGAGCACAAGCGCGAGGGCATCCTCGCCCAGATGGGTCAGCTCCGCGACGTCGTCGCGTCGTTCGCACCGACAGCCAAGGTCGCGGACGACCCCCAGGACAAGAAGGCGGCGCCGGCGGACACGTCAGACACGTCAGACGATGATGACTCGGACGCCGAGGACGACGCAACGGACGAGTCGAACGAGTCCGAGGACTCCGGCGAGACCGAGAAGGCCGAGGCCGAGGCCACGTCCGAATCAGCCCGCAGCGACGCCTGAGCGTCGCTCAACCGGGTTCGTCGGAGAACGCCGCCACCGTGCGGTCGCGGTAGGCCGACGGATCGGCCCGCTCCATCGGCCCGGCCCAGGTTCGCGGCAACGGCACTGCCACGTCGGGCGCGAGCCGTGCCGTGACCTCATCGAGAGCCCTCTCCGCGTCGCCGACCCACAGGTGCTTGGCCCCGTCGACACCGATGACGTCCGCGTGGGGAATGGCCGCGAATCGCCGCCGTGCCTCGTCGGGCTGGAGGTAGTCGTCGTGCTCGGGCACGAGCGCGACGACGGGCTTGTCCGTGGCAGCCCAGGCGGCCAGGTGCTCCTCGGAGCTGTACCGCAACGGCGGTGACAGCAGGATGAGTCCCTCGACCGCAGGGTCGAGACCGTGCATCAGGCCGAGGTCGGTACCGAAGGACCACCCGACCAGCCAGATGTGCGGCAGGTCGCTGAACTCGGCGTACTCGATCGCCGCGGCGACGTCGAACTTCTCCGCGTCACCGGCATCGAACTCGCCGCCGCTCGTGCCCTGGACGCTGGACGTGCCGCGGGTGTTGAACCGGAGGACGGCGATGCCGGCCAGGGCGGGGAGCCGGTAGGACGCCTTGCGGAACAGGTGGCTGTCCATCATCCCGCCGTGGGTCGGCAGCGGGTGCAGGCAGACCATGGTGGCGACCGGGTCGCGGTCGAGCGGCAGGGCCAGGTCGCCGACGAGCTCGACGCCGTCGGCGGTCTGCAGCTGCAGCGGCTCCCGGCGTGCCGGCAGGATCGAGTTGCCCCGGATCGTCTCGGGTTCGGCGGTACCCATCAGTGCCTTCTCGCCCAGCAGGCCGTGTGCCAGTGGCGCCGCTCGTCGATGGCGTCAGCGCTCAGCAGCGACTTCTCCACCGGCCATGCCACCATGTGCGGAGTGGCCGGCGTGATGGGCTGGTGGCACTCCGGGCAGGTGTAGGTCTTGGTCGACGTCGCTCCAGTGATCGGCCGCACCACCCACTGCCCGTCACGCTTGTCGATGACGCGCTCCGCCGCCATCGCCATGGGCGGCCGAGTGGATCGCGTTGGACGTCTGCGGGGCATGGCCCGATTCTACGGACCGAGGCCTGCCCGCTTCCGACCGCCGGTCACGGCAGGCAGTACTGCCGGACCCAGCCCTGACTGTCCGAGGACGCAGCGAGGGCGGCGCCGAAGTCGATGACCTCGACCCCACCGTTGAGCCACTCGAAGACGACCGAGTCGGTGAGAGCGGGTTTGGCCCGGCAGGTCATACCACCGGACTCGAGGCTGGCGACGACGCTGACGACCTCCGCCGAGAGCTCGCAGACTCCGCCGTCGCAATCGCTGGCGTGGACGACGTCACGGGTCGACTGCCCGACGTGCGCGGTGAACAGCTGGAGTCCGAGGTAGAGCGGCAGGACCGCAGCCAGGAACGACACGACGACGATTCGTACGTAGCGGCTTGACGCCACCACGGCATCGGTTGTGTCCATGCGCGACCTCCTCACGCATGGTCAACGACCATGAACCCCCGGAGTTACCGCGATGACGGGTATGTGTGGAAGCCCTCGCCGGTCTTGCGACCGAGCTTGCCGTCCGCCACCAGCGCCACGAGCGTGGGCGCCGGCTCCCATCCGGCGTGCCCGAACGTGCCCACGAGCGTCCGCTGGATAGCCAGGGAGACGTCGTTGCCCACCACGTCGAGCAGCTCGAACGGACCCATCGGCAGCGTGGCGTCCTTCATGGCGGTGTCGATCTCCTCCAACGAGCCCCGGTCGGCCTCGTGCAGCTTGACCGCGTCGTTGAGGTAGGGGAACAGCAGCGCGTTGACGATGAAGCCCGCCCGGTCGGTGCACGAGACCGGGTGCTTGCCGACCTTCGCGCTGAGCGCCTTGGCCGTCTCGGCGACCTCAGGGCTGGTGGTCGGGGCCGACACGACCTCGACGAGCTTCATGAGCGGCGCCGGGTTGAAGAAGTGGATGCCCACGACATCGCCCGGTCGGCTGGTCGAACCGGCGAGCTCGGCCACCGAGAGCGAGGACGTCGTGGTCGCCAGGATGGCTCCGGGCCGCAGGATGCGGTCGAGATCGGCGAACAGCTCGCGCTTGATGTCCATGTCCTCGGCGATCGCCTCGACGACCACGTCGACGTCGGCGAGTGCTTCGCGGCTGGTGCTGCCGGTCAGCCGCGCCAGGACGGCATCCTTGCCGGCGTCGTCGAGCCTGCCCTTGGCGATGGCTCGGTCGAGGTTCTTGGTGATGAGTGCGAGGACGCCGTCGACCTTGTCGTCGGTGCGACCGACGAAGACCACGTCGAAGCCGCCCTTGGCGAACACCTCGGCGATCCCGGCGGCCATCGTGCCCGTACCGACGACACCGACGGTGGTGATGTCGTGGCGCAGCTGCGGCTCGGCCGGATCGTCGTCCGTCGCGGCGGTGGCGAGCTCAGCCAGCACCGGGGCCGGCGCATGCAACGGGTCGCCCGTCTCGGCGTACAGCTTCTCCAGGCCGGACACGACGACGTCGGCACCGAGCGCGTCGATGAGCGCCAGGGGGCCGATCGGGTAGCCGCAGCCGAACCGCATGGCGGCGTCGATGTCGTCGCGGGTGGCGTACCCGCTGGCGTACATCGTGGCGGCGTGATTCAGGTAGGGCAGCAGCAACGTACGAGCGATCTCAGCCCCCTGATCGGTGGCGGAAAATCGTTCCACGATCTCGTGCATGCCGCGGCTCCTTGGGCTCGATGGTCGTGACACACTATCGTCACAGCGCCACTGTCGACGTGGGGAAATCCGTGAAACTACGTATGAGAATCGCCACAACGGCGAGCATCTGGTCCCTGGCGGTCCTCGCTGCGTGCGGCCCCTTCGGGGGCGGTTCCGACGAGCCGACGGGTGCGACGTCCGGCTCGGCCTCGGCGAGCCCCTCCGCGAGTCCCTCGGCCTCTGAGACACCCACGGGAACCCCGGCCGAGGCCACCGACCTCGTCGGCGACTGGACCGACCCGAAGGCGAAGTGGACGGTTCACTTCCGCGACGACGGCACCTACGTCGAGGACTTCCAGGGTGTGAAGGACTTCCGCGTCGGCGAGTACGAGATCGACGGCGACACGGTCACGCTCAACGGCGACGACGGCAACACGGACAAGGGCACCGTCGAGGGCGAGACACTCGTGTTCCGGCTGGGGACGCTCGAGCGGGCGGCGTCGTAGTTGCGGCTCGTCGTCGCGCGCTGCCAGGTCGACTACGCCGGGCGGCTGACCGCGCACCTGCCGCTCGCCACCCGCGTCATCATGGTCAAGGCCGACGGGTCGGTGCTGATCCACGCCGACGGCGGCTCCTACAAGCCGCTGAACTGGATGAGCCCTCCGTGCACGATGCGTGAAGCCACCGGCGACGACGGCATCATCGAGTGGACCGTCGCGGCCACCAAGTCCGACGACACGCTGCGCATCCGGCTCGAGGAGGTGCTGCACGACTCCGACCACGAGCTCGGCATCGACCCGGGCCTGCAGAAGGACGGCGTCGAGAAGCACCTGCAGGAGCTGCTCGCCGAGCACACCGCCGCGCTCGGCGACGGCATGAGCCTGGTGCGCCGCGAGTTCATGACCGCGATCGGCCCGGTCGACCTGCTCTGCCGCGATGCCGGCGGTGGCTCGGTGGCCGTCGAGATCAAGCGGCGCGGCGAGATCGACGGGGTCGAGCAGCTCACCCGGTACCTGGAGCTGATGAACCGCGACCCAGCACTGCGGCCGGTCCGTGGCATCTTCGCGGCGCAGGAGATCAAGCCGCAAGCGCGCGTGCTCGCGAGCGACCGAGGCATCGAGTGCGTCGTCGTCGACTACGACGCGCTGCGCGGCATCGACGATCCGAGCCTGCGGCTGTTCTGACGATGCGTCAAGCGGTGAGGCCGAGGGCCTTGAGCACCGGCGCGATCTGGTTCCAGCGGGCGATCTCGCAGCCGTTCTCCTGGTTGAACGTCGCCGAGACCGGCTCGTCCTGGTAGGTGCCGGTGATCGTGGCCTTGCGCGGGCCGCCATAGATGGCCGTGCACGCCTGATCGACCGGGACCGGCTCGAAGACGCCGGGAGCAATGACGTCGAGGGCCGCACAGATATCACGGGCCTTGGCGGTGATGCCCGGGCAGGTCAGGGACGCGGACTCGGGGGCCGCGTCGTCGTCGGCCTGCACGCTCATCTCCAGATTGCTCGGTGTCTGGGCGTTCGGCTCATCGGCCCCGCAGCCGACCAGCACACCCGCGACAGCAACGGCCAGCGCCGCTGTCGCGGCACGACGGCGCACCCCCCTGAGTGAGCTGTGCATGACCTGTTCGACCCCGTCTCGTGTCTCCCGACGAGGTCGAGCCTAACCGGCTCGCCGGACACCCGCCGCACCCGCTGCCGCGGCCCGTCGGCCGACGGCCGCCCGCTCAACCAGACGCGGGCTCGTCCAGCCGGTGGGCCGTGCGGATCTCATCGACGATCCGGCCCATGATGTCGGTCATGCCGAAGTCCTTCGGGGTGAACACCGCGGCGATGCCCTGCGCCTCGAGGGTCCGTGCGTCGGAGTCCGGGATGATGCCGCCGACGATGATCGGCACCTCGCCCAGCCCCGCCTCCTTCATGCCCTTCTGCACCTCCGGGACGAGCTCCATGTGCGAGCCCGACAGGATCGACAGGCCGACGCAGTGGACGTCCTCGGCCACGGCCGCGGCGACGATCTGCGCCGGGGTGAGCCGGATGCCCTGGTAGATGACCTCGAAGCCGGCGTCACGAGCCCGGACGGCGATCTGTTCCGCGCCATTGGAGTGACCGTCCAGCCCCGGTTTGCCGACCAGCAACCGCAGGCGACTGCCGATCTCCGTGCCGGTGCTGGCCACCCGGTCGCGCACCACGGTGAGCTCCTGCCCGGCGTCGGCGACGCCGACACCTCCCGTGACGCCGGTGGGAGCGCGGTACTCACCGAACACCTCACGCAGGGCGCCGGCCCACTCCCCCACCGTGGCCCCGGCGCGCACGGCGGCAAGGGTCGCCGGCATGAGGTTGGTGTCGGTCTTGGCCTCGGACCGCAGGCGATCGAGCGCCTCTTCGACGGCGGACCCGTCGCGATCGGCGCGCCACGCCTCGATGTCGGCGATCGCGGCGCGCTCCGCCTCGGGGTCGGACGTCTGGATGGCGGCGTCGAGGTCGGCCGTCAGCGGTGACGGCTCGGTCTCGGTGTAGGCGTTGACGCCGACCACCTTCAGGTCGCCGGCCTCGATCCGGGCACGGCGCTCGGAGTGCGAGGCGACGAGCTCGCCCTTCATGTAGCCGGACTCGACGGCGGCGACGGCTCCGCCCATCGCCTGCACCCGGTCGATCTCGGCCTTCGCGCTCTCGACCAGCTCGGCCACCTTGGCCTCGATGACGTGCGAACCGTCGAAGATGTCCTCGTACTCCAACAGGTCGGACTCGAACGCCAGCACCTGCTGCAGACGCAAGGACCACTGCTGATCCCACGGACGCGGCAGTCCCAGAGCCTCGTTCCACGCCGGCAGCTGCACCGCCCGGGCCCGCGCGCTCTTGCTCAGGGTGACGCCCAGCATCTCCAGCACGATGCGCTGGACGTTGTTCTCGGGCTGGGCCTCGGTGAGGCCGAGCGAGTTGACCTGCACGCCGTACCGCAGCCGTCGCATCTTGGGGTCCTGGACGCCGTAGCGGTCACGCGTGATCTCGTCCCACAGCTGCCCGAAGGCGCGCATCTTGCAGGTCTCCTCGATGAACCGCACGCCCGCGTTCACGAAGAACGAGATGCGGCCGACGACCTGCTCGAAGTCCTGTTCCTCCACCTGGCCGGCGTCCTTGACGGCGTCGAGCACGGCGATGGCCGTGCACAACGCGTACGCCAGCTCCTGCGTGGGCGTGGCGCCGGCTTCCTGCAAGTGATAGCTGCAGATGTTCAGCGGGTTCCACTTCGGGATCTCGTGCACCGTGTAGGCGATCATGTCGGTGGTGAGGCGGAGCGAGGCCTCCGGCGGGAACACGTACGTGCCGCGCGACAGGTACTCCTTGATGATGTCGTTCTGCGTGGTGCCCGACAGGCTGGCCGCCTCGTGACCCTGCTCCTCCGCTGCCACCTCGTACATCGCCAGCAGCCACATCGCCGTGGCGTTGATCGTCATCGACGTGTTCATCTCGTCGAGGGGGATGTCCTGGAAGAGTCGTTGCATCGCGCCGAGGTGGGGAATCGGCACACCCACCTTCCCGACCTCGCCGCGGGCGAGGATGTGGTCCGGGTCGTAACCGGTCTGCGTCGGGAGGTCGAAGGCGACCGAGAGGCCGGTCTGGCCCTTGGCCAGGTTTCGACGGTAGAGGGCGTTGGACTCGGCGGCGGAGCTGTGTCCGGCGTAGGTGCGCATCACCCAGGGCTTGTCAGGCATGTCGATCAGGCTACCGCCGCGTAACGTCCGAGGTCACCGCAAGATGCGTCACAGCCGTCCCTAGACTCGCACCATGGTCAACCTGACACGGATCTACACCCGTACCGGCGACAACGGCACCACCAACCTGGGCGACATGAGCACGACGTCGAAGCTCGACCTCCGGCTCGCCGCCTACGCCGACGTCGACGAGGCGAACAGCCACATCGGGGTGGCGTTGGCCCTGCAGACGCTCCCGGACGACATCGTCGCCGTCCTCACGCACGTGCAGAACGACCTGTTCGACGTCGGTGCCGACCTGTCCTGCCCGGTCGTGGACGACCCGAAGTATCCGCCGCTGCGGGTCGAGCCCGACTACGTCGACCGGCTCGAGGGCTGGTGCGATCAGTACAACGAGTCGCTGGAGAAGCTGCGGTCCTTCATCCTCCCGGCCGGGACCCCGGCTGCGGCCACCCTGCACGTGGCCCGCACGGTGACGCGCCGGGCGGAGCGGGCGGCGTGGGCGGCGCTGGAGGTGCACGGCGACACCATGAACGTGCTGACGGCGAAGTACCTGAACCGCCTCAGCGACCTGTTGTTCATCCTGGCCCGCCAAGCGAACCGTGATGTCGGTGACGTGCTGTGGGTCCCCGGTGGGGAGCGCGGCGGCGACGCCGACACCTCACCCGTCGAGGGCTAGCTCACTCCCAGTCGATGGCCCGCTGCGTGCTGACGGAACCGGAGTCACCGTGGTGCGACTTCAGTCCGGCCTCAGCCGGTGCGGCCACGCCGACGGCCGTGACGGCAGTGACGAATACAGCGACAACGATGCGCTTGATCACGATTCAACTCTCCCTGTGGGCAGAGGGACGACCTGATGTGCCCCCCGACGCCCGGTCGATTCTTCCGGGTTTTCCGCACGACGTCAACGGTTTCCTGTCATCAGAGGACGTTGTTGACGCTCTGCCCGGGGGGTGACGACTCCAGCCACGCGAGCAGCCCGTTGAGGGCGCTCGGGCTCATGGCCATCTGGCGAACGCCCGATGCATGCCGGATGGTGACGACGACGTGATCGGTGTGAATGGCGTACGTCTCGGGGCCGACCGGCTCGCGGCGCCCGTCGATGCCGATGTCACCTCGGGTGAACCGGTATCGCGGCCACCACGCGAACGAGAACGTCCGATACCACTCCAGCGTGTTGCCGCGGTAGGTGCCGACCCCCAGCGTCCACCCCTTCGGGAGCGCGTCCGCGCGACGGTTGATGCTGAGGTCGAAGGTGCCGCCGCGCCGGCCCACCATGCGGCGCCGGATGACGAGCGCCAGCACCACGAGGGCGGAGAGAACGACCACGAGCGCGAGGGAGTCGACGAGCCACAGCCAGATCGGCACCGTGTCGTCCTCCCTTCGGCTTCAGCGTGTCAGGACGTCTTCTCCGCTGCGCGGACCTTGGCCTCGGCACGCTGGAGGGCCAGCGAGTCGCCGTCACCCTGCAGTCGCTCGACCTCGGCACGCGCGGCCTCGACGTTGATCTCGTCGGCGAGGAACGCGTCCTCGGACAGGATCGACACCCGGTCGTCGGCGATCGACAGGAATCCGTCCTCGACCGCGGCTCGGACGTGCTCGCCGTCGGTGGTCGTGATCTCCACGACGCTCGGGAGCAGGATCGACAGCACCGGGGCGTGACCGGGAAGCGCACCGAGGTCGCCCTCGGCGGTCCGGGCGATGACCATCGAGGCCTCGCCGGACCAGACGACCCGGTCGGCCGCCACCAGCTCCACCTGGAGCGCGTTCCCGTCGGCCATCAGAGGCTCTTCTGGATCTCGTCCCACTTCTTGTCGACGTCGTCAAGACCGCCGCACATGAAGAAGGCCTGCTCTGCCACGTGGTCGTACTCGCCGTCACAGATCTTGGTGAAGGCGTCGACGGTCTCGTCGATCGGGACGGTCGAGCCCTCCAGACCGGTGAACTGCTTGGCCACGTAGGTGTTCTGAGACAGGAAGCGCTGCAGACGACGTGCACGGGACACGATCGTCTTGTCCTCCTCGCTGAGCTCGTCGACACCGAGGATGGCGATGATGTCCTGCAGCTCCTTGTTGCGCTGCAGGATGCCCTTGACCCGGTTGGCCGTCGCGTAGTGGTCGTCGCCGATGTAGCGCGGGTCGAGGATGCGCGAGGTGGACGTCAGCGGATCGACGGCCGGGTAGATGCCGAGCGACGCGATCTCGCGGCTCAGCTCCGTGGTGGCGTCGAGGTGCGCGAACGTCGTGGCCGGGGCCGGGTCGGTGTAGTCGTCGGCCGGAACGTAGATGGCCTGCAACGAGGTGATCGAGTGACCGCGGGTGGAGGTGATGCGCTCCTGCAGCACGCCCATCTCGTCGGCCAGGGTCGGCTGGTAGCCCACCGCCGAGGGCATGCGGCCCAGCAGCGTGGAGACCTCCGAGCCGGCCTGCGTGAACCGGAAGATGTTGTCGATGAACAGCAGGACGTCCTGCTTCTGGACGTCGCGGAAGTACTCCGCCATCGTCAGCGCCGACAGGGCGACCCGCAGGCGGGCTCCCGGCGGCTCGTCCATCTGGCCGAAGACGAGGGCGGTCTGCCCGAGCACGCCGGCTTCGTCCATCTCGGTGATGAGGTCGTTGCCCTCACGGGTGCGCTCGCCGACTCCGGCGAACACGGAGACGCCGCCGTGGTCCTTGGCGACGCGGGCGATCATCTCCTGGATGAGCACCGTCTTGCCCACGCCGGCACCGCCGAACAGGCCGATCTTGCCGCCCAGCACGTAGGGGGTGAGCAGGTCGATGACCTTGATGCCGGTCTCGAACATCTCGGTCTTGGCCTCGAGCTGGTCGAAGGCCGGGGCCTTGCGGTGGATGCCCCACCGCTCCTCGACCTCGAACGTCTCGCCCTCCTTGAGGTTGAGCACGGCGCCGGTGGTGTTGAACACCCGGCCCAGCGTCTGGTCGCCGACCGGGACGGTGATCGGCTCACCCAGGTCGGTGACGGTGCTGCCACGCACGACGCCGTCGGTGGGCCGCAGGCTGATGGCGCGCACCATGCCGTCGCCGATGTGCTGGGCGACCTCCAGGGTGAGCGTCTCCTTGGTACCGGCAACCTCGGTCTCGACCGTCAACGCGTTGTAGATCTCCGGCATGGCATCGCTCGGGAACTCCACGTCGAGCACGGGCCCGATGACTCGGGCCACACGGCCGGTGGTGGTCTGCTTCTCTTCGGTGGTGGCAGTCATCTCTCTCACTCACTTCCAGCTTTGGCGTCGGCGAGCGCATTCGCGCCGCCCACGATCTCGCTGATTTCCTGGGTAATCCCGGCCTGGCGGGCCTGGTTGGCAATTCGGGTGTACTTCTCGATGAGGTCCTGGGCGTTGTCGGTGGCGGACTTCATCGCCTTCTGGCGCGCGGCGAGCTCGGAAGCGGCCGCCTGCAGCAGGCAGTAGTAGATGCGGCTGTTGACGTACTTGGGCAGCAGCGCGTCGAGCACGCCGGTGTCGGAGGGCTCGAACTCGTACAGCGGCAGGACCTCGTCCGGCTCGGGCGCCTCGGTGCCCTCGACGACCTCCAGCGGCAGCAACCGGATGACGTCGGGCTCTTGGGTGAGCATGGAGCGGAACCGGGTGAACACGATGTGCAGCTCGTCGACCGCGCGCTCACGATCAGCGGTCTCGCCCTCGACCGGATCGTCGAGACCGGCGTTGAAGGCGGCGACCAGCATGTCGCCCATCTCGCGGGCCTGCGCGTACTCCGGCTTGTCGGAGAACCCCGTCCAGGACGTGATGAAGCTGCGGGCGCGGAAGTTGAAGTAGCTCTCCGCCTTGCGTCCGGCCAGGTAGTACTCGACTTCCTTGCCCTCGGAGTGCAGCTTCTCGGCAAGTCGCTCGGACTCCTTCAGCACGCTGGACGAGTACGCCCCGGCCAGTCCTCGGTCGCTCGAGATGACCAGGACGGCCGCCTTCGTGGGGTTCTGCTTCTCTGTGGTCAGCGGGTGGTCGACGTTGGAGAACGTCGCCACCGCCGACACGGCGCGGGTCAGCTCGCGGGCGTAGGGCTCGGCCGCCGCCGCGTGCTGCTGGGCCTTGATGATGCGGGAGGCGGCGATGAGCTCCATGGCGCGCGTGATCTTCTTCATCGACTGCGTCGACTTGATCTTGGCGCGGTACTCGCGCAGGGAGACTGCCACGGTCAGCCCCGCTTCTGCTTGACGATCTGCTCCTGCTCGACGTCCTCGTCCTCGAGGGCCTCGAACTCTTCATGACCGGCCTTGATGCGCTCACCCTCGCTGGTCTCGAAGCGGTTCAGGAACTCCTCGTAGGCCGCGTCGAGAGCATTCGCGTTGTCGTCCTCGAACTTCGAGGACTCCCGAATGGCGTCGAGGATGCCCTCGTGCTGGAACTTGATGTACTCGAGGAACTCCTGCTCGAACCGGCTGACGTCCTGCACCGGGACCGGGTCGAACTTTCCGGAGGTCGCGGCCCAGATCGAGACGACCTGCTGCTCGACCGGGAACGGCTTGTACTGGCCCTGCTTGAAGACCTCCATCAAGCGCTGCCCGCGGGCGAGCTGCGCCTTGGACGCGGCGTCGAGGTCGGAGGCGAACATCGCGAACGCCTCCATCGCGCGGTACTGCGCGAGCTCGACCTTGAGCGAGCCGGTGACCGAGCGCATCGACTTGAGCATGGCCGCACCGCCGACGCGGGAGACGGAGATGCCGACGTCGACCGCGGGCCGCTGGTTGGCGTTGAACAGGTCCGACTGCAGGAAGATCTGTCCGTCGGTGATGGAGATGACGTTGGTCGGGATGTAGGCCGACACGTCGTTGGCCTTCGTCTCGACGATCGGCAGCCCGGTCATCGAGCCGGCACCGAGCTCGTCGCTGAGCTTCGCGCAGCGCTCGAGCAGCCTGCTGTGCAAGTAGAACACGTCGCCCGGGTAGGCCTCGCGGCCCGGCGGGCGGCGCAGCAGCAGCGACACCGCACGGTAGGCCTCGGCCTGCTTCGACAGGTCGTCGAAGACGATCAGGACGTGCTTGCCCTGGTACATCCAGTGCTGTCCGATGGACGAACCGGTGTACGGGGCGAGGTACTTGAATCCGGCGGAGTCGGAGGCGGGAGCAGCCACGATGGTGGTGTACTCCAGCGCGCCGGCCTCTTCCAGGGCACCGCGGACGGCGGCGATGGTCGAGCCCTTCTGGCCGATGCCGACGTAGATGCAGCGGACCTGCTTGTCCGGGTCGCCGCTGTCCCAGTACTCCTTCTGGTTGATGATCGTGTCGGTCGCGATCGCCGTCTTGCCGGTCTGGCGGTCGCCGATGATCAGCTGGCGCTGGCCACGGCCGATCGGGGTCAGCGAGTCGATCGCCTTGATGCCGGTCTGGAGCGGCTCGTTCACGCTTTGGCGCTCCACCACGCTCGGGGCCTGCAGCTCGAGCACACGACGACCTTCGGACTCGATCTCGCCGAGACCGTCGATCGGGTTGCCGAGCGGGTCGCAGACACGACCGAGGTAGGCGTCGCCGACCGGGACGGACAAGACCTCGCCGGTACGGCGGACCGTCTGTCCCTCCTCGATGCCGGAGAACTCACCGAGGATGACGACGCCGATGTCGCGGGTGTCGAGGTTCAGCGCCAGGCCGAGCGTGCCGTCCTCGAACTCGAGGAGCTCGTTGGCCATCGCCGAGGGGAGACCCTCGACGTGCGCGATGCCGTCGCCGGCGTCCGAGACGTGGCCGACCTCCTCGGTCGACGCGGCGTCCGGCTTGTAGTCGGACACGAACTGCTGCAACGCGTCCCGGATCTCATCCGGACGGATCGTGAGTTCCGCCATGTGGTGTGCCTGCCTTCTTCTGTGGTCGAGGTGTTCTGATCGTCTGGGGTGGTGCCGGGTCAGCCGGCGAGCTGTCGTCGGGCGTCTTCGAGGCGGCCGGAGATCGTGCCGTCGATGACGTCGTCACCGACGGAGACGCGGAGCCCGCCCACGATCGTCGGGTCGACGATCGAGTTGATGTGGATGTCGTGCCCGTACTTGGCCGCGAGCGCTGCGGTGAGCCGCTCCCGTTCGGCGTCGCCGAGCTCGTAGGCGCTGCGGACCTCGGCGAGCATGCGCCGGCGCCGGGCCGCGACCTCATCGGCGAACCGTTCGAGCACGGCGTCGAAGGACCCCGTGCGCGTGGCGGCCGCCTGCCGGATCAAGGCGACGGTGCCGGCCGCGACCTTGCCCTCGAAGATGCTGTTGATCAGGGTGCGCTTGTGCTCGGTGGGAACGGTGCGATCGCTGAGGACGCCGCGCAGGTCGCGCTCGCCGTCGATGATGCGCTGCGCCTCGAACAGCTCGTTCTCCAGCGCGTCGAGCGAGCCGTCGCGGTCGGCTGCCGCGACGTGCGCGGCCAGGCCGGCCAGCTCGACCGCGTCGGGAAGGTCGCGACCCGCGGCCCACCGACCCCGTGCGGCAACAGCCACGATGACGAGGGTCTCCTCGGCCACCTTGCCGTTGAAGACCTGGGCCGCCAGACCGGTGCGTGCATCGGCCTCGGTGGACGGGTCGGTGAGGACCCGGCGGACGGCCGGGGTTCGGTCGAGCACGTTCGCGACGGCGAACAGCTCGTCGCCGATGGTGCCCAGGTCGCCCGTCGACTCCTCGACGGCGGTGAGCACCACCGAGAGCGAGTCGGCCGAGACGCCGCGCATGGCCTGACCGGGCATCAGCTGCCCTCCTCCGCGGACGACTCGTCTTCGAGCTCGGCGATGAACCGCTCGACCGAGCGCTTCTGGCGGTCGTCGTCGTCGAGCGACTCGCCGACGATCCGACCGGCCAGCGTGGTCGCGATCGCGCCGACCTCACCCTTGAGCTGACTCAGGGCCTGAGCCCGGTCGACCTCGATCTGCGCCTGCGCGTTCGAGGCAATGCGGTCGGCCTCGACCTGGGCCTGCTCGCGGTGCTGGGAGATGATCTGGGCTCCCTGCTCGCGAGCCTCCTCGCGGATGCGGGAGGCCTCGGCCCGGGCGTCGGCCAGCTGGGCCTTCAGGTCGGACTCGGTGCTCTCGGCATCGGCCTTGGCCTGAGCCGCCTCGTCGAACTGCGCCTTGATCTTCTCCTGCCGGTCCGTCATCGCCTTGTTGATCGGCGGGATGACGTACTTGGCGAGGATGAACATCACGACGCCGAACGCGAGGAGCTCGAACAGGAAGGTGCCGTTCGGCACGAGGAAGTTGCTCCCCCCGGAGCCGGACTCCTCCGCTGCCGCGTGGATGGCGTTGTTCACGACATCAGCCTCTCAATTTCCAATGACACGGTGGGTCGTTCTCTAGGCGAGGACGAACACGAACATGGCCATGAAGGCCAGGTTGATGAAGTAGGCGGCCTCACACAGACCGACGGTGATGAAGAAGATCGTCATCAGTCGGCCCTGGGCCTCGGGCTGGCGCGCGACACCCTGGATCGTCGACGCACCGGCCAGGCCGTCACCGACGGCCGCGCCGATGGCGCCGCCTCCGAGGGCCAGGCCGCCGCCGACGAACGCACCGGCGGTCTGGATTGCGGTATCAGTTACTGCCATGTCTCTCCTTGGCTGTCACGTCCGGGTCTCCGGTCGTGGTCGTGGATGTTGCTGGGTGAATCGTGCTTGCTGCGATGTGAAGTTGTGTGCACCGGCCCGCGGGCTGCGAGCTGGTGGAGGTGGTGCGGCCTCAGGCCGGCTGCAGCTCG
The DNA here is from genome assembly GCA_963781445.1 of uncultured Actinomycetota bacterium. Lineage (GTDB taxonomy): Bacteria > Actinomycetota > Actinomycetes > Propionibacteriales > Nocardioidaceae > Aeromicrobium. The sequence continues at coordinate 188,304 of CAWAGS010000019.1, forward strand.
CCTTCCGGCTCGCGTGACGCGGACTTCTTCGTGTCGTCGTGCGCCGGCTCGCCCGAGCCCGACTTCTCCGGGCCGTGGGAGTCGCCGCCGTGGCCCTGCCCGGCGATGCCGAAGTACAAGATGGTGAGGAGGGCGAAGATGAAGGCCTGCAGGCCGCCGATCGCCATGCCGAACAGCTTCCAGATGAACTCGGGGATCCAGAAGACCGTGTTGGGCAGGAGCCCGATCAGCGAGATCATGATGCCGCCGGCGAAGATGTTGCCGAAGAGTCGCAGCGCGAGCGAGACCGGCTTGATGATCTCTTCCATGAGGTTCAGCGGAAGCAGCGCCGGCATGGGCTCCATGAAGTGCTTGCCGTAGCCACGCAGGCCGTTCTCGCGTGCACCGTAGACGTGCACCGAGACGATGACCAGCAGGGCCAGGGCGTAGGTGAGGTTGACGTCGGCGGTGGGCGGCGGCGCCTTGTGCATGGTGGGCACGACCTCGAGCCAGTTGGCGAAGAGGATGAACGCGAACAGCGACACCGCGAGCGGCACGACGAACGGGTTCAGCTTGCCGAGGTTCGACTCGACCTGGTCGTTGACCCAGGTGACGAGCAGCTCCCACGCGAGCTGGATCTTGCCCGGGGACTCCGCCGAGACGCGGCTGCGAAGCAGGAAGCCGAGCACCAGCACGATGGCGGCGGAGATGACGGTCGACGTCATGGTGTCGATGTTGAACGTCATCCCGGCCCACTCGAAGGTGGGGTGGACGCCGATCTCGATCTCGGATCCGGAGGTGATCATGGCAGCTTCCGCACCTCTCTGAGCAGGGGGATCCCGGTGAGGACCAGGGCGATCAGGTGGAAGATGGCGAGCCCGAAGAGAACGGCGGCGCCGTCGGGCCAGAAGACGATGGTCAGCACGACCGCGATGACCGAGATGCCCATCAGGCGGATGAGCGAGCCGGCGGCGTACGCCTGCCGGGTGGTCTCGTCGCCGGAGGCGATCGCGCGCTTGAGCACGTGCTCGGTGAGCACGTGGTTGGCGAACCCGAGGACGAAGCCGATGGCCAGGAAGACCCCGAACCGCCACTCATCGAGCGGGATGCTGATCCACAGCGCGGCGATCACGAGGCCGACGGCGAGCAGGAGAGCGCGGCGTTGGTTGCGGATGGTGCCACCGAGCGTGGGCACCGACATCGGTGTCGGCGGTACGGACGGGGTGTCGTTCATCGGACCGCCCCTCGGTCAGGAGCGAAGGAACGCACGGACGCGAAACCAGAACCCGACGCCGGCGCCGACGACGCCGAGCGCGATGCCGAGGAGGACGAAGAGGGGCGACGTGCCGCGCCAGACGTCGACGAGCTGGCCGAGAGCGACACCGACCACGACGCACCCGACGAGCAGGCCGCCGAGCGTGAGGAGGTCGCGACCGCCGAGGGCCGGGACATCGTGCTGGTCGTCATCGCTCATCACCGACACTCCTGGAGCCGCCCGAGGCCACGCAGCAGGACCCGATCTCACGAGCCGCGATCGCCCTGCGGGCCGCGGTGCGATGGGATGCGTCGGTCGTCATGTTCGGCGGCCGTCCTTGGCGATCGAAAATGGGTGGGTCGTGCGGGGTGAGAGTACGTGAAAACTATCACGAGCGGGGCGCGCCCCTGACACCCGCCCCCGGCCCGAAATGCCCCCCGAAACCGCACTCGATGTTCTCGCCCGGGGGGCGAAACTCAACGGCGCGTGACCGGTCGCCACCGCGGCAGCAGGAACACGAAGGCCGCGGTCAGGACGGCCAGGACCAGGAAGCCCACGATCGACGGCCAGCCACTGACGAGGCTCACGAACACCGTGCCGAACGCGACGAGCCCCGCGATGGAGTACATGACGAGCACGGCGTTGCGGTGGGAGTGGCCGATCTCGAGCAGCCGATGGTGGATGTGCATCTTGTCCGGGCTGAACGGCGAGCGTCCCGCCCGCGTGCGTCGTACGACCGCGAGCGCCAGGTCGACGAACGGCACGAGCAGCATGGCGACGGGCAGGATGAGCGGAAGCAGGAAGGTGAGGAACGTCGTCTGCGCTCCCCCGATGCCCTCGGAGATGCTCGTGGCCGGGAACTGGCCGGTGAGGCTGATCGACGAGCACGCCAGCACGAAGCCGATGAGCATCGACCCGGAGTCGCCGATGAACATCCGGGCCGGGAAGAAGTTGTGCGGGAGCACCCCGATGCAGGCGCCGGCGAGTGCCGCGGTGAGCAGCGCGGCCGCGATGGCGCGGGTCTCGCCGTTCTGCACGGCGAGAACGAAGGCGTAGGCGAAGAAGGCGATCGCGCCGATCGCCACCATGCCGGCGGCCAGTCCGTCGAGTCCGTCGACGAAGTTGACCGCGTTGGCGGTGCCGACGATGAGCAGGACCGTGAAGATCGCCGACTGGGCCTGGTCGAGGCCGAGCACGTTGCCGTACAGCGGCAGGTAGAAGAACTTGACCCCGAGGGCGACCACGACCACACCGGCGAGGACCTGCCCGGCGAACTTGCTGAGTGCATCGAGCTCGAAGAGGTCGTCGATGACGCCGACCAGGCAGATGACCGCACCGCCGATGACCACGGCTCGGGCGTCACTGAAGACCGAGCCCTCCGACTGCGACAGGAACGGCAGGTGGGTGGCGGTCAGGTAGGCGGCGATCAGCCCGCCCAGCATCGCCGGGCCACCGAAGTACGGGGTCGGGATGGCGTGCACGTCGCGGTCGCGGACCTTGGCCACCGCGCCGAAGTGATGCGCGAGCTGTCGAGCGATCGACGCGAGCAGGTACGTGACGCCGAGGGACACGCCGAAGACGACGAGGTACTCACGCACTGGCGGAGTCTCCCGGCTCGATCGTGTTGTTGAACGAGTGCAACGTGTCCAGGTCGATCGAGCCCTGTCGCAGGACCCGTGGGGTGGGGCCGGTGGCGTCGAGGATCGTGGACGGGAGCCCGGAGCGGGACGGTCCGCCGTCGAGGTACACCGCGACGGCATCGCCGAGCATGCGCTCCGCGTCGTCGACCGACTCCGCCGCGGGTTCGCCGGTGAGGTTCGCGCTGCTGACCGCGAGCGGGCCGGTGACCTTGAGCAGGGCGAGTGCCGTCGCGTCGTCGGGCATCCGGATCGCGACGGTCTGATGGGTGTCGCCGAGGTCCCAGGTGAGCGAGGACTGCTGACGACAGATGACGGTGAGGGGACCGGGCCAGAGCGAGCTCGTCATCGTGCGCAGCCACGACGGGATGTCCGACGCGAGCGCCTCGAGCATCGTCGGGGCACCGACGAGCACCGGTGGCGGCATCTGACGCGACCGACCCTTGGCGTCGAGCAGCCGCTGGACGGCTTCGGGCGAGAACGCGTCCGCGGCCAGACCGTAGACGGTGTCGGTGGGGAGGACGACGAGCTCGCCGCGGCCGATGGCCGCCTCGGCAGCCTCGAGGCCGGCGTCGAGCTCTGACTCCACCGCGCAGTCGAACCTCACCCGCACACCCTAGTGCGGCTCATGTGACGCCGTGGACGAGGAAGGCGATGGCGAGGAACTGGGCGGTGCGTCCCACGAACACCATCGTGAGGAAGAGAGCCCGCGGCTGACGCGAGGCAGCCGCCAGGATGGTGACGACCGCGAGGGGTGGGATGCCGAACAACGACGACGCCAGAACGGTTGCCGCTCCCAAATAGGGACGGTCGAGCAGCTTCAGCAACCGGTCACCCAGCCGACGCATCGAGGCTGTGAGAGCGTTCCGCGGCGGCTTGCGCTCGATCGTCTGACGTACGCGGGTCGAGCCGCGCCGCACCAGCTCGAACACGAGCGCCTTGCCCAGGACGGTGCCCACGCCGAGGCTGAGGATCGTGAAGAAGAGCATCGACTCCGGGACGAAGGCGCCCATGCCGATGACGTAGAGCTCGGCGTTGAGGAAGACCGGCAGGACTCCCGACCCGATGCCGAACGCAAAGGCGGCGCCAAGGAGTGCCAGGTCGCCCATGCGCGCCACCCTATCGACGCGTGCCTCCGATCCTGGCTGGTTCGGTCCGAACGGTCAGCGCGTCGGACCCGGTGCGTGCGCGGCGCCGCGCTGGAGCCCGTCGTACGACGGCGGGCAGGAGCGATCCGGGTCCACCGGTCGGCGGACCGGGTCGCGGGGATTGTCCTCGAAGTCACCGTAGGAGCACGAGGTTCCCGGGTCCACGATCATGTTCGAGCTCAGGCGGCCGTTGCTGAACACGTCGACCAGGCGCTGCAGGGCCTTCGGGAACTGGATCAGGAGCTCGCGCAGGTGCGGGTCGCGGCTCGCGAGGATGTCGGTCAGTCCGGTGAGGTTCCTCAGCAGCGCTGGCACGGACTCCACCACGTCGGCGGTGAGTCGCTGCAGCTCGTCGAGCTGTCGCGGCGCGACGTCGAGGTTGCCGCGCAGGGTGCCGTCGTAGCCCTTCAGCCAGGCCGTGAGGCTGCGGGCGCTGGTGGCGAACGAACGGAAGTCGTCGGCCGTGTCGACGCCGGTCCGCAGGACTGTGCGGCCCTGCTGCAGCGTCCGCAGCGTCGCCGGCCAGGTCTGGTCGAGCGTCGCCACGAGGTTGCTCGATGAGGACACGACGCTGCGGAGGTCCTCGGGGTCGGAGAACGCGAGGTCCAGCTCACGCAGGACCGTGCGGAGGTCCTTCTCGTCGACCTGCGACATCAGCCGGTCGACGGCGCGCAGCGTGTCGGCCACCGTGGCCGGCGTCGACGTGCGCGCCTCGGTGATGGTGTCGCCCTCGGACAGCCAAGGACCGCGACCACGCTTCGGCTGCAGGTCGAGGAACTGCTCCCCCGCCGGCGACAACGTGCGGACGACGGCCGCCGCGTCGGCCGGGACGCGGGCGCCGGGATCGATGCGGATGCTCGCCTCGACATGGTCGCCGGCGAGGTCGACTCGTTCGACCTTGCCGATGCGGACCCCTCGATAGGCCACGCCGGACCCCTCGAACAGCCCGCCGGTCTCGCTCATGGCGACCGTGACGTGGACGGGCCGGGACCCGACCGAGCCGCCCAGGACACTGGAGTACAGGTAGACGAGGGTGAGCACCAGGACCATCGCGAGGCCGACCGCGCCCACGACGTGCTTGAGCGGAAGGGCGCGCCTCATCGTGCGCTCCCGAAGCCGAGCAGGCGGTCGACGATGCTCGGATCGCCGTTCTCCGAGGGTCCGTTGAGCCCCGGGATCACGATCGGAGCGGCGTCGAGCAGGCCCTGCTGGTCCAGCTGCTTCGGCGGGGCGAGAGTGATGTCGAGGCCGGGCAGGGCGATGTCGAGCTCGTCCTGGTAGTGCAAGTAGGTGTTGAGGTAGTCGGTCGGCACGCCGGCATCCAGCAGCGCGGCGTAGCTCACGAGCCGATCGATGCCCGGACCGATCTCGCCGTCGAGCGAGTTGAGCTGGTCGAGCACCGGTGACAGCTCGCGCAGGATGCTCAGCAGATCGCCGCGCGTGGCCTCGATGAGGTCGGTCGTGGTGGTCCCGAAGGCGTCGACCGACCTCAGGAGGGCCACGATCTCGTCGGTGTCCCGACGCAGCACCCGGGCCGCCGGAGCGATCTCCACCAGCGCGGCGTCGATGGTGTCGCGCCGCTCGTGCAGCACCTCCGACACGTCGGCCAAGGCCTCGAGCGTGGCGTCGAGGTCGTCGCTGGACTCGTTGAGCGTGCGTGCCGTGGTGTCCAGGCGGGTGAGGAGGTCGCGGGCCGTCCCTTCGCGCCCGTCGAGCGCGAGGTTGGCCTCCCGCACGATGGTCTGGAGCTGACCGAGACCACCGCCGTTGAGCACCATCGACGCCGACGACATGGTGTCCTCGATCGTGGGCGCCGCGCTGGTGTCGTCGCGCCCGAGACGGGCACCGTCGGAGAGCCGGCTGCCGGTGTCGGGATCGTCGACGTCGACGAAGAGCTCGCCGAGCGGCGTCGTGGCACGCAGGCGCACCGTCGCCCCCTCGTGCAGCGGCTCGCTCCTCCTGACGTCGAGCGTGACCTCGGCGGTGAAGTTCGCCGGCCGCACCGACCGCACCCGGCCGATCGTGACGCCGTGCGCCTTCACCGGAGCGCCGACGGCCAGGTTGAGCGCGTCGTCGAAGACGGCCTCGACACTGTAGGTCGGCCCGCTGACCCCGCTTCCGGGCAGCGGCAGGTCGGAAGCGGCGGTCGAGCAACCGCTCAGGACCACTGCGGCGGCGAGGAACGGAACGAGTCGCCTCATCGGCCCTGCACCCCCGCGAGGGCCGCGAGCAGGTCGAACAGACCGACGTTGTCGAGGTCGAGCGCGTCGCACAGGCCGGTCGGGAGCGAGGCGCACAGGATCTCCGCACCGGCTCGACCCGGCACCAGCTCGCCGGGACGGACCCGGAAGGTGAGCCGGTCCTTGTCGTCGATCGCCCGGTCGATGTTCTGCATCATCAACGGCAGGGTCTCGACGAGCTCCTCGAGCCGCCGGCGGTTGTCGAGCAGAGAGCCTGCGACGACGGTGAGGTCCTCGACCTGGGCGCGGACCTGTCCGCGATGGTCGCGCGAGAACGCCGCGACCGCCCGGACCATCGCGGCCAGCGCGTCGAACGTCCTTTCCATCGACTCGTGCTCGCTGTCGAGGAGCTCGGTGGCGTCGGCGACCTGAGCGGTGAATCGGCGCACCAGCTGGTCGTTGTCGGCGAGCGCACCGGTGAGGGTGTCGAGATGGTCGATCGTGTCCGCGACCTCGGCCGAGCTGTCGTCCGCGGCGCTCAGCACAGTGGCCAGGTCGTGCAGGCCTTGCGCGATCCGTCCACCGTTGCCGTCGAGGGTGCGGGCTCCGGCGTCGAGGATGTCCTTGACCGCCGTGGCCTTGCCGTCGGGCCCGGCGACCGTGTCGGAGATCTCGGTCAGAGAGGCGAGCAGGTCGTCGAACTCGACCGGGGTGCGGGTGCGGTCCTGCGCGAGCGTCGCCCCGCTGCTCAGCACCGCACCCGAGTCGTACACCGGGGTCAGCTCGACGTAGCGGTCGGTGGCGACCGATCGGGAGACCACGACCGCTCCCGCGTCGGCAGGGATCTTCACGCCGGGGTCGATGCGCAGCACGGCGTCGACGTGGTCGCCGCGCGGGGTGATGGAGATGACCTCGCCGACGCGCACGCCGAGCACGCCGACGTCGTTGCCCTCGAACAGTCCGGCGGCGTCGTCGAACTGGGCCGTCACGGTGGTCGCGCCGGATCCACCGCAGGCGCTGAGGACACCGAGCAACAGCACGCCGGCCACGATCGCCCGCCAGGTCGGCCGCATCATCGGCACCCCGTCCCGCAGGTGAGGTTGTCGCCGACCGGGACGGGCACGTGGACGTCGACGTAGTTGCCGTTGCCGGTGGCGTTCGCGAAGTAGCGCGCCATGGTGGCGAGACCCTTGATCGACTCGTTGATCTGCTTCTCCTGCTGCCGCATGGAGGCCAGAGCGGACCGGAAGTCCCGCATCAACGGGTCGAGCCGGCTGCGGTTGTCGGCGAGGATGCCGGAGACCGCGGTCGCCGCGCGGCGCGCGTCGAGGAGCATCTGGTGGATGACGTCGCGTCTGCGGGTGAGCTCCTCGAGGATCAGCGTCGACTGCCGAAGCAGGTCGATGATGTCCGCAGAGCTCGCGGCCAGATCGCCGGTGACGGTGCGCGACGCCCGGAGCAGCTCCTGCATCTGGTCGGTGCGCTTCGAGGCCACGGCCGAAAGTCGCGCGACGCCGTCGATCGCGTCGCGAGCAGCCTGCGGGGTGCCGCGCAAGGCCTCCGCCACGACCTGCATCGAGGCCGCGACCGCCTCGCCGTCGATGCGGTCGAGTGCCCCGGTCGATCCCTCGATGACATCCTGCAGGTTGAACGGCACGGTCGTGCGGTCCAGCGCGATGGTGTCGTCCTTGAGCGAGCCCGGGCCGTCCGGGTCGATCTCGAGGAAGTGTGACCCCAGGAGGGTGGCCACCTTGACCGCCGCCGTGCTCGACCGTCCGAGGCGCACGCCGTCGTCGACGGTGAAGTCGACGACGACGTGATGGTCCTCGAGGCGGATGCCGCGCACGTCACCGACACCGACGCCGGCGATCTGGACCTCCTCGCCGGCGCGCAGGCCGGCCGAGTGCTCCAACACCGCCGAGTAGTGGTGCTGACCGAACGGCACGAAGCTGATGACGGCGACCATCAGGGCTGCGACCACCACCGCGATCACGCCGACCAGACCGAGCGTCCGCTCTCCGACGCGGGACAGGGCGATCATCGGCACACCTCGGAGTAGCTGCCCGAGGTGGGACCGAGGTTGATCGTGGCATCACCGAGCTTGATGCTCATGTTGCAGATGTACAAGTTCAACCAGGACCCGTGGGACATCGGCCGGGCGAAGGCCGACGTCGCGACCGGCAACGTCTCGAAGATCGACAACAGGCGTTCCTGCTCGCGGACCGCGATCCGCGCGAACTCGCGGAGCGCCTCGACGTCCTTCGCGACCGGCTTGCGCATGTCGGTCACGAGGTCGGCCGTCGCCCCGGAGAGCTCGCTGACGCCGTCGATGGAGTCGCCGATGCTGGAGCGTTCCTCGGCAAGGGTTCGCATGAGGGCCCGCAGGTCGTCGACCGTGCCGGTGAGCTCGTCTCCTCGCGCGGCGAGGTCCTGCAGCACGGGGGTGAGCCCCTCGAGCACCCGGCCGACGACCTCGTCCTTCTCGGCGAGGTGGTCGGTGAGGGTTGCGGTCTCGGTGAGCAGCGACTCGAGCGTCCCGCCCTCACCCTGCATGACCGCGACGATGGATCGGGAGAGCTGGTTGACCTGCTCCGGCTCAAGCGTCGCGAACAGCGGCTCGAACCCGTTGAGCAGGGCGGTGAGGTCGAAACCTGGGTCGGTGTGGTCGACGCCGATGTGAGCGCCCGCATCGAGCCGACGGACCGCTCCGGAGTCTCGCGACGACCGGCTCGGCAGCAGCGCGAGATACCGCTGTCCGAGCAGGTTCTGGTAGCGCACCGACATCCGCGTGTCCCGGTAGATCGGCTGCTCCCGCGCCACGGTGAAGGTCACTCGCGCCGTCTCGCCCGCGAGCCCGACGTCCTCCACGCGGCCGACCTTCACACCGGCCGCGCGAACGTCGTCCCCGGGCCGCAGGCCGCTGACGTTCGAGAAGTCCGCGGTGTACTGCTCGGTGCCGCCGGCGACGTGGTTCGACATCGTGTTGTGCAGGACCACGAGCACGACGACGGCCGCCGCCACGAACGCGCCGAAACGCACCAGGATCCACCTCACGGCGCACCCCCGAGATCGGCGAGCAGTCCGTTGATCCGCCCGAGCAGCCCGGAGTCCGGGTCGGTCGCGCTGGAGGACGGTGCGGCGGACCCCGATGAGGACGACGACGCCGTGCCGCCGCCGCAGTTGTCACCCTTGGCCGATCCGAACCGGGGGCAGTCGGCCGCCGTGTAGTCACGGATGCCGCCGGACTTGATGTAGGTCGAGGAGGCCAGCCACGGGCCGTCCGAGAACGCCTTGGATCCTTCCCGGGCGAACGCCACGAACGCCCGGAAGCCGCCGGCCAGCCCGGTCCGCTCGTCGTGCATCGCCGAGACGACCGTTGCGGCGTCGGCAAGCAGGTCGATGATGTGCTGCTGCTCTGCCTTCAGGAACGTGTCGGCGCGCACCACCAGCGCGCGGGCGTCCCGCAGGCTGGTGACGAGCTGCTTGCGCTTGGCGACGATCGTTCGCGTCGTCGTGAGGCCGTTGTCCGTGGCCGCCAGCAGGTCGGGTGAGGTGTCGGCGAGCACGCGGAGGTCGATTGCCGCGAGCCGCAGCACCTCCTGCACCAGCGGCAGGTGGGGTTCGAGCCGGGCGAGGTACGCCTCCAGCGTCTCGATCGTCTCGCCGATCTGCGTACCCCGACCTCGCAGGGCACCGGCGATCGACGACAGTGTCGTGGCCAGCTCGGCTGGATGGACCGCCGACAACACCCGGTTGGTGCTGTCGAGGGAGTCCTGGAGCTCCAGGGTCGAGCTGCTGGTGTCCTGGGCGATCTCCTGGCCGGCCACCAGCCCCGTCGGTCCGCTCGCCTCCGGCACCAGGTCGACGAACGTCGTGCCGAAGACCGTGGCCGGCAGCACCCGCGCACGCACGTCGCGTGAGATCCGGGTCGCCTCGTCGCCGTCGAGCACCAGCGCGACGCGTACTCCCTCGGCGGACCCGGAGATGGAGTCGACCTTGCCCACGATGACTCCGCGCGCCTTCACGTCGGACCCGGGTGTCAGGGATCCGCCCGCGTCATCGACCACCGCGGTGACCCGCATCGTGTTGGCGAACATGCCGCGACCGAAGCCCACCAGGACGGCGCCCGCGAGCGCCAGCACGATCAGTGCGACCACGGCGCGGCGTGCCAGGGCCGACCGGTTGCGCAGGTTCCGGTCGATCATCTCGGCGGTGATCACCGGCTCACCCCGCGATCCGCACGCCGGCGTCGCCGCCCCAGAAGAGCAGCGTCATGGCCATGTCGATCAGCACCACGATGACCAGGCTCGCCCGGATCGCCCGTCCCGAAGCCTCACCGACTCCCTGGGCGCCGCCGGTGACGGTGAACCCGTACCAGCAGTGGATCATCGTGACGGCGAACGCGAACACCAGGATCTTCACGACCGAGAGCGCGATGTCGCCGCCGCTGACGAACGTCTCGAAGTAGTGCGTGAACGTGCCAGCGGGCTGGTCGAACATCAGCGTGACCGACAGCTCCGTGGCGACGTACGACCCCACCAGGCCGACGAGGTACAGCGGGACGATCGAGATCATCGCCGCGACCAGGCGCGTCGCGACGAGGAAGTGCAGCGGCGGGATCGCCATCGACTCCAGCGCATCCACCTCGTCGTGCACCCGCATCGACCCCAGCTGAGCGGTGAACCGGCAGCCGACCTGCGCGGCGAGGGCGAGAGCCGCGACGAGTGGTGCCAGCTCGCGCGTGTTGACGACGGCCGACACGAACCCGGTCAGCGGCGACAGGCCGATGGTCTCCAGTCCGTTGAAGCCCTCGATGCCGAGCGACGTGCCGGCCGACACCGACAGCAGCACCATCACGCCGATCGTGCCGCCGCCGACGAGGATCGCCCCCGTCCCCCAGCAGATGTCCACCAGGATGCGGAAGGTCTCGTTCCGGTAGGTCGTGGCCGCTGCCGGCACCGCCCGGAGGACGCGAGCCACGAAGGTCGCCTGGGCGCCGACGAGGGCGAGGCCGTCGAGTGTCCGGTCGGCGACCTTGACCGTGGCCATCAGGCGATCCGCTGCGGGACGAGGACGACGTACGCCTGGGTGATGGCGACGTTGACGACGGCGAGAGTGATGGCGCTGAGCACGACGCTCTGGTTGACGGCATCGGCCACGCCCTTCGGCCCGCCGGAGGCGTGCAAGCCCTTGTGGCAGGCGATGATCGTGGCCAGGAAGCCGAAGATCATCGCCTTGCCCTCGGCGAGCAGCAGGTCGGTGGGCTGGGCAAAGCTGGTGAACGAACCGAGGTAGGCCCCGGAGCTCACCTGGCCGGACCCGACGTTCAGCATGTAGCCGGTGATCATCGCGGCCGAGGCGACCACCACGTTGAGCAGGGCACCGACCACGACGGCGGCGGCCAGGCGCGGGGCGACGAGACGCTGGGCCGGGTTGAGGCCCATGACGCGCATCGCGTCGACTTCCTCGCGCACGGTCATCGACCCGAGAGCCGCGCACATCGCCGATCCGACCGCCCCGGCCATCAGCAGCGACGTGACGAGCGGCGCACCTTGTCGCAGCACACCGATGCCGTTGACGGCACCGGTGAAGGAGACGGCTCCGATCTGCTCGGCGATCGCTCCGACCTGCACGGCGACGATCACGCCGAACGGAATCGCGACGAGGACGGTCGGCAGGAAGGCCACGCGGGTCATGAACCACGCCTGCTCGAGGAACTCGCGCCACGGGAACCTGCGCCGCACGATGTCGACGCCCACGAACACGCTGGCCTCGATGCCGAGCCGGATCATCTCGCCGAACGTCACGAGCGCTTCGTCGGCCTTGCGGTGCAGCGTCCTCACGAGGGAGGAACGCGGCGCGATGGTCGACACGGTCGAGGTTCCCTTCCCATTTTCCTACCGCTCGGTAGGATTGAGCCACGATAGGCAGTGGCACCTGCCCTGTCAACGAAGGAGAACGCGACGTGTCACGCAGTACCGGGAGAGCGGTCGGAGCACCCACCAGCGCCAACGGACCGCACCGGGCCGCCCACCTGGGCCCGGCGGTCCGCCGACCCCTCGTGCTGGATGCCGCCCTCGAGGTCTGGGGCCAGGAGGGCTACCGCGGCACCACCATGGCGGCGATCGCCGCGAAGGCCGGCGTCAGCAAGCCGGTGCTCTATGAGTGCTACACCAACAAGGACGAGGTGCTGCGCGCTCTGCTCGACCGCGAGGAGGAGCGCTTGATGTCGGCCACGCAGGCAGCGCTGTCGTTGCCCGCCGCGACGAACTTCCGGGCCACGGTGGTCGCGTCGTTCGAGGCGTTCTTCGCCGCGGTGCTCGCCCACCCGGCCTCGTGGCGGATCGTCGTGGATGCCCAGCAGGTCATGCCGCCGGAGGTCGAGGGCCGCTACCGGCGAGCGCGCGAGGAGTTCGTCGACCAGATCGCCCAGCTGGTCCGGGCCATGACCAGCCGGGCGAAGACGCTCACCGAGGCCGAGGCGCAGGTGCTGGCCTCGAACTTCGCCGGCCTGGCCGAGGACAACGCCTCCGTGCTGCTGCGGCAGGAGCCGGGCCCCGAGGCGTGGACCCCCGCGACGCTCGCCGCGTTCGTCACCCGGGTCGCGCTCGACCGCTGGGCCTGAACCCGCTAGGGCTTGCCTGCGGTCACGAACCGCGGACGGCCGGCAAGATCGTCGTGGTCGCGCACGTCGACCCACGGCCCCGACACGTGGGCGGCGAACACTGCGGGGGCGGACTCGACCTGGGCGTCGGCGTGCTCGGCACCGACCACTCCCCCGGGCTTGAGCAACCGCCACGCCGCGCGCTCGATCATCCGCATCGCGTCGAGTCCGTCATCGCCGGACCACAGGGCCAGCGCCGGGTCGTGGTCGCGAACCTCCGGGGCCACGCTCTCCCAGGCATCGAGCGGGATGTAGGGCGGGTTGGCGACGACGACGTCGACCGTCCCGTCGAGATCGGGGAACGCGTCGGCCGCATCGCCGAGCCGGAGATCGACACCGGAGCCGGAGAGGTTGAGCTGCGCCCAGCCGAAGGCGGCCTCATCCAGCTCGACCGCGTGGACCCGGGCACCGGGGACCTCCTGCACGATCGCCAGGGCGACGGCGCCGGAACCGGTGCACAGGTCGACCACGACAGGCTCGTTCAGGGTCAGCGCTCGCTCGATGGCCCAGCCGGCCAGCACCTCGGTCTCGGGCCGGGGCACGAAGACGCCGGGGCCGACCTCGACGTCGACGAACCGGAAGGCGGTCGAGCCGGTGAGGTGCTGCAGCGGCACTCGGCGCGCGCGGGCCTCGACGAGCTCGAGGTACGACCGGCGTTGCAGCTCGTTGGGACGGGCGGCCGCGAGCAGCAGCGAACGCGGGAGTCCCGTGACGTGCGCCAGCAGCAGCTCGGCGTCGACACGGGGGGAGCCGACGCCGGCCTCGGCGAGCCTGGCCTCGGCGTCGGCCAGCAGCAACCGGGCACTCACGACCCGGATTCTCCGGGTTCGGCCTGCGCGGCGGACAGCCGCGCGGTGAGATCGGCCTCGACCAAGGACCGGATGACGTCGTCCAGTGCGCCGTCCATGACCTGGTCGAGGTTGTAGGCCTTGAACCCGGTGCGGTGGTCGGAGATCCGGTTCTCGGGGAACGTGTACGTCCGGACGCGCTCGGAGCGGTCGACGGTGCGGATCTGGGACTTGCGGGCGTCCGCCGTCTCGGCGTCGGCGGTCGCCTGTGCGGCGTCCAGCAGTCGCGATCGCAGGATGCGCAGGGCCTGTTCCTTGTTCTGGAGCTGGCTCTTCTCGTTCTGGCAGCTGACGACGATCCCGGTCGGCAGATGGGTGATGCGCACCGCCGAATCGGTGGTGTTGACGCTCTGCCCGCCCGGTCCGGAGGACCGGAACACGTCGATGCGCAGGTCGGCGTCATGGACCTCGACGTCGATGTCCTCGGCCTCGGGCATCACGAACACTCCAGCGGCCGAGGTGTGCACGCGCCCTTGGGACTCGGTGACCGGGACCCGCTGCACGCGGTGCACGCCGGCCTCGAACTTCAGCAACCCGTACGGAGCCTCGCCCGGCTCGGGCGTGCCCTTGGCCTGCACCGCGACCGTGACGGACTTGTAGCCGCCCATCGCGGACTCGGTGGAGTCGAGGATGTCGGTGCGCCAGCCCCGCTGCTCGGCGAATCGGGTGTACATCCGCAGCAGGTCGGCGGCGAACAGGGCCGACTCCTCGCCGCCCTCGCCGCCCTTGATCTCCACGATGGCGTCCTTGCCGTCGGACGGATCACGCGGCGCGAGCAGGTGCTGGAGGCGCTCGGCCAGTGCCGGCAGGCGAGCCTCCAGCGACTCGACCTCCCCGGCGAACGATGGGTCGTCGTCGACCAGCTCCCGGGCAGCCTGCAGGTCGTCGCCGACCTGCCGCCACTCGCGGTAGGTCCGCAGGACGGCACTCAGCTCGGCGTACCGGCGACCGACCTTCTTGGCCTCGGCCGGATCGGCGTGCAGGGCCGGATCGGCCATCCGCTGCTCCAGCGCGGCGTGCTCGTCAGCGAGCGTCTCGACCGCCTCGAACATGTGCCACCTCCTCGCGCCGGCCCGTCATCGGGTGGACAGACAACGGCGCCGGCCCCTCCATGACGGAGTGGGCCGGCGCCGTGCCGAAGCTACTTCTTGCCGTAGCGCTTCTCGAACCGGGCCACGCGGCCGCCGGTGTCGAGGATCTTCTGCTTGCCGGTGTAGAACGGGTGGCAGGCCGAGCACACCTCGGAGCGCATCGTGCCGCTGGTGGCCGTGCTGCGGGTGGTGAACGAGTTGCCGCAGGTGCAGGTGACCTGGGTCTCGACGTACTCGGGGTGGATGTCGCGCTTCATGGAGTCCTCTCGTGGTCGCTGGGTCGAGCCGCGTCGCGGATCGTGAACCAGAACCAAGGAATTAGTGTGCCATCAGGCACCGTGAACAGCGAAATCGGGCGGGCGTTTATTCCGCGGCCGGGAGCAGGCGTTCGATGTCGCCGGCCAGCTTCTCGGGCTTGGCGTTCGACCCGTAGCGCTTGACCACCGTGCCGTCGGCGTCGATGAGGAACTTGGTGAAGTTCCACTTGATCTTGTCGCCACCGATGCCGCCCTTCTCCGAGCGGAGCCACTGGAACAAGGGATGCGCCTCGTCGCCGTTGACGTCGACCTTGGAGAACAGCGGAAACGTGACGCCGAAGTTGCGCTCGCAGAAGGTGGCGATGTCATCGTCGTCGCCCGGCTCCTGGTTGCCGAACTGGTCGCACGGGAAGCCGAGCACGACCAGACCACGATCGGCGTACGTCTGGTACAGCTCCTCCAGACCTTTGTACTGCGGCGTGAAACCGCACTGCGAGGCCGTGTTGACCACGAGGATCACGTGGCCGCGATAGTCGTCGAGCTGACGCTCGATGCCGTCGATGGAGGTGGCGGAGAAGTCGTGCACCGTCGTGGTCATGACGTCCAGCCTACGGAACGACGTTCCAGACTCCACCGACCACGCTCGGCCGACCGATCACTCGTCGCCGCCCGACGTGCCGTGCGGCATCGTCTTGTTGATCTGCATGAGGAACTCGACGTTGGTCGACGTCTTCTTGAGTCGCTCGAGCATGAGCTCCAGGCCCTGCTGGCTCTCCAGTCCGGACAGGACGCGACGCAGCTTCCACACGACCGCCAGCTCGTCCTTGGCCATCAGCAGCTCCTCACGGCGCGTGCTGGTGGCATCGACGTCGATGGCGGGGAAGATCCGCTTGTCGGCCAGGTCGCGGCGCAGGCGCAGCTCCCAGTTGCCGGTGCCCTTGAACTCCTCGAAGATCACTTCGTCCATGCGGGAGCCGGTCTCGACCAGCGCCGTCGCGAGGATCGTCAGCGATCCGCCGTCCTCGATGTTGCGGGCCGCGCCGAAGAACTTCTTCGGCGGGTACAGCGCCGAGGAGTCGACGCCGCCGGACATGATGCGTCCACTGGCCGGCGCCGCGAGGTTGTACGCCCGGCCGAGGCGCGTGATGCCGTCGAGCAGCACCACCACGTCGTGACCGAGCTCGACGAGACGCTTGGCGCGCTCGATGGCCAGCTCCGCGACGGTGGTGTGGTCGGTGGCCGGACGGTCGAACGTCGAGGAGATGACTTCGCCCTTGACCGTGCGCTGGAAGTCGGTGACCTCCTCGGGACGCTCGTCGACCAGGACGATCATCAGGTGGCACTCGGGGTTGTTCTGGGCGATGGCGTTGGCCACGGCCTGCATGATCATCGTCTTGCCGGCCTTGGGCGGCGAGACGATCAGCCCACGCTGTCCCTTGCCGATCGGCGACATGATGTCGATGATGCGGCCGGACATCTCGTTCGAGTCGGTCTCCAGGCGCAGGCGCTCGGACGGGTAGAGCGGCGTCAGCTTGGAGAACTCGACCCGCTTCGTCGCCTCGTCGATCGTCATGCCGTTGACCGACTCGACGCGCACCATCGGGTTGAACTTCTCCTTGCGCTCGCCCTCGCGGGGCTGGCGCACCTGGCCGACGACGGCGTCGCCCTTGCGGAGGCCCCACTTGCGGACCATCGAGAGCGAGACGTAGACGTCGTTCTCGCTCGGCAGGTAGCCCGTCGTGCGCACGAACGCGTAGTTGTCGAGGATGTCGAGGATGCCGGCGGCCGGGACGAGGACGTCGTCCTCGGTGTAGGTCGGCTCGCCCTCGGGACCGCGGCTCCCACTGCGGTTGCGCCCGCGGCGGTTGCGACGGCGTCCGCCACCGGCAAGGTCGTCGTCGTTGGCGTTGCGGTTGTCGCCGCCCTGGTTGCCCTGGTTGCGGTTGTCGTCGCCGCCCTGGTTGCCCTGGTTGCGATTGCCGCCGCCCTGGTTGCCCTGGTTGCGATTGCCGCCACCCTGGTTGCCCTGGTTGCGATTGCCGCCACCCTGGTTGCCCTGGTTGCGGCCGCTCTGATTGCGGCCGCCGTCCTGCTGGCGCGCATCGTCGCCCTGCTCATCACTGGCGGCGTCGTCGGTCTTCTTCTCGGTCTTCTTCTCGGTCTTCTTCTCGGCTTTCGGCTCCGGAGTCGTCTCGGCGTCGGACGCGGGCGCCGATTCACCGTTCGGCGCCTTGACGCCCTGGTCGGTCGACTGGCCGGCGCCTCGCGCGGTCTTGATGGCGTCGATCAGCTCGCCCTTGCGCATCTTGGAGGCACCCGAGATGTTGAGGCCTCCGGCGATCTCCTGGAGCTCGGCGAGAACCTTGCCGCCGAGGGCGCCGCCGGTTCGACGGGGCGCGGTGGTACCGGCGTCCTTGGTGGACCGATCGGTCGGCTCAGCCGCCTCTGGCTGCTCTGCAGCGCGGTCGGCGGGCTGGGTCGTGGTGTCTGTCACTGGGATTCCTTTGCTGAGGCCCACGTCGTCCGGGTACTTTCTCCGGCTCAGGGAAGGGCCTCGTCAACAGGCTGGCAGCCCGCTGAACGGGCTGAATGAATGATGCTTGTCGGGGAGATGAACTCGACTCCGACACCTCAACTGTAACACCATCGCGGCGGGCCGCATTCCCCGCCGGGCGCGGCCGTCCGACGCGGTTTCCGGCCGTTCGATCAGCCCTGCCCAGCAGACAGAACGTGCGCTCCGCGCGGCTCGACGTCGAGCTCGTGAGCGGTCCAACCGTCCGGAACGACGCCCTCCAGCCCACGCCCGAAGGCGAGCACGGAGGGCCCCGCGCCGGAGATCAGGGCAGGCACGCCGGCCGCACGCAGACCTTGCACCAGCGCGAACGAGTCGGGCATCGCCTCGGCCCGGTAGGACTGGTGCAGGAAGTCCTCGGTGGCGGCCAGCAGGTGCTGCGGATCGTCGGTGAGCGCAGCAACGAGCAGCGCGGCGCGTCCGGCGTTGGAAGCAGCGTCGCGGTGGGGCACCGTGGCCGGGAGCAGCCCGCGGGCGGCCTCGGTCGACACCGGGTCCGGGGGGACCAGCACGGTGACCCGGGCAGCTACGTCGAGCCGGTGCACCGAGGCGACCGCACCCTCGAGCCAGGCGATGGTGAAGCCGCCGAACATCGCGGCGGCCACGTTGTCGGGGTGACCCTCCAGGTCGGACGCCAGCTGGTAGGCGCCGGCGTCATCGAGCCGGTCGTCGCCATCGGCCACCAGGGCGCGCGCCAGCACGATGCCCCCGACGATCGCGGCCGACGACGAGCCGAGTCCGCGAGCGTGCGGGATGGCGTTGTCACAGGTGAGGCGGAAGCCGGCCGGACTCTCACCGAGCGCCGCGAACGCCGCGTCCATCGACCGGACGACGAGATGGTCGCGATCGAGCGGGAGTGCGCCGGCGCCTTCACCGCGCACCACGACCTCCAGACCGTCGGCGATCTCCGCCTCGAGCCGGTCGTGCAGGCCGAGGGCGAGACCGAGTGCGTCGAAGCCGGGTCCGAGGTTGGCACTGGACGCGGGCGTGCGGACCACGACGGGTCCGGTCACGAGACCCATGGCGCGCCCCTCATGCGAGGCCGGCGACGGCAGCGGCTTCGTGGACGTCGGCGTCGATGACGGAGTCGACGATCGACTCGACCCCCGTCAAGGCGGTCTCGACGTCCTTCAAGCCGTGCCCGGTGACCGTGATGGTGATCGTGATGCCGCGCTCGATCTCACCCGCGGCCGCAGCGGCGAGCACACCGGCCACGCCGGCAGCCGAGGCCGGCTCGACGAACACCCCGTCGCGGGCGGCGAGCTCGCGCTGGGCCGAGAGGATCTGGTCGTCGGTGACCGAGGCGATGCGTCCCCCGGACTCGTCGCGGGCCGCCTCGGCGAGCTTCCAGGACGCCGGGTTGCCCACGCGGATGGCGGTGGCGATGGTGTCGGGGTGGGGCACCGGGTGGCCCTGCACGATCGGGTCGGCGCCCACCGCCTGGAAGCCCCACAGCTGCGGGGTGGCGCTGGAGTGTCCGGCCTCCACGTACTCGCGGAAGCCCAACCAGTAGGCGGAGATGTTGCCGGCGTTGCCGACCGGGAGCACGTGCAGGTCGGGCGCGTGGCCAAGGGCGTCGACGATCTCGAACGAGGCCGTCTTCTGACCCTGCAGGCGCACCGGGTTGACCGAGTTGACCAACGCCACCGGGTACTCCTCGGCCAGGCCGCGGGCGACCTGGAGACACTCGTCGAAGCCACCCCTGACCTGGACGACCTCGGCACCGTGCATCACGGCCTGGGCCATCTTTCCGGCGGCGATGCGCCCGTGCGGTACGAGCACCACTGCGGTGAGCCCGGCCCGAGCCGCATAGGCCGTCATGGACGCGGACGTGTTGCCCGTGGAGGCGCAGACCACGGCCTTGGCACCCTCGCCGGCAGCCACCGACATGGCCACCGTCATGCCGCGGTCCTTGAACGAGCCGGTCGGGTTGTCGCCCTCGACCTTCAGCCAGACGTCGCTCCCGACGACACCCGACAACCACGCCGAGTGGACGAGCGGCGTGCCGCCCTCGCAGAGCGAGACGACCGGCGTGTGCTCGTCGACCGGCAGCCATGCCCGGTACTCCTCGATGACACCGCGCCACAGGTGCGCTGCCTGCGGGGGCGCCATCAGGCGATCCCCTCCACGCGCATCACCGAGGTGACGTCGCGCACCATGTCGAGTCCGCGCAGCACCTCCACGGTGGCCGAGAGGGCGGCGTCGTCGGCCTCATGGGTGACGACGACGAGCTGAGCGTCTGAGCCGTGGCCTTCCTGGCGGACGGTCTTGATCGAGACGTCGTACTCGGCGAAGGCGTGGGCGACGGTCGCGAGGACGCCCGCGCGATCGTCGACGTCGATGGCGATGTGGTACCTGGTGCGCGCCCGGCCCATGTCGAGCACCTCGAGCTGGGCGTGCGTCGACTCACCGGGGCCGACCACGCCACGGACGCGGTTGCGGGCGACCGAGACGACGTCGCCGAGCACCGCGCTCGCCGTGGGGGCACCGCCCGCGCCGGGCCCGTAGAACATCAGCTCTCCGGCCGCTTCGCTCTCCACGAACACCGCGTTGTAGGCGCCGCGGACGCTGGCCAACGGATGCGTGGCCGGGATCATCGCCGGGTGGACGCGCGCGGACACGGCCGGACCGTCGGGCGTGTCGAGCTTCTCGCAGATGGCCAGCAGCTTGACCACACAGCCCATCTCGCTCGCCGAGCGGACATCGGCAGCCGTGACGTCGGTGATCCCCTCGCGGTGGACGTCCCCGATCGAGACGCGGGTGTGGAAGGCGAGTCCGGCGAGGATCGCCGCCTTGGACGCGGCGTCGAACCCTTCGATGTCAGCCGTGGGGTCGGCCTCGGCGTACCCGAGCCGCTGGGCCTCGTCGAGCGCTTCGGTGAATCCCGATCCGTTGGTCGTCATGGCGTCGAGCACGAAGTTGGTGGTCCCGTTGACGATGCCCAGCACACGCTGGACGGCGTCGCCGGCCAAGGACTCTCGCAGGGGCCGGACGATCGGGATGGCCCCCGCCACGGCGGCCTCGAACGCGAGGTCCCGGTCGGCCTTCTCGGCCGCCTCGTAGAGCGTGGCCGCATCCTCGGCGAGCAGCGCCTTGTTGGCCGTGACCACGGAGGCGCCGTGCTCGAGTGCGCTGAGAATGAGCTCGCGGGCCGGTTCGATGCCGCCGATCACCTCGATGACGACGTCGAGGTCGCCCGTGGAGACGAGCGCGGCCGCATCGGTGGTGAACAGCTCGGCGGGGACGTCGAGATCGCGTTCGCGTCCGAGCCGACGGACGGCGATGCCGACGAGCTCCACCGGCGCACCGATGCGCTGGGCCAGCTCGGCGGCGTCGCGGGTGAGGAGCCGTGCGACCTCGGTGCCGACGACACCGCAGCCGAGCAGCGCGACCCGCACGGGTCGGCCGGTGCCGCGGGCAGGTTCGGGGGACGGAGCGCTCACCGGTCAAGGGTATCGGCGCGGCGCCCACGGCGACCCATAGCCTCGCACCGCGTACCGTCGTTACATCAGCCGAATGGCCGGACGCCCTCTCCGTGCCCGATGCGGAAGGGTCCTCACAGCGATGCCTGATCTGCGCATGCGTGGCCTTCCCCGTCGCACCACCATCGCCCTGGCGGTGATGTTCACCGGGCTCGCGATCGTCGTTGCGGCGCTGTCGAGCGGGCCGGTCTCGTCCGAGCCTGCGCGGAAGGCGCAGGAACGGAGCACCATCATCAAGCCACTCGACCCGATCGACACGGAGCAAGGATCGGAGGGGCACGAAAGCCATCGACCCGTCCGACCCGTTTGCCGCCTCGTTCGGCACAAGCGGCCGGCGTGAGGTCACCGTCAAGGTCTCCAGCGACGGAGTGGTGGCTGCGACGCTGTACTACCGCGACCGCAAGAAGCCCCAGGTGATCGCCGTTTCAACCACGCATTCGGCCACCCGCACGGTGAAGGGCAGGTTCCCCCTGGCCGCGGTCTCCATCCAGATTCCCGGAGAACCTTCCCGGGCAAGCAAGCCGAGCCACGTGCACGATCATCATCGACGGCGTCGAAGTCGCCCACGAGTCCACCAGCGAGCCGTGGGCCGTGAACACGTGCGTGGCCTGACGTCATAGACCTCACCTATAATTGAGGTCTGGAGGTGCCATGTCGAACATCGCGCTGCGTCAACGCGAGCTCACCCCCGGCGAGGTCGCCGAACGGGCCGGGGTGGCGGTGTCCGCCCTGCACTTCTACGAGCGAGAAGGTCTCATCAGCAGCCGACGGACGAGCGGCAACCAGCGGCGCTACCACCGGGACGTGTTGCGGCGCGTCGCGTTCATCCGGTTCTCCCAGCGCCTCGGCATCTCGCTGCACGACATCGCCGCGGCCATGGCCGCGCTGCCGGCCGACCGCACTCCGTCCAAGCGCGACTGGGCTCGTCTCTCGGAGCGCTGGCGAGCCGATCTCGACGACCGCATCACCAGGTTGACGAACCTGCGCGACCACCTCGACGGGTGCATCGGGTGCGGCTGCCTGTCCCTGCAGACGTGCGCGATCTACAACAACGAGGACACCCTGGCGACCCTGGGGCCGGGCCCGCACCGGGGGCTGGAACCCTGAGCGCCTACCCCTGGTCGAGCGCGAGCAGGTCGTGCTCGGTCTCGCGCCGCAGCAGTAGCCGGGCCTCGCCGGCACGGACGGCGACGACCGCAGCACGCGGCACGTGGTTGTAGTTGCTGGCCAGCGATCGGCAGTACGCCCCCGTTCCCGGCACGGCGACCAGGTCGCCGGCACGCACGTCCCCGGGTAGGTACTCGTCCTTGACCACGATGTCGCCGGACTCGCAGTGCTTGCCGACCACACGACTGAGCACCGCCGGGGCGCCCGACGGTCGCGACGCCAGCGTGCAGGAGTAGTCGGCGCTGTAGAGAGCCGGACGGATGTTGTCGCTCATGCCGCCGTCGACGGACACGTACCGCCGGGTGGTGCCGCCGTCGAGAGCGACGTCCTTGGTGGTGCCGACGGAGTACAGCGTGAACGTCGATGGCCCGGCGATCGCCCGACCGGGCTCGACCGACAGCCGCGGCACCGCGATGCGCAGTGCGGCGCACTCGTCGTCGACGATCTTGCGCATCTCCCGAGCAAGGTCGTCGGGTGCCGAGGGGTCGTCCTGCGTCGTGTAGGCGATGCCGAACCCACCACCGAGGTCGAGCTCGGGCAGCTCGACGCCCAGGGTCGTCGCGATCTCGGCGTGCAGGCGCAGGACCCGGCGGGCCGCCACCTCGAAGCCGTCGGTGACGAAGATCTGCGAACCGATGTGGGAGTGCAGCCCCAGCAGCCGGAGGCCGGGCGCGGCGAGGATGCGCCGGACGGCGACGAGGGCGTCGCTGGGCCGGTCGTGGTCGGCCGTGATGGAGAAGCCGAACTTCTGGTCCTCGTGCGAGGTGGAGATGTACTCGTGGGTGTGGGCTTCGACGCCGGCAGTGACGCGGACCATCACCGGAGCCTCGACGCCCAGCTCGGCCGTGAGGGCGACGAGCCGGTCGATCTCCTCGGCGGAGTCGATGATGATCCGCCCGACCCCGGCCTCGAGCGCCCGACGCAGCTCATCGACCGACTTGTTGTTGCCGTGCAGGCCGATGCGCTCGGGTGGGAACTCCGCACGCAGCGCGACGGCCAGCTCGCCGCCGGTGCACACGTCGAGGCTGAGTCCCTCCTCGGCGATCCAGCGGGCGGTGGCCACGCAGAGGAAGGCCTTGCCGGCGTAGAACACGTCGGCGCCTCCCCCGGCGCCGGCGAACGCGTCGCGAAAGGCCCGCGCCCGGGCGCGGAAGTCGTCCTCGTCGACGACGTACAGCGGCGTGCCGAACTCGGCGGCCAGCTCCGGAGCGGACTCCCCGGCCACGGTGAGCACACCGTCGACCTTCGACACTCCCGCCGACCACAGGTGCGGCACCAGCTCGTCGGCGTCCTCGGGCACGCGCAGCCAGGCCGGCCCACGCTCACCCGCCTGCCCGTGCAGGGCTCCCGCCTCGTGCGATCGCATGCCGCGCCTACATCCGGTCCGGGGCGCCGACGCCGAGGAGCGCGAGCCCGTTGGCCAGGACCTGTCGGGTCGCAGCCACGAGGACGAGGCGGGCCCGATGCAGATCGGTGGCCTCGTCGTCGCCCTGCGGCAGCACCCGGCAGGTGTCGTAGAACTTGTGGAACGTCGAGGCGGTGTCCTCCAGGTAGCGGGCGACGCGGTGCGGCTCGCGCAGCTCGGCGGCACGCGCCACGACGCTCGGGTACTCGGCCAAGGCACGCAGCAGCTCCCCTTCCCGCTCGGCCGAGAGCCGGCTCGGGTCGAAGGTGTCGACGTCGGCGACGATGCCGAGGTCGGCGGCATTGCGGGTGATGCTCGCGAGCCGCGCGTGGGCGTACTGCACGTAGTAGACCGGGTTGTCGTTGCTCTTGCTGGTCATCTCCGCGACGTCGAGGGTCAACGGCGAGTCGACCGGGTAGCGGATGAGGGTGTAGCGCAACGGGTCGACACCGATGAGGTCGATCAGCTCGCGGAGGGACACGATCGTCCCGGCTCGTTTGGACAGCTTCAGCTCTTCGCCGTCCTGCATGATCTTGACGAGCTGACCGATGAGCACCTGGAGCTGGTCGCCCGGGGTGTCGCCGACGCACGCGGCCATGGCCGACAGTCGCCCGACGTAGCCGTGGTGGTCGGCGCCGAGCAGGTACAGGCACGGGTCGAACCCCCGTTCGCGCTTGTCGACGTAGTAGGCGGTGTCGGAGGCGAAGTAGGTGAGCTCGCCGTTGGAGCGCACCAGCACGCGGTCCTTGTCGTCACCGAAGTCGGTGGTGCGCATCCAGGTGGCGCCGTCGGACTCGTACAGATGGCCTTGCTCTCTCAGCCTGGCGAATCCGCGTTCGATCGCGTCGCTCTCGTGCAGGGAGTGCTCGGAGAACCAGACATCGACATGCGTGTGCATCTCCTCGAGCTCGGCCTGCTGCTCGGCGAGCTGGATCTCAAAGCCGATCTTGGTGAACATCCTGAGCTGCTCGTCGTCGTCGGCTTCCAGCACGAGTGGCGCCTGGGCGACCACCCGCGAGGCGAGCTCGGCGACGTACTCACCGTGGTATCCGTCGTCCGGCGGATCCTCGCCGTGGGCCCGGGCCATCAGGGAGGCGCCGAACTTCTCCATCTGCGCGCCGCGGTCGTTGATGTAGAACTCGCGGGTGACGGAGGCGCCGGTGGCCTCGATCACCCGGGCGATGGCGTCGCCCACCGCGGCCCACCGGGTGTGGCCGAGGTGCAAGGGTCCGGTGGGGTTGGCGCTGATGAACTCCAGGTTCACGCGAGCACCGGAGCTCAGCTGACTCCTGCCGTACGCGTCGCCGGCCCGCACGATGTCAGCTGCGAGCGCTCCCTGGGCCCCGGCCCCCACGCGAACGTTGAGGAAGCCCGGTCCGGCGACCTCCACCGCGGTGATGCCGTCGCGCGCGGTGAGGCGCTCGGCCAGCAGGGTGGCGAGCTGCCGCGAGTCGAGGCCGGCCTTCTTGCCGAGCTGGAGGGCGACGTTCGTGGCGTAGTCGCCATGCTCCTTGACCTTGGGTCGCTCGACCCGCACGTGCTCGGGAACCCCGCCGGGCAGGTCGACGAGGCCCTCGGACACCAGGTCCGCGAGGGCCGCCACGACGGCGTCGGAGAGCTGCTCGGGAGTCACCGGCACAGCCTATCGGCCGGAAGCTGCGCGCCGACTGCCGCTTCGCAGGTCAGCCGGTGCGGCGCTGGGTGACGACGTCGCGCACGGTGTTGACGAGATCGTCGGGGTCGAACGGCTTCGTGACGTACGCGTCGACGCCGGCCCGCATCCCACGCTGCACGTCGGCGGGATGGTTCTGCGTCGTGACCATGATGATGCCGATGGCGGCGGTGCGTGGATCGGACCGGATGGCCGCCGCGGTCGCGACCCCGTCCTGTCGCGGCATCATGACGTCGACGGTGACCGCGTCGGGCAACATGTCGGCACTCGTGAGGTTCTCCATGCAGTCGACCCCGTCGACGGCCTCGTCCACGTCGAATCCGGCAAGCTCCAGGTTGGTCCGGATGAGGAGTCTGATGGACGCTGCGTCGTCGACGACGAGCACTCTGGGCACGCCTCCCACCGTAGTGGCCGTGGGGTAGGCTCACACCGCACTTGACCGCATCGAGCGATCGCGTGCGGGCCGACAGGGCCCCCGTAGCTCAGGGGATAGAGCACCGCCCTCCGGAGGCGGGAGCGCAGGTTCGAATCCTGCCGGGGGCGCCACCTTTGTCCGTCGCCAGCGGCACGTTCAGCCTGGTCGACCGCGAGGCTCCTCGAGGTCGAAGAGCTGGAAGCCGCGGACCGGATCGTCTTGTCTCCACGTCCATCCTCGTTCCCGTCACGATGGCCGACCTCTCGGGGCACCGCGGCTGCCGTCCTGACGGTCGATCAGGGTCGCTCGCGCGACCTCGACTGCGACTCCACCTTGCGCCTCGGGACCCCCGCAGTAGTTTCGAGGAACAGACATCGACGGAGGGGACCGACATGGCCACACGCACCGCTCGCACCGCTTGGGTCGGCGGATTCATGGATGGATCCGGACAGACCGAGCTCGTCAGCTCCGGACTCGGCACCTTCGACGTGTCCTTTCCCAAGCGCACGGCCGACGACGGGGGCGCCATCACCAGCCCGGAAGAGCTCGTGGGAGCGGCGCACTCGGCGTGCTACTCCATGCAGTTCGCCCATCTCCTGGAGGACCAGGGCGGCACACCCCGGTCCCTCGACGTGCAGGCCGACGTCTCGCTCGGCGAGGACCCCGCCGGAGGTCTCAAGATCACCGGCATCGCGCTCACCGTCCGCGGCGAGGTCGACGGCGTCGACGAGGCCACCTTTGCCGAGGCTGCGCAGGCAGCCAAGGACACCTGCCCGATCAGCAAGGCACTCGCCGGCGTCGACATCACGCTCGACGCGGCGCTCGGGTCCGCCTGAGTCCGACGCTGCTGGGATGATCCCTGCGTGAAGGCAGCGCTCGTCCCGTACCGGCTGAGGCCACAGCGTCTGGTCGGCGCACCGCTCGCGACGCCGGCCGACGTCGTGTCCCATCTCGGCGCCGTCCAGTCGCAGGACCGGGCGATGTCGTCGTGGTCGATCGGGCGCCGCTGCGGCGCCGCACTCGCCGAGGTCGAGGAGTCGTTCGCTCGAGCCGATGTCGTTCGGACGCACGTGCTCCGTCCGACGTGGCACCACGTGCTCGCCACCGACCTCCCCGACTTCCTCGCCGTGACGGCCCCTCGCGTCGAGCGGCTGATCTCCGCCGGCAACCGAGCGATCAACCTCTCCGAGGAACGAGTGCGGGCCGGCGCCGACGTGGTCGCCGAGGCTGTGGCGGCCGACGGTCCGTTGACCCGTGCCGAGGTGGCCGCCCGACTCGATGCGGCCGGGTTCGAGCACACCGGTCTCGCCCTCGCCCACATGGTCATGACCGCCGAGATCGCCGGGCAGATCGTCAGCGGACCGATTCGTGGCAAGCAACACACCTACGCTCGCGCCGACCTCCCGGACTCGACCCGGACTCCCGACGAGCGGCTCGCCTGGATCGCCCGGACCTATGCCCGCGGCCACGGCCCGTTCCGCGCCCGCGACCTCGCGTGGTGGACCAGCTTGACGCTCACGTCGGCCCGCGCGGCGATCGCCCTGGCCGAGCTGCGGCCGTTCGAGCTCGACGGTGAGGACTACGTCACCGACGAGGAGCAGGAGCCCGTCGAGGTGCCGCCAGCGCTGCTGCTGTCGAACTTCGACGAGCTCATCTCCTATGCCCGCGACCCCGAGGACCTCGCGAGGCTGGGTGGTGACACCGATGCCTTCCTCCGCGCCGGGGGGCTGCTGTTCCTCGCCGGCCGGCTCTCCGGGAGCTGGCGCCGCTCGCTCAAGGCATCGGAGGTGTCGATCACGATCCGATCCGCGGTCCCGCTCGCCGCATCACTGAGGCGGGCCATCGAAGCCGAGGCCGAGGCGTTCGGCCGGTTCTGCGACCGGACGCCGGCCGTCTCGTTCGACGATTGACCCCGCAGGACGGCCGCCACTTGATCGGCCCAAACTCCGGCAGAACCGATCCGGTCGTGGCACCGTGGTCAGTGCTCGACCGGGACCGCGAACCTGCCCGCTGACGGCTGGCCCGCCGCGCTACCCTGAGAGCGGCATTTCACCAGCGCACAGGCACTGAACGGAAGAGGCGATCGAGGCCGTGGCCGAGTCCTCACACGAATCATCAACCCCCGACTTCGGCACGAATCAGTGGCTCGTCGAAGAGATGTACGACCGGTTCCAGGCGGACCCGAAATCGGTCGACGAATCCTGGGTGAAGTTTTTCGAGAACGACAACAACACTCCCTCCGACAACGGGGGTCCGCCTGCCACCACGGCCGCAGCCCCGAAGGCTGAGCAGGCCGACCGGACCGAGTCGAAGAAGCAGCCCGAACCTGCCAAGCCGGCCGCAGCCGAGGCCAAGCCGGCGACGGAGCCCGCCAAGGCCGAGGCCGAGAAGGTCGATGCGGAGAAGTCCGAGCCGAAGAAGCCCGAACCCACGCCCCAGTCCGAGCCGGTCAAGCAGGGCTCGGCGCCGAAGAAGGCCGAGCCGCCGCAGCCCGAGGACAAGCCGGCCGGGCCCGGTGAGGTCGAGACGGTCACGCTGCGCGGCGCAGCCGCTCGCACCGTCCAGAACATGGACTCCAGCCTCACCGTGCCCACGGCCACCAGCGTCCGGTCCGTGCCGGTCAAGCTGCTCTTCGACAACCGCACCGTCATCAACAACCACCTCGCCCGTGCTCGAGGCGGCAAGGTGTCGTTCACCCATCTCATCGGCTACGCGGTGGTCAAGGCCCTCACCGCCATGCCGGAGATGAACACCGGCTTCGACGTGGTCGACGGCAAGCCCACGCAGCTCAAGCCCGAGCACATCAACTTCGGGCTCGCGATCGACCTGCAGAAGCCCAACGGCACGCGCCAGCTGGTGGTGCCCTCGATCAAGGCCGCGGAGACGCTCGGCTTCGCCGAGTTCTGGCAGGCCTACGAGACGATGGTTCGCAAGGCCCGGGACAACAAGCTCGAGGTCTCCGACTTCCTCGGCACCACGGCCAGTCTCACGAACCCTGGCGGCATCGGCACGAACCACTCGGTTCCGCGCCTGATGGCCGGTCAGGGCGTCATCGTCGGCGTCGGCTCGATGGACTACCCGCCGGAGTTCCAGGGTGCGTCCGACCACACCATCGCCCAGATGGCCATCTCCAAGATGATGACGCTGACCTCCACCTACGACCACCGCGTCATCCAGGGTGCCCAGTCCGGTGAGTTCCTGCGCCGCATCCACCAGCTGCTGCTCGGCGAGGAGGGTTTCTACGACGAGATCTTCCGCGCGCTGCGGATCCCCTACGAGCCCATCCGCTGGGCCCAGGACATCGCCGTCAGCCACGACGACGAGGTCCATCGCCAGGCCCGCGTGCTCGAGCTCATTCACGCCTTCCGGGTTCGCGGCCACCTGATGGCCGACACGAACCCGTTGGAGTACCGCCAGCGCAGCCATCCCGACCTTGACACCGCCACGCACGGCCTGACCCTGTGGGACCTCGACCGCGAGTTCGCCACGGGATCGTTCTCCTCGGCCTCGGGTCGCCGGTTCATGAAGCTGCGCGAGATCCTCGGCGTCCTGCGCGACTCGTACTGCCGCACCATCGGCCTGGAGTACATGCACATCCAGGACCCGGTCGAGCGCCAGTGGCTGCAGGACCGCATCGAGATCGGGCACACCAAGCCGCCGCGCGAGGAGCAGCTGCGCATCCTGCTCAAGCTCAACCAGGCCGAGGCGTTCGAGACGTTCCTGCAGACGAAGTTCGTCGGCCAGAAGCGCTTCAGCCTCGAGGGCAGCGAGACCACGGTGCCGTTGCTCGATGAGATCTGCGAGGCCGCGGCCAACGACGGGCTCGACGAGGTCTGCATCGGCATGGCGCACCGCGGCCGCTTGAACGTGCTGGTCAACATCGCCGGCAAGAACCCCGCTCAGGTGTTCCGCGAGTTCGAGGGCAACATCGACCCGCGCACCGTGCAGGGCTCCGGCGACGTCAAGTACCACCTCGGTGTCGAGGGCGAGTTCACGGCCGAGAACGGCGACAAGATCAAGGTCTCGGTGGCGGCGAACCCGTCGCACCTCGAGGTCGTCGACCCGGTCCTCGAGGGCATCGCCCGCGCCAAGCAGGACCTGCTCAACCGAGGGGCGGAGTACCCGGTCCTCCCCCTGCTCGTGCACGGCGACGCCGCCTTCGCCGGCCAGGGTGTGGTGGCCGAGACGCTCAACCTGTCGCAGCTGCGTGGCTACCGCACCGGCGGCACCATCCACGTCATCGTCAACAACCAGGTCGGCTTCACGACCTCGCCGTCGTCGTCGCGGTCGTCGGTCTACTGCACCGATGTGGCGAAGATGATCCAGGCACCGATCTTCCACGTCAACGGCGACGACCCCGAGGCGTGCATCCGCATCGCGCGACTGGCCTATGAGTACCGCAAGGAGTTCAACAAGGACATCATCATCGACCTCGTCTGCTACCGACGCCGCGGACACAACGAGGGCGACGATCCCAGCTTCACCCAGCCGCTGATGGTCGACACGATCAACAGCAAGAAGTCGGTCCGCAAGCTCTACACCGAGGCTCTGGTCGGTCGTGGCGACATCACGATGGAGGAGGCCGAGGAGGCGCTGGCCGACTACCAGTCGCAGCTCGAGCGGAACTTCTCCGACGTCAAGGCCGCCGCCGCAGACCCCGACTACTCGCGCACCCCGGACTACCCGGTGAAGCCCGACCACGAGGGGGAGCTCGCCACCGCTGTCACGCCCGAGACGCTGAAGGCGGTTGCCGACTCGTACACCAACGTGCCCGATGGCTTCACCGTGCACCCGAAGGTGATGCCCCAGCTCCAGCGGCGGGCGGCCTCGATCACCGCCGGCCCGATCGACTGGGGCACCGGCGAGATCATCGCGCTCGGCTCGCTCCTGCTCGAGGGTCGTCCGGTCCGCCTCGCCGGCCAGGACACCCGACGGGGCACGTTCTCCTCGCGGTTCGCCACGATCATCGATCGCCACAACGGGAGCGAGTGGACGCCCCTGTCGCACATCGCCGATGAACAAGCCACGTTCTACGTGTACGACTCCCTGCTCAGCGAGTACGCCGCGCTCGGGTTCGAGTACGGCTACTCGGTGGCCCGCCCGGCAGCCCTCACCATCTGGGAGGCGCAGTTCGGCGACTTCATCAATGGTGCCCAGTCCGTCGTCGATGAGTACATCACGGCCGGCGAGACGAAGTGGGGCCAGAAGTCGGGCGTCGTGCTGTTGCTGCCGCACGGCTACGAGGGCCAGGGACCGGACCACTCCTCGGCCCGCATCGAGCGCTTCCTCACGCTGTGCGCGGACAACGCGATGACCGTCGCCCAGCCGTCGACCCCGGCCTCCTACTTCCACCTGCTGCGCAAGCAGAGCCTGGGCAGCGAGCACCGGCCGCTCATCGTGGCGACGCCCAAGTCCATGCTGCGCAACAAGGCGGCTGCCTCCCAGCCCGACGACTTCACCTCCGGGACCTGGCGCCCGATCATCGGCGACGACACCGTCAAAGCCGACCAGGTCGAGAGGGTGCTGCTGTGCTCGGGCAAGATCACCTGGGAGCTGATGGCCGAGCGCCAGAAGCGTGAAGAGGGCCAGAGCCGCACCGCCATCGTCCGGATGGAGCAGCTCTACCCGCGGCCGCTCGACGAGCTGAACGCCGAGCTCGCGCGCTTCACCTCCCTCCAGGAGGTTCGGTGGGTGCAGGACGAGCCGGCCAACCAGGGCCCGTGGCCCCACGTGGCGATGCACTACAACGGCGCGCTCGACCGCGGCCTCCCGCTGTACCGGGTGTCGCGGGCGGAGTCCTCGGCCCCGTCGGTCGGTTCACACAGCCGCCACGTCGAGGAGAACGCGGCGCTCATGGAGCAGGCCTTCAGCTGAACCCCCGTCGACGCCCTCAGGACACCTGATGTACTTCACCGACCGCGGCATCGAGGAGCTGTCCGAGCGTCGAGGCGGCGAGAACGTCAGCCTCGCGTGGCTGGCCGACCGCCTCGTCGAGTTCGTCGACCTGAACCCGGAGTTCGAGGTCCCCGTCGAGCGCCTGGCGACGTGGTTGGCCAGGCTGGACGACGAGGACTGACGCAAGCCTGTACACACACGAGGTCGCAGCCACGCTCGCTCGCGGGCTCGCTCAGTCCAGCGCGAGGACGATCTTGCCGAAGACGTCACCCTCGGCAACAGCGCGAAGCCCCTCGGCGGCCTGGTCCATCGGGAGCTCGCGGTCGATGAGCGGGCGGACGCCGGTGAGGTCCATGAACTGGGCGAGACGATGCAGCTCGTCGCGGGTGCCCATCGTCGAGCCGTGCACCCGCATCTGCTGGAAGAAGATCCGGGTGAGCTCGGCCGGGTTCGCGTCGCCTGACGTGGCGCCGGACACGACGAGCGTGCCGCCGGGCCGCATCGACCTGATCGAGTGCGACCAGGTGGCACCGCCGACCGTCTCCATCACGGCGTCGACCTTCGACGGGAGCCGCTCGCCGGTCTCGAAGACGTCGTGCGCCCCGATCTCGAGGGCTCGCTTGCGCTTGTCCTCGTCACGGCTGGTCGCGAAGACACGGAAGCCCGCAGCCCGGGCCAGGGTGATGAGGGACGTGGCGACGCCGCCACCGGCTCCCTGGACGAGCACCGTGTCCCCCGTGTTCAGGCCGGACTGGGTGAAGAGCATCCGGTACGCCGTGAGCCAGGCCGTGGGCAGGCAGGCGGCCTCGCTGAACGACAGCCCTTCCGGCTTGGCGACGACGTTGTTCCGCGGGACCGCGACCTTCTCGGCGAACGTTCCCTGGTACCGCTCGGAGAGCAGCGACCGCTTCGGGTCGAGCGTCTCGTCGCCACGCCACCCTGGCGTGCTGATGACGGCATGCACCAGCACCTCGTTGCCGTCCTCGTCGAGTCCGGCCGCGTCGCAGCCGAGAATCATCGGCAGCGCTTCCTCGCGCAGGCCGACGCCGCGCAGGCTCCACACGTCGTGGTGGTTGATCGAGGCCGCCTTGACGGTCACCACGACCCATCCGTCTGGAACGTCCGGCTCGGGCCGCTCACCGATGCCGAGACCCGAGAGCGGGTCGTCGGTGCTGAACGACTGGGCGTAGACGGCAAACATGGAGCTCCTGACGGTCGTCGGTGGTCGAGCGGCTGCTCAGTAGGGGCGGCGGGCCAGACCTTCGCGGCGTGCCGTGTCGGTGACGGCGCGAGCGACCGCGGTGGCCACGCGTGGGTCGAACGGCGACGGAATGATGTACGAGTCGGCCAGGTCGTCGTCGGACACGAGCTCGGCGATCGCCGTGGCCGCCGCGAGCTTCATGCCCTCGGAGATGCCGGTGGCACGAACGTCGAGGGCACCTCGGAAGATGCCGGGGAACACGAGCACGTTGTTGATCTGGTTCGGGAAGTCCGAACGGCCGGTGGCGACGACGCGGGCGTGCCGCCCGGCGATGTCGGGGTGCACCTCGGGATTCGGGTTGGCCAGCGCGAACACGATCGAGTCCGGTGCCATCGACGCGACGGCGGACTCCGGAATCGTTCCCCCGGACACTCCGATGAACACGTCGGCGCCGGCCAGTGCGTGGTCAACCGAACCCGGCTTGGCCCAGTCGGACGTCTGGTCGGCCAACCACTTCTTGACCTCGGTGAGATCGGTGCGGCTGGGGTGGATGACGCCCTGCCGGTCGACGACGGCGATCTTGCGGACGCCGGCGGACCGCAGCATCCGGGTGATCGCGACGCCGGCGGCGCCCGCTCCGGAGATGACGACCTTGCAGTCGTCGAGGTCACGGTCGGTCACCCGGACCGCGTTGAGGAGAGCAGCCAGGACGACGACCGCCGTGCCGTGCTGGTCGTCGTGGAAGACCGGGATGTCGAGGAGCTCGATCAGGCGTCGCTCGATCTCGAAGCACCGGGGGCTGGAGATGTCCTCGAGGTTGATGCCGCCGAACGTCGGCGCGAGCCGCACGATCGTCTCGACGATCTCGTCGGTGTCGGTGGTGCTGAGCGCGACAGGGATGGCGTCGACGCCACCGAACTGCTTGAACAGGACCGCCTTGCCCTCCATGACGGGCATCGCGGCGGCCGGGCCGATGTTTCCCAGCCCGAGCACGGCGGTTCCGTCGGTGACGACGGCGACGGTGTTGGAGACCCAGGTGTACTGGTGGGCGGCCTCCGGGTCGGCGACGATCGCCTCGCAGACGCGGGCCACGCCGGGTGTGTACGACAGCGACAGGTCGTGGGCGTCGCGCAGCGGCACCGTGGCCGAGACCTCCATCTTGCCCCCACGATGCAGGGCGAAGACCGGGTCGTCCGGGTCCGGGGTGTCGGTTCGTGCGTCGATGTCGGTAGCAACCATCTCGTCGAAGTCCTGAGGCTGGGCGAAGTCTGGCCGGTTCGGTCGGGCCGATGAATCGCGAACCGATCAGGTTCGCCGGCGGCCTGCGGCGGCCGCAGATGCTGGGCCCGCCTGGGCGGGGCCGATCGGGTTGTGCCCGCTCGTCAGTCTCTCACACCGCGCGATCCTCGCTCAGTGCCCGGGTCACGGGCGGCGACAGCAAACAGGCGAGCACGACCAGGGCGGATACGGCCATCGCGGGTGACGCCCAGGCAGCTCCGTCGCGGGCATCACGCGCGAGCAGCAGCTGGATCAGCTGGACGACGACCAGTGGCGCTCGCGCCCAGGCCCGGCCACGCCGCACCTGCCACGCGACGAACAGCAACCCGGCGCCATAGACCACGAGAAGCAGTCCGGCACCCAGCCCCATCCCTCGCCGCCCCCCGGCGACGTCGCCGAGATCGAGCCATGCGACCGCGATGTAGGCGATGGCCTCAGCTGCCACCACGACCCCGGCGACGCTCAGCAGTGTTCGCGCCGAACCGGTCGGTGCGGTTCCCGGAGGATTCTGCGGCGAATGGTCCACGGCGTCAGAGTACGACGTCAACTTCTGACCCATGTGACCCATCCGACAGCAGGTCAGCGGCCATAACCCTTGTCTAACTGGGGAAATGTTGAAAGCATGATGGTGGCGTCCCGCGATGGCCCATGTTCATCGGCCTGCCGGACGCCCATCCAACCCACGGGAAAGGAGACGTCGTCATGGACTGGCGCCATCACAGCGCGTGCCTCGACGAAGACCCCGAGCTCTTCTTCCCGATCGGCAACACCGGTCCGGCCATCCTGCAGATCGAGGAGGCCAAGGTCGTCTGCCGTCGGTGCGATGTCCGCGACCAGTGCCTGCAGTGGGCGCTGGAGTCCGGACAGGACCATGGCGTCTGGGGCGGCATGAGCGAGGACGAGCGTCGCGCCCTGAAGCGCCGCAATGCTCGCGCCCGCATCCGCACCGCCTGACCGACCTCCTCACTGCGTCACACCGTGAGCGTGATCGCCACGGTCGTGCCACCGCGCGGACGTTGCTGAAACGTCAGCGAACCGCCGAGCTCGCTCTCCACGAGCGTTCGGACGATCGACAGACCGAGGCTCTGCGCGTCGCCGAGAACCGATGGGTCGAAGTCCGGCGGCAGACCGGCGCCGTCGTCGCTGACCCGTAACCGGAGCCGGTCACGAATACGGTTGACCGCTATGGTCAGCCGGCCGCCACGCCCACTCTCCGGCTGCGCTGAACCGCCGCCGAACGCGTGCGACGACGCGTTCTGGATGAGCTCCGTCAGCACCATGGCCAGCGGTGTCGCGATGGACCCGGGAATCGTGCCGAACGAACCGATCCGCTCCCCCTTCACGCCGTCGCCGGCCATCTCCAAGACCGTGCGCAACAGACGATCGGCGATCTGGTCGAAGTCGACGTTCTCGTCGAACGACTGGCTGAGCGTCTCGTGCACCAGGGCGATCGACCCGACGCGCCGGACGGCCTCGTCGAGCGCCGCTCGGGCCTCCGGCACGTCCAGGCGCCGACCTTGCAGCCGAAGCAGCGCCGCCACCGTCTGGAGGTTGTTCTTGACGCGGTGGTGGATCTCCCGGATCGTCGCCTCCTTCGAGACCAGCTCGCGCTCACGGAGACGCAGCTCGGTCACGTCACGCAGCAGCACGATCGATCCGGCGGGTCGCCCGTCATCCATGAGGGGAATCACGCGCAGCAGCAGCGACGCCGCCGCGTTCTCGATCTCGGACTCACCCTGCGACCCGGCCGCCAGAAGACCACCTGCGCCGCGTTCGGTGGGGCGGCCGTCGACCAGACCCGCGGTGACGGTGGCGAGAACCGAACCGACGAGGTCGCCGGCCAGCCCGAGGCGTCGGTACGCCGACATCGCGTTGGGGCTGGCGTAGGACACCGTGCCGTCGACGCCGCAGCGCACGAAACCGTCTCCGACCCGCAGGGAGTCGGCAAGGTCGGAGCGCTCGCCGGGCAGCGGGAACTCGCCACGGTGGATCATCTGGACCAGCTCGGCCGCCGACTCGCGGTACGTGAGCTCGAGCGCTCCGGACGTGCGGGGTCCGGTGACGTCGCTGCGCACGGCCACGACCCCGATCACCTGACCATCCGGACGAACCGGCACCAGCTGGACCCGCACCCCCGGCTCGGAGGTGGCGATGTCCTCGCCGACCGCACCGCTGGCGAAGGCCTCCTGCAGCGAGGGTGCGCTCGTGCCCGGCAGGAAGGTCCCCGCGACGTCCTCGAGCAAGGTGGTCGGACCGGTGGTGGGACGGATCTGGGCCGCCGCCCACATGCCCTTGGACTCCGCGTCGGGAACCCAGAGCACCAGGTCGGAGAAGGAAAGGTCGGCGATGATCTGCCAGTCGGTCACGAGCGCGTGCAGCCACCTGACGTCGCCGTGCGACAACGAGGTCTGGAAACGCGCGATGTCGTCCAGGGTGGGCACGGGATCAGCGTAGGCCGACAGGACCGCACGCCATGCGTCTGGCACGATGGATCAGGTGTCTGAGGCGTACTGGATGGCCGTGATGCAGTCCGGCCGCGAGGTCCCGGCCGATCGCTCCTTGGACGAGCTCACCGTCGAGCTCGTCGAGATGCTCGGCCACCCGAATCCCCGGCTCCGCGAGGACCTCGCGTACCCGCTCCTCACCACCTGGGTCACCCAGGGCGTCTACGACGACCTGCTCTCCGGTCTCGGCGACGGCATCATTCCGGGCCTGCGCTACGGGCTCGGGCACGACGGTGACGTCTCGGTCATCCGACGCAGCTACAGCGCACTGATGCTGGCCGAGATCATCGGCCGCGACAACAACGCGAACCTGATGTCGGAGTCGACGGTCCTCGACTGGGGCGACCGGGCCACCAGCTGGTACGTGCGCGAGCAGGATCACCGCGGCTGGCTTCCCGAGCAGGGATGGGCCCATGCCATCGCGCACGGAGCCGACCTGCTGGCGGCGCTGGCCCGCTCGCGCCACTTCGGCAGGCTCGAGCTCACCGTGCTCCTCGACGTCATCGCCGACCGGGTGCTCACCCCCACCGCCTACATCTGGCGCCACGGCGAGGACGACCGCCTCGCCTACGCCGTGATGACCCTCCTGCACCGCAATGCGCTCGACCCGAAGATCGTGGAGCCCTGGCTGAACCGCCTCGGCGAGGGCATCCAGCCGCCGCGGACCCGCGGCCACCTCGAGGCGGAGTGGCCGTCGCCGGCCGCCGGCAACACCTCGTCGTTCCTGCGTGCCCTGCACCTGCAGCTCGCGCTCGGCGTGCAGGGCCGGGCCGACCTCCGCAGCGACGCCGAGCTCTTCGCCGAGCAGCCGGCGCACCGGGCCGACCTCCTCCTCGCGGTGCTCGACCAGATCCGGGCCGAGAGCCCGTGGTTGTACCGGCCGACCACGCGAGCCCTGCCGATCGAGTGACGAGCGTCGCCGACCCCGTCGGTAAGGTGCCGACATGACCGAGCAGACGACCCCGGACGACACCGCGACCCCGCAGAGTGACGATGCCCAGCCCGCGCACGGCGGGGTGCACGCGTTCGACGTCGCCCGAGCGCACGGGGTCTCGACGATGTTCACGCTCTCCGGCGCCCACGTCTTCCCGATGTACGACGCCGCAGTGCACGCCGATCCCCCGATGCCGATCATCGACGTCCGGCACGAGCCCACCGCCGTGTTCGCGGCCGAGGCCGTCGGCAAGCTGACCCGGACCCCCGGGCTCGCGGTGCTGACCGCGGGGCCCGGCGTCACGAACGGCGTCAGCCCGGTGGCCCAGGCGAGCTTCTCCGGATCCCCCCTCGTGGTCGTCGGCGGCCGCGCGCCCGCCGCCCGCTGGGGAAGCGGCACGCTGCAGGAGCTCGACCACCCGCCGATCTTCGAGTCGATCACGAAGTCGGCGACGACGGCGAACACCGTCGCGGACATCGCCCCCACGGTCGACGAGGCGTTCACCCTGGCCGGTTCGTCACACCGCGGACCCACGTTCGTCGACATCCCGTTGGACGAGTTCTTCAACAGCGCGGCGCTGGGTGCGCCGTCGGCCGGCAACACGACCGCACGGATCGAGCCCGACCCGGCCGACCTGGCCCGGGTTGCCGATCTCCTCGCGACGTCGACCCGCCCGGTGCTCATCCTGGGCACGGACGTATGGGCTGACGGGGCGGAGGAGGCCGCGCTCCGCTTCGTGGAGGAGTCCGGGATCCCGATCATCGCGAACGGCATGGGTCGCGGCATCGTGCCCGGCGGCCACCCTCAGCTGGTCACCAAGGCCCGCTCGCACGCCCTCGGCCACTGCGACCTCGCGATCGTCGTGGGCACGCCGCTCGACTTCAGGCTCGGCTTCGGCGTGTTCGGCGGCAAGGACGACGCCCCCGTCGCGCGGACCGTGCACATCGCCGACTCCCCCGGCCAGGTCTCCACCCATGCCGAGCTCGCCGCGTCGGCCTCCGGCCACCTCGCGTCCTGCTTCGACGGCGTCCTCGCGACCGTGCAGGGTCGCAGCGGCGGCCGTGCCGACTGGAGCAGCTGGCTCGGTGACCTCCAGGCGGGCGTCAAGGCCGCGATCGAACGTGATGCCGAGCTGTTGCAGGCCGAGGCCGATCCAGTGCACCCGGCCCGCATCTACGGAGAGCTGCTGCCGCGTCTGGCCGACGATGCCATCGTCATCGGCGACGGCGGTGACTTCGTCTCGTTCGCAGGCAAGTTCGTCGAGCCGCAGCGACCGGGCGGCTGGCTCGACCCCGGCCCGTACGGCTGCCTCGGCGCCGGGATGGGCGCGGCGATCGCGGCCCGCATCACCCGACCGTCGAGCCAGGTCGTGCTGCTCTACGGCGACGGCGCGGCCGGGATGTCGCTGATCGACGTCGACACGCTCGTACGGCACAACCTGCCCGTCGTCATGGTGGTCGGGAACAACTCCGCGTGGGGGCTGGAGAAGGGCCCGATGAACTTCCTGTACGGCTACGACGTCGCTGCCGACCTCGCGCCCAACACCCGCTACGACCAGGTCGTCACCGCTCTCGGCGGCGGCGGCGAGATGGTCACCGACCCGCGCGAGATCGGTCCGGCACTCGACCGCGCCTTCGCGTCCGGCGTCCCCTACCTCGTCAACGTCATCACCGACGTCACCGCGATGTATCCGCGCGCCACCACCGGTGTCTGACGTCCTGATCCGCACCGCCCGGCTCCACGAGGTGGACGCAGTCGGTGCACTCACGGTCGAGGGGTATGACGCCAACGGCTACCTCACCCTTCCCGATGGAACGTTCGATCACGCCTACGGGAGCTGGCTCGCGGACGGCGCGACCAGGGCGCGCGACGGCGTGCTCATGGTGGCCGTCTCCCGCGATGACGAGCTGCTCGGCACGGTCACATGGTGTCCGCCCGGCTCGCCGTTCCGAGAGCTCGCGACTCGCGACGAGCAGGGCGAGATCCGCACGCTCAGCGTCTCGCCGGCTGCGCGCGGCCGGGGCGTCGGCGCCGCGCTGACCGACTGGTGCCTCGCCGAGGCCCGTCGAGCCGGGCTCTCGCAGATCGTGCTCTCCTCGCTGCCCGAGATGACGCCGGCCCATCGGCTGTACGCGACGCGCGGCTTCGTCCGCCGGCCCGAGCTGGACTGGCACCCCTTTCCCGAAGTCCTGCTGTGGGCCTTCGCGCTCGACCTGCACGGGTCCGCAGGCGCGACGGACTGACCACGTCCGGAGCGGTGGCACTCACGACTGGGCGCAACAACGGGCCGCCGTGCAAGGCTGTGCCATGACCGACCCCCCTCAGCCCGGCACCTCCCCGGCACCGCCCCCTTCGCACACCGTCGTCCGCACTGTCACCGCGGACGACACGGCGCTCGCGCTGGGCAGTGGTGACCTCCCTGTTCTCGCGACTCCGCGTCTGCTCGCCTGGTGTGAAGCCGCGACCTGTGGCGCACTCGATGTCCCCGACACCGACGCCGTGGTGGGGACCCGTGTGGACCTCGAGCACCTGGCCGCCGCCGCGGTGGGCTCCGAGGTCAGCGCCACCGCCACCATCGCCCACCGCGACGGCCGTCTGGTGCGCTTTCGGGTCGTCGCGCACGACAGCGACGGGAAGCTGCTCGGCTCCGGGGAGGTCCAGAAGGTCGTCGTCGACCGCGCTCGGTTCATGCAGCGCGTCAGCGGTGTGGAAGACTAGGCCGTCGAATCGACGACGCCACGGGAGGAGTAGCCATGGGAAAGACCGGTCGCAAGCGCCGCGCGCGTCGCAAGAAGAACGCGAACCACGGCAAGCGCCCCAACGCGTGAGCGCGCCACACCGAACCTGAAACGACGAACCCCCGTCATCGACGGGGGTTCGTTCACGTCTGGGTGCGGGTCTCGGTGATCTGGACCTGCACCGAGCGAATCGAGTACAGGACCTTGGCTCGCAGCGGCTCCGGGGCGACCTCGGCGCACGACCGGGAGACGAGGGCCTTGACCACGCGTTCGAGGTCGTACTCGGTCAGGCAGTCGGAGCAGTGGTCGATGTGGGCCTGGATCTCGGCGCTGCTCGCGGTATCGATCTCCTCGTCGATGAAGAGGTAGAGATTCTGCAGTGCCGTCTCGCAGTTGTCGCAGCTCATGGCTTGTCACCTGCCCCCGTGGCAGCCATGCCGCGATCGCGGGCGTAGTCGGAGAGCAGCTCGCGCAGCATCCGGCGACCGCGGTGCAGGCGGGACATGACGGTGCCGATCGGCGTGTCCATGATCTCCGCGATCTCCTTGTACGGAAATCCCTCGACATCGGCGAGGTACACGGCGTACCGGAAGTCCTCGGGGAGCGCCTGGAGGGCGTCCTTGACGTCGCTGTCGGGCAGGTGCTCCAGCGCCACCATCTCGGCGGACTTGAGACCGGAGGAGGAGTGCGACTCCGCGGCAGCGATCTGCCAGTCCTCGATCTCGTCGGTGATCTGCTGGGGCTGCCGCTGCTTCTTGCGGTAGGAGTTGATGTATGTGTTGGTGAGGATCCGGTACAGCCACGCCTTGAGGTTGGTGCCGGGCGTGAACTGGTGGAAGGCGCTGAACGCCTTGGCGAAGGTCTCCTGGACGAGGTCCTCGGCGTCCTGCGGGCTGCGAGTCATGCGCAGGCCGGCGGAGTAGAGCTGGTCGAGGAAGGGCAGCGCGTCGGCCTCGAACCGGGCCTGCCGCTGCTCGGGCGTCTCGGTGTCGAGGTCGACGGTTTCGGGCTCGACGTCGGGCGTGCCGAGGCTGGCCGGGGTGTCAGTCATTGTCATCAACCCTACTCCGGGCTTCGGACGGTCGCCGACCGGAGACCGAGTCACCGACGGGCGTTCAGCGCATGCCTGCATGGCACCTCCTTCATCAGAGCAGAACCGTGCCGACCCCCCGGCTATTCCGGCGGAAGCGGATCGCGGAGCTCGGGCCCGTTGTTGCGGACGTTGTTGACGGCGGTGGAGACCGGCCAGGCATCGAGGCGTCCGGGCGCGGCCGGGACGAGCAGAGACAACAGCTCCTCGCTCGGGTGCGGAGCGGGATCGAGCCAGGCCTCGACGTCGCCGGGCTCGAGCATGAGCGGCATGCGGTCGTGGAGGTGGCCGAGATCGTCGGCCGCGGTGGTGGTGAGGATCGTGAAGGTGATGAGCCACTCCTCGGCGTCCTCGCCGCGCCAGAACTCGTAGAGGCCGGCCATCGCCAGCACCGAGCGGTCCTTGGGCGTGATG
Source organism: uncultured Actinomycetota bacterium (assembly GCA_963781445.1). Lineage (GTDB taxonomy): Bacteria > Actinomycetota > Actinomycetes > Propionibacteriales > Nocardioidaceae > Aeromicrobium. The sequence continues at coordinate 230,130 of CAWAGS010000019.1, forward strand.
TAGAACGGCTGCTTCGGTGCCTTCTTCTTCGGCTGGTCCGGATCGCCCTCCCCCGCGTACCACTCGTAGTACCCGTCGGCGGGGATGACGGCCCGTCGCTTGCCGAAGGCCTTCTTGAACGCCGGCTTCTCGGCGACCGTCTCGCTGCGAGCGTTGATCATCCGGTTGCCGATGGACGGGTCCTTGGCCCAGCTGGGCACCAGACCCCACTTGGCGGTGAGCAGCTCGCGCGTCGCCGGTCCGTCGTCAGGATCCGGCCGGGCGATGACGATGGGCGCGAGCTTGGTGGGGGCCAGGTTGTAGTCGGGCTCGAGCTCTACGAAGGAATCAGCCAGCTTCGCGCCGAACGCGTCGTTGAGCGAGGCGGACGTCTGGGTGGTGGCATAGCGACCGCACATGGAATCCAGCCTGCCACAGCCCTCTCACGGCCCACCGTTTGTGCTGGCGACCGGGCCGTGGACAGAATGAGGACATGACCGTCCTTCGCACCGTCGCGCGCCCTCTGCTCTCGTCGATGTTCGTGTACGGAGGTGTGAACGCCATCCGCAACGCCAAGACGATGGCCCCGCGAGCCCAGCCCGTGGCCGACTTCCTGCAGAAGACCGCGCCCAACGTCACCGTCACCCCGACGAATCTCGTGCGAGCGACCGGCGCCTTCCACGTGGCCGCGGCCACCGCCCTCGCCACCGGACACGTCCCGCGCACGTCGGCCTTCCTCCTCGCCGGCACGCTGGTGCCGACCACGGCCGCCAGTCACCAGTTCTGGAACCAGACGGACCCGGCCGCACGCAAGAACCAGATGGTGCACTTCCTCAAGAACCTGTCGATGATGGGCGGGCTGCTGATGGCGACGCTCGACCCGGACCCGCACAAGAAGTTCATCGGCCGGCGTGCCAAGGACCGCGTCGTGGAGGCCAAGGACAAGGTCCACGAGGGCATCGGCCACCTCCGCGGCTGAGCCTCCCGGGGCCGGCGCCTCGCTAGAGTGAGCGCGATGAACGCCCCCCGGACCCGGTCGGCCGAGCCGTGGCCCGCGCCGCAGCGCGCCACGCCGGTGCAGGGTCGCGTCCAGGTGCCCGGATCGAAGTCCCTCACGAACCGTCTGCTCGTGCTCGCGGCGCTCGGCGACGGCCCGTCGGCGCTGATCCATCCGCTCGACTCGCGCGACACCGCCTTGATGGCCGCCGCGATGGAGTCGCTCGGTGCGTCGATCCATCGATCCGACGATGCCTGGACCGTCACTTCTTCCTGGCTGTGGTCTCCTGCGACCGGACCGTCGACTGCGGCCTTGCGGGCATGGTCATGCGGGTCGTGCCGGCGGTCGCCGCTCTGACCGCGGCGTCGGCGACCTTGACGGTGACCGAGAGCCCGCGAGCGTCCGATGTCCACCACGATCAC
>CAWAGS010000020.1:0-5275 GCA_963781445.1 uncultured Actinomycetota bacterium
GAGCCCCTCGCACCAGCCTGGTCTCCACCCGCGTGGCGATCCGGTCGGCGGTGGAACGTGCCGCAACGGCGTCGAGGAACTCGTGGGAGCCGCGGACCATGGTCGCCTGTCGACGCATGCTCCGGCTCCTCGTCGCACGCATCACCCGGTCGAACGCAGCACCGGGGAGCTGGGTGGCCAGCTCGACGTGGTCGGTGCGGTGCACCAACGGCTCACCCTTGCCGAACTCGACCGCCACGTGCTGCTCGACCGAGCGCATGGCACTGGGACCCAGGGCGTCGCGTGATGCGAGGGCGGCCGTGGCGACCAGGGCCCCACGCCGCAGCAGCGGCCGGTCGTGCTTCATCAGTCGCAGGACCAGGTCGGAGGTCTCGACATCTCCGGCCTGGGCCAGCAGAGCGAGCGCAGGCGCGACGTTCTGCGTGTCACGGTCCATCACGAAACGCCCGATGCTCCGGATGAGGTGCCCGCGCGCCTGAGGGTGCCGCATCAGGACCGCCGCTGCCTCGGAGCGGTACAGAGCGGCGGCGCCGCTGGACCGGGTGAGCTCGGTGACGAGCCGGGTGCACAGCTCCGACCACGTCGTTCCGTGGACGTAGACACGATCGAACCGCGAGACGTCGTGGACGAGCTGCATCCAGTCGCCGCCGGTCGCGTCGCCCAGCAGGAGGACGTCGAACACGTCGTCGACCGGCTGCGTGTCGACTGACCGTGTGTCGAGATGCTGGGCCTCGGTCCGCCCGGTGTCGGGAGGCTCGTCCACTCCATCGGGCCGGTCAAGGAGGCTGCGGACCGCAGGCAGCAACCACTCCGGCTTGCCGATCAGCGACCCGTACGCCGTGACCAGAGCAGTCGTGCTGGGCAGGGTGCCGTTCTCGATCCGGCTCAACCGTGACCTGTCGACAGCGACGCCTTGGAGGCGGAGCCGGGAGAGGAAGTCGCTGCGGCTCAGGTGGGCGGTCGCGGGCGAGAGGAGCCGCAGGGTGGCGAGCAGCCAGGCCAGCCTCCGCTGCGTGTCCACTCCCGCGGACGCGATCGGCGTCACGTCGACCGGGAGGCGCTGCGGTCGGCCCGGGGGTCGGCTCGCGGGCGCCTGCGGTGCAGCTGCATCCCCGACCATGTGTCCGTTGTGTCATGGATGCGCGGGACGGACATGGGTTTTCCGCACTTCGTACTGCTTCCGCAACAAGCCTGGTTCTCGGCATCGCCCGACCATGCTTCGAGGCGAACTGCGGAGGCACGACGTCCTGTGCCACATGGGGGCAGCTCGGGGTCTGGGGTGTCGTCGTCCCTCCGTGCAATTCACCTCCGAAGGGACACGCATGAACAGCAGCGGCATCAAGCGGGGACTGGCAGCAACTGCCATCTCCGCACTGGCAGTGACGGGCATCCCCTTGCTCGCCACCCCAGCACACGCAGACTCCAACGCCGACCACGTCGGCGCCGGCAACGTCGACTTCTACACGCCGATCGACGGCTGGTCGTCCTCGGTCCAGAACGACGGGAACAACACCACTATCCACCTGCTGGCCGGCGGTGGCCCCGACGTCGCTCAGGTGCGCTTCGAGTGGTCGCCGGCAGGGGCGAACACCTGGAAGCAGATCGCCACCGTTGACCGGGCCAACGGCAGCTTCACGACCGAGTGGGCTCCGCCGAACAGCAGCCTCGGAGCGTTGAACGACGTCCGGGCAACCGGGCTGAGCAGCGTGGGCACGCCGATCGCCGGTGCCCTCCGCACCACGCGCGTCACTGCGAACGTGGGAGCGGTCGACATCGCCAACGCGCCCGGGTCCGCGCTCGGGACCTTCACCCAGCCCTACGCCCTCGAGGGCGAGACCGGAGTCCTGGGCATCGTCTCGGGCACCACCTCGAGCGCCGACCTGGCGACCCTATGGGAGGACCAGACCGGCGTCGGGACGACTGTGACGCCGGGCGCTGCCAACGGCGCCGGCATCCGGTCGTTCCGCGGTGCGGTCCGCTTCGACGGCTACCAGCTCGACACGGTCGCGCCGCTCGTCGACGAGGCCATCGTCCTCGTCGGCCAGGACGAGTTCGACGCCGAGGTCGTCAACCTCGAGGCCCAGAAGGTCAGCTCCGTCGGCGCCGTGGCGGCTCCGGCCTCGGTGCCGAACGGCACCACCTCCACGGGCGTCGTCAGCGCCGCGGACGCCGCCGGCCGCCCGATCGCGGGCGCGCAGGTGTTCGCGGACGCCAACAAGAACGACGTGTTCGACGGCGCCGAGACGATGGTCTACACCGACGAGAACGGTGAGGCGCGCTTCCCCGGGCTGGTCGGCTCCGTCGCGGGGACCGAGTACAGCTACATCGTCAACACCACCGACGGTGACGACTACCAGTCGTCCGTCGACTTCAAGCGCACGATCACCGTCACCTCGTTCGCCCAGGTGCCGACCACCGTCACCTCCACCTCGCACGACGGGGCGGCGTTCGACGTCGACGAGGCCGACCTCAACGACCTCGAGGTCACGGTGGTGGACCAGAACGCCGTAGGGATGCCCGGCCAGACCGTGCACTACACGCTCTCGGCGGCCCTGTTCGACGCCACCCTCCCGACGCCCGCACCCCAGAGGGGATCGGTCGTCACCGGTGTCGGCGGCAAGGCCGGCGTACCGTTCACCGACCTGGGCAGCGGCACCTACACGCTCAAGACCTTCATCGAGCAGAACGGGACACCGGGCCAGCAGGCCGGGGACCTCTCCGGTGCCGACCTGGGCTTCAAGGCCGGCGACTCCGAGCTGGCGTTCGCCGACGCCCCCGAGGCCAAGGCGATCGCCGGGACCACCGAGACGCTCGACGCCACGCTGGCGCTGAGCGACGGAACGGCGCTGCCCGGCCGGTCCGTGCTGTTCACCTACACCAGGACCGGCAACGTGGTCGCCGCCGCGCAGGGCAACCAGCCCGCTGGCACCACGCGTCACAGCGACACCCAGGCGACCGGCACCACCGGCGCCGACGGCACCGCCTCGGTGGCGCTCTCCGACCCGGCCGTGCCCGACCGGGCGGAGCTCGGGGGCAAGCTGGCCGCCGACACGGCCGCCAACCGGTTCGGCAACGCGGTCGAGGCCCCCGGCGACCTCGACGTCAACTTCTACGACGCCACCCCGCCGCCGCGGTCGACGATCACGGTCGCGCCGATCGCCGACGGCAAGCCCGGCACGGCGACTCCCGGCACGGTCACCGTGACCTCGGACCACGACAACGACCCCGCCACGCCGGACGTGCCGGTGGAGGGGCTCGCGGTCACCCTGACCGTCGGCCAGGACGCGTTCTTCACCAACGAGACGCCGCCGCCCGGCGCCGTGCTCGGGGCGGACGCGGAGCTGGAGGACCTGGGGCAGTCGCTGCCCGTCTACACCGACATGAACGGTGAGGCCCCCTTCTCGACGTCGATCGGTCGCGACCAGGGCTTCGACGACAACGGCCTCGTGACGGCGGCCGTGACGGCCACGTCGGGGGGAGTCACGGGGTCGAAGAACCAGAAGTTCGACTCCTCCGACCCGGTCAACGGTGGTGAGGTCACGCTGAGCATCTCGCCGGACTCGGAGCAGGACAACCCGGTCGACCCGACCATGTCCGGCAACTTCGTCCAGTACGACGTGACGGCGACCGACCAGTTCGGCAACGTGGTCGGGGGCGAGCAGGTCGACCTCACCTACGACAGCAACGATGCGTTCGGCTCCGTCGATGCCACCTCGGACTTCGCGCCCGATGGTGACTTCGTGGTCTCCACCTCGGAGGCCGAGACGGTTGAGGTCACCGCGACCTGGACCACGGACACGACGCTCTACGGTCCTGACGGCCTCGACCCGGGCACGGAGCTCGACCCGGTGTTCACGGCCGACGGCGAGGATGTCGTCGGTACGGCGGACGCCGACTTCTACGAGGTCGACTTCACTGCCTCGACCTTCAGCCTCACCTCGAACCCCGAGGGCGAGGTGCCGGTCGGCACCGCGGTCACGGAGACGGCGAAGGTCGTCGACCAGGAGGGCAACCCGGTCCAGGGTCTCGTGGTGGAGTTCATCCGCTCGGGTCCCGGCAACCAGGACGGTGACGCCAACCAGACGCGCGACACCAACCGGAACGGGGAGGCGTTCTACAGCTTCACCGGGACCGAGGCCGGCACCGCGCGCATCAGTGCGGTGATCACCGACGGCGTCCACAACAAGACGCTGGCCCACTCCGTGACGTTCGCCAGCGCCACTCCGCCCCGCCCGCCGGGCAAGAGCAAGGTCATCGCCGAGCTGCTGGGCAAGAACAACGGTGGCAAGGCCGATCGGCTCCGGGTGAGGACCTCGCCCGCCGCGGAGCGTGCCCGCGTGCGGTTGTTCTCGAGGGTGCCCGGGCACAAGAAGGTGCTGGTCAAGACCAAGCGGCTGAACTCGGCCGGTGCCACGCGCTTCTGGGCGCGCGACACCAACGGTCGGCGCATCACGAAGTACTTCGTGAAGGTCTCCACGACGGCCACCACCAAGCGTGACAGGAGCACCACCCGCCGCCTGCGGTGAGTGAGCGCACGGCTCCACGATGAAGGGTGAGTCCCGGGTCGGTCGCCATGGCCGGCCCGGGTCCCCCGTCAGGACGCAGGCTCCGCCTCGGCCCGGGGCCTGAGCACAGCACGACGCGAGGCCGACCAGAGACGCGGTCCGGACCATCCCAGTAGCCGCTGCCACGGGATGGTCCGGGCCGTCTCGTCGTCAGACGCCTCAGGCGACCACGTCGGGGTCGTGCAGCGACGGTCCCGTCCGGATCCACCACGAGGCGGCCCGCCCCGCGCGCGAACCGGGGTCCGCCGCCAGGTCGTGCAGGTGGTCGTGGGCACCCATGCCCAGGGCGAACAGCGCTGCGTGGCGCTGGGAGTCCTTCGCCTCGTCGTCGCGGGCGCAGCGGGCGAGCGAGTTCGCCGTCTGGTCGTCGAGCGGGCCGTGGCACAGGCCGATCGTGAGGTGGGCCCGGGCAAGCAGCCCCGGACGCTGCTCTCGGCGGGCCGCCACCGCGACCTCCTCACGGGTCACGAGGTGCCCCATCCGACGTACGGCCGACCAGGCCAGTCCGGCCACCAGGTCGTCGGGGTCACCGGTGAGGTCGAGCAGCGACCGGGCGATCGCGCGACCGTAGGGGCTGAGCCCCAGCAGCACCCCGGAGGCGTGCCGACGGTCGCGCTGGGCGTGGAAGAGGGCCTCGCGGATGAGCCGGCGCAGCATCTGGTCGGGGTCGTGGGCGTGCCGCTGCAGCGCCGACTCGGCGAAGGTGGCCA
>CAWAGS010000021.1:0-274800 GCA_963781445.1 uncultured Actinomycetota bacterium
TTTATCCGGCGATTTTTATCGGACATTTTTACGACGAAAAAGCGAAAAAATTCGAACGACGATTATTTGAACATCGAACAGAAATTTGATTTCAACGGCTTTGGGTTTTTCGCCGCGCAGAGTTTGACCGACGATTTAATCGAGAAAATCGGAGAAAATTAATTACAGATGAACACCGATAAATACAGATATGTAAAGCGATTTATTTTTACATTTGCCGCCGTTGTCTTTCGTCGCGGCTTTGTCGATTTTCGCGCAAATCCGCCAGAAATACGGCAAGCGCGTTTTGCTCGTGCCGCTCGACGATCGCCCGCCGTGTTTGCAGTTTACGGTCGAATGGGAAAAATCGCCGATGCCGAAGTCGTCGCGCCGCCGATGGAACTCTCGGGCGGTTCACGACGCCGGGCAATCCGGACCGAATCGTCGAATGGCTCAAGGCGCAGGATTTGAAATCGTTCGACGCCGGCGATCATCTCGCTCGATATGCTCTGCTTACGGCGGACTCGTCGCGCTGCGCGTACACGGCGAAACTGAGGTGGAAACTGGCTCTGCGGCGGATCGAAATTTTGCGCGAAATGAAAAAACTAAAACCGAAAATGCCCGATTTACGCGCAAAGCGTAATTATGCGGCTCGCGCCGACCGGCGACGGGCAAAAACGAAGCTTACCGCGAAAAACTCGCGCGATTGGGCGGAAGTTTCGCCATATAGGACGCGGAATCGAAAAAGCGAAACCGCACAGCTCGAAAGCGAAATCCCGGCGAACCGCTTGACCGATTACAAACAGCGCCCGCGAACGCGAATTTGCAAGTCAATCTAAAGGCGATCGAAATGGCGCGTAACGGCACGATTGATTATTTAATTTTGTCGCAGGACGACGCCAAACCGAAAGGCATTCACGTCGCCGACCGCGAACGATTGATCGCCGAAACCGAAGAAGTCTGAAATTACCGAAAAAATCGCGGTTCAACCCGGCGCGGACGAAGTGGCGATGCTGCTTTTGGCGCGCGCGAGTAACCGCAAATACAATACTCTCCGCAAATCAAAGCCGTTTACTCGTCCGAAGAATTGGCGAACAAAGCGATGCCGTTATGAAGACCGCGCTCTGCGCGAAACCGTCAGTTTTCACATCAAAGCGACCGGCTCGCGCGAAGTCGCCGACGAAAAAGACGCGGATTTATTGTTTTACGTTTACGTTTCGCGGTTTGAAGCCGGACGCGCCGCGAGTTTTGCCGACGAAATCGAAGAAAAAATAAAGAAAGGAAAGCGAATAATCGTCGCCGACATTGATCCGAAAGGCGACGTGCAGGGCGGCGATCCGACATTTCACAAACGAACTCGAACGGCGCGATCTTTTTCCCGAATTGACGGTTACGCTCGTGGAACACCGCCGGCAACACGATCGGCACGACTCTGCCGCAGGGCGTAGTTTTCGCCGCGGCGCAGCAACAAATTGATGAACACAAAGCGCCGCGGCCGCATCTGGACGGCGCAGAATTGGTTCACGTTTCACCGTCGTGCTCGACGATTATTATTATCACACCGAAGTTCGCGCCAAAGCCAAAGATTACATCGCCGCAAAACAAATGGAGCAGATTCGCTTGAGCGACGAAGCGACGCAAAAAGTCGAAGATTTCAGCACGAAATTAATGAGCGAGGCATTTCAAAGAGCTTTCGGCGATTTATTTTCGCGCAGACGGCACGTGTGCAGAAAAACGTGCAGCTGCGAAAAACCATCGAATATGCGATTCGATTTGCCTTGGAATCGCACGTTTGAAGCGAAAATTGATTTCGATTTAACGTGCCGTTAAAGAGTTCTGAAAAAAAATATTGGGAAAAGAACCAAAAAATATAAACCGATGAAAATAAAACTTTTACTGTTAATCGCCGCTTTCGATTTTCGCCTTCGAGTTGTGCGCCAAAAGCGTCCGACAATAATTCTTCGGGCGCGCCGAACGCCGCGGCGAAAAAGCGCGTCGGCGTGACGCTTTTGACGCGCGAGGACGATTTTTACCGCCAGCTCGAAGCCGGTTTGCGCGAAGCCGCCGATACAAAATAATTTCGAATTAATCGTTCAATCGGGCGACAAAGATTTGTCGAAACAGCAATCGCAAATCGACAATTTTCTGTCCAGAAAGTTGATGCGATCATTCTCAGTCCGACCGACACGAAGGGAATCGCGCCGGCAATCGAACGCGCGAACGCCGCCAACATTCCGGTTTTCACCGCTGACATTGCGGCAGGCGGCGGCATTGTCGTCGCGCACATCGCCTCGGACAACACGGCTGGCGGACGGCTCGCCGCCGAATACATCGCCAAACTGATTAATGGCGCGGGCAAAGTCGGCGTGATCGGTCAGCCGGAAGTGCAATCGACGATTGACCGCGAACAGGGTATTCGGGAAGCGCTGAAAAATTATCCGAACGTCGAAATCGTGCCGACGCTTAACGGCGGCGGCGTGCGCGACCGCGCGTTAAAAGCGGCGGACGATATGCTGCAAAGCCATCCGGATTTGCGGGCGATTTTTGCCATCAACGACGAAACCGCGCTCGGCGCTTTGTCGGCGGCGGAAGCGCGCGGCAAAACGGATTTGGTGATTGTCGGCTACGACGCCGCGCCCGAAGCCGTCGCCGCCATCAAGCGCAATTCGGCGCTCAAAGCCGATGTCGCCCAGCAGCCGCGCGAAATCGGCGCAAAAACGATTGACGCGATTGCCAGACATTTTCGCGGCGAAAAAGTTGAGCCGAAAGTTTCCGTTCCGGTCAAAATAGTTGACGCAAGCAATGCCCAATGAAAACTGAACTTCGGCAAAAATTCGGCGAAATGGTGATTTTCGGCGTGATCGTCGCCGAAGTGATCGTTTTTGCCGCGCTCGCGCCGCCGTTTCTCTCGCTGGAAAATTTCGTCAACATCGCGCTTTCGATCGCCGTCATCGGCATTCTGGCGGTCGGAATGACGTTCGTTATTTTAACCGGCGGAATCGATCTTTCAATCGGCTCGGTCGTCGCGCTCGCCGGTGTCGTGGCGGCGCTCGTCGCGCAAAAAACCGATTCGGCGACGCTCGGTTTCGCCGCCGCGCTCGGCGTCGGTATTGTATGCGGAATTTTTAACGGCACGGCGATCGCGCGTTTTCGCGTGCCGCCGTTTGTCGTCACGCTCGCCGTTTTAACCATCGCGCGCGGGCTGGCTTTTATTTTTTCCGAAGGTCGCTCGATCGGCGATTTGCCGGAAACTTTCGGGCGATTCGGAAAATCGGCTTTTTTGGGCGTGCCGTATTCCGTCTGGCTGATGATCGTTATTTTCGCGGTCGGATGGTTTCTGCTGCGGCACACGACATTCGGGCGCTACGTTTACGCGATCGGCGGCAATCGCGAAGCCGCTTTTTACACGGGCATTGCAGTCAAAGCAATTGAATTTCGCGTTTACGTTCTCAACGGCGTGCTGGTCGGACTGGCGGCAATCGCGCTCGCTTCACGGCTCGGCGCGGGCGTTCCGAATTCCGGTTTGCAATACGAACTCGACGTGATCGCCGCCGTGGTCGTCGGCGGAACATCTCTCAGCGGCGGGCGCGGCAGCGTCGTTTCAACTCTGCTCGGCACGATTTTTATCGGAGTTTTGAATAACGGTTTGAATCTGATCGGCGTTGACACTTACGTCCAGAAAATCATTCTCGGCGCAGTGATTCTGCTCGCGGTTCTGGCAGATCAATACAATCGCCCCAAATAAGCGCACGATTGAAAAAACGTTATTTTTGTAAACTTTCTTTCATTGTTCGCGAAAATTTGAAATTTAATTTTTTACCAATCAAAGTGATGTCAAAATTCGCCGGTTTCTTATTTTTATTTTTTTCAATTTTCACTGTGTCCGCGCAAGCTCAAAACGGCGAAAGCGACGAGCAGCCGCAGCGCGTCGGAAATTACCAGAGTGCGCGTCGTGCCGGACAAAGCCGATTGGTCGTATGCACTCGGGCAGCCGGCGAAATTTCAGATTTCCGTAACGCTCGACGGGCACCAAATCGCCGGTTTGCCCTTAAAATACGCGTGCGGTCTGGAAGCGATGCCGCCGCGACTCGAAAAAACCGTCGTGACTTCGGCGCAAATTCTGACAGTCGAAGCGGGCACTTTTGCAGAGCCCGGATTTTTGCGCTGCGTTGCGACGATGGAAAAAGACGGCAGAAAGTATCGCGGTTTGGGGACCGCCGGTTTTCGACCGGATTTGATCAAACCGACAACCGAAAATCCCGCCGATTTCGATAAATTCTGGGCGGACGGCAAAGCCGAACTCGCCAAACTTTCTCTGGACGCGAAAATGCGGTTTCTGCCCGATTATTCGACCGGAAACGTAGACGTTTACGAAGTGAATTTTCAAAACGTCGGGCGCGAATCGAGCACGCCGAGCCGCATTTACGGGATTTTAGCTATTCCGAAAGCAACCAAACCGAATCAGAAATTTCCTGCCGTGTTAAGTGTTCCGGGCGCCGGCGTTCGCCCGTATCGAGGTTCTCTGGCGCTCGCCGAACGAGGAATTATCACTTTGCAAATCGGCATTCACGGCATTCCCGTCACAATGGATCAGACGGTTTACGACAACCTCGCGGCGGGCGCCCTCAAACGTTATATGTTCGACGGTCTGGACGACAAAAACGATTATTATTACCGTCGCGTTTTTCTCGGCTGCATTCGGGCAAACGATTTTCTTGTGAGTCTGCCGCAATTTGACGGCATAAATTTAGCGGTAATGGGCGGCAGTCAGGGCGGCGCGCTTTCGATTATGACCGCCGCGCTCGACCGCCGCGTCAAAGGTTTAGCCGTCTGGATTCCGGCTCTCGCCGATCTAACCGGCGACATATACAACCGCGCGGGCGGCTGGCACCGCGTCTTCAAAGACGCGAAAAACCGCACTCCCGCCAAAATCGAAACCACGCGCTATTATGACACGGTAAATTTCGCGCGCCGCCTGAAAGTTCCCGGTCTTTACACGTTCGGCTACAACGATGAGACGTGCCCGCCGACTTCGATGTTCGCGGCTTACAATTCCGTCGCCGCGCCGAAAAAACTGATTCTCGCCCTTGAAACCGGACACGCTTTGACGAACGAGCAGACCGCTCAAATTAATGATTGGATCGAAACGCTGCTTAAAAACGGAACGGCGAAATAATCAAAGGTTGCGGAAAGTTGCAACCATAGATGTTTACAGATGAACACAGATAATTGGTCTAAAAACCTTATTTATCCATGAAAATCTTTGGTTTCAATTTTTTGTTTTAATTTCCCTATCCAATTGTAAACAGCAATTGATTTCAACCGTTTTTTATGGCTGTAACCCAGGTTCTGTTGAGAGGTTATTTGCAAATGTTGAAACTCGTCACAAAAGAATCAACTCGCCCTGCAAAATCTGTATAACGACTCTAGGTTCAGGAATTGAAGCCGAGTTTTCCGAAAATCGAGGCGACTTGAAATTTTACCTTTTATTGAAAATTATGTGGTTTTTCGATAATCGTCCGGTTGCTCACGCCGAGCCATATTGCGCTTGCGAATCGTCAAATAATAAAATTTTACCGAAATCCTAATTGAACGATTATTTTCGCCGCAACCGCATTCGCTGTGAACGTAGCCGACGAAAATTTTGATGACTCAGCCGCTTTCGCTTCGACCGGCAGAGTGACGAATGTGATTGCAACCAATGACAGTTTTTATGCTAGTAATTTTTCATTTTACCTCTCTGCGTTAATGTTTAGAATGACCTGAAGAAATACGTTTTCCTGCTCCAAACCGTCCATCAAAGCGCAAGCATTGTGCCGGATGATTTTATAAAAAGCGGAAATAGTTCTAGCAAATCAAGATTTTAGTCTCGCGTCCGATAATATTACTGAAACGAAGGCTACAATCCATTCTATCAAGATCAAAATTATAAATTCTGACGACAAGTTTAACGAAAAGTTTTGTGAAAAAATAAGAATACCAACATCATCATAAAAAAAAGCAGGTCGAGATTTATGGCGCAATATTTATGAGTTCAAAGGGTAGGTGGTTGGATAAAGAAAGTGTTTATGTGTGCACAAAAAATTACGCTTCAATATATTAATAAAAGAATAAAAATTCGGCTTTTTTGTTAGTTTTAGATTGCAACCCTGTTTTTACGACGATAAATTGGAGAGAAAATTAGTTTTAAGCATTATCGGACGCTACCCGTAAAATTAATGAGAATTTTTGTACATTTTATTCTATTAAATCCCAATAAAGTGGTAGGTCTGACACGAACCTCTCGGTAGGTCTGACACGAACTTCTCGGTAGGTCTGACACGAATGAGAACAAAAAGGGTACGATTTTCCACAGAAATTCGGTAGGTTTGACACGAACCGCCGGTAGGTTTGACCCGAACTGAGCCTTTTTTCCGGTAGGTTTGACCCGAACCGCCGGTAGGTTTGACACGAACCGGACCGTTTTTTCCGGTAGGTCTGACCCGAACCCCTCCGGTATTTGCGGAAATCAGTAGGTTTGACACGAACTTATCGGTAGGTTTGACACGAAGCTCGCAGTTCGATAAACTGCTTAAAAAAAAGAGATACTAGCCGAACTCATCGCCGGTATCCCTCTCTTAACCTTTAACCCTTTTTAACCCTTTCTTAATCCTGGCCGTCCATCACCTTTTCGTTCTTGAGTTTGAAGAAAATTCGCTTTTTTAGTATCGCTCTCAAAATAAATCGAAGGCTGCAGTTCGAGCATCACATCAATCAGCTTATTTGTTTTGGGATCAATGACTTTATCTGTAATTGCATAGTTGAGCAAAACATGTTTATCGATCATCTCCTGCAGTGATTTTTCGACTTCTCTCAAGATTATCGCCGAGTGATTTTTGAGGAGTCAAGCCGAAGTCTCTGATGATGGTCGAAAGATAAATCCGATATTTATTGGTAATCGAAGCCTGTTTATAATGATGAGCCATCCTTTTATGAAGAAGTCTGGCAACCACGGTCCGATAAGACATCACCTGTTCGTAATTATACAGGCGAAAATGAAGTCCCTTGATAGCTTCCGTCACCAGCGTCGAAAACACAACATAACTTTGCGTCTCATCACCGTCGCCGGATAAACCGAGCGTTTCAATCGGACTGAAAATGACCGACGCTTTCTTTTCGCCCGGATTGATCAACTCAATTTTCGTCAAAGCCAGGATATTCAGCGATTCGACCACTTCATAATAACTGTAACTGTGATTATGCTGTGCTAATTCCCGCCTGATTTGACCGATGGTAAAGGAAACTCCCGTTTGCCCGTCATAAAACGCTCCCGATTCGATCGCCAGTTTTCTTAAAACCTCTTCAACGACCTCTTCTCTCCGCCCCAGATAAAAATATTTAGCTTCATTGGTCGTTTCATTAACAACGATCCCGGCCGGATGAACTCTGAGCTTTGCGTTTAACTTCGCGGCAGCTAAATTCCCTGACTAAAATCGGCAGCGTCCCGTTTTCATCGCGTTTGGCTTTGCCCCAGAAATATTTAGGCATAAAATCATATAATTCGATACTTTGAGAGTATTTCCGATATTTAGCCTGATCCGAGGACGACAACTGTTCTTCGGAGTCTTCGATAAACTGAAAAAGCATCATTTGTTTAGGTTTCGTTTCTTCAAGTTCTTCAAATTTTTTCGTTGATTTTGGCATTCGCTCGCTCCTTTTCAATATTATGCTCAATGATGACGAAGCCGATTCTACCATATTTTCCATAGTATTTAACCAAATTAATTGGAAATTTAAGTCAATAATTAAGTAGAAAATCTGGATACAAATTCAATGCTAAAAAGCAAAAATTACCGCTAAAAAGATACCGAAAACTTCTTTTTTTGGAAATTAATCACCTATGGAAATACATATATACGCCCAAATGCTTTCTTCTCAATCTAATCTCCGGATTTTTGCCAAAAACTTGTAGTCGGAAGTGAATCTGTTTTTCCCTCGCACATCAGTCGGCATTCGTCCTGAACAACCGGATGCCATAATTCATTTATTTCAGTAAACGGCGTGTAATTAGCTCGCACCCAACACCTGAAATCCGCTGCCGACCGCTTTTTTCCTTTCTGTCTTTTCCATAGCAACTTTGCCGCGCATTCACGTCTTTGATTCGGTTCGGGCAACGATTTCCGCCAGTGAACAGATGGCTTTCATCCGCTGAAAAATAATGCGCTCGAAGACTTCGTGCGTCGCAACCATCTGCTTTTTGTAATTTTTATGATTTAACTTTGAGATCTTTTTGACGAGAGCGCCTCCAAAAAGTTTTTCCGCGAGGAAAACAGCAAACGAATTGTGCGAAAAAAACACGGCGGCTGATTGCGCGGAATTTCGGCGCGGAAAATCGAGAAAAGATTCGACGGCGCAAACATCTCTTTCGGCGAGATTAAGGGCGTTGAGCAGTTCTTTTTCGCCTTTAATTTTGCCCGTTTTGATATAAGAAGCGGTTTCTTGCCAAAAACTTCCAAAACTTCCGCCGTTTCCTCGACCGACAAACCGCCGAAATAGCGCAGTTCGATCAGGCGGCTTTTAAATTCGCCGAACTTCGCCAACTCCTTCAAAACGTCGTCAAGAGCGACCAAATCCATAGATTTTTCGCCCGCGACATGATGATCCATTCTTCTGATTGCAGGTTTTCATCCGCACCGCCTCGCGTGGTCAATCAAAATCTGCCGCATCATCGCCGCCATTCCGATAAAATGAACGCGGTTTTGCCAGTTCATTCTGGTGTAATCAACGAGTTTGATATACGCTCCGTGAACCAGCGCGGTCGGCTGCAAGTGTGATTGCCACGTTCGCTGCAAAGATAATTTCCCACCAATTTTTTAATTTGCTGTAAATCAGCGAAAAAATGTCGTTGACAATATCTTTGTCGCCTTTCGACGACTGCGCGAGCACTTTGGTAACACCGGTTTTTATAGACGTTTAAGAACGATCTCAACTGACAAGCTTATTTCCGAAATTATACGAAATTTTCCTTTTTTCGCACCGAAAGAATTAATTCGCCGTGCCGGAAAAAAAATCAAACGCCTGATACTTTTTCGCCTCGATTTTACGCCTTACGGTTGAAGACGATTTCCGAATCGTCAATTTAATCTGAAATAATCTCGGAGTGATAAATGCAATGAAATCAAATTTATTAACCAAATTCGCAATTCTAACAGTTTCTCTGGCAACTTCGGTGACGGCATTCGCCGATGTCAAAATCAAATCGCGGCAAAAAGTCGGCGGGCAGACGATGGAAAATACTGTATTAATCAAAGGCAAACGCCAGCGCACCGAATCAATGAACGGGCAGATGATCAGCGTAATGCAGTGCGATCTGCGGCGCGACATTAAAATCAATTCGGCATCGCAGACTTATCAAATCTCCCTGTTCGACACGGGCGCGAGCGGCGGCGGACAAACCGTTGACGCGAAAAGTTCGCCCGTTACGAAAGGCGGCATTATCACGATGCTCGTCAGCAACAAGGATACGGGCGAACGCAGGCAGATGTTCGGTTATACGGCGCGGCATATTATTTCGACGATGGAGATGAGTTCGTCGCCGGACGCTTGCAGTTTGACGAAAAGCAAAATGCAGGTTGACGGCTGGTATATTGATGCGGATTTCGCGCTCGACTGCGCTTCAAATCGCGTTTACGCCGATTATAATCAGCAAAAAGGCGGCTGTCAGGATAGAACCGAAATGAAAACCGTCGGCGCGGCGGTCAAAAAAGGTTATCCGGTTTTAGAGAAAATGACGATGTTCGACGAAAACGGAAAGGAATCTTTCACGACCACGAATGAAGTCGTCGAACTGTCAAAAGCAACGCTCGACGCGAATTTGTTCGACGTTCCGGCGGATTACCGCGAAGTTAAAAACATTTCCGAACTATTCACCGGCAATACGACGAGTCTCGGCGGCAATAATTCGATGAAAATGCCGAATTCGCCGAACGGCGGCGTTTCAAATGACGATTCGGGAATGAATCAAACGGTCAAAAACCTTTCCTCACTCGTCGAATAATTCCGCCGTCGAAGTCGGCGCGAAAAAAGAAGGCACAGTTCGCATCGGTCTGGCAGCGGTCAAAATCGGCGCAGTCGGCGAAGGAATAAACGCGCAGGAATTGGCGGGCGCGATAAACAATACTTTGGGCGAATATCTGAAAAGGCTCGAAAGTCGAATTCGTGCCGCTCGAAGCGAAACTCGCCTCGGCAATGGACAACGAAGCGAAGGAAAAACAGTGCGATTTCGTCTTATACGCAAGCGTTTCGCACAAAAAAGGCGGCGGCGGAATGGGAATGTTCGGCAAAATCGCGCCGGTGATGGGCAGCGTTATACCAATGGCGGGAATGACTGGCGGAATGGCGGGCGCAATCGGCGGATCAGTCGCTTCAACCGCGATTTGACGGCGGCGGGCGCGACTTCTAACGTCAAGGCAAAAGACGAGTTGACGCTCGACCTTAAAATCCAAAACGGCGCAAACGTCGCTTTCACCAAACAATACAAAGCCAAAGCGAAATCGGCGGGCGAAGACATTATCTCTCCGCTCATCGAACAGGCGGCGCAGGCGATTATTGACGCGGTCGTCAAATAATTCGATATTTTTAACTAAATTTGAGAAAAAGACGGTGCATTTGTGCCGTCTTTTTTTGGCAAAAATAAATTTTGATCTTTTGATACTTTTGGCGATTCATTCGCGCCTTAATTGATGTGGAATTTCAATTTCCAAAACTTTTACCAATTACAAGGAGACTTAAAACATTATGAAAAACTACACCGGCAAAATCTTATTCGCATTTTTAACTTTATTCTTTATCGCCGCAACGACCGTCGGGCAGAGCAAATCGGAGATCGTCGGCTCGTGGTCGGATTCAAACGTCGGCGCGATTAATTACCAAAATCAAACGACCGGAGCATTGAAAAACGGGCGCGGCAGTTCGTTTACTTACAAATTCAAAGCTGACGGCACGTTCGAACACATCGGTTATATGGAGGTCACGACGTATAACTGCACGACGACTCTGTTCAATCACAAAACCGGCAAATATACGGTTGACGGCGCGAACGTGACGTTGAAACCGAACAGAGATCACTGGAAAAACACGAATTCCTGCGCGGCGAGCGGCAATTCGGAAAAGGACAAAACGCCGGTCGAGGAAACTTACGAATGGCGAGTCGGGACTGATGATGCCGACCGCTGGGCACTGGCTTTGAATTCCGGCAAAGGCTGGATGATTTTCCGCCAGGAGAAATAAACGAACGTAAATTCATTTATTTTGATCAAGTAAAACGACGGTGAATTTTAACGATTCCGCCGTTGTTTTTCTTTTTAATCCGACTTTTGCGGCTGATACTTTTTTCGATTCGTTCGCGCCTTACAATTTAACGAAGTATTTATCGGAGATAAAATTATGCAGACGACATTAAAACAAACATTCATCGGATTCATTTTATTGACATCAATTTTATTCGGCAGTTTTTCCACCTTTAGCGCAGAAAATTCAAAAAACTTCCGCCGCCGCGAAATGTTCGGGCGCGTGGACGGGCGTAATCACATACACGCGAACGCAGACGACTGACGAACAATAAAACCGTCGAGCGAGTTTCGGGACGCGGGCGAAGACACGACGAATTTCGAGATGAAATATGATTACAAGGCAACGGTCTCGGTCATCGAATCGCCCGAAAAAAACGGTTCGAGCATCGGCAAAGCGACGATAGATCATTCAATGATTCATCGAGCGAAACAGTACGGCGGTTGAGAAAAATTCGTGTGATCGGGGGAAAACGTGGCGCGAAATGCGCGGCGAATTCAACTTCGGAAACCGAAACGAGCGGAACGGGAAAGAGGAAGCGAATGTCAACGTCGGTGTAAATTCGAGATGGAACTTATTCGGTCAGCGTCGGAATTCCGCAGATCAAAGGACAAAGTTACCGGTTCGCAAACTTCGAGTTTCAGCGGACAATGCACGCCAAAAGAAGGCAAAAATCTGACAATGCCTCCGACTCGAAACGACGATTGACGGAAATTCTTTGACGAGCGACGGAACACATCGAATCAATCCCGCATGATCCGAATCGGCTTTCGGGAAGTTATTCACAAAACTTGGCAAAACGTAACCGAAACGATCACCTGGAATCTGCAAAAATGCGGTGCGCCGCTTCGACTTGATCGAATTGAAATTTGAAGATATGAAGTTTCCGAACTGGAACGATTGGCAGGAGATCTCCGAACAAAAAGGAACGATTGACGGAAATCTGGTCAAAATCAAAGCGAAAATTTTGAACGCTTCGGGCGAAACGAAATATGCCGATGTGAAATTCAAAGAAACTTACAAAGGCGACAAATGGGACGGCGCGAGACCTGACGGACTGCTTGAAAACGGTGAAACTTCCGTTCGTATTGAAGCGGGCGAAGAAAGCGAAGTTGAAATCGTTTGGGATTCGAGCGGGTTACGCGTGGTTTGACGACGGTCGTCCGCGACTGCTTCAGCGCATCAAAGCCGAACTTGAAGAAAACGGCAAAAAGATTGATGAACATGACGAAAAACTTGAAAGTCGCGCCGAAACCCGTCGTTTTGGTTCACGGACTTTGGAGCAGTTGGAAAGCTTGGGAAACTTGGCAGAATATTTTAACGACTTCGCATTCTTACGATTGGAAGGCTTTTGCCGGTCGGCGAAAAACCGGAAAAAGGCGTGATGAATACGGGCGGCGCGTTTCTTTCGACCGAGCCGACAAACGGGATTTTTGAAAATTCGCAACAGCTCGGAAAATACATCAAATACGCGCAGGAAGACCGCAATGCGTGGCACGTTGATCATCGTCGCGCATTCGATGGGCGGTTTGATCTCGCGCCATTACATTCATCAATTTATGCCGCCGAATTATCAGGACGGACGACCGCAAATCGCGCATCTGGTGATGCTCGGCACGCCGAATATGGGTTCGCCCTGCGCCGATGTGATGAATTTCGCGTTTGAAATGACGGGCAAAAATGTCGAAGCCGTGCGCCAATTGCGGCAGGATGTGGTCGACGGATTTCAATAAAGTCAATATCAATCGCAAAGGCGTGAAATTCTCGGTTCTCGCGGGAAATCCTTTGCCGACGATGTGCAAAACAGTCGTCTGGAACGACGGCGTTGTTCCTGTTCCTTCGGCAAAATGGAAGATCACAGACAATGCCGAATCGAAAAGCATTCACACGGATTTGACCGGAACGAGCGATTTTTCGAGTTTCGTCAAACCGCGTCTGGCAATCGGACCGAAAGGCAATCACAATCCCGAAATGCCTAATTTTCCGAATCAAACCGGACAAAATCGGCAGAGAACGATTTCGGCGCATATTTTCATCAACGCCGCTTATCAAGCCGAAAAATTTCAGACGAAAATTCGCTTGACGCAGATTTTTACAAACCCGATTTTGCCAAAGCCGTTAAAATCGCGCCGAAGCAATCGATCGAAATCGAAATTCCCGTCGAAGCAGGCAAAAAATTTCGGTTTGACATTTATGGCGGCGAGCGAAATTTCGGCGACGCTTTACAACGAAAAAGGCGAAATCGTCGGTAAAAATCTGACAAAAACGCCGGAAGCAAATGCGTGGTTTCGTTCGATTTACATCGACAAAAATGTTCGGGCGGAACGTGGAAAGTGAAACTCGAAAACACTTCCGAGCCGCGAACTCGAAGCGATTTTGGCGGCTTGGAAGAACGCTGTGAAGTAAAATTTCAGAGATGTTTTGAAAATTGTAATCCGAAAAAGCGGCGAATTAAAAACTCGCCGCTTTTTTCATCGAAGCAAGAAATTTACTGAAACCTTTTCGCAGAGGAATTGCGCCTTAATGTAGGCGAAACATTTATTTCGAGGTTATCAATTATGCGGCAATCATTCAGACAAACATTCATCGGATTCATTTTATTAACATCAATTTTATTCGGCAATTTTTCTACTTTAGCGCAGAAGCGCGGCGGCAATAATCAAGTTGCAAGCAATCAGCCGAAAAACGAAAAGACGTGCAGCAGCGGCTACAACGGTTCGGTGAAATATACGAAAACGGTGCCAACTTCGTCGTTCAGCCCAACCGAATAAAAGTTCGCAGTGTTTTCTAAAATTTTTAAGGACGACTTCAAAAAGTCGTCCTTTTTCCCTTGAAAGCTGACCGAAATCTGTTTCGTTTGACTCTTTTCCGCTTCATTTTCGAGTCTCGTTCAACTTGGATGGCATTCAGGTTGTTAAAAAAGAATATAAAAAATCTGATTGAAAATAACTTTACTTTTCGAGTTATAAAACTCGCTCAAATGAATGATTTTTCTCAGCCAATTTAAATTTAAACGATGCGAAAAAAAATAATATTTCCTGATACCTTTTCTGTGTTTCTCACGCCTTTATATCAGAGCCGGAAAAAAGGCGCGAATTTAGAATTCATAAAGGAGAATTTACAGCAATGATTAATAAAATAAAATATCTTTTCTTATTAGCAATCTGCGCGACGGTTTTCGGAAGCGCGATCAATGTTTCCGCCCAGTCGCAGACGGACACCAACAAACTTATCAACTATTACGAATGGCTTTTTGAAACACAATTCACAGGCGAACAGCGCAGTCAATACAGCGAAATCAAAGCCGAAGATTACCGGGCTGACGGAGCGAACGAGAAAAAAGGTATTGATTCGCTGATGGCTAATTTTGCTAAAATTAAGTCAAAAGATGAAAACGAGCAGGCGAGAATTCGCGGCAATGTTGTCGGTAATTTCGTCAAATCGCTCGAGGACGCGGGCAGCGACAATCAGGAAGCAGTGTTTTTGCTCGGCGTTTATAATGACGCACAAAAACAAGCGGCGCGGGAAGCCGAAGCAAGCGGCGCGGGCGATATTTCGGCTTACGTCGGCAAATGGGTTTGGGCGCACAGCGGTTCAAGCACGATCAGCACCGGCGGCGCGTATATGGGCAGCAACGGTTCGCGTTTTACATATCAGTTTTCGGCAGACGGCACAGTCGAATTCACGGGAATCATGAACGTGATGAACGGCGGATGCAGTCAGCAGATTTTCCGTTCGATTCGCGGCAAGGCGAGCGTCAGCGGAAATAATCTAACGATTAGCTGGCAGCCGGAAAAATTCACGCGCGATTTTTCGTGCGATACGGCGAATAATTATACGAAGACGATGCCCGCCAAAATTGAAAAATATAAAGTCGCATTCAAGACCGATCTGGGACAAAAACAGATGTGCTTTGTCGGCGCGGAATGTTTCAGCCCGACGAAATAAATCAACAATTGGTGAAAAACAAAGGACGATCCGGCGCGGGTCGTCCTTTGTTTTAAAAAACAATACAACTCTCAATTTTCTCAGATTATTTGTATATTGGCTGATACTTTTTTCAGCCGATTCGCGCCTTTAAAGCAGAACGAAAATTTTTTTTCGTAAAAAGAAATTATAAGTAGGAGTAACTAAGATATGAACGCAGCTTCAACACAACCGAAACAACCGCAGATGCCGCCGCAGGCGTTGCTGGCGCAGATGACTTTCGGCTTTATCATTTCGCAGGCGATTTCGGTCGCCGCCAAACTTCGCATCGCCGACAAATTGCACGATGAATCGCAAACTATCGGGCAATTAGCCGCCGCGACCGAAACGGATGAACCGTCGCTTTACCGCTTAATGCGCGCTTTGCAGAGCGTCGGAATTTTTTGTAAAGATGCTGAAAACCGTTATACGAATTCTGCTTTATCGGAACTTTTGCGCTCCGATCATCCTGAAACTTTGCGCGGCATCGCCGAGATGATTTGCGACCGTGAACACTGGCACGCACACGGCAATATGATGCAAAGCGTCAAAACGGGCGAAAACGGTTTCACATACACTTTCGGTCAGCCGTTTTTCCAATACGCTGCTGCCAATCCGCAAGTCGCGGAAATTTTTGACGAAGCAATGACGAGTTTTTCGCGCGGAATTTCCCGCGCCGTCACTGCCGCTTACGATTTCTCCGGCGCACAAATTATCGCCGACATCGGCGGCGGACACGGAATGCTGCTGTCCACAATTTTGCAGGCGAACGAACACGCCAGCGGCATTTTATTCGATCAGCCGCAAGTCATCGAAGGCGCGAAAGTTTCCGACCGCGTTTCGATTACCGGCGGCGATTTCTTTAAGGAAATTCCGGTCGCAGCCGACGTTTATTTGATGAAACACATAATCCACGATTGGAACGACGCTCAATGCGCTTTGATTCTCGAAAATTTGGCGAAATCGGCGAAACCGGGCGCGAAACTTTTGTTGATCGAATTGGTCGTCGAAGACGAAGACTCACCCTCGATGAGCAAAGTGATGGATTTAAATATGCTCGTCGCCACCGGCGGTAAAGAGCGCACGAGAACAGAATACGCCGCGCTGCTCAAACAAACCGGGTTTACATTAAACAACATTTACCCGACCGCTTCGCCCGTGCAAATCGTCGAAGCCGTGAGAGTATAAGTCGAAGAAGAAAAGAAATTGAACCATAGATAACCCAGATGAACACAGATTTTTATTTTAACTTTCTTGGCTTTATCCGTGTTCATCTGCGTCAATACTATGGTTAAAAATTAAGGAAACAAAAATTATGAACATCAATATACGTCCCGTAACCGCCGCCGACACGGAAAAATGCGGCGAAATTATCTATAAAGCATTTTGCGGAATCGCCGACCGGCATAATTTTCCGCACGATTTTCATTCGGCGGAACACGCGCACGGTTTCGCGCAGATGCTGACGGATCATCCGGCAATTTACGGCATCGTCGCGGAAAGCCGCTGCCGCGCGCCCGCTGCGGCGAGTATTCAATCAAAAGCGTCGGTCCTTGAATGCGAAAATAAGCGGCGCTGCCGTTCGTCGTCGGACCGCTCCACGCGAACCATGTTTCCGGCAGATTAGCTTTAATTTCATCCATTTTTGCCCGCGCCGCTTCGTCATTCAATATGCCGACCCATTCAGACACGACATCGAGCAGTTTCTCTTTTTGCGCGGCATTGAGTGCCGAAACTTTGATGCCTTCGGGTTGAATCGTCTTGCCGTCTTCGCCCGGACCGAGCACGAGGTCGCCGACCTGATAATTCAGTATCGCCTGCTTCTGCTGTGCCGGATCGAGCGAATTGATAAGCGCGAAACCCTTGTCATTTTCTTGTCCCAAGGGGCGCACCGTTTCGCCTTCTAGTTTGTAAATCGCGGGCTGCGCGCCGGTCAGCGTTGGCGTCAGGACGTTGCTTTTTCCGGCAATCGTTATATTGATTGCTAGATGATGACCGCCGAATTGAATCAGCCACGGCTCGGTGAGCGAAGGCGTTCCAAGCAGGGCGAGATAGTAGTTGTCGCGTCCGAAACCGGGATTGCCCATTCCTCCTCCGCGAACGGCGGGAAATCCGCCGTTCGGTCTTCTTCCGTCCGGCGGTGGAAGATTCGGCGCACCTCTCGCCGGACGGCATATTCCCTCGACTGCCGCCGTTGCCGCTTTCGGAAGTCTTCAGCACTTCATCGGCTTCCATAGCTTCTTTCGCCTTTTGCAGTCCTCGCTGGCTCAAGGCGGTTGTCAGCAGTTTCAACGCCGCTTCACGCTGCATCTGGTTCAAATCGCCCCAGCGCACTCCGTTGCGCGGAACGACGCCGACCGGAAAGTTCGACCATGTGGTTTTATTTTCGCTGTCGAAAGCCAAACTCGCTTTGGCGCGACCAGCATCGTCGAGCGTCGCCAGAAACGCTTTGGCTGCCGCGACGGTTTTGCCTGTCTGGTCGCTCGCTTTCGCCGGTTCGATTGGCAGAGAAGGCGCGGGCGGCGCATTAATTTTTCTGGTCTGCTGTTGAGCTGTCTGCATCAATATCCAACCAGCGGAAAACAGCACTAAAAAACATGATCCGGTGATAACAATTTTTCGTTTCATTTAAATCTCAATATTCTTAAGGAATATAAGCATTCGCAGCGGGTTTGTCAGTCGAGATTCCAAACTGCGCTGCACTAAAACCTTGCGTCGAGTTCATTAAATACCACGTTCCACTCGACGGACGGAAGACGGCTAAATCGTAGTGTCCGTCGCCATCGTAATCGCCCGGCGCGGGCTCATCGGTAGAAATACCGAATTGCGCCGCCGCAAATCCATCACGGCTTTTGAGTAAATACCAAGTTCCGTTCGACGGGCGATACACAGCAATGTCCGTCTTACCGTCGCCGTCATAATCGCCCGCCACTGGCACGTCTGTCGAGAGACCGAACTGTTGCGCTCTGGAACCGCCCGGGCTTTGCTGTAAATACCAGGTGCCTGCGCGATAGACGGCATAGTCAGCTTTGCCGTCGCCGTCGTAATCAGCCACAACAGGTTTGTCCGTCGCTGTTCCGAATTGGAATGAGGAAAATTGCTTGGTGATTAAGTTATAAATATACCAGGTGCCGTTCGACGGTCGCCAGACGGCAAGTTCGGCTTTGCCATCGCCGTCAAAATCTGCCGGCTGCGGAATGTCGTCCGGTGCGCCGAATGCCATTCCCAAAAACCCGATACTACTTCGCTGCAAATACCAGTTACCGCTACGATAGACTGCCATGTCGGTTTTGCCGTCGCCGTCATAATCGGCAGGGACAATCTTATCGGTCGAGACACCAAATTGCGCGGCAGTGAAACCAATTTGCGAATTGTTTAGATACCAGGTGCTGTTGTCAGGACGAAAGACAGCAATATCAGCTTTGCCGTCGCCGTCGAAATCGGCAAAAGTGGATTTGCTGTTGGATGAACCAGCTTCTCCGAACACTGTAAATTGAAACACTTGGGAAACTGAAAAGCCGTTCGGAGCAGAGGAATCCGTAATATACCAGCGTCCGAAAAACGTATGTCCGACGGTTTGCGCGTTGTTGGGAATCGAAAGCGAAACTGAACCGTAACCGCTGCCCGACAGCGAAACGACTTCACGTGCGAACGTTCCCGTTGCCGGAATCGAATTTCCAATGCCCGGATCGCTCGAATCAATCACCAGAACTGCCTGTGCGCCGCCGAGCGCGTTTGCTACGCCGACGGTGAATGCAGGATTTCCGGCAAACGGCGGTTCGATAGCGTAAACTTGCGGAACTGATTGTTTGCGCCCGCTCTGCCCGTTCCCGAAATTTGCGGAACGCGGTTTGATTCCGTGTAAAGCGTCGGATGATCAAACGGCGCGAGTTCGTCTCGAACACGCGGGTCGGTCATCGGGCGGCTCAAAAATGCCACAATGTCATTGCGCTGCTGATTGCTCAGGTTTCGAGGACGAACATTATTGTCTTTGTTGGCTGCGTTGAAATCGCCGCCGCGCGCGTAAAAATCAACGACATGCTCGCAAAGTCGTCAAGTTTCCGTTATGAAAAAATGCGCCACGCAGTTCGACATTGCGCAAGTTAGGAGTGCGAAACTGCGCCGCGTTGTTTGCATTGTTCGTAACCTGCTGCCTGCCCGTGTCTTCGTTCGTCGGGCGAACGCCGATGTAATGAAATGCATTGTCGGTCAGAAGATTTCCCGTATGACAGGCGTTGCAGTTTGTCTGACCGGAGTTGAAAAGATTTCTGCCGTTTTGTTCCGATGCGGTCAGCGTTCCGATGCCCTGATTAACCTGATCGAACGGCGTTTGATCGGAAAACAAAGTGCGTTCGTGCGTTGCGATTGCCATCGCAATGCGCGCCGGGGTGACTTCCGGCGTTCCGAAGGCTTCCTCGAAAAGCTGCGGATAAGTTCTGCCATCAATCCAATTTCGTAAACCAGCCGGAATGTTCACGGCTAGAGCAAGTGGTTTCGCGCTCGTAATACGGTCGGCGACTTGTTGCCAGTTTCTGCCGGAATGCGCCATTTCCACATCCGCAACGGGCGGTCCCAGAACCTGACTTTCAAGCGCCGCGCCATTAGCCAGAATCGTTGCACCGGAAATCGGGTCAATGAAATTCGCAGTTGCGCGTCCGTCCCAGAAGAGTGAATTGGAAAAAGCCGCGTCCGTATAAGGCATTGCGCGTCTGCCTGTCACCTGTTCGCGGAAACCGAAAGCGTTCGACCAATTAAATGTACCGTCCAGATTATTTGCCGCCACGCCCGGCGAGCCGAAAACATCGTCGCCGTCGCCTAAAACACCGTCAATGCCCGGATTCGTCGCGCGCGCTCTTTGCAGAGAAGTTCTTTTATCAATGCCGCCAGCGGCGGCTGAATGACAAGTTCCGCAAGCGACCGTGCGCGTCGAAGAAAGCTGTTCGTCCCAGAAAAGCGCTTTTCCTAAATATGCTTTCGTCGCGGTCATTGCGTTTCCTGCCGGCGCATTCGGCGGCAAAAGCGGCGCCGTTCCGTTATTAGCCGCGCCGGTCGCGCGAAAGCCTTGTTCGGCTTCGCTCAAATTGCTCACGCCGCTTGCGTTTTCCGAGCGAATCCAATAGAAAAACGTTTGTCCCTGCGTGGCGGTAGTATCGAAAAAGTAATTTGCCTGCGTTGCCCCGACATCCGTTGAGGTTGCTGAATCATTAATTGTATTGCGAAAAATGCGGTAAAAGGTCGCATTGCGCATCGTGTCCCATCGCAAACCGACTTTTGTCGAGTAAATTCCGTCCGTCGCCGTCAAATCGGTCGGCGCCGACAAATTGGCTCCGCCGGTTTGCCCGAATACCTTTTCCTCCAGACGCTTGCCGAAAAAAAGGAAGAGTGCCGGGAAAACAAACAACACAATAATGAAAATCTTTAATCGATTGATGGATGCTTTTTTCATAGTAATGCAAAACCTTTCTTAACCCATTTCGGATGGATTCTTCGGTTCAGATATTCGTCTAAAAATTGAAAACTTTATAGACATTCGATTTTTCGTTAACTTCAAGCTTGTCATCATCTACAAGTTTGAAATAAACGAAATAAAATCGTTCGCTTCGCTTTTGGTCTGTTAAGTTGCTAAAACGCTGGGTGCGCGACTTTTAAATCTGGCGCAAAATCCCGACAAAATTTATGTTCGTCACATCGCCGCTGACGTATAACATTTGAGAGGATACGCTGAACGTGTATCGTTTTGCTCTGGCAGTGACGGTATAATTTTCGCCAGCCGGAACGCCTTGAAAATTATAATAACCGAACGGGTTTGTAATTGCCGTTCTGACGTTTCCCCTTGAATCGGTCATTGTCAAAAAAACACCACTAATCCCTCTGCCAATGTTTGTTTGGACTCTTCCCGCGACTGAAGAGTTCGTTGATGCCGACGCAGAGATTGAAAAATCCGCGTTTGAAATGTCGAAGAACACGTTGCCCGCCGCTTCGATTTTAATGCGCGCCTGCGTTGTATTGACGTTCGGGACGGTGATGATTTCTGAACCGTCGTTCGGCGTTGATGATAAAACGAGTATCGGAAATGTATTGCCGCCGTCGGCTGACAGGAAAATATTAACATTTGCGGCATTAACCGGCGAATTATTCGTGTTCGCCACATTCCAGGTCACGGTTTGCGCCGAATTGCCCGTCCACGAAACATTTAAGTCCGGCGCGGTGACGACGAAGGACCGCTGTTTCCGTCAACGCTGATGCTGGTTGTCGCCGTGCCGATACCGCCGCCGATTGCGCTATTGTCGCGCGCAATGACTTGAAAAGACATTGTTCTGGAAATCGCCGGTAAAATTTCTCCGGTTAGAAAACCGCCGGTTAAACCGGGCGGAACATTGCCGTTGTTAAGAATGTAGAACAGCGAAGGGAAAACGCGCGTTCCGCTCGTTGTCGGCAGATACGAACGAAAAATCGGACGCGCCACGCCATCGGAATCCGTATTCGGAACGGCGCTGGTCGCCGAGCCGCGGTCATATTCCTGCCAATCGTAAGTTACCGAATCGCCGTCCGGGTCAGTGGCGCTTGCCGTCAAAGCGAACGGCGTCAGTTTCGGAATCGTCAACAGAGCGGGTGCGGTGACAGTCGGCGCCGTGTTTCCGGTCGCAGTTGCAGTGCCGCACGAGCCGCCGGTCTGGGCGTTTTCTTTGAAAGCGATTATCTCTTCGAAACTGCGAACGTGAAAAGTGTCGATGCTGTGCGCGGCTAAATTTTGTCCTGAGATAACGCCCGCGTAACCCATCACCGTCACGCCGCTGCCCGGCTCATACGCTGCGCTTGCCGCCCGATTGCTGCTCGTCGCGTTAAAAGTATGATTCGCGCCGAATTGATGTCCCATTTCGTGAGCGACATAATCGATAGCGAAAGCGTCGCCGATTGGATTTGCCAGCCCGGTTTCTCCGCGCGCCTTATTATTGTTTGAACACACCGCCCGGATAGACGCAATGCCGCCGCCGTCCGTGCTGAAAACGTGTCCGATGTCGTAGTTCGCCGAGCCGATAACCGAATTGAGATTCGTCTGATTTTCTCCGAGCATTGTCGCGCCGTCGTCGTTCGTGTACGGATCGGTCGCCGCATTGGTGTAAATTATTGCGTCGTTGTTACTAACTAGAATCATTCGTATAGCCAAATCCCGCTCGTAAATGCTGTTGACGCGGTTCATAATCAAAACCTGCGCGGCTAAAGCTCCCGCAACTGTTCCGCCGCCCACTTTTGCAGTATATTCGCCGGTCGCTGCAAGCGCCAGACGGTAAGTTCTCAGATTTGTGCCGGAAACGACCGTCGGGCTGCTGATGGCGGAGAGAAAACCATAGTTCGATTTAAAGAGGTCTTCGCCGTTATCATTGCCGAAACGACAAACAAAGCTCTCGTCACTGCCGGAATCTTGCTTTAAATAGCTGATGTAAGTGTCCGTGTCGCCTTTGGCATACGGGTCAACCATAACTGTGCCGGAAGAAGCAAGAATCATCGAGTGAAAACCGCTCGGCATCAAATCGAATCTGGCTGTTGCCGTCGGGTCGTCAATTCCCTGCCCGCGATACGTTTTTATTTCGGGAAATTTCGCCGCCAGCTCCGGTTCCATAATCGGCGATTCTTCGACGCTAAAACGCGCAAAAGTTCCGTCCGGCATCGGCAACGTCATAACCGTCTGCTCGCTGCGCGGCGCATTTGTGAATTCAGGCGAACTTTTGGCGAGCAAACTTTTCAGAGCAATTTTATTCAAGACAAAAGTTCGGTAGTTTTGCGGAGCGACCGAACGCTCGCAGCGATTTTTGCTGCAAAGCCGAATCGCTGATTTCCTGCCAAAGTTTATCGGGCGAAAGATTTGGGTCGCCGGTCTGGGCAAAGATTGAAATACCATTGGTCGCTAAAACGAAAAGCAGCAAAAAAAGGTATTTTTTCATACGAATCTCCTTTAATTTTAATAATTTTGATACTGCAATAAATTAGCGAAGCGACGACTTACTCCTTATGTCATTAGCCGCAAACGTTCGGCGCCGATTCAGAATACCCGATCGAATCTTCGGTTTCCCGTGTGCTTTGCGCCATTTGAATTTGCGGCGCCGCCGCAACCGGAACCGCTTCGGATTTAACTCGTCTGCCAGACTGCGCCGAGACGCCGGTAAAAAACGTCAGTATAATTAACGATACAACTGTTAATACTTTCATCTTTATTTTCTTTCAATAACTAAAAATTTATTTGTAAGTTAATGCTTAAATTGCCCCTTCTGAACGTGATTGACATTGAAAATTCCATTAAACGGCTTTGCTCGTTCTGCGGTTCGAGGCGTTGCCACTCGTCAATAGCTGGCGCAGCACTCGACGTGCCTTGTGAAGCTGCGATTTTGAAGTTCCCGAAGCGCAGCCGAGCATTCGGGCGATTTCGTCGTGTTCAAATCCTTCGATGTCGTGCAGAATTAATACTTTGCGGTAGCCGTCAGCCAGTTTCGCAATCGCTTCATTTAAGTGCAAACGACTTATAATTTGGTTCTGATTGCTGGGTTTTAACAGCAGCGCAGAGCTAGCCTCCGGCAGTTCTCCGTCTTCGGTTGTATCTTCCTTACGTATTTTGTTCGTGCGAATGTTCATCAGCATTTGATTGACAGTTATCCGGTGCAGCCAGGTCGTAAACGCCGAATCGCCGCGAAAGCTGCCGATTTTTTTGAACAAATTAAGAAACACCTGCTGCGTTACGTCTTCAGCTTCGTGGACGTTTTTCGTCATTCGCAAGCAGATACCGAATACGCGGCGATGATGTTTCCAGTAAATCTGCTCGAATGCGTCAACGTCACCCGCGGCTGCTTTCTGCGCGAGTTCATAATCGGCGGCACGCGCCGATTCAGCTTCTAAAACGTCTTCGGTCGTCGAATTTACTCTTAATATTTCGTTTTTCATCTCGTTAATTAATCTTAAAAATTTCTCTGTTTAATCCACTCGTCTTTGTAGGGTCTTTAGCGAAAGTCAAATCTCTTTCTTCGCCTCAAGTAAAAAGAAACAACAATGAACCGATTAGAATCACCAGAACAATCGGGGCGAAAAGTGTAATAATTGTTTTTTTATACCGTCACTTGACCAATTTTTTATCTTCTTACGTTTTCCGTATTTTACGTTTCGATTGTAATGATACGGTGTCGAAACGAATCAGAATTGTTAAGAGTTTGTAAAGATTCCAAAAAAAACTTTCATCTTTCAGACTGAAATATTCATAAAATTCATTTCATATCGAGACGCTTAACCGACGGTTATTTTTTGTCCGTCAAATTTGGTCAGCGAGAAGCCGTCGAAAGATTCGCCGTAAGTCTCCGCCATATCGCTTAAAATACTGATGGCGACTTGCTCGCCGAGCAGCATCGCTTCGCGCGCGTCAGTTCGCCAATGCACTCCAGCGATGTTTCGACCTTGGGCGATGTTCGACGCGAGTTTGTTCAGTTCACCGCCGACGGTCAGCGCGTCGCCTTGGTAAGCAATTAATTGTCCTGGATTGTTCGGGTCGACTCTGACCGGCTCCTGAATGACCGTATCTTCGTCGAAAAACGCTTTGAGCATTGTGACGCATGCCCCCGCAACCGTCGCGTGACCGGAGCCGTAAGCCGGATGCATCGGCGAGCCTTCAGGAAACGCCGTCGGCAGCAGATGACTGCCGAATTTGCTTAAAATTCTCGGCAGAACGGTCGAAATATTCGTCAAATCGCTGTGAACCGGATAATTTCGTCTTCCCTGCCGCAGAACTTCGACTCGTCCGCCAAATTCTTCCGGGCGTAGGCGGCGATGAACGCGCCATTTTTGGAACCAAGTGGCTTTTAAAGCGCGCGTTGATGGCTCAGTGACAAGCGTCATCAAATGCGGATTGCCGAACTGTCCAAAGCCCGACTGAACTATCGTCGAACCGTCTGCGCCGTATGGATTGTTTTCGTCGAACGGAAAGCGAAAAACGAACGGCGACGTTGATTCGTTCAGCGTAATGCCGTTTATCAAAATTAGTGCCGCAACAAAATATGCTTGATAAAGTACGTCGAGTCTCACGTAGGTCCCAATGCCGCGCCCGTCACGCAAATAAGTCAAGCCGAGATTATCCAGAGGAATATTCAGGTTCGGATTGCAGCCGTTCTGCACGTTGAGCCAATCGGAAAAGTTCGTCAAATAATCGGTTCCGGCGGCATACGAGCGAATGCGCTGGTCGAGACGCTGCGCGCCGAAACTGACTCCGGCGGGTAAATCCGGCACGCCCGGAATGTTATTCATCGTTCCGCGTATCAAAAACTGCGAAATATAAGGTCCGGTCGTGCAGCCGGGAAAACTGTCGCGGAAAAGAGTTTGCGTCGTTACGCGACCGCCAATTTTTGGTCCGCGAAAATCCGACATATTCGATAAATCATTCGCCGCCGCCTGAGCAAGCGCGTTCGTGTCGTAAACGTCAAACGGTACATCGCGCAGCAGCGACATCCAGTAAAGCTCGACCATTTCGCCGGCGGCTTCGGCGCTGGCGAAGGCGGGCGCGGCGCGGAAAGAACGACGCGCATTATTCTCGACGATTGCTAACTGTGCCGGGTCCGTGCCTTCAAGGTCATAGGCGTTGCCCGCGAGCGGATTGGTAAACGGTCGCTGCAAGCCTGGGTCAGTGCAGCCTTGAAATTGCCGAAGATTTTCAAAATCCGAAAAATCGTCCGCTGTTGATGGCGGCGAGAAACGCTGTGATAAGCCACCGTCT
Source organism: uncultured Actinomycetota bacterium (assembly GCA_963781445.1). Lineage (GTDB taxonomy): Bacteria > Actinomycetota > Actinomycetes > Propionibacteriales > Nocardioidaceae > Aeromicrobium. Next base: position 26,021 of record CAWAGS010000021.1, read on the forward strand.
CGACTTCGCCGAATTCATTATGCCTGAGACCTTTCGAGTAGTTAGCGAAATAGTTTTGATTTTGATAACGCGCTTCGTCGCCGTTGTTCAGGTGCGCCGGAATCGGCACTTGCAGCTCGCGCAACGCCGCTTCGGTGCGAATTTCAAAAGCCCGCGCCGCTCGTGCCTTGCCGCTTAAGTTTCCGCTGTTAAATCCATCACGCCCGTTGAGTCCCGGAGCAGTTTTGGTCGGAAGTTCCCGTCTAGTGCGAAAGCCGCCGTCCTCCTCCTGCGCCCGCAGCGGAAATCAAACCGAATGAAACGGCAGCCAGCACCCCGCCTGCCTGACCGAGGAACTTTCGGCGTTCGGGACTCGGCAAATTATCCCCACTTTTATCTCTTGAACCTAAATCGTCACTGCTTACAAAAGCTTCAGCGGTATTTTCAGACTCGCCGTTCTGCAAATTCGAACCTCTATTTGATTTATCATTCTGCACAATCAATTTCCTCTCATTAATGAATTCTTAAATGCCAAGTCGAAAAGTCATGTGAAAGTGAACTTTTTCCCTTTTGATGTAGAATGTATGGCAAGGAATATGCCAAGACAATTTATTCCAAGCAAATATCTTTAAACTTATTATTCACTGTATTTATGGCAGGTACTTAATAAGAAATGACGAAGTTAAAAGCATTACTGTGACAAATGTAACCAATGATGGATTACTCCCGACGGTTAAAATGTGATGAATTTTCCCAGTTATGCAGGCGCATACAAAAATCGAATTAAAATCTTAACAGCTTCTATTGACACTCGTCTTATTCTTCAACCGTATTGAGGATTGTTTACCATTCATTATCGGTTTATTTATAACAATTTAAAAAACAAGCAGCAGACTCACCGATTAATTTTTTTGGCGAATCTGCTGTTTGAAATAAGAAACCGGCTGTGATGTTATAACGACTTTAGGAAAGCTATTAATTGGTTTTTTTGCACGTTAGACAATCGGGAATAACTTCTCGCCGACTGCGCCGCTTGTCCGCCGTGTCGCAAAATAGCGTCCTGTAACGTAAAGGTCAGTCCGTCGTGCATCAGACGGCTGCGCGTTCTTAATGCCCACAGCGGCGCAGACCGCATTTGGTTTGCCGTCGCCGCATATTCCGCCGTCGGCAGAATAGGAATACCGTCGCCTGTACCGACATCGTGCAGTAAGAAATCGCTGTATGGATGAATGATTTTGTTTGCCAGTGCGTCGGGAACTGTAAATGCTCCGCCGTTGATAACTGACCCGACCGCTGCTGTTGTAATCGAAGCCGTGTGGCAGACATTACAGCTCACCTGACTGAACAATCTTTCACCGGCGATTACGTCGGATGTTATTGGTCCGCGCGACGGCGCTTTGGTAGCGCGCATAAAATCCGCGAATGCGACCGGATCAACGCCGTCGTCTTCCGGGTCGGCGACGGTATCATACTCCGAACCATAACCGACAAACTCTCCGCTGTAGGTGTTTTCTTCCGGCAGTGCCGGAGTCGTAATGCCCATTTCGTTGAGGTAGGCGTCAAGCGAGAACGACACTAGGCTGGCGTGTTGGCTTTTCCATCCGAATCGCCCGATACGCGCTTCACCGCTGCCTTCAAGTACTGGAACCATAACGGCAGTGCCGCGCATGTTTCCCGGCTGAGCGTTACGAATGGCGAGCAGCGTGCTGTTGGCAATCGCTTCGACAAAACCGTCGCCGAGCGTGCCTGGCGAGATGCGGAATGTTCGCGTATTATCCGTCTGGGCGACTTGTTCGACAATATCGGGATTAGTCGCCCGCGAATGAACAAGCGAACCGCCCAAAGATTCAAAGAATTCGCCATTGACGGTGCGCCCGGTGCGCTGGACGGTTACCTGACTTGCGCCGCCGGTCACGACGTTTTGATGACATTCCCGACAACTCTGCGCGTTGTAAGTCGGACCGATTCCGTCCCGCACGGTTTCAAACTGTTCAAAGATAAATCTGTTGTCGTTGTGCGAAGCGAGCGCCGTTACATTACCTTCGGTTATCGATTCAAAAGCCGGACCCTGGGCTGTATAACCGTTGGTCAAATTGTCAAAACCGGTCGGAGCTTCGGTTGCGCCGTTAGCGGGAGAGGGTTGACGAGCGTTTGGATCAAACTGGTCGCCGTTAAAACTGGCGGGTGCTTCGTCCCTTAAGACCCCGTTATGACGAAATTTCTCCCGCCGCATTTGATCGGCAGTTTGGCTCTGCGCTCTGCCGGCATTGTTTTGAGTAGTGGCGCCGCTGTCCTGACTCTTGACATTGTTTTTAAACGCAGCCGAAAGCGCGAATATCGTTACAAAAAAAGCAATCGCTGTCAGTTTCAAAATTTTCATACTAACTCCTTTTCAACCGACGAATTTTAGAATTTGATGATTGGAAGATTTCTCTTTTCATAGGTCGAACTTTCAAAATTTTTAGTTCATTGTTTCAAGGCAGGTTTCGCTACAAAACGCTTTGATTTTTATTTTGGACGCTCAATCTGCTGTTGTAGGCAATTTGCGGTAAGGCAATAGTGCAAGGTGTATGCCTAAAATGACGAGTTTGCAGAAAACATCTACGAATCAGTCTTTTACTTTGTTTACGCTGAATCCTCGGAAAGAAATTACGGAAATGAAAAAATTAGTGTGGTAAAAATAAACAAGAATAAGTGGTTAATAGCGGTTTTAGTGAGATAAACTTGCTCAACCGGAAAATTGTCTTTAATGCTTTTCTTGAACTTTTTAACGAGCGCAATTCTAAAATACTGTGTGAGAATCCAAAATTATTGAAAAGCGTATGATTAGCTTTCCATTTTCAATTCACCTTCGCCGATTATGTGAGACAAAATCTCTATAAATTCCGACGATTCATGTTGCTTTTGAGATTTTCTCAGACTGTAGAGAATCGGGTCGGAGATTTTATTGACCGTGCTGATTAAGAGGCTTTCAACGGCTTGCTCCTGGTCAGGCGAAAGGTTTCCAAGACCGTATCGCTGTTTTGAAAATTCTCGCCTTGCTGTTTGCTGCATTTTATCGCGTATTAATCCAAGCCTTTTCCCCGCATCCGTCGTCTTCAGCATTCGTTGAAATAGTTTCACTTCTTCGGCAACGATGTGTTCGGCGTAGCGATTGCCCGGGCTTGTTCCAGCACTTTTCCTGCAAATTTGCCGTCAATTTGTCAAGGTCATACAAATACAAGTTTTCAATCGGATGAATCGGCTGCTCGACGTTGCGCGGAAGGCTGATGTCTACGAGAACAGTCGGTTGATTCCGACAAGCGGCGGCTTTTTCGATCATCTCATTGGTGATTACAAAATGCTCGGCGGCAGTCGTGCAGACGGTTATATCTGCTTGACAGAGAGCGTCGCCTAGAAGACGAAAGTCAATGATTTCGACGCCGAAATCGTCGGCAAGTTTTCGCGCCGCGGTTTGCGTTCGGTTGGCAACAGTAATGCGCCCGGCACCGGCTTGAACGAGATTTTTAACGGCGCGTTCAGCCATTTCACCGGCGCCGACAACGAGAGCCGATTTATTTTTCAGAGACCCGAAAACATTTTTCCCCAGCTCGACGGCTGCCGAGGCTGCGGAAACGGAGTTTTTTGCAATACGGGTTTCAGACCGGACGCGCTTGGCGACGCGGAAAGCGTGATGAAGAAGTTTGTGCAAAAATGTTCCGGCAGTATGCGCCTCGGCTGCCAGGGCGTAGGCTTTGCGGACTTGCCCGACGATTTGTTCTTCGCCGACAATCATCGAATCGAGTGACGAAGCGACGCGAAACAAATGCTTGACAGCCGCCGCGCCGGATATTTGATAACAATAATCGGCAAATTCCGATGCGCGGATTTTATGAGTTCGGCACAAAAAATCGACGACTATTTCTTTTGTTCGCCTCTCGTCGAGCGAACTTTCGACAATCAATTCAAGCCGGTTGCAGGTAGAAATGATTAACGCTTCGTTAACGCCCGCATTTGCGTTTAATTCCGGCAACGCGGCGCGGCACAACTCGTCGTTGAAAGCTAACCGCTCGCGCACCTCGACCGGCGCGGTTTTATGACTTAATCCATATAAATACAGCGAATCATTCATAAATTAACAAATGTAAAAATGCACATTCCAGACTAAAACTGACAAATTAAAGTTCCCGGTTATTTAGACTTATTTTTTATTTCGACTTCATTATTGAAATTTTACCGGAACGTGAATTTTCTTTATAAATTTTTGCAGGCAAAGTGAAAGGGCAAAAAATATGCCATTCGGAACTTCTGCAAATAATTTAAGCCAAAAAATTACGCAACGGGTGAAAACTCTTGTAATAGTTGTTTCGTTTATGCGACAAAAATAATCAAAGTTTATAACGGCAATCACCAAAAGTGCGACGAATTTGCTCAAAAGGGCAGGTGCATAATAAAAGTCGAACCGATGCCTTCCCGACTTTCGACCGAGACACGCCCGCCGTGTTTTTCAGCGACCTCTTTGACAAATGAGAGTCCGAGACCGGTGCCGATTATGTCCGATTCGGCATCGCGCTCGAGGCGGTAAAATTTATCGAACACGCGCTCCAGACGGTCATCGGGAATTCCGTAGCCGCAATCGCTGACAATTACCTGCAATTCGGACGCGGCTTTCGCGGTTTCGATTTTGATTACGGAACGAGCGGGACTGTATTTGACAGCATTGCTCAGGAGATTGCCCACTGCTTGCGACAGAAGCTGCGAATCTGCGCGAAAAGGAGGCAACAGGCGATTCGTAACTTGTTCGATTTCTATTTCTTTTTCATCCGCCGCGGGCTGCGCCGAGCCGACGCAATTTTCAATGAGACGGTTTATTTCGACCGGCGCGAATCGAATGTCCTGCGCGCCGGATTCGAGTCGTTTAATGTCAAGGAAACGATTGATGATTTCGTTTAAGCGAACCGCTTCCGAATGAATCGTCGCCAGCATCTCCTTTGATTCGTTTGCCGATACGGGAAATTTCAGCAGAACGTCGCTCAAGCCCTGGATCGAAGTCAGCGGAGAGCGCAGTTCATGCGATACCAACTGGACGGTTTCTGTCTTCAGGCGGTCTAGTTCGCGCTGCTTCGTCACGTCCGAAAGCAAAATTAGTATTCCGATGACGGCAGAATTCTTAGTCGAGTCGGATGAAAATTTTAATTCGTCAAGAGTCGCTTTTTCGTCCGCCGTGACGGGCGAAAAGCGCACAAAATAACTGCGTTCGTCAGTTCCGGTTTGAAATTCCTTTTCGTAATTTTTGCCCGCCAGAACTTTATCGGTTGCCAGATTCAATTCTTCGGAGTCGAAAATGCCGCGGCGCAGGAAGAACTCAAAGAAGTTTTGATTGAAAAGATTTTTAGCTTTCGTGTCAACCATTTCCGTAAAACATTTGTTTACGAAAACGATTCGATTCGTCGTGTCTGCGACCAGCACGCCTTCGGTCATTCCGGTCAGCACGCGATTGATAAAACTCATCCGCGAGAGCAAACGGGTTGTAATATCGTCAACCGCGCGTAGCTTCCCTTCCAGATTGCGCGGCACGATTGCGGCGCGCTTTCTCTGAGCGTATTCCGCACTTTCGTCTAGCAAAAAACCTTTTTGGATTTCCGACAGCAGATTTAATCTCAGATCCAAATTGCGGCTAGCGATGAGCGAACGGTCAAGTAGAAGCAGAGGAACGACGGATAGAAATGCGGCGAGCATTTGCGGCAGCGGCAAAATTAAAAAATAACGGTCGAAGGCAAACAGAGCAATGCCGAAGATAAAGAGAAACGCAGTGGCGAGAGCGATTATCTGCCGCCAGCCGTCGAGCAGCTTTATCATCGCCGTCGCCGCCAAAATAATCAAAAATGCAATCGCCCAATCCCAGAACGGCGGCAGAAACGAGAGCCACAATCGGTTTTTAATCGTGTTAATGACGTTCGCGTGGATTTCAACGCCGGGCATCGCCTGCCCGCCCTCGCGTCCGTCGCCGCTGGCGAAATTCATAAACGGCGTGACGTGCGAATCGCCGAGGGTCGGCGACGTTGCGCCCATCAAAACTATTTTTCCGGCGAAAGCCTCCGGCGCAATATTGCCGCTCAAGACATCGGCAAAACTGTAATAACGAAACGATTTCGTCGCGCCGACGTAATTAACCAGCATTTCGTTCGAGCGCACGACCGACGCGCCCGATATTTCCGCCGCTTCCGCGTCATCCGGCAGTAGCTTGATGTCGTATGATCCGAAACGCAAAACGCCCGGTTTTTCTTCGTAATCGGCGACGGGAATTTGTTCGGCGACGCGCAGAATTTCCAGTCCAAATGCCCAAAAGCGTTCGCCTTTGTCGTCAGATTTGCTCAATTGAATGCTGCGCAGCGTTCCGTCAACACCGGGCGCGGCGTGCGCGTGACCGAGGCTGGCGGCGGCTTGTCCAAATTCCGGCAAAGGCTGCAGCCAGACATTTTCATTTTGCCCGGAAACTGTTTCCGACGCGTTCTCGAAAAGCTGCACCGGCAAAACGACGCGGCTGTTTTTGGCAATGGCTTCCGTCAGTCGTTCGTCGTCTTCCGGTTCGGTTTCTTCGGCGTAGATGATGTCGAGTCCAACCGCACTCGGCTTGCCCTTTGAGATTTTATCCAGGCAATCGGCGGTAATTCGGCGCGACCAGGGATATTTACCGATTTGCTGGATGCTGGCGTCGTCAATCGCTACGATAACGATATTCTCCGGCGCGGGAAGTTCGCCGCGCAGCCGAAAATACATATTTATCGAGGCGTCAAAAAGCGTCGGCGTAAACCACGATACAATCAAAACCACCGCCACGCTAATCAGCCAGATGATTCCGATTCTAAGTGCTTGAAATAGTGTTCGCGGCATACAAAATCAGGCGGAACCGGCTTCCGTTTCGTCAATCACGTCAATCAATTCCTCGTCGCCGAAAGAAGAATCCAAATATCTGTAAAGCGTCCGACGATTGATGCCCAAAACGTCCGCGGCGCGTGATTTATTGCCGTCGGTTTCGGCTAAAACAATTTCGACGTAACGGCGCGAAAGTTCTTCGAGCGTCGGGCGGTCGTCGGCAAGCGAAAAAGCGGCGCGTTCGATTTTCTTCGGAGCAAAAGCCGTCTGACTGATGATTCGGTCGGGCAAATCATTGACGGTAATCAAACCGTCCGAGGAAACCGCAACCGCGTATTCAATCGCGTTTTCGAGTTCGCGCACGTTGCCCGTCCAATCGTAAAGCGACAAAGTTTCGAGCGCTTGTTCGGCAATTTGCAAGTGAGAATTTCGTTTTGCCTCGTGTTTCCTCAGAAAATGCTGCACAAGTAACTCAAGATCTTCCATTCCGCGAATCCGCAAAGGCGGAATGTGAATCTTCAGAACGCTCAGACGATAATACAAATCGGCTCGAAACGCGCCGCTGTGAACCAATTCTTCGAGGCTTGTATTAGTTGCGGCGATTATGCGCACGTCGATTTTTCTGGTGTCTCGGCTGCCGACGCGTCGAATTTCCTTTTCCTGGAGCACGCGCAAAAGATTCGCTTGCAGCGACGGACTCGCCGTGCCGATTTCGTCAAGAAAAATTGTGCCGCCGTTCGTGCTTTCAAACAATCCTGCGCGGTCTGTTGCCGCACCCGTAAAGCTGCCTTTCGTATAACCGAAAAGCTCGGATTCGAGCAAAGTTTCCGTCAGTGCGCTGCAATTGACAGCGGTGAAAGGCTTGGCGGCGCGGTCGCTGTTTCGGTGAACCGAACGCGCGACGAGTTCTTTTCCCGTTCCGGTTTCGCCTTCAATTAATACAGTCGTCGCCGTTCTCGCCGCATACGCGATTAACTTATAAACGCGCACCATTTCGGGGCTGTGACCGATAATTCCCGACGCCGAAAAATGGTTTTCGTCCGCCGATTCTGCTTTCGGTTCGTTTTGCACGGTCGCTCGCCGCACGAGTTTGATTACTTCCTCTATGTCGAATGGCTTGGCGATAAAATCAAATGCGCCGTGCGCGATTGCCTGCATCGCAATTTCGAGCGAGCCCTGCGCGGTCATCACGATAATTTTCGTGTCAGGACTAAACCTGCGAAATTCATTGACCAATTCCAAGCCGCCGACACCGGGCATATAAACGTCGGTCAACAGCAAATCGAAGCGACTTTTCTGCCCGGCGTTAATCGCGGCTCGTCCGTTTTCGACCGTTACGACCTCGTAACCGCTGAGGCGCAGGGCAACTTCCAAAGCCATCCGCGCGCCGCGCTCGTCGTCCGCCACGAGAACTCTAGTTTTAGTCGGTTTATCGGCGACAAGATGCAATGGTACCGTTTTTTTTTGAACTTGCTGTGACATTCTTTTGCTGTATCAATTAACGATTGATATTTGTTACTTTGTTTTTCCAATCGTCGAATTTAATTTGCCCGAAATAGTGTCTCCGGCAGAAGCATCACCGGAATTGATTTTGGCGATGAGTTATCTCGTTTAGGTTCTCATCATTTTTAATCATTGCCTTTACCGGAACCTTTTTTGTTTGGTTTATTCCGTTGGTTTTGATCGTTTGTTTTTCCCGGACTCTGATCTCTATTTGAGTCAGTGTGACGATCAGAACCGTTTTTATCCACGTCGTTTGAAGTTTCGCGCCTATCGCTCGAATCTCTCGAACGATTGAAAAAATCGTCGTTGCGCTTCCGGTTAAACGGAGCGGGATTCTGCGGCGGCATTTCCCTTTCCACTCGCGTGAATTGTCCGGGCTGAAGAGTGACTTCCCAAACTGGAGTGAGTAAATTTGTCACACTCACTTCGCCTTCCGTGACGAACACTTCCGTTTTGTCGCCTTTGACGAAAACGTCAAAAATCGTTCCGCGAACAGCGATGACTGTCGTCGGCGTCGTCACGCGGTAAGGATTCGGTCTGCCGCCCATCTTTTCGATTTTGATGCGCGTTTTCCCGCGTAAAACATTGAAGATGGTGCGCGGCGAATTGCCGGTATCTTTGATTTCGACAATCGTGTTTTCGCCGATAATCGCCTGAGAATTGTCTCGGAGCGCAATCGTCAGGCGACCGTCCGCCTTTGTCTTTATCACGTCGCCGAAAAATAAATTGGTGCCGGGGCTTAATTTGTCGAAAGTAACCGAATTGCCGTCCGATGCGATGCGCGTCAGTTGAACCGCGCCCTGCACGGCGAGAATTTTCGCCATTGACGAATCCTGCGATTTTACGCTCGCGGCGGTCAAAAAAAACAGCGACAGCAATATGAAACTTTTGAGAAATGGATTTGTAAAATACATAAAATAACTACCTTTTCTACGTCTACTATTGAAAGCTTTCAGCTTTCAATTAAAAGCAATCTAGTTATAAAACAAGAAAGCAATGCAATATGCTTGCCAGAAAAAAGCCTCACCAGATTGGCGGTGCAAATACGACAAATTTTTGAATTTGTTGTCCATTTTATATTAGACATCTTTCCTAAATAGTTTATGGAGAAGCATACTTGAGATGGCGAGTTGAAAGTTTCAAGTTGACGATGGCTGATACTAACTTCCAATTCTTCTCATAGTTTTTATGTTTCCCGCAGTATTGTTCTTTGCATATTTTGAATATCCTGCCTTCCCGATGGCGATGTTCCACTATTATTCGCTCTTTTGCCGATTGCCGGTTGTATCGCTTCTGCTCTCTTGTCAACGGATGATGCTTTGATGCTTTGAATGGAACTTCCGCCTGCGGATACAGTTTTTTGATGTCGAGAAACCCTTTATCCGTCTTGGTATTGGCACCTTAATTGATCTGTAACTTACTAAATTTGAATATCTTAAAATCGTGAGTTGAACCTTCCGCACATCTGACGGCTGGAATTATTCCGGTCAAAAAGCAGACGATCAAAAGGTTTTTACTGTATGTCGTTTTTTTTGCCCGAATAATATGACTTTTGTTGTTTCAAAGGACGTTCGATAGCTTGTTCGGTGACATCGGCAACTAACTTTTAAGTTCTCAGATGTCAAAGCCTTATCATTTGGCAGATCAAGCGCTTTGATCAATCGTTTGGAAATAAACGAATAGCGTTTGAAAGCGTAGCTTTCCGAGATCGAAAACATTTCGCCAAGTTGCAGAAAAGTATGATACTGACGTAAATAAATCAGCGTCAAAAGTAGTTAATCTTCAATTGCAAAGAACTTGTTAAGCCGCGCTGACGCATTGGTTGGCTTGTTTATAGCTGATAATTTCAACTTTCAGTTTTTCCAAGATGATATTCAAATGCGCCGTAATTGACTCCGACCAGGCGAGTAAATTGAGCAGGCAGTTTCATCTTGTATTTTTCATATACACTCATAATGCCAAGTTTAGCAGAATGAATACTTATTTAGGAAAGATGTCTAATAAAATTAAGGAGTAGCGAGAGTTTTGTGTCCTGAAAAACTTGGTTCTGAAGCAAATTTGATACTGCTGGCGAATTCATTGCAACAGTCTAAAATAGGCGTAATATTTCCTCAGACAAATATTTTTGAGGAGGGTTATTTGTATGTCGCTTTGTCCAGAAACCGTTCCACCAGTGCCTGAGGAAACCGTTCGCGTTGCTCGCGCCGCTTTTCCAAAAGTTAATCTTTATTTGCAACTCCGTGACGAAATCGGTGTTTTATTTAACGATGTTGATTTTGCTGCTCTTTTCCCAACTCGCGGACAGCCGGCTTATGCTCCGTGGCGACGCGCCCTGATTACTATTTTTCAATTTATTGAGAATCTTTCCGACCGGGCGGCGAGCGAATCAGTTCGCGCCAGAATTGATTGGAAATATGCTTTAATTCTTGATCTGGAAGATTCCGGTTTTGACAGCACCGCCCGCGTGCGAGTTTCGCGCTCGGCTAGTCGGCGCAAAGTCTGAAAACATTGTGTTCGAGAAACTGCTCGAGTGGTGCCGGCAGCGAAAAATGCTGAAAGCTCGCAGAAAACAGCGCACCGATTCAACTCACGTTTTAGCCTTCGTCAGAGGCACCAACCGCTTGGAATGCGTATTGGAGTCAATGCGTTTTGCCTTAAACGCCATCGCCAAAGAATCTCCCGAATGGCTCAATCAGATGTTGCAGGAAGAATGGATGCATCATTACTATGTGCGCGGCGGTAATGTTCGAATTCCACATTCGACTGACGGGAGGCGGAGATTCGCTGAAATGGTTGGACGCGGGTGCCCACGCGCTGCTCGACGCTCTTTATCACTGGTCTGATTTGTTAGCTGACCGAAAGATCGAAGTGGTTGAAATTTTGCGCCGCGTCGTTATCCAACAATTTTATACCGATGAAAATGGGATTCATTAGCGCACCGCAGCCGAAGGCACATCTCCATCAATCATTTTCATTTATTCGCCGTATGATTTGGAGGCTCAATACGGAAAAAAGCGGAGTTTGCAATGGACGCGCCTACAAAATATGTTTGACGGAGACTTGCAGGCGAAGAATTGCTGCGCATTATCACGAATGTCGAAACCAGTTCGGCTCCGGCGGCAGATTTTTATTTTACGGAACCAATCCATCAGGCATTAAAAAAGAAGGATTTACTGCCCGCGATGCACTTAGCCGACACCGGTTTTGTGGATGCCGAATTGATATTAGCGGCAGAACAAAATTACAACATTGATCTGCTCGGTCCATCACATCTTGACCGGCAATGGCAAAGCCGCAAAAACCCGCAGTTCTGCGCCGAGAATTTTTTAATTGATTGGCAGCAGAAAAAGGCTGTTTGTCCGGCGGGAAAAACCAGTTCGAGTTGGTCTGATACCAGAACGGATACTGCTAAAGAGGTTGTCAAAATCAAATTTTCCACAAAAGATTGCGGCGTTTGTTCATTTCGAGCCGACTGCACAAAAAGTAAAAGAGTGCGAAGAACTTTAACAATCCTGCCGGAAGTGCAATATGAAAGGGGAGCGCAGGATTCGTGAAAGAGAGAAAACCCCTAAATATCAAAATGAATACAAGCGGCGTTCCGGCATTGAAGGCATGCGTTTGGGAAGCGGTGCGCGGGTTCGGAATTCGTCGCGTCCGTTATATCGGACAGGCGAAAATGCATTTGCAGCAAATTGTTTAGGCAACGGCGATCTACTTTGTGAGAGTTAATAATTGGCTGCACGAAGTTCCGGTAGCGAAGACGCGACAGCCTTTATTTGCGAGAGTAATGAGGGGAAAATACTCCCAAAATTGAATTTGCCAGCAGTATCAGAGTCCGAGCCGAATCATATAGCCGAGATGCTTGACGTCAGTCGCGGCTGAATAAACAACGCGATAATCGGGAAATTTTCAAGGTTTTGAATTTCGACCAACGCCGCGCCGGTCTGTGTCCCGCCGCCGTGTCGTTCGTCGGCGAAAAAGTTTTTGGCGCGATGACATTCGTCGAAAATCAACAAGCTTTCCGCCCCGAGCCACTCGGTTAATTGGTCAATTCGCCGCCCTTTTTTTCGATTTGGCAATCAGGGATTGATAAGTGCAAAAGACGATGCCTTTCCCAAGCGTATCTGTTCTTCTAGCTTGTAGTCGTTAGTGAGTTGAATCAGAAACCTAAATCCAAGTCGTGCCATTTCGTCTTTGATAAATCGAATTTGACCCTGAACCATACCGTGCGCTTCCGCCCCACAAACCAGTTGTCGAGAATGATACCTAGGATAGTCCCGGTTTTTCAGACTCCCGTGCCATCGCCGACGGAAATGCCTGCACGAGCATTTGATTCCGGCAAAAACTGATTGTCCGCTTGCCCGGCGTTGATAATGCGCCCAAGCTGAATTTCGGAAATCTTGCCGATTGTTATAAGTTCACGGGGTAATCACGGGCGGTATGTAGGGCGCGGCGGTTTAATATTGGCTAAACCGGCGGTTTCGACGACAATTCCCGGATGCTTTGCTTCATTCGCCAAATGGTGACAAAGATAAAGGTTTTCCTCATCGGTAATTTGCTTTGCCGAATTTGAGTCATTTGCGTTAATAAAGACTTTTTTCTCAGCTTCGGTGTGCATTTCCGGCACAGAATTTCGAATATGTGCGCTTGCTGTTTGGGCGTGTGGGAAATTAGTCATCATTCCGAATTCGATTTCGGAATTGTGCAATTTTGTTTCGAGCATTTGTTTTGTCAGAAATTCGTTGAATTGAAGTCCTCTGAAAATTCCAGTATTTCTTTCAAACTGCAAAATTCGATGATTTGCGGTTTGTCGGTTTCTTGCGCGTCCGCGATTTCGACCGAGGGAAATTTGTCAATGATTATGATGACGGTTTGAAAAGTAGTTCCGTGTTTGTAAAACGCCTTCTGCGGGACGACGAGAAAACAATGAACTTTATATTCCCTTCCGATCCGACTCCAGAATGATTTGCCTTTGTCAGTTTTAAGACAGCTGTCCGCTCCAAGCAGACAAACGAAGCATTCACCATCCAGGTTTTGATTTTCTAATTTGCCGGACATACAACTTTAAATCGCAATTTTTACAAACAGCTTAATTTTATTTTCCAGCAAAATTACTTTTCCAGAAAAACAATTTTCTGGAAAAGTAATTTAGAAGTTTCCTTTTTTTCTTCTTGTTTTTCTTATTATCTGTTTTATAATATAATTAACTTTTTTCCTACTTGAGAAAAAAGTAGTGAAAACTATTGACTAATCAAATAATTTGTAAGATAAATAATTGACGGCCCGGTGTGCCGAGTGCGGCGGGCCGCTCGCCCAAGCCGGCACCCGACAACCGATCGCCTGTCGATGGTGCGCGCACCAACCTGCATCGTGGGCGTGCCCCTCGTGCGGCGGCGTCGAGGTGCGGGCACCGAGCATCGGGCACCTGCGCACGGCTGAGGAGTACGCACGCGCGTTCCCCGAGCACGAGGTCGTCACATCGGGCGGCGCCGCGGTGCTCGACGTGGTCGACGACGGTCAGGTGATCGTGCTCGCCACCCCTGGCGCCGAACCCCGCACGCCTCGCGGCTACGCGCTGGTGGTCCTGATGGACACCTGGCTGATGCTCGCACGCGACGACGTCCGGGTGGTCGAGGAGTCGCATCGCCGCTGGTTCAATGCGCTCGCCCTCGCCCGTGAGACCGCACCGGCGGTTGCGGTCGGCGACCCGGCCGCGGTGCAAGCCCTGGTGCGCGCGGACCCCATCGGCGTGGCTTCGCGCGAGCTCGCCGTGCGGGCCGAGACCCACCTGCCGCCGATCGGGCGACTGGCCACCGTCGACGGCCCACCGGACGCGATCGACCCGCTCTCGCGGCAGGCGTGGACGCCGCACACCGAGGTGCTCGGACCGGTCGACCTCGGCGACGCCGACCGGCCCGGCCAGCAACGGCTCGTGCTCCGCGCTCCACGGCGCGAGGGTGCCGCCCTGGCGGTCGCCCTGCAGGCTGCCCAGGCCGAGCGGAGCGCGGCCAAGGAGCCGCCGATCCGCGTCCGGGTCGATCCGCTCTCGTTCTGACGTCGCCCGCGCCCCGGCTCACGTGTGGGACCCACTTACACTCGGGCCCGTGAGGATCGTGTTCGCGGGAACGCCGGAGACCGCCGTCCCGACGCTCGACGCGCTGCTCGCCAGCCGCCACGAGGTCGCCGCCGTGCTCACCCGGCCGGATGCCCCCGCCGGCCGCGGCCGACGACCTCGACCGTCGCCAGTCGCCGCACGGGCCGCCGCCGAGGGGATCGAGGTCCTCGCCCCGGCGTCTCCGTCCGATCCGGAGTTCCTGTCGCGGCTTCGTGCCATCGGGCCCGCGTGCTGCCCGATCGTGGCCTACGGAGCCTTGCTGCGCCGCGAGGCGCTCGACATCCCGGAGTACGGCTGGATCAACCTGCACTTCTCCGTGCTGCCGGCGTGGCGAGGTGCCGCGCCGGTCCAGCGGGCCATCATGGCCGGCGACGAGGTCACCGGCGCCAGCGTGTTCAGCCTCGTCGAGGCCCTGGATGCCGGTCCGGTGCTCGGCACCATCACCGAGCGGATCCGCGACGACGACACGGCCGGCACGCTGCTCGACCGCCTCGCGCTGGAGGGAGCGGCCCTGGTCGTCGACTCCCTTGACCACATCGAGGACGGCGACATCGGGCCGCGAGTCCAGCCCGAGGACGGGGTGTCCTACGCCGCGAAGCTCACGACCGAGGACGCGCGCGTCGACTGGAGCCGGCCGGCGTTCGCCGTCGACCGCCAGATCCGCGGGTGCACGCCCGCACCGGGGGCATGGACGGTCGTCCGCACGGGTGGACCGGATGGCGAGCGCCTCAAGCTGGGGCCGGTGACCGTGGCCGAGGAGTCGACGCTGGCGCCCGGCGAGCTGGCCATCGCCAAGCGGGAGGTCCGCGTGGGCACCTCGACCACTGACGTCGTCCTCGGCGAGGTCCAGCCCGACGGTCGCAAGCGCATGGCCGCCGCCGACTGGGGCCGAGGCGTGACGCTGCCCGACGGCGCGGCACTCGCGTGAGCGACCCCGTCCGCGGCACAGCGCTGGAGGTGCTGCGCGCCGTCGAGGAGCGCGATGCCTACGTGAACCTGCTCCTGCCCACGCTGCTCCGCGAACGTGGCATCGCCGGGCGCGACGCCGCGCTGGCGACCGAGCTCACGCATGGCACGCTGCGTCGCCGTGGCACCTACGACGCGGTCATCGAGCACGTCACCTCCGGCAAGACGATCGACCCGCCCGTGCTCGACGTCCTGCGTCTCGGGACGCACCAGCTGCTCGGCATGCGGATCCCGTCGCACGCTGCGGTGTCGACGAGCGTCGACCTGGTGCGTCGGGAGGTCGGGCACAAGCCGGTCGGGTTCACCAACGCCGTCCTACGACGCATTGCCACGCGAGACCTCGACACCTGGCTCGACACCGTGACGAAAGGACTCACCGCCGATGCCGCCCTGAGCGTCCGGAGCTCCCATCCGTCGTGGATCGTCGAGGCCTTCCGCGATGCTCTCGGACCAGACGGCGATCTGGAGGCGCTGCTCGCCGCCGACAACGTGCCGCCCCGCGTCACGCTCGTGGCGCGACCCGGTCTGTGCGAGCCGGACGAGCTGCCCGGCACGCCCGGAGCACTCTCGCCCTACGCACGCATCCTCGACAGCGGCGACCCGGGAGACATCCCGGCGGTGCGCGACGGACGCGCCGGGGTCCAGGACGAGGGCTCGCAGCTCGTGGCCATCACCCTCGCCGAGGCGACCCTCGAGGGTTCCGACGAGCGCTGGCTCGACCTGTGCGCCGGCCCCGGCGGCAAGGCCGCCCTGCTGGGTGCACTCGCGGCCCCACGGGGAGCCGGGCTCGTGGCCAACGAGCTGCAGCAGCATCGCGCCGAGCTCGTGTCCCACACCGTCGGCGCCCTGACGAACGTGGAGGTCACCAGCCACGACGGCCGCCGCGGGCCGTGGGCCGACGCGTCGTTCGACCGCGTGCTCGTCGATGCCCCGTGCACCGGTCTGGGTGCCCTGCGTCGACGGCCCGAGGCCAGGTGGCGACGGCACCCCGACGATCTGCTGACCCTCGTCCCGCTCCAGCAGGACCTGCTCGGTCGGGCCCTGGAGCTCGTCCGCCCGGGTGGGGTCGTGGTCTATGCCACCTGCTCGCCGCACCGGTCCGAGACGCAGGACGTGCTGGAGGCGGTCGTCGGTGCACGGGACGACGTCGCGGTGGAGTCCCGGCACCAGTGGTGGCCGCACGTGGACGGCACCGACGCCATGTTCTGCGTCGTCCTGCGCCGGCTGCCGTGACATAGGCTGCGGGCCATGGGTATCCAGATCTCCCCGAGCATGCTGGCGGCTGACTTCGCGAACCTCGAGGCCGAGGCAGCGCGCATCGCCGGGGCCGACTGGCTGCACGTCGACGTGATGGACAACCACTTCGTGCCCAACCTGACGATCGGTGCGCCGGTCGTGGAGGCACTGGCCAAGGTCGCACGCCAACCGATCGACGCGCACCTGATGATCGCGGACCCGGACCGGTGGGCACCCGGGTACGTCGAGGCCGGCGCGCAGAGCGTCACCTTCCACGTCGAGGCCGCCCAGGCGCCGGTGCGCCTCGCGCGGGAGATCCGTGCCAAGGGCGCCCGCGCCTCGATGGCGCTGCGGCCCGCCACGCCCATCGAGCCCTACGAGGACCTCCTGCCCGAGCTCGACATGGTGCTGCTGATGACCGTCGAACCGGGGTTCGGCGGCCAGTCCTTCCTGGACATCTGCCTGCCGAAGATCCGCCGGACGCGCGAGCTGCTCGACAAGCGTCGCTCCCTCGGGGTGGACGGCGACATCTGGCTGCAGGTCGACGGCGGCGTCTCGGCCGACACGATCGACCGCTGCGCCGAGGCCGGAGCCGACGTCTTCGTCGCCGGGTCCGCCGTCTTCGGCGCCGCCGATCCGGACGCCATGGTCGCCCAGCTTCGGGCCCAGGCCGAGCAGCACTCCCCAACCGGCTGACCAGCCGGTAGACTGTGCGCCGACGAGCTACATGCTCGCGTGCTCCGGGGTCGGTGAAATTCCGAGCCGGCGGTGACAGTCCGCGACCCGAGGTCCTTTCGAGGGCATCGGTTGAGCCGGTGGAATTCCGGTACCGACGGTGAAAGTCCGGATGGGAGGCGCACGCTGGTCCGGCTGCCGTGTCCACGGTGCGACGACCCGTCTCCCCGGAGTGCGCGCGCACCGACCGGAGGAGCCGATGGCCAGCAACCGCCACGACCCGAGCCCAGAGGTTCGTCGTGCCATGCGCACGGCGATCGATGCTGCGCGCGCCGTCCCGCGGACCCTGCCGAACCCCCGGGTGGGGTGCGTGCTGCTGCGCCCGGACGGCTCGGACCCAGCGGTGATCGCGGTCGGTGTCCACCGGGGCGCCGGCACTCCGCACGCCGAGGTGGACGCACTCGCCCAAGCCGGCGAGGAGGCGAGGGGTGCCACCGCCGTCGTCACGCTCGAGCCGTGCAACCACACCGGTCGCACCGGGCCCTGCACGACGGCGCTGATCGAGGCCGGTGTCGCCCGCGTCGTGCACGCCCAGACCGATCCCGACCCCACGGCGGCCGGGGGAGCGGCGGCCCTCCGCGCGGCGGGCATCGAGGTCGAGTCCGGCGTCCTGGCCGCCGAGGCCGAGGAGCTCAACGTCGAGTGGACGCATGCGTTGACCCGCGGCCGGCCGTTCGTCACGTGGAAGTACGCCGCGACGATGGACGGGCTGAGCGCCGCCCCGGACGGCACCAGCCAGTGGATCACCGGCCCGGAGGCGCGGCGCGACGTCCACCAGTTCCGTGCCGAGGTCGACGCCATCATGGCGGGCACCGTCTCGGTGCTCGCCGACGACCCGAGGCTCAACGCCCGCGACGACGACGACCTGCCGCTGCCGTTCGACCGGCAACCCCTGCGCGTGGTCGTCGGGGAGACTCCGATCCCGCCGTACTTCCGCGTCCTCGATCGCACCGCCCCCACGATCCTCGTCCCGAGCCGTGACCCCGACGCCGTCCTGGCGAAGCTGGCCGATCAGTCGATTCGCCACGTCTGGCTCGAGGGCGGGCCGAGACTCGCCGGGGCGTTCTGGAGTGCCGGCCTGATCGACCGCGTCATCGCCTACATCGCGCCCGCCCTGCTCGGGTCCGGACGCGCCGCGTTGGAGAGCGAGGCCACGACCTTGGCGGACCTGCGACGCATCGACGTCAGCGACCTGCGCACCGTCGGTCCCGACATCCGGATCATCGGCACGCCGGTGGCCGCGACCCAGGAGGAGACGACCTGATGTTCACCGGACTCGTCGAGGAGAAGGGCACGGTCACCGCGCTGGAACGGCTCGGCGACGCCGTCCGCCTCACCATCAGCGGGCCGGTCGTCACGACCGACGTGAGCCACGGCGCCTCGATCAGCGTCAACGGGTGCTGCCTCACCGTCACCGACCACGACTCCGACACGTTCTCGACCGACGTGATGGCCGAGTCGCTCGCGCGGACGTCGCTGGGAGACCTCGCCGAGGGCAGCGCGGTCAACCTGGAGCGGGCGATGGCCGCCGGCGCCCGGATGGGTGGCCACATCGTGCAGGGACACGTCGACGGCACGGGACGCCTCATCGACCGCTCCCACAGCGAGCACTGGGATCTGCTGCGCTTCTCGCTCCCGACCGACCTCGCCCGCTACCTCGTCGAGAAGGGCTCGATCACCGTCGACGGGGTGTCCCTCACCGTCGTCGAGGTCGCCGATGGCTCGCCCGACGCCGACGACGCCTGGTTCTCGGCCTCGCTCATCCCCACCACCCTCGCCGACACGACCCTCGGCGACCTCACCCCCGGCGACCGCGTCAATCTCGAGGTCGACGTCCTCGCCAAGTACGTGGAGCGGCTCCTCGCCGCGCAACCGAACCTGACCGACCCGAAGGGAGAGTCCGCATGACCGTGCGACTCGACAGCATCGAACGCGCCATCGCCGACATCCGCGACGGCAAGGCCGTCGTCGTGATCGACGACGAGAACCGCGAGAACGAGGGCGACCTGATCTTCGCCGCGAGCAAGGCGACGCCGGAGCTGATGGCGTTCCTGGTCCGGCACTCCAGCGGCTACGTCTGCGCGCCGATCACCGGCGAGACGCTCGACCGGCTGGCGATCCCGTTGATGACCCCCCACAACCGGGAGCTGATGCGCACGGCGTACACGATCTCGATCGACGCCCGCGACGGCATCACGACGGGCATCTCGGCAGCCGACCGGGCCCGCACCTGCCGGGTGCTGGCCGACTCGGCCACGGAGCCGTTCGAGCTCGTCCAGCCGGGCCACATCCTGCCCCTGCGGGCGAACGCCGGCGGCGTGCTGGCTCGCGCCGGCCACACCGAGGCAGCGGTCGACCTCACCCGTCTGGCCGGTCTCACCGCCGCGGGAGTCATCGGCGAGCTCGTCCACGACGACGGCACCCTGATGCGGACGCCGGCCTTGCGCGAGTTCGCCGACGAGCACGACCTGGCGCTCGTCTCGATCGCTGACCTGCAGATGTACCGACGCCTGCACGAGTCGCAGGTCGAGCGGCTGGCCATGACGCGGCTCCCCACGGAGTTCGGCGAGTTCACGGCCCTCGGCTACCGCGACGTCATCGACGGTTCGGAGCACATCGCCCTGGTCCACGGCGATCCCGGCCACGACCGCGTCCTGGTGCGGCTGCACTCCGAGTGCCTGACGGGCGACGTCCTGGGCTCCCGCCGCTGCGACTGCGGGCCCCAGCTCCAGGCGTCGATGGCGGCGATCACCGCCGAGGGCGCCGGGATCGTGGTGTACCTGCGCGGACACGAGGGCCGGGGGATCGGCCTGCTGCACAAGCTGCAGGCGTACGCGTTGCAGGACGGTGGCCGCGACACCGTCGATGCGAACCTCGAGCTCGGCTTCGCCGAGGACGACCGCGACTACGCCGCGGGAGCACAGATCCTGCGCGACCTCGGCATCACCTCGGTGCGACTCCTGACGAACAACCCCGACAAGGCGGCCGGCCTGGAGGCGTATGGGGTGAAGGTCGGCGAACGGCTTCCGCTCGCCGTCGCGCCCACCGCCGACAACCTGCGCTACCTGCAGACGAAGGCGGAGCGGATGGGCCACGACCTGCCCGACCTCGCCGACCTGAGCCGTGAGGACCTCTCGTGAGCGGGCACGGCGCTCCCGAGCTGCGCATCGATGGCTCGGGCGCCCGTGTGGCGGTCGTCGCGTCCAGCTGGCACGACACCGTGATGGACGGCCTCGTCGCCGGCGCCCAGCGGGCGCTCGACGAAGCCGGGGTCACCGACGTCACGGTGCTCCGGGCCGCCGGGTCCTTCGAGCTGCCGATCCTGGCCCAGGCGTGTGCCCGCGCCGGTTCCGACGCGGTCGTCGCGCTGGGCGTCATCATCCGTGGCGGCACCCCGCACTTCGAGTACGTCTCGTCGGCGACCACCGACGGACTGGCCAGGGTCGCGCTCGACACCGGCGTCCCGGTCGGGTTCGGCCTGCTCACGTGTGACGACGAGCAGCAGGCCCTCGACCGGGCCGGCCTGCCGGACAGCCGCGAGGACAAGGGCCGGGAGGCGGCCGAGGCCGCGTTGGCGACGTGGAGCACCTTGCGGCAGATCGGTCAGTCCTGACCGGTCCACCGACGTTCGACCTGACGTATCAGCGCCGGGTAGACGATCCAGTGCCGGAACGGCTTGATGAAGGCCATGTAGGCCCGGCCGAGGCGCCCGCGCGGCTTGACGTAGACGGCCATCTCGCCCCGGTAGTGTCCGTCGCCCTGATCGGCCCACCCCAGGTGCATCACGCCGTGGACGGTCCTGTTCGAGATCTCCGCGGCCGCCTCGGTGTCGGTGCGGTACAACGGCCTGAAGGGCAGGGAGCCGAAGTCGTGGTCCCAGGTCGCCGCGCGCAGATCGTCCGGCAACCGTTGCGCGAGCGAGGCCTCGTCGGTGCCGGGGATCGGAAGTGCGCCGGCGCCGGAATCGTGAGTGGCCTCGGAGATCCGACCGAGGTCGAACCAGGCGCCGAGACGATCGCGGATCCGCCACAACGTGCGGGCCGGCAGCGAGTCGGCGTTGGCCGGGTCCAGCGACGTCCCGAGCTCGAGCAGCCGGGGGAAGTCGCCGGCCCCGCCGTGCGCGGGAAGGGCCCAGACGTCCTCGAGGACGAAGTCCGGCACGACCTCGTGGATCCGCCAGGGACGTGACTCGTGAGCTGCGTTCGGAAGTTTCACCAGCGCCTCCCATGTCCTCGGACGTCCTCAGGATCCCACGTCGCGCCGGATGGGACGGCGAGGCCCGATACGCTGGATCCACCATGAAGACCTTCGACCAGCTGTTCGCCGAGCTCGCCGACAAGGCGAGCACGCGCCCCGAGGGCTCGGGCACCGTCGCCGAGCTCGACGCCGGCGTGCACGCGATCGGCAAGAAGCTCGTGGAGGAAGCAGCGGAGGCGTGGATGGCCGCCGAGCACGAGAGCGCCGACCGTGCCGCCGAGGAGATCAGCCAGCTGCTCTACCACGTCCAGGTCATGATGCTCGCGAAGGGAATCGCGCTCGAGGACGTCTACGCGCATCTGTGACGACAGCGGATCCTGCCCACCGACACCCAGGCTCACCCGCTGTCGTGACCACGGAGCCCGACACCTACGTCAAGGAAGCCCCACCTCATGATCACCGTCGCCGTGCCCAACAAGGGCGCCCTCGCCGAGTCCGCCGCGCAGATGCTCGCGGAGGCCGGCTACCGCCAGCGCCGCAGCAGCAGGGATCTCGTCACCATCGACACCGACAACGACGTCGAGTTCTTCTACCTCCGTCCGCGGGACATCGCCATCTACGTGGGGGAGGGCACGCTCGACGTCGGCATCACCGGGCGTGACCTGCTGCTCGACTCCGGGGCTCATGCCGCGGAGGCGATGCCCCTCGGGTTCGGCGCGTCCACGTTCCGGTTCGCGGCCCCCGCGGGCCGGATGAGCGACGTCGGCGATCTCGCCGGCGCCCGGATCGCCACGTCCTACCGCGGCGTCGTCGAGGCCTACCTGGCCGAACGGGGCATCGAGGCCTCCGTCGTGCGGCTCGACGGCGCCGTCGAGTCGTCCGTCCGCCTCGGTGTCGCCGACGCGATCGCCGACGTCGTCGAGACCGGAAGCACGCTGCGTCAGGCCGACCTGGAGGTCTTCGGCGAGCCGATCCTCGCCTCCGAGGCGGTCCTCATCACCCACAGCGGTGCCGAGCGCCCTCCGGCTGGGTTCGACGTCTTCAAGCGGCGACTCGACGGCGTCATCGTCGCCCGGACCTACGTGATGATGGACTACGACATCCGGGTCGAGCAGGTCGAGCGTGCCGTCGAGCTGACCCCGGGCATCGAGTCCCCGACGGTCTCGCCGTTGCATCGTGAAGGGTGGGTCGCGGTGCGCTCGATGGTGCAGCGCGACGCCGCCCAGCGGGTGATGGACGGGCTCTACGAGCTCGGTGCGCGCGGCATCCTCGTCACGGACATTCTCGCGTGCCGGGTGTGACGACCTACCGGCCAGTGGGCAGTCGCGTCGTGGCCTACGGCGCGTCGGCTGCGCTCATCGCCCTGACCGTCGCGGTCGGCGTCGCGCTGCCTCCGGAGATCACCTTCACGCCCATCGAGCTGGTGACGCTGGCCCTCACGCTGCTGGGGATGCTGGCCGTGCTGCACGGCATCGGCCGCAGCTACGTCCGGGCCGACGACCACGGGCTGGAGATCCTCAACGGGTACAAGCGGCACCGGATTCCCTGGGCGCAGATGCGCGGCATCTCGATGAACCGTGGCGCGCCGTGGCCGACGTTGGTCCTGCTCGACGACGAGCGGGTCCTGCTGTTCGCGATCCAGGGCAGCGACGGGTCCGGGGCCCGAGCCGCCGTCCACGACCTGGTGCGGCGGATCCCGTGACGCGTCCGTCCCTCGCCGAACCCGCGTTCCCGGACGACGACGGCACCGCCGACCCACGACTCGTCGCCGCCTTCGGCGACGAGGCCCGGGTCCTGTCCGTGCTGGGAGACGTCCGGGTGTTCGTCCCCGTCGTGGCGTTGCTGGGCGACCAGCCCGCGGACGGGGACAAGAACGCCGAGATGGCAGCGGTGCTGATGACCGGTGCCGACGGTCGAACGGCCCTGCTGGCCTTCAGCAGCGTGGCCACCATGACCGCGTGGAACCCGGACGCGCGCCCGGTGCCCGTCCGGGGGCACGACGCGGCGCGCGCGGCCCTCGCGGAACAGGCCGGCGCGATCCTGCTCGACGTGGGTGGACCGACGTTCACCGTCGTCGAGACCGCGGATGTCGAGCACCTCGCCGACCGGCACCGACTGGTCGACACCGAGGCCGGCCCCGCCTGGCTCGCACCCGAGGAGTCGTGAGGGGCCCGCGCCTCGATTTCACCACCGAACGTGAGCGCTGGTAGGCTGGGACACGAAGTGGAGGTCCACCTCCCACCTGCTCGATCTCAGATCGTGGGGTAGACGGCCGGTTCGCCCGGCCGACGGCATCGGCCGTGCCCTCGGGCACATCCGTCGCCGGTGGTGGCCTTCGTTTCGACGGGGGCCATTTTTCGTGGCCTCCTCATGACCATCAGGAGGATCCATCAGCACAGAGCTGCGCGTCAACGACCGCATCCGCGTCCCGGAGGTCCGTCTCGTCGGCCCCGGTGGTGAACAGGTCGGCATCGTTCGTATCGAAGATGCCCTTCGCCTGGCCTCAGAGGCCGATCTCGATCTCGTCGAGGTCGCCCCGACGGCCCGTCCGCCGGTGTGCCGGCTCATGGACTACGGCAAGTTCAAGTACGAGGCCGCCCAGAAGGCACGCGAATCGCGTCGGAACCAGACGAACACCGTCATCAAGGAGATGAAGCTCCGCCCGAAGATCGACCAGCACGACTACGACACCAAGAAGGGTCACGTCGTGCGGTTCCTCAAGGCGGGCGACAAGGTCAAGATCACGATCATGTTCCGCGGCCGGGAGCAGCACCGTCCCGAGCTCGGGTACCGGCTGCTGCAGAAGCTGGCCGAGGACGTGCAGGATCTCGGCATCGTCGAGGCGCACCCGCGCCAGGACGGCCGCAACATGACGATGGTGCTCGCGCCCCTCAAGAAGAAGTCCGAGGCCCAGGCCGAGGTGAAGGCCGAGAAGGCCAGGTCCACCGCGGAGAAGGTCGCCGAACGTGAGGCAGAGGCGGAAGCCGACAAGGCCCACCGCGAAGCCCAGAAGAAGACTGCGACGCCGAAGAAGCCCCGGCGTCGCTCCGAGAACCTCGATCCAGACATGGAGGCATAGATGCCGAAGTTCAAGCCCCACTCGGGCATGAAGAAGCGCGTCAAGATCACCGGCAAGGGCAAGCTCCGCCGCGAGCAGACCAACCGCCGCCACCTCTTGGAGCACAAGCCCAGCACCCGCACTCGGCGTCTCGCCGGAACGGTCGATGTGTCCAAGGCCGACACCAAGAAGGTCAAGAAGCTGCTCGGTCGCTGACACCGGCCTCCCCACGTACCCGTCTGAAGGAGAATTGAGATGGCACGCGTCAAGCGTTCTGTCAACGCACAGAAGAAGCGCCGCGAGACACTCGAGCGCGCATCGGGCTACCGCGGACAGCGGTCCCGTCTGTATCGCAAGGCCAAGGAACAGGTCACGCACTCACTGGTCTACTCCTACCGCGACCGCAAGGCGCGCAAGGGTGACTTCCGTCGGCTCTGGATCCAGCGCATCAACGCTGCCGTCCGGGCCGAGGGCATGACCTACAACCGCTTCATCCAGGGCCTCAAGGCCGCCGGTGTCGAGGTCGACCGCAAGAATCTCGCCGAGCTCGCCATCAGCGAGCCCGCCGCGTTCTCGGCGCTCGTCCAGGTCGCCAAGGACAACTTGCCGGCCGACGTCAACGCACCTCGTGACGACGCCTCGGCCAACGACGCCGCCTGAACCGGTCGGTCCAGCACGCAGTGGCGAGTCCCGGGCCCCTCACCGTCCGTAGTGGACGGGTGAGGCACGCCCGAAGGCTCGCCACTCGTGCGTTCCGGGCCACCGAGCACGAGTTCCTGGCCGAGGGTCCCCAAGCGGTGCGGGAGGCCCTGGCCGAGCAGGACGTCGTGCTGGAGGTGTTCGCCTCGGTCGATGCGACCTCGCGGCACGCCGAGCTGAGCGACCTCGCCGCCGCGTCGGACGTCGCGTGGCACATCGTCACCGACGACGTCGTGGCAGAGGTGGCCGATGCCGTCACCCCGCAGGGCCTGGTCGCGCGGTGCCGAAGCACGGTGCGAGCCCTGGCCGAGCTGCCCGCCGACGCCGATTTCGTGGTCGTGTGCGCCAACGTCCGCGACCCCGGCAACGCCGGTGCCCTCGTGCGTTGCGCAGACGCCGCGGGCGCCGACGCGATCATCCTCACCGGCGACAGCGTCGACCCGCTCAGTCCGAAGGCGGTCCGAGCCAGTGCCGGGAGCCTGTTCCACCTTCCGCTCGTGGTCGACCGCGACGTCGAGAGGGTCATCGACCTGGTGCGCAGCCGCGGCCTCCAGGTGCTCGCGGCGGACGGATCGGGCGATCGCGACGTCTTCGACGTCGACGTCGATCACGTTCCGCCGACCGCGTGGCTGTTCGGCAACGAGGCCTGGGGACTCCCTGAGGACGTTCGTGCCCACGCGGACGTTGTCGTCCGCGTCCCCATTTTCGGCCGCGCCGAGAGCCTCAATCTCGCCACGGCGGCCGCCGTCTGCCTGTACGCCACGGCGCGGGCACGCCACAGATCCTGACCGACCTAGTCCGTTGGTACTAGATTGGCGGCGTGGATCTCGACGACTTCCCCGACGGCGTCCTCATCGCCGGCCCGGACGGAAAGGTCGAGTACGTCAACGAACGCATCCGGTCGATGGCCAGGGCCACCGGCGACGAGATGATCGGCATGCACATCGACGACGCGATGCCGTTCGACGATCTCAACGGCAACTCCTGGTACACGTGCACCCGCCCGTACGACGGCATCGCCACCCGCACGCGGATCTCGGAGCAGGCGTGGTGGTCGCCGCGGGGGAGTGAGTACCTCATCACGGCGCGGCTGGTGCGCGACAAGCCGGGCGGTCCGGTGCAGCGGGTCGTCGCGAGCGTGCGGAACGCCCGGATCCGGAACCAGCGCGACCGCGAGCGGTCCGATCTCGTCGCCACGGTCGCCCACGAGCTGCGGTCACCCCTGACCGGGATCAAGGGCTTCACGTCCACCCTGCTCACCAAGTGGAGCCGGTTCTCCGACGAGCAACGCCAGCTGATGCTCGAGACCGTCGATGCCGACGCCGATCGCCTGAGCCGGCTCATCACCGAGCTGCTCGACGCCGCCCGCATCGACGCGGGTCGTCTCACCCTGAAGCGGGGCCCGGTGCGTCTGGAGGACATCGTCCGTCACGTCCTGGCCGTCTCGTCCGGGGGAGCGGGCGATCCGTTCGAGGTGACGATCGGCGACGAGCCGGACACGATCTGGGGTGACGCCGACCGCATCACACAGGTCGTCGTCAACCTCGTCGAGAACGCGATGCGGCACGGGTTCGGGCTCAAGCACGTCGCGCTGCACAACGCCACGTCCCGCGACGCCGAGCACGACGGCGTCTACCTCGAGATCCACGACCACGGGCCGGGCATCCCCGAGGAGATGCGCCAACGGGTCTTCAGCCGCTTCTGGCGGTCGGGTCCGGGCGCCGGGAGCGGACTGGGGATGTACATCGCCCGCGGCATCGTCGAGCAGCACGGGGGCCACATCGAGATCAGCGACGCCGACGGCGGGGGTGCGCTCCTCCGCGTCTGGTTCCCGATCAACGAGCCCGACGCCCTCACCGATTGACGCGACATCCCGGGCGACGGCCCTTGAGCCTCGCGAAAGGTCCGAACCCTAGACTGTGCTCCGACCCCGAGCATGAAAGAGCCTGCATGTCCGCGCCCAACTCCGACTACGACCCCGTCGAGGTCACGCCGTTGCGCGCCGACGAGGTCGAGCGCATGCGCGACGAGGCGTTGGCGGCGATCCAGGCGGCCGACACCGTCGCGGCACTCAAGCAGGTCCGTCTCGATCACGCCGGCGACCGGTCCCCGTTGGCGCTGGCCAATCGCGAGATCGGCGCCCTCCCGCCGCAGGCCCGCAAGGAGGCCGGCCAGCGAGTCGGTCAGGCACGCGGGGCCATCGCGCAGGCACTCGCGGCTCGTACCGCCGACGTCGAGGCAGCGGAGCAGGAACGGGTCCTCGCCGACGAGACGGTCGACGTGACCTTGCCGTGGGACGTCGAACCGGTCGGTTCGCGCCACCCCCTCACCACGATCTCCGAGCACGTCGCCGACATCTTCGTCGCGATGGGCTGGGAGGTGGCCGAGGGTCCGGAGGTCGAGGCTGAGTGGCTGAACTTCGACGCCCTCAACCTGGGTCCCGACCACCCGGCCCGGACGATGCAGGACACCTTCTGGGTCTCTCCGGAGAGCGCGGCCATGGTGTTGCGCACGCACACCTCTCCCGTGCAGGCCCGCACGATGCTGACCCGCACGCCGCCGATCTACATCGCCTGCCCCGGGCGGGTCTTCCGGACCGACGAGCTCGACGCCACGCACTCGCCGGTGTTCCACCAGGTCGAGGGTCTGGCCATCGACGAGGGTCTGTCGATGGCTCATCTGAAGGGCACGCTCGACCACTTCGCCACGGCCTTGTTCGGTCCTGGGATCACCACCCGGTTCCGCCCCTCCTACTTCCCGTTCACCGAACCGAGCGCCGAGGTCGACCTGCTCTGCCATGTCTGCCGCAACGAGCCTGGCCGGGTCGATGAGTGCCGCACCTGCCGCGGAGAGGGCTGGATCGAGTGGGGTGGCTGCGGTGTCGTCAACCCGCGGGTGCTGATCGCCTGCGGCGTCGACCCCGACCGCTACTCCGGGTTCGCCTTCGGGATGGGGCTCGAACGCACCATCACCGGTCGGTACGAGATCGCCGACCTGCGCGACCTGTTCGACGGCGACATCCGTTTCACCGAGCCGTTCGGGGTGGGCCTGTGACGTCCGGGGGTGCGCGATGAGGGTTCCCGTGCCGTGGCTGCGCGAGCTGGTCGACCTTCCGCCGGCGGTCGACACCAAGCACCTCGCTTCGCGACTGACCGCCTTCGATCTCAAGCTCGAGGAGATCCACGCGGCGGCCGCTGACCTCCAGGGCCCTCTCGTCGTCGGCCGGGTGCTGAGCGTCGAGCCTGAGCCCCAGAAGAACGGCAAGACCATCAATTGGTGCTCGGTCGACGTTGCCGAGGACGAGCCGCGCGGCATCGTCTGCGGCGCCCACAACTTCGGTGTCGGCGACCACGTCGTCGTTGCGCTGCCCGGAGCGGTTCTGCCGGGCGGGTTCGCGATCAGCGCCCGCAAGACCTACGGACACACCTCCGACGGGATGATCTGCTCCGGCGCGGAGCTCGGCATCGGCGGCGATCCGGGCGGGATCGTGGTGCTCGACCCCCAGGAGGGCGCACCCGGCGACGACGCCGCCGACGTGCTCGGGCTGCGCGACGAAGTGCTCGAGCTGGAGGTGAACCCCGACCGCGCCTACGCGCTGTCCATGCGGGGTGTCGGTCGCGACACCGCTCTCGCGTTCGACGTGCCGTTCACCGATCCCGCCGAGCGCGAGGTGCCGGTCGACGGCGAGGGCTACCCGGTCCGGGTCGACGATCCAGTCGGATGCCCGGTGTTCGTCGCCCGGGAGGTCACCGGGTTCGACCCCTCGCGGCCCACGCCGGACTGGATGGCCAGGCGCATCCAGCAGGCCGGGATGCGCGCGATCTCCCTGGCCGTCGACGTCAGCAACTACGTCATGATCGAGCTCGGCCAGCCGAACCACGCCTACGACCGCGCCAAGCTGCACGGCACCATCGTCGTGCGGCGGGCCACGGCCGGCGAGAAGATCACGACCCTCGACGATGTGGCCCGCACCCTCGACGTCGACGACCTGCTCATCACCGACGACCACGGCCCGGTCGGCATTGCGGGGGTCATGGGTGCCGCGCACGTGGAGATCGACGACGCCACCACCGACATCGTCATCGAGGCCGCGCACTTCGATCCGGCCACCATCGGGCGAAGCGTTCGCCGGCACAAGCTGGCATCGGAGGCGTCCAAGCGCAACGAACGCGGTGTCGACACCGAGCTGCAGGCCCGGGCCACGCAACGCGTGGCCGAGCTGCTCGTGGAGCACGGCGGCGGCACGATCAGCCCGGGCCTGACCGTCGTCGGCCGGCCACCCGATCGTCCTGCGGTCACGATCGCCGACGATCTCCCGGCGCGGGTCAGCGGCATCCCGATCGCCGCGGAGACCGCGCTCGCTGCGCTGACCGCCGGCGGTGGCGACGTGACCCACGCCGACGGACGCATCACGGTCACACCGCCGAGCTGGCGCTTCGACCTCGTCGACCCCTACGACCTCGCCGAGGACGTGCTCCGTGTCGTCGGGTACGACCGGGTTCCGTCCGTGCTGAAGCCCGCACCCGCCGGCCGAGGTCTCACGACCGCGCAGGTGCTGCGCCGCCGCGTCGGCATGGTTCTGGCCGGAGCCGGTCTGGTGGAGGTCAAGACCTTCCCGTTCGCCGGTCCGGCCGACTTCGATCGCCTGGGCCTGCCCGCCGACGACCACCGACGTCAGCAGGTGCTGCTGGCGAACCCCCTCTCGGCCGAGCAGCCTGGCATGACCACGACGCTGCTGGCCGGTGTGCTGGCGACAGCAGCGTTCAACGTCGGCCGGGGTCACTCCGACGTCCAGATCGTCGAGACCGGCCGTGTGTTCCAACCCGGACCCGGTGAGTCGACCGCACCGATCTACGGCGTCGATCGCCGGCCCTCCGAGACCGAGCTCGACGCCCTCGACGCCGCGCTCCCTGCCCAGCCTCAGCACGTGGCCTATGTCCTGTGCGGGGAGCGGCAACGCAGCGGCTGGACAGGGCCGGGTCGGCCGGTCGCCTGGGGCGACGCCGTCGCGATCGCCCAGCGCGTCGCCGCAGCGATGCACCTGGAGCTCGTGGTCGAGCCGGCCACGCGCGCGCCGTGGCATCCGGGTCGCTGTGCCGCATTGCTGCTCGACGGCGAGAAGGTCGGGCACGCCGGCGAGCTGCATCCGCGCGTCGCCCATGCGTACGGGCTCACCGGCCGGGTCGCGGTCGCCGAGCTCGATCTCGACGCGCTCATCGCCGCCGCTCCCGACCTCGGCCCCCGGCCGCGGTTCTCGACGTTCCCGGTGGCCAAGGAGGACCTCGCCCTCGTGGTCGACGCCTCGATCCCGGCCGCACGCGTCCACGACGCGATCGCCCAGGCGAGTCCGCTCATCGAGTCGGTGCGACTCTTCGACGTCTACACCGGCGACCAGATCCCGGCGGGCAGCAAGTCGCTCGCGTTCGCCGTCCGGCTGCGGGCACCCGACCGCACGCTGACCGACGAGGACATCTCCGCGGCTCGCGAGGCGGCCGTCGACGCGGCGCGCGAGGCGGCCGGCGCGTCGTTGCGGACCTGAGGATCGCCTACTTGGGCGCCAAGGTCTTCGCGTAGGTCGTTCCGCGGTCGACCCATTCCTCGAGCTGATGCTGCTCGCGCACGCCGTCGGAGTCGACACGCAGCCATCCGCGGGTCTCACGGCCGGCCATCACCATCGGTGTGACGTGCGAGCGACCGAGCAGCGTCTCGGTGTCGTCGGGCGGAACTCGCACCATCAGTCCACCGCGGCCGCTGGCAGCCACGGCCATGTTCCCGTGGATCAGGAACGCGAGCCCGCCGAACATCCGCTTCTCCTGGACACCTGGCGACGGCTCGAGCAGCTCGCGAATGCGGTCGGCGAGATCCTCGTCGTAGCTCATGTGGTCGACGGTAGCGCCGGCCACCGACACGCCCTCAGTGCGCGATCAGAACTGGACGGTGGGCGGGGCTTCCTGGCCTGCGGGCGCGTCGTAGAACTCCCGCGTGCCCACGCCGGCGATGCCGGTGAAGAACATCCACGGGATCGTCCGGACCAGGTTGTTCAGCGTCTTCACCGCGTCGTTGTAGAACTGACGCGCGAACGACAGCTGGTTCTCGGTCTCCGCGAGCGCCGCCTGCAGCTCCTGGAAGTTCGCCGACGCCTTGAGGTCCGGGTAGGCCTCCGCCACGGCGAGCACGTCGATGACGGCCTTGTCGAGCCGAGCCTCGGCAGCCGCCTTCTCGGCGATCGTCCCGCGCTCGGCTGCCGCCGCGACCCCAGCACGCGCCGACGTCACCTCGTCGAAGACCGCGCGCTCGTGCTGGGCATAGCCCTTCACCGTGTTGACCAGGTTCGGGATCAGGTCGGCCCGGCGGGTGAGCTGGACGTCGATCCCGCCCAGCGCCTCTTGGGCGCCGATGTCGGCTCGGCGCAGCTTGTTGAACGCGACGACGCCGAACAGGACGAGGGCCGCGATGGCGACCAGGATGATGACCACGGTCATGGTGTTGTCTCCTCAGGGATGTTGGATGCCGGTCTACCAGGAGCCTCCGCCGCCACCTCCGCCACCTCCGCCGCCACCGCCACCCCCGCCGCCTCCGCCACCGGAGGAGGAGGACGACGACTGGGTGGCGGCGTACGCGGAGATGGACGAGGACAGCGACGACTCGAAGCTGGAGAACGAGTCGCCGGAGCCGCCGAAGAACGAGGACTGCGTGGTGGCGTTGCCGCCGCTGTACCACTGCGGAGTGGGGGCGGTTGCTCCGGTGGCCTGCTCGTACTTGCGCGCCCACCGGTCGGCGCAGTCGAAGGCGACGGCGTAGGGGATGAACGCGGTGTAGAGGTCGCGCTTGCCGCTGAAGTCGAACCGGTCCTTGGCCGAGTCGGTCGAGAGCAGCCGCTCGAATCCGCCCGCCCGGGACCACACGTCGCGGCCCAGCAGGGTGCGTCGCCGCCCCACCCCCGGCCCGAGGAGGCCGATGGCGCCGACGGTGAAGGCGGCGAACGGGATGACGTACAGGGAGCTGCCGAGCGGGAAGAACGTCAACGTGACGGCGATGATCGCCGAAAGGACGACCAGGGTTCGACCTCGTAGCTCCGACCTGGATGTCTGCTGCACCCCGGCGGCCGTCGCCCAGGCGCTGGTGACCGTGGACAGGCTCTGTTGGAGGGACTGCAGGCGACTCCCGGCCGACACCGACCCATCGGCCTCGAAGACGGCGCCCCGCGTCGTGACGCCCAGGCTCGTCCCGACGTGGCGGGTCACGTCGTCCGTGGCGGCCCAGGCCTTCGCGTCGCCCAGCCCTTCGATGGTCCAGTCGCTGCCGTCCTGGGTGAGCTTGGTGAGCCCCTGCTCGGCTTGGTACAGCAGCGTCGCCGTCAGCGCGCGGCCCGGCACCTTCTCCTTGGTGACGAAGGCCGTCTGGACGGGGCCGAGTCCCGCCGGCGGCTCGTAGACGACCGGGTAGCCGGGCCGGCGCTCCCGGGAGCTGCGGTCCCACGCGTAGCCGACGACCAGCGCGATCGCGGAGAGGATGCCGACGACGATCGCGGCGAGCTCGCTGGTGCCGAGCAGCCGGTCGTAGCCGATGCCCCACGGCGCGCTCGGCCGGTCGGGCGTGGCCACCGGGACGTCGGCGCGCAGCGTCACCGCGGTGTACGGCGCGAGCTGGCCGGTGTCGACCGTGAGGGTGTCGGTGCCCACTCCGCCGACCGTGCAGCCGCGCCCGTCGCGGACCGCGCACTGGGCCTCGGTGGCGGGCTTCGGCAGCGTGACGCTGATCTTGGCCCGGTCCATCGCCATCGCCCATCCGCCGGCGACGATCTGCCAGTCGAAGACCGAGCGCTTGGAGTTCTTGATGCTCCAGCTCGACGAGGTCCCCGGGTCGATGGATGCGGGGGCGAGTGCACCCTTGATGCGGTACCTGATGACGTAGGTGTGCTGGCCGGCGCTCAGGGTGACGTCCGCGGCCCCGATCTTGGCGACCCGGAACCGGCGGCCGGCCTCCCACAGCATCTCCACGGGCTCGGTCCGGCCGTCGCGCGTGATCTCGATGTCGGTGGGCTTGAGCCGCACCTGCGGGTCGCCGGCGTCCTTCAGGTCCCAGTACCGGAAGATGCCGTGGCGCCCGTAGGGGAACTCGCCGACGATGGTCTCGGTACCGGTCAGCGTGCCGTCCGAGGAGACGCGGTAGTCGGCCACGTAGCTGCTGACGCGCACCGGGTCGGGCGATGACGACTGGGTGGTCGGTACGAAGCCGGCCAACAGCGGGATGAACAGCAGGGCGGCTGCGGCGAGCAACGCAAAGACCCGCAGCAGGATCCGCATCATGGCCATACAGTAGAGCGCCGGAGCCATGGGGTGGCGTGATTTCGCCACACCGGCTCGCGGTGGGCGGGGGTCACCCGGACTGCAATAATTTGCAGTGGTGTGCAAGAATGTGAGGCATGTCCAAAGTTCTCACCGCCCTGCCACGGGGCGAGCGCGTCGGCATCGCCTTCTCCGGCGGGCTCGACACCTCGGTCGCCGTTGCGTGGATGCGCGACAAGGGTGCGATCCCCTGCACCTACACCGCCGACATCGGCCAGTACGACGAGCCCGACATCGGGGGGATCCCGGGTCGTGCGCTGCAGTACGGCGCCGAGCTCGCGCGGTCGATCGACTGCAAGCGTCCGCTCGTCGACGAAGGACTGGCCGCGCTGGCGTGCGGAGCCTTCCACATCCGGTCCGCCGGTCGCACGTACTTCAACACGACCCCGCTCGGCCGTGCCGTCACCGGAACGCTGCTCGTGCGGGCGATGCACGAGGACGGCGTCGACATCTGGGGCGACGGCTCGACGTTCAAGGGCAACGACATCGAGCGGTTCTACCGGTACGGGCTCCTGGCGAACCCCGAGCTGCAGATCTACAAGCCGTGGCTCGACGCCGACTTCGTGCACGAGCTGGGTGGGCGCCACGAGATGAGCCAGTGGCTCACCGAGCGCGACCTCCCGTACCGGGACAGTCAGGAGAAGGCCTACTCCACCGACGCCAACATCTGGGGAGCGACCCACGAGGCGAAGATGCTCGAGCACCTCGACACGTCGCTGGAGTCCGTCGACCCGATCATGGGGGTGAGGTTCTGGGACCCGTCGGTGGAGATCGAGACCGAGGACGTGACCGTCTCCTTCGAGGCGGGACGTCCCGTGGCGATCAACGGTGTGACGTTCGGCGGCGACCCGGTCGCCCTGGTCCACGAGGCGAACGCGATCGGTGGCCGCCACGGTCTGGGCATGTCCGACCAGATCGAGAACCGGATCATCGAGGCCAAGAGCCGGGGCATCTACGAGGCGCCGGGCATGGCCCTTCTGCACATCGCCTATGAGCGGTTGGTCAACGCGATCCACAACGAGGACACGATCGCGAACTTCCACGAGCACGGCCGTCGACTGGGCCGGCTGATGTACGAAGGACGGTGGCTCGACCCGCAGGCGATGATGCTGCGCGAGTCCGTGCAACGCTGGATCGCCTCGGTCGTCGGCGGTGACGTGACGCTGCGGCTGCGGCGGGGCGAGGACTACTCGATCCTCGACACCCAGGGCTCGGCCTTCTCCTACCACCCGGAGAAGCTGTCGATGGAACGCACCGAGAACGCTGCGTTCGGCCCGACCGATCGCATCGGCCAGCTGACGATGCGCAACCTCGACATCGCCGACTCGCGAGCGATGCTCGAGCTGTATGCCGCCCAGCCGCTCGATCAGGGCCAGGTTCTTGTCGAGAACGGGACGCTCTTCGGTGAGCTTCCCGCGGGCGGTGCCACCCGGATCGAGGCCAATCCCGCCGTCCGCAGCGACGAGGAGCAGGCGCTCGACGCCGCGGCCATGGAGCTCGGAACCGACTGATGTCTGAAAAGGTGGACCCATGAGCACCATCACCGCAGCCGTCGCAGGCGCGAGCGGGTACGTCGGGGGCGAAGTGCTGAGAACGTTGCTCGCGCATCCGGACGTCACGATCGGGGCGCTCACCGCGTCCTCGAACGCCGGTCACCGTCTGGGCGAGCTCCAGCCGCACCTCCTCCCACTCGCCGACCGCGTTCTCGACCCCACCGACGCCGAGCACCTCGCCGGGCACGACGTCGTCTTCCTCGGCCTGCCGCACGGCGCGTCGGCCGAGGTCGCCGCGTTCCTGGGCGACGACGTGCTGGTCATCGACTGCGGCGCCGACTTCCGGCTGGACCGCGAGGACGACTGGGAGGAGTTCTACGGCGGCGATCACGCGGGGACCTGGCCGTACGGCCTCCCGGAGCTGCCCGGCCAGCGCGACGCGCTGGCCGGTACCCGTCGAATCGCGGTGCCCGGATGCTTCCCCACCATCTCCACGCTCACCTCGATGCCGGCCGTGCTGTCCGACCTCGTGCTGCCGGAGTTCACCGTCGTCGCGGCCACCGGCACCTCCGGAGCGGGCAAGAAGCTGGCGCCCGGCTTCCTGGCCTCCGAGGTGATGGGGCAGGCCAGCGCCTACGGTGTCGGCGGCGTGCACCGGCACACCCCGGAGATCGAGCAGAACCTCCGCGCGGCCGGTGCCGCCGAACCGGTGGTCTCGTTCACCCCCCTGCTCGTGCCGATGCCCCGCGGCATCCTGGCCACCGTGAGCGCGCCGCTGCGTGACGGGGTCACGGCCGGCGACGTCCGCGAGGCGTACGTCAAGGCGTACGCCGACGAGCCGTTCGTGCACGTGCTGCCCGACGGCACGTGGCCGCAGACCAAGGCCGTGCTGGGCTCGAACGCCGTGCACGTGCAGGCCACCGTCGACCCGCGTGCGAACCGGCTCGTCGCCATCGGCGCCATGGACAACCTCGCCAAGGGCACGGCCGGGGGAGCAGTGCAGTCGATGAACCTGGCCCTCGGACTTCCCGAGGCCGCCGGCCTCACGACCGTGGGGACCGCCCCGTGAGCGGAGTGAACGAAACGAGGCAAGCACAGTGAGCGTCACTGCGGCCCAGGGCTTCCGGGCGTCCGGAGTCAGCGCGGGCCTGAAGTCGAGCGGCCAGCCGGATGTCGCACTTGTCGTCAACGACGGGCCGTCAGCAACGGCGGCCGCGGTGTTCACCGGCAACCGGTGCAAGGCCAACCCGGTCCTCTGGAGCCAGGAGGCCATCAAAGGTGGCTCGGCGCGCGCGGTCGTGATCAACTCCGGCGGAGCCAACTGCTACACGGGCCCGTCGGGCTTTGCCCTCACTCACGCCACAGCCGAGACCGTCGCCGAGGGGCTGGGTGTTGGCGCAGTGGAGGTCCAGGTCTGTTCCACCGGGCTCATCGGCCTGCTCAACGATCGCGACGACCTGCTCGACGGGGTCCGGCGCTCGCTCGAGGCTCTGGTCGACGACGGCGGCCCCGCGGCCGCCGAGGCGATCATGACCACCGACTCGGTGCCGAAGCACTCCGTCGTCGTCCGCGACGGGTTCACCGTCGGAGGCATGGCCAAGGGCGCCGGGATGCTGGCTCCGGCACTCGCCACGATGCTGGTCGTGATCACCACCGATGCGCTGCTGGATGCCGCCGACGCCGACGCTGCCCTTCGCAGTGCCACCCGCACCACGTTCGATCGGCTCGACTCCGACGGCTGCCAGTCGACCAACGACACGGTGCTGCTGATGGCCAGCGGCGCGTCGGGCACGTCCCCCGACCGCGACGAGTTCGCCGCGGCCCTCCACGACGTCTGCCACGACCTCGCCCTCCAGCTGCTCGCCGACGCCGAGGGCGCCGAGCACGAGATCACCATCGACGTGGTCAACGCCGCGAGCGAGGACGACGCCGTCGAGGTGGGGCGGTCGATCGCCCGCAGCAACCTGTTCAAGTGCGCGGTCTTCGGTCAGGACCCGAACTGGGGGAGGGTGCTGGCCTCGGTCGGCACGACGCAGGCTGCCTTCGACCCCGCCGACCTCGACGTCGCCCTCAACGACGTCTGGGTGTGCCGGAACAGCGGCCCGGGGGAGCCGGCCGAGTCGGTCAGCCTCGCCGACCGCGCGGTCTCGGTGACCGTCGACCTGAAGGCCGGCGACGCCCGCGCGTCGATCTGGACCAACGACCTCACCACTGCCTACGTCCACGAGAACTCGGCCTACTCCACATGAGCGAGACGATGAGCGATTCCGACGGCACGACCGACAGCACCGGCCCGATCGACGACCTCGAGGTCGACCCCGACTACGGCCACAGCCCGGAGACGTGGAAGGAAGCCACGACCAAGGCGTCCGCCCTCGCCGAGGCGCTCCCGTGGCTGAAGCGGTATCACGGGAAGATCGTCGTGGTGAAGTACGGCGGCAACGCCATGACCGACGACACCCTCAAGCGTGCGTTCGCCGAGGACATCGTCTTCCTGCGCCTGGCCGGGTTCCACCCGGTCGTCGTGCACGGCGGCGGACCACAGATCAGCGCCATGCTCGACCGTCTCGACATCGCCTCGGAGTTCCGGGCCGGACTTCGCGTCACCACGCCCGAGGCCATGGACGTCGTGCGCATGGTGCTCACCGGACAGGTCGGGCGTGAGCTCGTCGGGCTGCTCAACCGGCACGGCGCTCTCGCCGTCGGGCTCTCCGGCGAGGACGCCGGCCTGTTCACCGCGAAGAAGACGTTGCCCGTCGTCGACGGACAACCCGTCGACGTCGGCCTGGTCGGCGAGGTGGTGTCGGTGCGGCCCGAGGCCGTGCTCGACCTCATCGAGGCCGGCCGGATCCCGGTCGTCTCGTCGGTCGCTCCCGATGCCGCCGGACAGGTGCACAACGTCAATGCCGACACAGCAGCCGCCGCACTGGCCGTGGCGCTGGGAGCGGAGAAGCTGTTGGTCCTCACCGACGTCGAGGGCCTCTACGCCGACTGGCCGAACAGCACCGACGTCATCGGGGAGATTTCGCCCGAGGCTCTCGCCGAGCTCCTCCCCGGTCTCGCCAGCGGCATGATCCCCAAGATGACCGCCTGCCTCAAGGCCGTCGAGGGCGGAGTCAAGGGCGCCACCGTGGTCGACGGCCGCGAGCCCCACTCGGTGCTGCTGGAGATCTTCACCGACGAGGGTGTCGGCACCCAGGTGCTGCCGGACGTTCCCACCCGGATCCGCACGGCCTTGTACTCCACCAGCGGCCCGAAGGACCAGCCATGACGTCGCCCGACCAGTCGCCGAAGTCCTTCGAGGGAACCGCCCAGGAGCGGACCGGCCAGGAGTGGATCGAGCGCTACCAGGGCTCGCTCATGAACACCTTCGGCACGCCGCAGCGCGTCCTCGTCCGGGGCGAGGGAGCCTACGTGTGGGACGTCGACGGCAACCGCTATCTCGACCTCCTGGGCGGCATCGCCGTCAACGCGCTCGGCCACGCGCACCCGGCGATCCTCGACGCCGTGTCCACCCAGCTCGGAACCCTGGGGCACGTCTCCAACATCTTCACCTCGACGCCCCAGATCGAGCTCGCCGAGAAGCTGCTCGAGCTGATCGGCGCGGGGTCGGCCGGTCGAGTCTTCTTCTCCAACTCCGGGGCCGAGGCCAACGAAGCCGCCTTCAAGGCGACGCGGCGCACCGGCCGCACGACCGTCGTCGCGGCCGAGGGCAGCTTCCACGGCCGCACCATGGGCGCCTTGGCGCTCACCTCCAAGGAGGCGTACCGCGCCCCGTTCGAGCCGCTGCCCGGCCACGTGCGCTGGGTTCCGTACGGTGACGCCGACGCTCTCGCGGCCGCCGTCGACGACACCGTCGCCGCGGTGCTGCTCGAGCCGATCCAGGGCGAGGCCGGAGTCATCGTCCCGCCGGACGACTACCTGTCAGCCGCGCGCCGGATCACGTCCGAGCACGGCGCCCTGCTCTGGCTCGACGAGGTGCAGACCGGCATCGGCCGCACCGGCGACTGGTTCGCGCACCGGCCGGCCTCCGGGCCGTCCGTCACCGCCGACCTCGTGACGGTGGCCAAGGGGCTCGGCGGCGGCATCCCGATCGGCGCCTGCATCGCCCTCGGCGACGCCGCCACGCTGCTCCAGCCCGGCAACCACGGCACCACCTTCGGCGGCAACCCGGTGGCCACCGCCGCCGCCAGGGCCGTCATCACGACGATCGAGACCGACGGCCTGCTGGAGAACGCGCGTGCCGTCGGCGAGCGGATCCGGTCCGGCCTCGCCGACCATCCGCTGGTGGCCGGCTGCACCGGCCGCGGTCTCCTGATCGGTGTCGTGCTCACTCGGCCGGTGTCGGCGGCGATCCAGCAGGCCGCGCTCGATGCCGGGCTGGTCGTCAACAACCCGACTCCCGATCGGCTCCGCCTGGCACCGCCCCTCATCCTCACTCCCGATCAGGCCGACGACGCGGTCAAGACGTTGCGCACCCTCTTCGACGAGGCCGACGCGAACGGTGGCCCGTCGTGAGGCACTTCCTGCGTGACGACGATCTCTCCCCGAGCGAGCAGGCGGAGGTGCTGACGCTCGCGCGCGAGCTCAAGGCCGATCCCTACTCCCGCCGACCGCTGGAGGGGCCGCAGTCGGTGGCCGTGCTGTTCGACAAGACCTCCACCCGGACGCGCGTCTCCTTCTCGGTGGCCATCTCCGACCTCGGCGGAGCGCCGTTGGTGATGGACACCGCGACGACTCAGATCGGCCGTGGCGAGTCCGTCGCCGACACCGCTCGAGTACTCGGACGGATGACGAGCGCCATCGCCTGGCGCACCTTCCACCAGGCCGACCTGGTGGAGATGGCCGCGCACGCCGGCGTCCCGGTCGTCAACGCGCTCACCGACGACTTCCACCCGTGCCAGATCCTGGCCGATTGGCTCACGGTCGCCGAGCACAAGGGCGCGCTGGCCGGACTCGCCGTCGCCTACCTCGGTGACGGCGGCAACAACATGGCCCACTCCTACCTGCTCGGCGGCGCGACGGCGGGCATGAACGTCCGGGTCGGTGCCCCGACCGCGCACCAGCCGAACCCGGCCGTCGTGGCCGATGCGGAGAAGATCGCCGCCGGGACCGGCGGCTCGGTGCTCGTCACCGACGATCCCGTGGCCGCCATCGGCGGGGCCGACGTCGTCATCACCGACACCTGGGTCTCGATGGGTCGCGAGGACGAGACGGACCGTCGACTGGCGCTGTTCGCCGACTACGCGATCAGCGTCGAAGCCTTCGCCCAGGCCGACCCCGAGGCCATCGTGCTGCACTGCCTGCCCGCCTACCGCGGGCTGGAGATCGCCGCCGAGGTGCTCGACGGCCCGCGCAGCGTGGTCTGGGACCAGGCGGAGAACCGGTTGCATGCCCAGAAGGCGTTGCTCGTGTGGCTGCTGGAGCGAGCCTCGACAGGAGAGGCACCATGACCGAACCGCTGATCCCCGCCACCAAGGCCGCCCGCCAGCAGCTGATCGTCGACCTGCTCGGCAAGGAAGCCGTGCGTTCGCAGGGCGACCTGGTGGACCTGCTGACCGCGCACGGCGTCCACTCGACGGCGTCCACCGTCTCGCGCGACCTCGTCGAGCTCGACGCCGTCCGGGTCCGCCATGCCGACGGCACCCTCGTGTACGCGGTGCCCGGCGAAGGCGGCGACCGCACCCCCCGTGCGGCCGAGGACAGCGCTGCCGCGCACGGCCGGCTCCAGCGGCTCGTCCGCGAGCTCGTCGTCTCCGCCGACGCCTCGGCCAATCTCGTCGTCCTGCGCACGCCACCCGGCGCGGCGCAGTTCCTCGCCTCGGCGATCGACCACGTCGCCCAGCCCGAGCTGCTCGGGACCATCGCCGGCGACGACACCGTGATGTTGATCTGCCGAGATCCGCTCGGGGGACCGGAGCTCGCCCAACGGTTCACGACCCTCGCCGACCTGCCCGCCCTGACCCTCTCCGACGAACGGACCTTCCGGTGACCGAGAACGAGTCCACCAGCCTCTGGGGAGGCCGGTTCGAGTCCGGGCCGACCACGTCCCTGGCCGAGCTGTCCCGGTCCACGCACTTCGACTGGCGTCTCGCGCCCTACGACCTCACCGGCTCCAAGGCGCACGCCGCCGTCCTGCACCGCGCCGGCCTGCTCGACGACGACGACCTCGCGACCCTGCTGGGCGGCATCGACGAGCTGATGGCCGACGTGTTGTCCGGTGCGTTCGTCGCCCAGCCCGAGGACGAGGACGTGCACACCGCGCTCGAGCGCGGTCTCATCGAACGCCTCGGTCCCGAGCTCGGCGGCCGGCTGCGGGCCGGCCGTTCGCGCAACGACCAGGTCGCGACCTTGTTCCGGCTGTTCCTGCGGGACCACGCCCGCCAAGTCGCCCAGCTGGTCCGCGAGCTGATCGAGTCGTTGGCCGCGCAGGCCGAGCGTCACCTCGGCGTGGCGATGCCCGGCCGGACCCATCTTCAGCATGCGCAGCCGGTCCTGTTGTCGCACCATCTCCTGGCCCACGCCTGGCCGCTGGTCCGCGACCTCGATCGGCTCGCGGAGTGGGACGCGCGGGTCGCCGCGGACTCTCCGTACGGCTCCGGCGCGTTGGCCGGGTCGTCGCTCGGCCTCGATCCCGAGCAGGTCGCCGCCGACCTCGGTTTCACCGGCTCGACCCCGAACTCCATCGACGGCACCGCGGCCCGTGACTTCGTCTCGGAGTTCGCCTTCGTGACCGCGCAGATCGGCATCGACATCTCCCGGCTCGCCGAGGAGATCATCATCTGGAACACCCACGAGTTCGGTTTCGTCACGCTCGACGACGGGTACTCCACGGGGTCGAGCATCATGCCCCAGAAGAAGAACCCCGACGTCGCCGAGCTCGCCCGAGGCAAGGCGGGACGGCTCATCGGCAACCTCACGGGCCTGATGGCCACCCTCAAGGCGCTGCCCCTGGCGTACAACCGGGACCTGCAGGAGGACAAGGAGCCGGTGTTCGACTCGGTCGACACCCTCGAGGTCCTGCTGCCGGCGTTCACCGGGATGATCGCCACGATGACGTTCGACGCTGCCCGCCTGCAGTCGCTCGCGCCGCAGGGGTTCGCCCTGGCCACCGACGTCGCGGAGTGGCTCGTTCGTCAGGGCGTGCCGTTCCGGGAGGCGCACGAGATCTCCGGAGCCTGCGTCCAGGTCTGCGAGGAGCGCGGCATCGATCTGCCCGACCTCTCCGACGACGACTTCGCCGCCGTCTCGCCGCACCTGACGCCGGACGTGCGCACCGTCCTCAGCGTCGCGGGATCGATCGCCTCCCGCGACGCGCGCGGCGGCACGGCCCAAGCCCGGGTCAGCGAGCAGCTGGCCGAGCTGCGGCGTCGCCTCGCCTGACATGGGTGACGCTCCTGACGCGCGGGAGAGCGTGGTCGAGCGTGCCCGCAGCCTGCTCGGGCGAGTGCTGCACGGGCACGGCGCCTCGGTCCGGATCACCGAGGTCGAGGCGTACGGCGGTGTCACCGATCCCGCTTCCCATGCGTACACCCGCACGGCCCGGTCCGAGATCATGTTCGGTCCTCCGTGGCGGTTGTACGTCTACCGCTCCTACGGCATCCACCACTGCGCCAACGTCGTCACCGGGCCCACCGACCAGGCGGCCGCGGTGCTGCTCCGCGCCGGGGCCGTGATCGACGGGCTCGACGTGGCCCGCCAGCGACGTGGACCGTCGGTGCCCGAGGCCCACCTCGCGCGTGGGCCGGGCAACCTGGCGTCCGCCTTGGGACTGACCCTCGCCGACCTCGGCACCGAGCTCCTGGACCCGTCCGGCGTCCGCCTCGGACCGGAGGTCTCCCCGCCCGCCGAGGTCCGTCAGGGGCCGCGTGTGGGTGTCTCACGAGCCGCGGACGTGCCGTGGAGGTTCTGGCTCCCGGACGAGCCGAGCGTGTCCGTGTATCGCCGCAGTCCGCGTGCGTGAGAATGGGACCCGATCCCCGGCACCAGGAGCCCCTGTGACACACGTCCTCGACGACCTCGACGCGCGCGGTCTCGTCGCCCACGCGACGGACCGCGAAGCGCTGCGGCAGGAGCTCTCGGCCGGACCCGTCACCTTCTACGTCGGGTTCGACCCCACAGCGCCGAGCCTGCACGTGGGCAACCTGCTGCAGCTCCTCACCGCCCGGCGCCTCCAGCTCGCCGGCCACCGGCCCCTGCTGCTCGTCGGCGGCTCCACCGGCATGGTGGGCGACCCCAAGGCAGCGGGGGAGCGCGCGATGAACACCAAGGAGACCGTCGCGGAGTGGGTCGACCGCATCCGCGAGCAGGTCGTGCGGTTCGTCGACCTGGACGGTGACAACCCGGCGACGCTCGTCAACAACCTCGACTGGACCGAGCCCCTGAGCGTGCTCGACTTCCTCCGCGACATCGGCAAGCACTTCCCGGTCAACCGGATGCTCGCCCGCGACGTCGTCAGCACCCGGCTGGAGTCCGGCATCAGCTACACCGAGTTCAGCTACGTCCTCCTGCAGTCGCTCGACTACCTCGAGCTGTACCGGCGGCACCACTGCGTCCTGCAGACCGGCGGCAGCGACCAGTGGGGCAACATCACGGCCGGGGTCGAGCTGGTCCGCCGGGCCGACGGCGCACGCGTGCACGCGCTCGCCACGCCGTTGATCACCAAGGCCGACGGAACGAAGTTCGGCAAGACCGAGTCCGGCACCGTGTGGCTCGATGCGTCGCTGATGAGCCCGTACGCGTTCCACCAGTCCTGGATCCAGGCGGAGGACTCCAAGGTGGGGGAGTACCTCAAGCAGTTCACCTTCCTGCCGGTCGACGAGATCGACGCCCTGATGGTCGA
Organism: uncultured Actinomycetota bacterium; assembly: GCA_963781445.1. Classification (GTDB taxonomy): domain Bacteria; phylum Actinomycetota; class Actinomycetes; order Propionibacteriales; family Nocardioidaceae; genus Aeromicrobium. Next base: position 70,047 of record CAWAGS010000021.1, read on the forward strand.
GCACCTCGAGAAGCCCGGCCTCCGGCTGGCGCAGCGGAGGCTGGCAGCCGAGGTCACCGAGCTGGTGCACGGTCACGCGGAGGTCGAGGCGGCCGAGCTCGCGGCCGGCGCCCTGTTCGGTCGCGGTGAGCTCACCGACCTGCCCGAGGCGACGCTGGCCGCTGCCCTCAAGGAGGCAGGAGCCGTGCAGCTGCCGAGGGACGGCTCACCGACCCTCACCGACGCCCTCGTCGCCACCGGGCTGGTCGACAGCCGGTCCGCCGCCCGGCGTGCTGTGGCCGACGGCGGCGCCTACGTGAACAACCAGCGGGTCGACGACCCCGATCTCGACCTCGCGTCCACCGTCCTGCTGCACGGCTCCTGGGCGGTCCTGCGCCGGGGCAAGCGGTCGGTCTCCGGCGTTCACCTGACCTGATCAGGAGCACTTTTCGGTGTCGTTGCACGGTGTGGCCGGGGTCACAGTGTCGCGATTTGACCCGGCCCCGCGAACCCCATAATGTTCTGGTCGTTGCCCGTTACGGCGGGGCGCAAGATCGGAATCGATCGGGTGCCCGGAGCGAGCAGCCACCCCATCACCTCGGCTTCGGCCAGGGCGTTCTTGCGCCCTTCGGACGAGCGGTCGAGGAACGGTGGCACTGGCCCAAGACGGCGGTTTGACCGGCGGAAACGGACAGTGTAAGTTAGACGAGTTGCCCCGAAGCGGACGGCCTAATCGGCCCAAGCGCGGTGAGCGTCTGATCCTTGAGAACTCAACAGTGTGCCAAAAGTCGACGAGATAATCAGTAACAACCCCGTCGAGACCCTCGGTGAGCTTCGGCCCGCCGAGAAGATCGATGGACAATTCCGACAATTTATTTGTCAGCAAATAGTTTGTCGGGATCGAACAAGATGTTGAGCCGGCCACCACGTCTTCGGATGCGGTAGCTGGTGAAGTTTTCAACGGAGAGTTTGATCCTGGCTCAGGACGAACGCTGGCGGCGTGCTTAACACATGCAAGTCGAGCGGTAAGGCTCCTTCGGGAGTACACGAGCGGCGAACGGGTGAGTAACACGTGAGCAATCTGCCCTTCTCTTTGGAATAAGCGTTGGAAACGACGTCTAATGCCGAATACGACCTCCTTTCGCATGATTGGAGGTGGAAAGCTCCGGCGGAGAAGGATGAGCTCGCGGCCTATCAGCTAGTTGGTGTGGGTAATGGCCCACCAAGGCGACGACGGGTAGCCGGCCTGAGAGGGTGACCGGCCACACTGGGACTGAGACACGGCCCAGACTCCTACGGGAGGCAGCAGTGGGGAATATTGGACAATGGGCGAAAGCCTGATCCAGCAACGCCGCGTGAGGGATGACGGCCTTCGGGTTGTAAACCTCTTTCAGCAGGGACGAAGCGAAAGTGACGGTACCTGCAGAAGAAGGACCGGCCAACTACGTGCCAGCAGCCGCGGTAATACGTAGGGTCCGAGCGTTGTCCGGAATTATTGGGCGTAAAGGGCTCGTAGGCGGTTTGTCGCGTCGGGAGTGAAAACTCAGGGCTCAACCCTGAGCGTGCTTCCGATACGGGCAGACTAGAGGTATGCAGGGGAGAACGGAATTCCTGGTGTAGCGGTGGAATGCGCAGATATCAGGAGGAACACCGGTGGCGAAGGCGGTTCTCTGGGCATTACCTGACGCTGAGGAGCGAAAGCATGGGGAGCGAACAGGATTAGATACCCTGGTAGTCCATGCCGTAAACGTTGGGCGCTAGGTGTGGGGACCTTCCAAGGTTTCCGTGCCGCAGCTAACGCATTAAGCGCCCCGCCTGGGGAGTACGGCCGCAAGGCTAAAACTCAAAGGAATTGACGGGGGCCCGCACAAGCGGCGGAGCATGCTGATTAATTCGATGCAACGCGAAGAACCTTACCTGGGTTTGACATATGGAGAAAACTCACAGAGATGTGAGGTCCTTTTGGGCTCCATACAGGTGGTGCATGGCTGTCGTCAGCTCGTGTCGTGAGATGTTGGGTTAAGTCCCGCAACGAGCGCAACCCTCGTTCTATGTTGCCAGCACGTAATGGTGGGGACTCATAGGAGACTGCCGGGGTCAACTCGGAGGAAGGTGGGGATGACGTCAAGTCTTCATGCCCCTTATGCCCAGGGCTTCAAGCATGCTACAATGGCCGGTACAAAGGGCTGCGAAACCGCAAGGTGGAGCGAATCCCAAAAAGCCGGTCTCAGTTCGGATTGGGGTCTGCAACTCGACCCCATGAAGTCGGAGTCGCTAGTAATCGCAGATCAGCAACGCTGCGGTGAATACGTTCCCGGGCCTTGTACACACCGCCCGTCACGTCATGAAAGTCGGCAACACCCGAAGCCGGTGGCCCAACCCTTGTGGAGGGAGCCGTCGAAGGTGGGGCTGGCGATTGGGACGAAGTCGTAACAAGGTAGCCGTACCGGAAGGTGCGGCTGGATCACCTCCTTTCTAAGGAGCAATTGGCAAGCCGGCCTCGGTCGAGCTTGTCCAGTGGCGTGTTGTTCGCAGGCGTTCGTCCTGCGCAGCACAGCTCATTAGTGGACGTCGACTATTTGGCTCGTCGCTCACGGAAACGCCGTCAGTACACCCGGGTGCTTGCACTCGGGACGGAAAACCGGCCGGACACGGCGACGACTCAGGCACACTGTTGGGTCCTGAGGGATCAGCTCTTCGAGCTGAACCTCTGGACCGCAAATACCCTCGAACTACCCGGCTCCCGAACAGGGAGCCAGGCAAGCGGGGACCTTTTGCGGGACCGACCGTATTTTGAGAACTTCACAGTGGACGCGAGCATCTTTGTAGTAACAACAAGCTACTAAGTGCACATGGTGGATGCCTTGGCATCGAGAGCCGATGAAGGACGTTGGAGTCTGCGAAAAGCCCCGGGAAGCTGACAACCGAGCTGTGATCCGGGGATGTCCGAATGGGGAAACCCACCTGGAGGAAAGTCCAGGTACCTGCGCCTGAACACATAGGGCGTCTGGAGGGAACGTGGGGAAGTGAAACATCTCAGTACCCACAGGAAGAGAAAACAACAGTGATTCCGGAAGTAGTGGCGAGCGAAACCGGAAGAGGCTAAACCTCAGTGATGTGATAGCCGGCAGGCGTTGTCACTGAGGGGTTGTGGGGCCGCAAGGTCCGTTCTGCCGAGCGGACGAAGAGTCACAAACCATGAGTGAAGTTGAAGCCGACTGGAAAGTCGCGGCACAGAGGGTGAGACCCCCGTACACGTAAGCTCATGGCTCTTTTGCGTCACCCCGAGTAACACCGAACCCCTGAAATTCGGTGTGAATCTGGCGGGACCACCCGCTAAGCCTAAATACTCCTCGATGACCGATAGCGGACAAGTACCGTGAGGGAAAGGTGAAAAGTACCCCGGGAGGGGAGTGAAATAGTACCTGAAACCATGTGCATACAAACCGTTGGAGCTCTTCCTTGTGAAGGGTGACAGCGTGCCTTTTGAAGAATGAGCCTGCGAGTTAGCGTGGTGTAGCAAGGTTAAGGCGAGAGCCGTAGCCGTAGCGAAAGCGAGTCCTAACAGGGCGATTGAGTTGCACCATCTAGACCCGAAGCGGAGTGATCTATCCATGGGCAGGTTGAAGCGCGGGTAAGACCGCGTGGAGGACCGAACCCACCTAGGTTAAAAACTGGGGGGATGACCTGTGGATAGGGGTGAAAGGCCAATCAAACTCCGTGATAGCTGGTTCTCCCCGAAATGCATTTAGGTGCAGCGTTGCGTGTTTCTTGTCGGAGGTAGAGCACTGGATGGGCTAAGGGGCCTACAAGCTTACTGAACTCAGCCAAACTCCGAATGCCGACAAGTGAGAGCGCAGCAGTGAGACTGCGGGGGATAAGCTCCGTAGTCGAGAGGGAAACAGCCCAGACCATCAGCTAAGGCCCCTAAGCGATTGCTAAGTGGAAAAGGATGTGGAGTCGCAAAGACAACCAGGAGGTTGGCTTAGAAGCAGCCACCCTTGAAAGAGTGCGTAATAGCTCACTGGTCAAGTAATTCCGCGCCGACAATTTAGCGGGGCTCAAGCAATCCGCCGAAGCTATGGCATTCACATATGAACCCGGCCTCTTTGAGGTCCAGGTGTGTGGATGGGTAGGGGAGCGTCGTGTCGCGAGCGAAGCGGCGGGGTGACCCAGCCGTGGATGCGACACGAGTGAGAATGCAGGCATGAGTAGCGAATGAAGAGTGAGAAACTCTTCCACCGAATGACCAAGGGTTCCAGGGTCAAGCTAATCTTCCCTGGGTAAGTCGGGACCTAAGGCGAGGCCGACAGGCGTAGTCGATGGACAACGGGCTGATATTCCCGTACCGGCACTGAAGCGACCCTGCCGAACCCAGCAATGCTAAGTGCCCGAAACCGGCCTTCAGTCTCTTCGGAGACACTGGCCGGCAGAGCGCACGACCCAAGCTGGCAGTAGGCAAGCAATGGTGTGACGCAGGAAGGTAGCTCAACCGCGGCGATGGTAGACCGCGGCCAAGGTCGTAGGGCGAACGGTAGGCAAATCCGCCGTTCACATGCCTGAGAACTGATGGGGAGACGTACTAGTCGAAGTGAGTGATCCTATGCTGCCGAGAAAAGCATCTAGCGATGTTTCAGAGCCGCCCGTACCCCAAACCGACTCAGGTGGTCAGGTAGAGAATACCAAGGTGATCGAGTGAACCATGGTTAAGGAACTCGGCAAAATGCCCCCGTAACTTCGGGAGAAGGGGGGCCGGATTCGTCATCGGACTAGCTCCGAGAAGCGATGAAGGCCGCAGAGACCAGGCCCAAGCGACTGTTTACTAAAAACACAGGTCCGTGCTAAGTCGAAAGACGCCGTATACGGACTGACTCCTGCCCGGTGCTGGAAGGTTAAGGGGACGCGTTAGCGCAAGCGAAGCGCAGAACTTAAGCCCCAGTAAACGGCGGTGGTAACTATAACCATCCTAAGGTAGCGAAATTCCTTGTCGGGTAAGTTCCGACCTGCACGAATGGAGTAACGACTTGGGCGCTGTCTCAACCATGGACTCGGCGAAATTGCAGTACGAGTAAAGATGCTCGTTACGCGCGGCAGGACGGAAAGACCCCGGGACCTTTACTATAGTTTGGTATTGGTGTTTGGTTCAGTTTGTGTAGGATAGGTGGGAGACTGTGAAGCTTGGACGCCAGTTCAAGTGGAGTCATCGTTGAAATACCACTCTGGCTGTACTAGATATCTAACCTAGGTCCATTATCTGGATCAGGGACAGTGCCTGATGGGTAGTTTAACTGGGGCGGTTGCCTCCTAAAATGTAACGGAGGCGCTCAAAGGTTCCCTCAGCCTGGTTGGCAATCAGGTTTCGAGTGTAAGTGCACAAGGGAGCTTGACTGTGAGAGTGACAACTCGAGCAGGGACGAAAGTCGGAACTAGTGATCCGGCGCTGGCATGTGGAAGCGGCGTCGCTCAACGGATAAAAGGTACCCCGGGGATAACAGGCTGATCTTCCCCAAGAGTCCATATCGACGGGATGGTTTGGCACCTCGATGTCGGCTCGTCGCATCCTGGGGCCGTAGCAGGTCCCAAGGGTTGGGCTGTTCGCCCATTAAAGCGGCACGCGAGCTGGGTTTAGAACGTCGTGAGACAGTTCGGTCCCTATCCGCCGCGCGCGCAGGAAACTTGAGAAAGGCTGTCCCTAGTACGAGAGGACCGGGATGGACGAACCTCTGGTGTGCCAGTTGTTCTGCCAAGAGCACGGCTGGTTGGCTACGTTCGGAAGTGATAACCGCTGAAAGCATCTAAGCGGGAAGCACGTTTCAAGATGAGGTTTCCCACTGGTTTACCAGGTAAGGCCCCCAGCAGACCACTGGGTTGATAGGCCGGAAGTAGAAGTGCAGCAATGCATGGAGCTGACCGGTACTAATAGGCCGAGGGCTTGTTTCTTACAAAGATCACGCGCGTCCACTGTGAGGTTCCCGAGATATGGTCGGGAACCCGAATCGGCTCAGGCCGACCAAGGTTTTTTGATATCTCCATAGAGTTTCGGCGACCATGGCGAGAGGGAAACACCCGGTGACATTCCGAACCCGGAAGTTAAGCCTCTCAGCGCCGATGGTACTGCGCGGGAGACTGCGTGGGAGAGTAGGACGTCGCCGGACAATTCTTGCGCGAGGCCGCTCCTTCGGGAGCGGCCTCGCTGCATGTCTGCCCTGAGATGGCCGAACTGAGACACTTCAGTCAGACACGAATCCAGACCACAGGAGGACGAGCCCGATGAGCGAGTCCAAACGCCCACGCCAAGGCGGGCCCGCCCGCCGCGGTGGGTCGCAACGCACCGGTCGTCCCGACGCTCGCGGTGACAAACGCGCAGGTCAAGGCGGTCGCGATGGCCGGGGTGCCCCGCGCCGCGACTCAGGCCGGGATCAGCGTCGAGGCCCTCGCGTCGAGGACTCGCGCGAGGAACGCACGGCCGACCAGAAGATCTACGACGGCCCTCCCATCCCTGACGACGTCAGCGCGAAGGACCTCGACAAGTACGCCCGCCAGGCACTGCAGTCGATCCCGGAGAAGCTCGCCGAGCGGGTCGCACGCCACCTCGTGATGGCCGGCCTGCTGATGCACGAGGATCCGGAGACGGCCTACCTGCATGCCCTCGCGGCCCGGGCCCGTGCCTCGCGCAACGGACTCATCCGCGAGGCCTGCGGCGAGACGGCCTATGCCGCCGGCAAGTTCGCCGAGGCCCTGTCGGAGTTCCGTGCAGCCCGTCGGATGAACGGGCAGCAGCACTACGTCCCGATGATGGCCGACTGCGAACGAGCGCTCGGTCGACCGGAGAAGGCCATCGGCTACGACACCGCCGAGATGCGGTCGCGCCTCGACGACGCCGGCCAGATCGAGCTCTCCATCGTCGTCGCCGGCGCCCGTCGCGATCTCGGCCAGGTCGAGGCCGCGATCCGGCTCCTCGAGACCGAACCGCTGCACAGCAAGTCCCGCGCCGACTGGGTCGCCCGGCTCCGCTACGCCTACGCCGACGCCCTGCTCGATGCCGGACGACGTGAGGATGCCGTCGAATGGTTCCACCGCGTGGTCGCTGTCGACGGGAACAACCTCACTGACGCCGATGAGCGCCTGGCCGAGCTGACCTGAGCCGAGGGCGGCGTCCACAGTCCTCGGTGAGTTGCGGCGACGTCCACACCCCCGGACGTGGGGCTCGAGGGTCGGCACACGTCCCGGCAGAGTCGGGCCATGAGCACTGAGATCGGCACGCCGAACGACCAGATCAATGCCGTCCGCCTGAGCGGTCGGGTGTCCGCTGCTCCAGAGGCGCGGATCCTGCCGAGCGGCGACGAGGTGGTCTCGTTCCGCCTCGTCGTCCGTCGAAGCGCTGCTGCCCGCCGCAGGTCGAAGCAACCGGTGGACACCATCGAGTGCACGGCGTGGACAGCCCGCCTTCGACGATCCGTTCGGCGACTCGAGGCCGGCGACATGGTCACCGTGAGCGGCGAGCTGCGCCGGCGGTTCAGCCGCGGCGTGGGCGGAGCCATGAGCTGGGTCAGCGTCGAGCTGGCAACGTGTGAGCGCACGGACGCAGCGACGCTGGACTGACCGATAGCCTCGGCGCATGAGCCTGGCGTCGTCGGATCGTCCACTGTGCGAGGTCTACGACCTCGGCATGCTCGATCTCGACGGCGTCATCTATGTCGGGCCCGAGGCCGTGCCCGGGGCAGTACCCACGGTGGCCTCGGCGCACGGTGCCGGCATGCGTCTCGCCTACCTGACGAACAACGCCTCCCGAACGGCAGCGACCGTCGCGGCCCACTTGCGCGAGCTGGGGATCAAGGCCGACGACGGCGACGTGGTCACTGCTGCGCAAGCCGTGGCGCACCTCGTGGCGGATGCCGTTCCCCAGGGTTCCACCGTCCTGCTCGTCGGGGGAGAAGGTCTTCAGCTCCCCCTGGAGGAGCGCGGACTGCGGTGCGTCGCCGCCATGCCGCCCTCGGACTCGACCCATGCTCGTCCGGTCGCCGTCGTCCAGGGGTTCCACCCCGACGTCGGCTGGACCCAGCTCGCCGAGGCCGCCTACGCGATCGAACAGGGTCTGCCGTGGTTCGCGAGCAACACCGACCTGACCATCCCCACGGTCCGCGGCATCGCCCCGGGCAACGGCTCGCTGGTGCAGGCCGTCGCCAACGCCACGGGCGCCGTGCCGATCGTCGCAGGGAAGCCGGAGCGGGCCCTGTTCGACGAGACGCTCGAGCGCATGGACGCCCAGCGACCGCTGATGGTCGGCGACCGGCTCGACACCGACATCGACGGAGCGATCAACGCCGGCATCGACTGCCTGGCGGTCCTCACCGGCGTCAACTCGCTGCAGGACCTCGTCGACCTGCCACCCGACCGGCGCCCGACCTTCGTCGGCCCAGACGTGGCCGCGCTCGTGTCGGCACACGCCGAGGTCAGCGTCGACGAGGCCGAGTCGCGGTGCGGAGCGGCGGTCGCACGGGCCGACGGGGCCACCGTGACGATCGACGAGGGCGACCCGTCGTCGCTCGAAGCGCTGCGGGCCGTCGTCGCGCTGGCGTGGTTGATCCTCGACCGGTCCGGCCGGCCCGTGCACGTCGATGGGACAATGAGGGCATGAACGACGAGCACACCGAGCCGGCGGCCGGGATCGACCCCGACCTCCTCGCCGCTGCCCGGGAGTCCGCGTCCGGCCATCCCGGCCTCGAGGACGCGTTGCGGCGGCTCGACTCACTGGACGATGTCGACCTCGACCAGCACCCGGCCGAGTTCGACGCGATCCACCGCGCCCTGCGTGAGGCCCTCACCGATGCTGGCAGGGAGCCGGACCGTCGATGACACGACGCGTCCGACTCGACGCCGAGCTCGTGCGTCGTGACCTCGCTCGCTCACGCGAGCACGCCAGCACGCTGATCGACGCCGGACACGTGGTCGTGGCCGGCCGCGTCGCGTCGAAGCCCGCGACGCAGGTGGGCACCGACCAACCCATCGTCGTCCGCGCCGACGACGACCCGCGGTGGGCCTCGCGCGGCGCCCACAAGCTGATCGGCGCACTGGAGGTGTTCGAGCCCCTCGGACTCACGGTGTCCGGGCGGCGGTGCCTCGACGCCGGAGCCTCCACTGGCGGCTTCACCGACGTGCTGCTGCGAAGAGGTGCCGCCGAGGTCCACGCCGTCGACGTCGGGTACGGACAGCTGGTGTGGTCGCTGCAGTCGGACCCTCGGGTGCACGTCCACGACCGAACCAACGTCCGCACGCTCCAGCCGGACGACATCGGCGGTCGTGTCGAGCTCGTGGTCACCGATCTGTCGTTCATCTCCCTTACCGTGGTCATGGCAGCACTCACCGGAGCCTGCGTGCAGGAGGGCGACATCGTGCTGATGGTCAAGCCCCAGTTCGAGGTGGGCAGGGACAATCTGGGCAAGAACGGCGTGGTCCGCGACCCGCTGCTGCACGCCGACGCGGTGCACCGGGTCGGCCGGTCCGCCTTCGAGCACGGCTGGGGCACGCGAGCCCTCGCACCCAGCCCGCTGCCCGGCCCGGCCGGCAACGTCGAGTACTTCTGCTGGCTGCGCACCGACGCCGGCGAACCGCGCGAGGCCGACGCGCATGCCGTCGTCGCTGCCGGCCCCCTGGAGGTGCCCGCATGACCGCCCAGACCAGGGCCACCGAGACCATGGCCACCCAGACCAGGACCGTGCTGCTCATCGTCCACAGCGAGCGGGAGGAGGCCACCAAGGTCGCCGTCACCTTCGCTGCCGACCTGCGTGAGGCCGGCCTCACGACCCGGGTGCTCGATGTCGATGTCGGTGCCTTGCGCACAGCTGGACTTCCCGATGCCGAGGTCGTTCCGGCCGGTGAGGGGGCTGCCCGCGGCTGCGAGCTGGCCGTCGTCTTCGGAGGCGACGGCACGATCTTGCGGGCCGCGGAGATGTGTCGTGGCACCGACACCCCGGTCCTGGGCGTCAACCTCGGCCACGTGGGTTTCCTCGCCGAGGCCGATGTCGAGGACGTCGCCGAGGTGGTCCGCGGCGTCGTCCACCGGACCTGGACCGTCGAGGAGCGTCTCACCGTCGACGTCACCGTCCAGGTTGGCGGCGAGGTCGTGGCCAGCAACTGGGCGCTGAACGAGGCCTCGGTCGAGAAGGCTGCCCGCGAGCGGATGCTGGAGATCGTCGTCGAGATCGACGCGCGGCCGGTCTCCAGGTGGGGCTGCGACGGCGTGGTCTGCGCGACCCCCACCGGCTCGACTGCCTACAACTTCAGTGCCGGCGGGCCGATCGTGTGGCCCGAGGTCCAGGCGTTGCTGATGGTGCCGATCAGCGCCCATGCCCTGTTCTCCAGCCCGCTCGTGGTGTCGCCGGAGTCGACCCTCGCGATCGAGGTGGTCGGCCAGCAGTCCACCGGTGTGCTCTGGTGCGACGGACGGCGAGCCGCCGACCTCCCGGTCGGTGCGCGGGTGGAGGTCGTGCGCGGACGCGAGCCGGTCCGGCTCGCGAGGCTGCACATCGCCCCGTTCGCCGACCGGCTGGTGCGCAAGTTCGATCTCCCGGTCACTGGGTGGCGCGGAGCGGCCGAACGCCGAGCCGGTGGCGGAGACGCCTGATGTGGCAGCACCTCACCCTGTCGTCGCTGGGCGTCATCGACTCGGCCGAGCTCGAGCTCGCCGAGGGATTCACCGTCATCACCGGTGAGACCGGCGCCGGCAAGACGATGGTCGTCACCGCCTTGGGCCTGCTGCGCGGAGACCGCGCCGATCTCGGGCTCATCCGCACGGGGTCCGACCAGGCGCGGGTGGAAGCCAGTGTGCTCGTGCCCGAGGGTTCCGGCGTCGAAGCGGCCGTCGCCGACGCGGGCGGCCGCACCGACGACGGTGTGGTGGTGCTCGGCCGGTCGTTGTCGGCCCAAGGGCGATCACGGGCCTTCGCCGGCGGGGCCACGGTGCCCGCGACGCTGCTGGCCGAGGTCACCGACGAGCTCGTCGCGGTGCACGGTCAGGCCGATCAGCACCGACTCGTCCGCGCCTCGGCGCAGCGCCAGGCGCTCGACGCCTTCGCCGGAACCCCGCTTGCCACGGTCATGGCCGAGTACCGTCCCGCGTTCGCACGACTTCGCGCAATCGAGCAGCGCCTCGACGAGCTGAGGACGCACGCACAGGAGCGGGCCCGCGAGCTCGACCTCCTGCGGCACGGACTCGACGAGATTGCCGACGTCGAACCACGAGCGGGAGAAGACGCCGAGCTCAAGACCGAAGCAGGACGACTGGCCCATGCCGAGGCGTTGGTCGCGGCCGCGCTCGGTGCGCACGAAGCGGTCTCAGGAGACACTGACTCCGGTTCGGCTCGATCCTTGGTCGCCGGGGCCGTGTCGGGCCTCGACGACGCCTCTGGCCACGACCCGGAGCTCGACCTGCTCGGCGGTCGGCTTCGCGAGGTCGGCATCCTGCTCGACGAGGTGGCCACCGACCTGAGCGCCTATGCGTCGGTGGTCGACCTGGATCCGGCTCGGCTCGCCGCCGTCCAGGACCGCATCGCCGCGCTCACGTCGCTGCAACGCAAGTACGGCCCGACGCTCGACGACGTCGTCGCGTGGCAGGAGAAGGCGGTCGCACGGGTCGGCGAGCTCGACTCCGACGACGACACCATCGGCGACCTCGAGTCGGAGCGCGACCGGCTGGAACCGGACGTTCGGCACCTGGCCCAGCGGCTGGGGGAGCTCCGTCGCGAGGCGGGGGACCGTCTGTCCGGACTCGTCGACGCCGAGCTGGCCCAGCTGTCGATGCCGTCCGCGCACCTCGAGGTCCGGGTCGAGGCACCCGACGGCGCGATCCCCGGACCGCACGGACTCGACGACGTCGAGCTGCTCTTCGCGGCGAACAACGGCACGTCCCCGCGTCCGATCGCGAAGGGAGCCAGTGGCGGCGAGCTGTCCCGGCTCATGCTCGCCCTGGAGGTGGTGCTGGCCGATCGGACCACGGTGCCCACGCTGGTCTTCGACGAGGTCGATGCAGGCATCGGTGGCAAGGCCGCGGTCGAGGTCGGACGCCGGCTCGCCCGGCTCGCCGAGAACGCGCAGGTGCTCGCTGTCACGCACCTGCCGCAGGTTGCTGCCTTCGCCGACCATCACTTCCGCGTCACCAAGGACGACGACGGCGCGGTCACCAGCAGCTCGGTCACCCGGCTCGACGGCGACCAGCGCGTCGACGAGCTCGCGAGGATGCTCGCCGGCCAGGAGGATTCCGACACGGCCCAGGCGCACGCCCGGGAGCTGCTCGCTCTGGCCTCGACCCGCTGAGCCGTCGCTCAGATGACCGCGACCTCCCAGAGGCGGTGGACGCCCGGGAGGCCCTTCAGCTCGGTGTCGCGACCGTCCACCAGGATGATGTCCTCGACCTCAGCGAGCGCGATCCGGATCTCGTCGCTGACGAGGATCTCCCCGCCGTCAGCCTGGGCGGCCACGCGGGCTGCCATCGCGACGTTGCGTCCGAACAAGTCGCCGTCGCGCTCGATCACCGTGCCGCAGTGGATGCCCACCCGCACGCGGATGGGGGTTCGTCGCAACCGGCGGTCGCCGCCGTCGCTCAGCGTGTCCTGGATCCCGATGCCGGCTCGCACCGCGTCAGCCGGTTCCCGGAACGCGATCATGAAACCGTCGCCCTGCGACTTGACGATGTGTCCGCGGTGTCGGTCCACGCAGGCCTGCACGAGCTTGTCGTGCGAGCTCAACAGACGCACCCAGTCCTCGTCGCCGAGGCGCTCGTTCAGCGTCGTGGAGTCCTCGATGTCGGAGAACAGGATCGTGACGGTGCCGTCCGGACCCGCGAGCTTGGCGATCTCGTTGCGATCCTCCTGACTCCAGCGGGCCAGGTCCTCGATGGAGGCCATGACCAGGCCGGTGACGCCGCGGTCACGGACCCTCGCCGCCGTCTCGACCGCCGACTCCACCACGGCCTTCACCCGCTGGGCCCGACGTTCACGGCGCGTCAGGCCTTGACCCTGTCGCTGCAGCATCGCCCGCAGACGGGCGATCTCGCGCCGTGCCCGCACCAGGCGCACGTGCCACGCGATCAGCATGGCCACGGCGACCACCGCCGTCGCTGACACGATGATGACCGCCTCGAGCATGAATGCACCTTGACACAACTGTCGTGGAGCGCGGCACACAGTGCGCGGGAATGAGACTCGACTCACCCAGCCCGGTCCCCGTGGCCTCCCAGATTCTGCGACCCCGCGTGGCAGCATGGACCGCGATGTCACCCTGGAACCGCCGAACCACGCCCGCAGACACCGCTCCTGGATTCACCGGCCTGGCCCGGTTCGCCCGGCGCGGCGACGATGCTGCGTCCGTGCTGAAGGCGGGCGACATCGCCCTGGTCGATCTGACTGACATCGATCGCACCCAGGCCGAGGCTCTCATCGAACGCAAGGTTCGCGCCGTCGTGAATGCGGGCCAGTCCAGCACCGGTCGCTATCCGAATCTCGGACCCAAGGTCCTGGCCGAGGCCGGCATCGACCTCATCGACCAGGTCGGTCCGGGCATCTGGTCGCGGATCAAGAACGGGAGCCAGATCCGGATCGACGGGAACCGGATCTTCAGCGGCGAGCAGCTCGTCGCGGAGGGGGTCACGCACGACGACGCCTCGGTCACCGCCAGTCTCGGTGAGGCCGACCGCGGTCTCTCCACCCAGCTCGAGTCACTCATGGCGAACGCGACCGACCACCTCCGGCGCGAGAGCGCTCTGCTGCTGGAGGGCGCTCGGGTTCCGCGGCTCGGGTCCAGGCTCCGCAAGCGGCCCGTCGTGGTCGTCAGCAAGGCGTTCTCCTGGCAGTCCGACCTGAAACGCATCCGGCGATGGATCCGTGAACGCGACCCGGTGCTCATCGGCGTGGCCGACGGAGCCGACGCGCTGCTGCAGTCCGGTCACCAACCCCACATCGTGCTCGGCCGGCTCGACGAGCTGTCCGACAAGGCCATCCGCTCCGGGGGCGAGGTCGTGATCACCTCGACGTCCGCCCACGACAACAGCGGCACCGAACGGTTCGAGAAGGCTGGCATCGACCCGGTCCGGTTCGTCGCCAGCGGCTCGTCCACCGATCTCGCGATCGTGCTCGCCGACTCCAACGACGCCTTGGTGATCGTCGAGGTCGGTGCGCCGACGGGCCTCGTGCAGTTCCTCGAGCGCGGACCGGCCGACGTCGCCAGCTCGTTCGTGACCCGCCTGCGAGCCGGGTCGCGTCTCGTCGACGCCAAGGCTGCCGGCCACTTCGCCGCCCAGCCGATGTCGCTGTGGCCGGTCCTGCTCGTGCTGCTGGCAGGTGCGGCGGCCCTCGCGGTGTCCGTTTCCGTCACACCGGTCGGCGCCGGCTGGTTCGACTCCCTGGGCGCTCACCTCACCGACGCCCGAACCTGGATTGAAGGACTCTTCCCGTGATCAGCTTCCGCTACCACCTCGTCTCCCTCGCCGCGATCCTGCTGGCGCTGGCCGCCGGGGTCGCACTTGGGTCCGGCCCGCTCGACGACACCGCTGCCGCGATCTCCGGCGACTCCGGCGACTCAGGCAGCGCGGCCGACCCGGCCCTGGCCCGCTTCGAGTCCGGTTACGCAGTCCGCACGGCCGGCCCCTTGCTCAAGGATGCGCTGAAGGGTCGGTCGGTCGTGGTCCTGACGCTGCCCGGAGCGCGGGCCGAGCAGACGAAGGACGTCCGGGCCGACCTGGAGAAGGCCGGAGCCACCGTCACCGGCGAGGTGCAGCTGACCACCAAGCTGCTCGACGCCGGCAACCGCCAGTTCGCGGAGGGCGTCGCCCAGCAGGCCGCTGCGGACGTCAAGGGCGTCACCAGCGCCGGCGACAGCTATCAGCGCATCGGCGCTGCCCTGGGTCGCTCCGTGCTCGGCAAGGACGGCAAGGGCCTCGACACGACCGCCACGACCATCGGCTCGGCCTTCGACGAAGGCGAGCTCCTGACGTACGCAGCCAAGCCGAAGAGCTTCGCGAGCCTGGCCGTCATCATGGGGGCCCCCGGACGTGGTGGCGACGCCGCCTCGGTCGCGGCCCAGCTGGCCCAGGCCGTGGACGGTGCCGGGGGAGGGGCGGTGCTCGCCGGCCCCTCGTCCTCGAGTCAGGACGGTGGTGTCGTGGCGGTGCTGCGTGACAGCGACGCGGCGTCACGCGTCTCGACCGTCGACGTCACCGACACCGCAGCCGGACGGGTCGTCGTGGCCCTGGCCCTGGCGAGCGAGGCCGACGGCCGGTCCGGAGCGTGGGGAACCGCGCGCAGCGCCGACGGAGCGGTGCCGCGCTGAGCGTCGATCGGAGTGTCGATTTCCGCACCCGGTGGGTCGTTGATAGGCTGGAGTCCCGTGGAGGACTGATGGTTTCCGATTCCGGAATTCACCACGAGCCCGCAACGCCGACGCACTGCAAGTCGGCCCGGACCCACGGGAGTCACCTTGGCAGGTAACGCGGTTACCAGGCACGTATTCGTCACCGGCGGGGTCGCATCCTCGTTGGGCAAGGGACTCACGGCCTCGAGCCTGGGTCGACTGCTCAAGTCACGCGGACTTCGCGTCACGATGCAGAAGCTTGACCCCTACCTCAACGTCGATCCCGGGACGATGAACCCGTTCCAGCACGGCGAGGTCTTCGTCACCGACGACGGCGCCGAGACGGACCTCGACATCGGCCACTACGAGCGATTCCTCGACGAGGACCTCGTGGGCCGCGCGAACGTCACGACCGGCCAGGTCTACTCCGACGTCATCGCCCGGGAGCGCCGCGGCGACTACCTCGGCGACACCGTGCAGGTCATCCCGCACATCACCAATGAGATCAAGGACCGGATGCTCTCGATGGGCGGGCCCGAGGTCGACGTGGTGATCCACGAGATCGGCGGCACCGTCGGCGACATCGAGAGCCAGCCTTTCCTGGAGTCGGCCCGCCAGGTCCGCCACCAGATCGGTCGCGGTCACGTGTTCTTCCTGCACGTGTCGCTCGTGCCGTACATCGGCCCGTCCGGTGAGCTCAAGACCAAGCCGACGCAGCACTCCGTCGCTGCGCTGCGCTCCATCGGCATCCAGCCCGACGCCATCGTGTGCCGCTCCGACCGTCCGATCCCGACGAGCGTCAAGCGCAAGATCTCGCTGATGTGCGACGTCGAGGAGGAAGCCGTGGTCACGGCCACCGACGCTCCCTCGATCTACGACATTCCCAAGGTGCTGCACAGCGAAGGCCTCGACGCGTTCGTGGTCAGACGTCTCGACCTGCCGTTCCGCGACGTCGACTGGACGCAGTGGGATGAGCTGCTGCGCCGTGTCCACGACCCGGCGGACGAGGTCACCATCGCCTTGGTCGGCAAGTACGTCGACCTGCCCGACGCGTATCTCTCGGTCGCGGAGGCGTTGCGCGCCGGCGGCTTCGCCCACGACACCAAGGTCCACCTGCGGTGGGTGCCGTCCGACGAGTGCGCCACCGAGGCCGGGGCGGCCCAGCACCTCGGCGACGTCGACGGCATCTGCGTGCCCGGAGGCTTCGGCATTCGCGGCATCGAGGGCAAGGTCGGGGCGCTCGCGTACGCGCGGACCCGCAAGATTCCGGTGCTGGGGCTGTGCCTCGGCCTGCAGTGCATCGTGATCGAGTTCGCCCGGAACGTCGCCGGCATCGAGGGTGCGAGCTCGTCGGAGTTCGACTCCGAGGCCGCCGCCCCGGTCATCGCGACGATGGCTGAGCAGGAGGCGTTCGTCGAAGGTGCCGGCGACCTGGGCGGCACGATGCGGCTCGGTCTGTATCCCGCCGCGCTCAAGCCCGGCAGCATCGTGGCCAACGCCTACGGCGTCGACAAGGTCGAGGAGCGCCACCGCCACCGGTACGAGGTCAACAACGGCTACCGCGATCAGCTGGAGGCCGCTGGGCTCGTGTTCAGTGGCACGTCGCCGGACTCGACGCTGGTGGAGTTCGTGGAGCTGCCCCGCGAGGTGCACCCGTACTACGTCGCGACCCAGGCCCACCCGGAGCTGCGCTCACGACCGACTCGGCCGCACCCACTGTTCTCGGGCCTGATCGAGGCGGCGCTGCAGCGCCAGCGCGAGACGCGGCTCCCGGTGGACGCGGCAACCGGTGCGCTCGGCGTCGACGCGGCGCACCGTGCCGAGTCGGTCGCGGAGTGAGCACCCCGCATCCTGTCCTGCCCGGGCACCTGGCCGACCCGCAGACGCTGGCCGATCGTGAGCAGAGCTGGCCGGTCCGGTCGACGTCGCAGGAGCTGGCCAACGGCTATCTGAGCGTCGACTCCGACACGATCGTCGACCCTGACGGCGACGAGCACACCCGCGTCGTGGTGAAGCCGCACGGGGCGGTCGGAGTGCTGGCTCTCGACGAGGACGACCGCGTGCTGCTGGTCGAGCAGTACCGGCATCCGGTGCGTCATCGGATGTTGGAGCTTCCGGCCGGCACCCTCGACGTCCCGGGGGAGGATCCTCTCGACGCCGCCGCGCGTGAGCTGGCCGAGGAGGCCGACCTCACCGCGTCCGACTGGGAGCGGATGCTCGGCCTGTTCGCCACGCCCGGCTACTCCTCGGAGGCGTGGACGGTGTTCCGGGCCACTGGGCTGCGCCCCGTGCCGCACGACGAGCGCACCGATCGGCTCGCCGAGGAGGCCGACATGGACCAGTGGTGGTTGCCGTTCGAGGCCGCGGTCGACGCCACCCTCGACGGACGAATCACCGACGCCATGACGGTTGCGGCGGTGCTGGCCGAGCACGTTCGACGATCGCGGACCTGACAGGCGCGCGAGCCATGAGCACCTCTCGCGGGCAGCGACCATGAGTACCGATCTTGAGCGTGCCGTGCTCGACTACCTCAGCCACCTGGCCGTCGAACGGGGTCTGGCACCCAACACCCTCAACAGCTACCGCCGCGACCTGCGCCGCTACGTCGCCCACCTCGGCGGCCGCGACATCGGCTCGCCGGCCGAGATCAGCGAGTCCGATGTGCTCGCCTTCCTCGGTGCTCTCCGCACGGGCGACGCCGACCATCCCGTGCTCGGACCGGCCAGTGCTGCGCGCGCGGTCGTGGCGGTCCGCGGCTTCCACCGCTTCTGCCTGCGGGAACGCATCGTGGCCAGCGACGTGTCCGCGGCCGTGAAACCGCCACGGCCGGCGGCGCGACTGCCCAAGGCGCTGCCACTCTCCGACATCGAGGCCATTCTCGCGGCCTCCGGTGCCGCCGGCACCACACTCGCCAAGCGGGACCGGGCGCTGCTGGAGGTTCTCTATGGCACCGGGGCCCGCATCTCCGAAGCAGTCGGCCTGGACGTCGACGACCTCGACCTGGTCGAGGGAACCGTGCTCCTGCGCGGCAAGGGCGGCAAGCAGCGACTCGTCCCCGTGGGCAGCTACGCCCGCGCAGCCGTCGAGGACTACCTGCAGGTGGCTCGCCCGATCCTCGTGTCGGCGAAGCTCGCGTCGCCGGCGATGTTCCTCAATGCCCGGGGCGGGCGCCTGAGCCGCCAGAGTGCCTGGACCGTTCTGGTGAAGGCCGCGAGGAGTGCCGGCGTCACGTCCGAGGTGTCTCCGCACACCCTTCGGCACTCCTTCGCGACCCACCTGCTCGACGGCGGTGCCGACGTCCGCGTGGTGCAGGAGCTGCTCGGACACGCGTCCGTCACCACCACGCAGGTCTACACCTTGGTGACGGTCGAGAAACTGCGGGAGATTTATGCGACCGCTCATCCAAGAGCCGCGCGGTGAGCGGTAGAGTGGCGGCCAGTCGGCCGACCTGCACGGGATGAAGGACGTACATGAGCAAGGAACTCGGACCCACTGGGCGTCCGATCCCCACCCTTCCGGAGCCTCAACCGCGCAAGGCCGGGCAACCGGCCACCGTGATTGCGATGTGCAACCAGAAGGGTGGCGTGGGCAAGACCACGACCACGATCACGCTCGGTGCTGCTCTCGTCGAGGCCGGCCGCAAGGTGCTTCTGGTCGACTTCGACCCCCAGGGCTCGATGACCGTCGGCCTCGGGTTCAACGCCCACGACCTCGAGCAGACCATCTACCACGTGCTGATGGACCGCGAGCTCGGCATCAAGGACATCGTGCTGGAGACGTCCGTCGACGGACTCGACCTCGCGCCGTCCAACATCGACCTCTCCGCCGCCGAGATGCGCCTGGTCACCGAGGTCGGCCGCGAACAGGTGCTGGCCCGGGTGCTGCATCCGGTGCTGCACGACTACGACGTCGTCCTCATCGACTGCCAGCCGTCGCTCGGGCTGCTGACGGTCAACGCCCTCACCGCCTCCGACGGCGTCATCATCCCGCTGGAGTGCGAGTACTTCGCGCTGCGCGGCGTGGCGCTGCTCAAGGAGACGATCGAGAAGGTGCGCGACCGCACCAACATGAAGCTGCGGATCATCGGCCTGCTCGGCACGATGTACGACGGCCGCACGTTGCACGGCCGTGAGGTGCTGCAGACGCTGGTCGAGGGGTGGGGCGACCTCGTCTTCCACACCGTCATCCGGCGCACGATCAAGTTCTCCGACTCCACCGTGGCGGGCGAGCCCATCACCGAGTTCGCCACCAACTCACCGGGGGCGACGTCCTACCGGCAGCTCGCGCGAGAGGTGTTGAGTCGATGTCCCGACGCGTGAACCTGCCGGGCGCGGACGAGCTTTTCCGGGCGACTGCGCCGGCCCCACGCGGGGGAGCTGACGATGCCAAGCAGGAGCCGCAGCCCGGCGCCTCGAGCGGCCGCGTCAAGCACGACGAGAAGATGACGGTCTACCTCACGTCCGACGAGCTGCTCGCCGTGGAGCAGGCACGACTGAAGCTTCGCAGCGAGCTCGGCCGCACCGTCGACCGTGGTCGACTCGTGCGTGCCGCGCTGGGCATCGCGCTCGGCGACCTCGACGCCCGGGGCACCGACAGCGAGATCGCCCGCCGGCTGAGCGCCCCATGACACCCGCGCGGGAGCGCGCCACGGGTACGGCGCGGGAGCGCGCCGCCGACATCGCCGAGATCGAGGACGCGGCCACCGCGACCGCCGGGTTCTCCGTCAACCTGGGCAACTTCGAAGGTCCGTTCGACCTGCTGCTGTCGCTGATCTCCAAGCACCAGCTCGACATCACCGAGGTGGCGTTGTCGGAGGTCACGAACGAGTTCATCGGGTACATCAAGGCGCTCGGCGACGACCTGGAGCAGACCACGCACTTCTTGCTCGTCGCGTCGACGCTGCTCGACCTCAAGACCGCTCGACTCCTTCCGCAGGGCGACGTCGAGGACGAGGACGACCTCGCACTGCTCGAGGCGCGCGACTTGCTGTTCGCCCGGCTCATGCAGTACCGCGCGTTCAAGCAGGTGGCCGCGCTCATCGCGCAGAAGCTGGCCGACGAGCAACGTCGCCACCCTCGCTCGGTCGGCCTCGAGCCGCGATTCGCCGCCCTGCTTCCCGAGGTCATCATGTCGATCGGGCCGGACGATCTCGCCAAGCTGGCCGCGGCGACGCTCGAGCCGAAGCCCGTGCCGGTGATGTCCCTGACCCACTTGCACGCGCCTCGCGTCAGCGTGCGGGAGCAGGCGCACCTGGTGGTCGACCGCCTGCGCCGCGAACGCACCAGCACCTTCCGTGCCCTCACCGCCGACGCCGATCTCGTCACCACGGTCGCTCGGTTCCTCGCCGTCCTGGAGCTGTTCCGCGAGGGCGTCCTCGCCTTCGACCAGGCCACCCCGCTCGGAGACCTCCACCTGCGTTGGACCGGGTCCGATGACGGGGACATCGACGTCGGCGAGGAGTTCGACGAGGTTCCCGCCGCCGAGCCGACCGATCCCCAGTCGCCTCCGGACCTGGTCGCGGTCGACGACCCTCCAGATGCCACCGATCCCCATCCACCGATGCCCGAGGACGCCGATGCCTGAGTCCCCGCCACCCAGCGAATCTCCCCAGCCCGACTCCGGACCGGAGCACGTTGACGCGCCGGACGCCGGGTCGCTGCCGCAGCTCGAGCTCGGGATGCTCGACCTGCGCCCGGCCCTTGAGGCGGTGCTGATGGTCGCCGACCAGCCGCTCGACCACCTGACCCTCGCGCAGGCCGTCGGCCATCCGCCGCCGGACGTGGAGAAGGCTCTCGACGAGCTCGCCCAGGAGTACACCGACCAGGGTCGCGGCTTCGAGCTGCGCAACGTCGGCGGAGGGTGGCGCTTCTTCACCCGTGAGGACTTCGCTCCGGCGGTCGAACGGTTCGTGCTCGACGGGCAGCAGGCTCGCCTGACCCAGGCCGCACTGGAGACCCTGGCCGTCGTGGCCTACCGGCAGCCGATCAGCCGATCGCGCGTCTCGGCGATCCGCGGCGTCAACGTCGACGGGGTGGTGCGCACGCTCATCACGCGTGGGCTGGTGGAGGAGGCCGGGATCGACGCCGAGAGCGGAGCGGTGCTGTACCGCACGTCGAGCTACTTCCTGGAGCGCATGGGTCTGGCCGACCTCGGCGAACTACCGGACATCGCCCCGATGCTTCCGGAGATCGGCGACATGGACGAGGACGCGTGGCACGCCGTCTCCGCGCCCACGGGGTCTGACCCCGACGACTCGGTCGCCGAGACCCCCGACGACTTCGACTCCGTGGCTGAGGGCGCCGATGACCGGCCCTCCTGACGACTCGCCGGAGGGCATCCGGCTGCAGAAGGTCCTGGCTCAGGCCGGAATCGCCTCGCGCCGCCGCAGCGAGCAGCTGATGGCCGACGGCCGCGTGGAGGTCAACGGCGAGGTGGTCACCGTGATGGGTGCCCGCGTCGACCCCGTGTCCGACGTCATCCGCGTCGACGGCAAGCGGCTGCCGCCGCGCTCGGACCACGTGTACCTGGTGCTCAACAAGCCCCGGGGGGTCGTCACCACGATGGCCGACGAGCGCGGCCGACCAGACCTCACCACTGTGCTCAGCGACCGACCCGAGCGGCTCTTCCACGTCGGTCGCCTCGACACCGACACGTCAGGACTGCTCCTCGTCACCAACGACGGCGACCTCGCGCACCGGCTCGCGCACCCGTCGTTCGAGGTCACCAAGACGTACGTCGCGCTCGTCGAGGGCGACGTGCCCGACTCGATGGCCGCACGCCTCCGCGACGGAATCGTGCTGCCCGACGGCCCGGCCCAGGTCGACCGGTTCCGCGTGACGGACCGCTCACGAGGCCGCTCACTCGTCGAGCTCGACATCCACATGGGTCGTCAGCGCATCGTGCGACGCATCCTCGACCACGTCGGGCACCCGGTCCTGGAGCTCACCCGCACCTCGTTCGGACCGTTGCGGCTCGGCGGGCTCGCGGTCGGGACCACCCGCGCGCTGTCGCGCGACGAAGTCGGCCAGCTCTTCGATACCGTGGAGGCATGAACCCGCCGTCATCGGTGCTGGTGATCGGCTGCGGTCTCATCGGCACGTCGATCGCCCTCGCCCTGCGCGAGCGTGACGTGGCGGTTCACCTCGACGACGTCAGCCGCTCGAACCTCGAGCTCGCGGTCTCACGAGGCGCGGGGACGGCCGATCCGGTCGTCGCCCCGGACCTGGTCGTGGTCGCGGTGCCACCGGCGGAGGTCGTCGATGCGGTCACCCGTGCCCTCCAGACCTGGCCCGAAGCGGTCGTCACCGACGTCGCGAGCGTCAAGGCCGATCTCGTCACCCGGATCGCGGCGCTTCCCGGGGCCGAGCGGTTCGTCGGCAGTCACCCGATGGCGGGCAGCGAACGCTCCGGCCCCATGGCCGCCTCGGGACGCCTGTTCGAAGGCCGCCCGTGGGCCGTCACGCCGGTCGCCGGCGCGGGGGAGCGGGCGGTCCGCGTGGTCGAGGCGCTGGCCCAGCTGGTCGACGCGGTCCCGATCACCATGGACGCCGGGTCGCACGACCGCGCCGTGGCCCTGGTGTCCCATGTGCCGCACGTCCTGAGCGTGCTCGCCGCCGCCCGATTGACCGACGCACCACGGGCTCACCTCTCCTTGGCGGGGCCGGGTCTGCGCGACGTCACCCGGATCGCCGGCAGCGACACCGCCCTGTGGAGCGACATCCTGCGCAGCAACGCCGGTGAGGTTCGGCAGCTGCTGGAGGAGGTCCGCGACGACCTCGACCGCATCATCGGCGCCATCGCCGATCCCGGTACGAGGCTCGCCGACGTCCTGGAGTCCGGTCGGGCCGGCACCCGGCTCATCCCCGGCAAGCATGGCGAGCGTCCCATCGAGCTGGCCACGGTGTACGTGTCGATCGACGACCAGCCGGGCGAGCTGTCGCGCCTCATGACCGATACGGGAGAATCGGACGTGAACATCGAGGACCTCAGGATCGACCACGAGCTCGGTCGTCCGGTCGGGTTGGTCGAGATCGCTGTCCTCGCCGATCGTGCCGACACCCTGGTCGACGCTTTGACCGCACGCGGCTGGTCCGCGTACCGCTGAGGAGGAGGATCCATGAGCAGCGCGTTGGTGATCGCGGTCGACGGGCCGTCGGGCTCAGGCAAGTCGAGCACCGCCCGCGGCGTGGCCGACCGTCTGGGTCTGGCCTACCTCGACACCGGGGCGATGTACCGCGCGATGACGTGGGCCCTGCTGCAGCGCGGCACCGACCTTGCCGACCCGGAGGCGATGGCCCGCGACGCCGAGTCGGTCGTCCTCCGCTCCGGTACCGATCCGCTGGCCCCGACCATCCACGTCGACGACGTCGACGTCTCCGGACCCATCCGCGCGGCCGACGTCACCTCCAGCGTCAGCGCGGTCGCGTCCGTCCCACGCGTGCGCGAGCTGCTGGTGCTTCGCCAACGCGAGACGATTGCGGCAGCGGTGGACGGCATCGTCGTCGAGGGCCGTGACATCGGGTCGGCCGTCGCGCCGGATGCAGCCGTGAAGGTGTTCCTCGTCGCCGACCCGGCCGCCCGCGCCGCCCGGCGGGCCGCCGAGCTCGGTCTCGCCGACACCGCCGCCACCCAGCAGGACCTCGCCCGACGCGACCAGGTCGACTCCACCCGCGCCGCGTCACCGTTGGCCAAGGCTCCTGACGCCGTCGAGATCGACGGCACGCACCTGACCCTCGACCAGGTCGTCGACGCCGTCGTGGCCCTCGTGGACGACGCGGCCCGGGCCGGTTCCCGATGAGCGACCAGCTGCTGGTGGAGGTCCCGCTGTCGGGGCCCCGCGGCCTCCCCGAGAAGGGCCTGCTGACATTGCGCCGGTTCGCGACGCCGTGGCTCGATCGGCGTTGGGAAGTGCACCAGCGCGGGGAGCACCACGTGCCGACGCGCGGTCCGGTCATCCTCGCGGCAAACCACATCGGATGGCTCGACGGACCCCTCCTCTTCCTCAAGGCGCCGCGACCGGCCCACGCACTCGTCAAGAAGGAGCTGTTCACCGGACGCACGGGGAAGCTCCTGAGGTATGCCGGACAGATCCCGGTCGACCGCTCCGGACACGACGCCGGCGCCCTCCGTGCTGCCGCCGACGCCCTCGCCGCCGGGCAGGCCGTCATCGTGTATCCCGAGGGCAAACGTGGCGACGGCGAGCTGCACCGCATCAAGGGCGGTGCGGCCTGGCTCGCGCTGGTCTCCGGGGCACCCATCGTCCCGGTCGCGATCTTCGGCACCCGTGAGCCCGGAGCCGCCTCGGAGTCCCGGCCGCCGAAAGGCGCTCGCATCGACGTCGTCTACGGTGAACCGATGCAGGTCTCGGCGCAGCCGTGGCCGCGTTCGTCGGAGCTGGTTCGCACGACCACGAGCCAGGTCCTCGACCACCTGCGGCAGCACCTGACCTGGGCGCGGACCGCCACCAAACGGGGCCTTCCTGGCCCCATTCCCAAGGGATCGACCGTTGACTGACGCCTTACCCGTGCTGGCCATCGTCGGTCGCCCCAACGTCGGCAAGTCGACCCTCGTCAACCGCATCATCGGTCGCCGCGAGGCCGTCGTCGAGGACGTCCCGGGCGTCACTCGTGACCGCGTCCCGTACGACGCCGACTGGAACGGACGAGCGTTCACCGTTGTCGACACCGGTGGCTGGGATCCCGACGCGAAGGGCCTCGCCGAACGCATCGCCGCCCAGGCCGAGGTCGCGGTCCAGGCAGCAGACGCGGTCCTGTTCGTCGTCGACGCCACGGTGGGCATCACCGACGCCGATGCCGCGGTCGTGCGCATCCTGCGGGCGGCGAAGAAGCCGATCGTGCTGGCCGCGAACAAGGTCGACGACCAGCGCGGTGAGCTGGAGGCCGCCGGCCTGTGGAACCTGGGACTCGGCGAGCCGTACCCGGTGTCGGCGCTGCACGGCCGGGGGAGTGGCGACCTGCTCGACGCCATCCTCGAGGCGCTGCCCGAGGCACCGTTGGACCGTGATGACGACGAGGCCGGGCCGCGTCGCGTCGCGATCGTGGGCAAGCCGAACGTGGGCAAGTCGAGCCTGCTGAACCAGCTGGCGGGGGAGGAGCGCGTCCTCGTCGACAACGTGTCCGGGACCACCGTCGACCCGGTCGACGAGCTCGTCACTCTCGGCGACCGCCTCTGGCGATTCATCGACACCGCAGGCATCCGCAGACGGGTCCGCGAGGCGACCGGCCACGAGTACTACGCCAGCCTCCGCACCTCCACGGCGATCGAGCGGGCGGAGGTCGCGGTGGTGATCATCGACGCCAGCCAGCCGATCACCGAGCAGGACACCCGCATCATCAGCACCGTCGCGGAGTCCGGCCGCGCTCTCGTCATCGGCTTCAACAAGTGGGACCTCGTCGATGAGGAACGTCGCTTCTACATCGAGCGCGAGATCGAGCGTGACCTGGTGCAGGTGCCGTGGGCGCCACGCGTCAACGTCGCGGCCCGCACCGGGTGGCACGTCGATCGCCTCGTCCGCGCCCTCGACTCGGCGCTGGAGGGTTGGGAGACCCGCGTCGGTACGGGGGCGCTCAACACGTTCCTCGGGCGCCTGGTGTCCGAGCACCCGCACCCGGTGCGCGGGGGCAAGCAGTCGAAGATCCTGTTCGGCACCCAGGCGTCGGTGTCGCCCCCCACCTTCGTCCTGTTCACGTCCGGCAAGCTCGAGGCGTCGTACATGCGCTTCATCGAGCGTCGCTTGCGCGAGGAGTTCGGCTTCGTCGGCTCCCCGATCCACCTCATCCAGCGCCCTCGCGAGAAGCGCCGCCGCTGACCGCACGGCCCCTCCGGCCAGGGACACGCGCTGCGGTAGGGTTACCGCTGGTGAACGGGCTGTGGCGCAGTTTGGTAGCGCACGTGACTGGGGGTCACGGGGTCGCAGGTTCAAATCCTGTCAGCCCGACCGAGAGTTGACGCAGGTGAGGCGTTCTCAGGCTCCGAGCACGGCTTTCGTCGCCGCGTGGGTGACCACCATTCGGGCGAGCGGACATGTCGCGCCCGGTACGATGACCCGGGTCTGCCGGCCGATCCGGGGATCCGCCCAATCCCGACGATGGAGCGTCCGTGACCGCATCTGACAGCACGCCTTTCACAGCGGAACAGACCTCGTTTCTCTCCGACGGAACTGAGTGTGCGGCCACCGTGTTCCGTCCTGAGACGTCCGCCGAAGTCCCGGTGCCGGTGATCGTGATGGCGCACGGGTTCGGGTCTCCACGCGCCTTGCGTCTGTACACATACGCGGAGCGTTTTGCAGCGGCAGGTTACGCAGCCATGGTGTTCGACTACCGGGGGTTCGGCGACAGCGATGGCGAGCCACGCCAGCTCCTGGACATTCCCATGCAGCACGCCGATTGGAGGGCAGCGCTGAACTTCGCGCGCTCCCTTCCAGGCATCGACTCGAGCAAGACCGTGGCGTGGGGAACGTCATTCGGTGGCGGACATGTCCTCACCGTCGCCGGACGCGGTGAGCCGCTCGCTGCCGTCATCGCACAGGTGCCGCACATCAGTGGTCCAGCGGCGATGCGAGCCACCGGCTTCGCCTCCTCAGCGAGAATCGCTCCCTACGCCATACGGGACCAGCTCAACGCGGTCCTGGGGCGGAAGCCTGTCTACGTGCCGCTGGTCGGCCGGCCGGGTGAGCTCGGCATCATGACCACGCCTGACGCACTGCCGGGGCTGGAAAAGCTCATCGTCGCCTCGAACCTCGAACCGGACGCCTATCGCCAAGACGTCGCGGCGCGGATCGGCCTCAAGATCGGTCAGTACTCACCCAAGCGGGTCGCGTCGAAGATTCCATGCCCCACCCTGATCCAGATCGCCAAGCATGACGCCATCACGCCGCGTGCTGTCGCAGAGAAGGCAGCTCGACGGATCCCGAACGCGACGGTCCGGATCTACGACTGCAGCCATTTCGACCCCTACGTCGAACCCGCGTTCACCACCATCATCGCCGACCAGCTCGCCTTCCTCCGAGAGAACGTCCCGGCGCAGTAGCGGGGCACTAGAGACGTTGCGCCTCCGCACCACGGCGTCGCGGGTGCTCAACGCTCCGTCGAGTCGAGCCGCCATCCTGGGACGTCGTCCAACGCGGATCCACTTCCCAGCTGGTCCCTCGTGACCACGGTCAGGCTGCCGTTCGTCTCGAGCACGACCGCCGCGACCAGGTCGAGCCCGCCCGCACCAGAGCTGCGGACCGCTTGGAGAAGGCTCTGGCGCGAGATTCGCTCGTTGTGCAGCGCGGCCAGGTCCAGCTGCCCGTCCCGGACGAGCAAGGCGGGCTCCGACGTCAGTCCCCGACGCGCCCAGGAGAATCGCACCGCCAGCCAGGCTGCAACAAACTGCAGAGTGGCCAGCAACCCCAAGGCGAGAGCACCCTCAGCCCAGGCGACGGTGCTGCTGAGGGCGACGGTCGCCAGCGTCGATCCCAGGGCGACCGTGACGATGAAGTCGAAGGCGTTCAGCTGCGCCAGTGTGCGCTTCCCGCTGACCCGCAGGATCGCGACGAGCCACACGTAGGCGAGGGACCCGACGACCAGGACCCTCACCAGACCGGACACGTTGTCAAAGAACATGGGTTCATCCTTCCAGTCACTGGCCCCACCGCATTCGGGCCGAACGTGCGAATGCCGTTCATGGGCTCAGGAGGCGGCACCGACCCGACTGCCTCTGGTCGATCGGCCGGATCTGGTGCACGATCAGACCATGCGCGTCCTGATGTGGGCGGACATGGAGGGGATGTCCGGCGTCACTGACCATCGACAGTGTTGGCCACCGTTCGCGGGGTACTGGCAGACCGGCCGACGGCTCTTCACCGACGAGGTCGCTGCCGCGGCAACCGGTCTGCTGGACGGCGGGGCCACCGGCGTCTTCGTGGTGAACGCCCATGGACTGGGTTGGCCGAACATCTTCTGGGACGAGCTTCCGGAGAACGTCGGCCCGGCCGACGAGGCCGCGTGGACCGAAGGGTTTGACACCGCGTTCCATGTCGGTTTCCACGCCCGGGCCGGCACCACCGGTGCGTTCATGAGTCACACGATGGTTCCCGGCCTCAAGGTTGCCGTCGACGGAGCGCTCATCACCGAGAGTCACATCTGGGCCTGGCTGGCCGGGCTGCCCCTTCTGGGTGTGGCCGGCGAGGCCGGGCTGGCCGGCCAGATGGATGGGATCGTGCAGGACGTGCCGTTCCTCACGGTGAAGCGTTCGACGAATCGAGGTGAAGCCGTACCCGAGCACCCTGATCTCATCGCCGGTCTGGCAGCGCTCCGCGGGTTCGCTCGCGAGTGCGCCCGGGCTCCGGCGCGGGCGCTGGACCTCCCTGACCGGTTCACGCTTGCCGTGGCGATGGACCCGGCGCTGACCGATGCGGCGGAAGGCCGCAATGGACTGGTACGCACCAGCCCGGCAGTGCTCAGCCTCGAGGCGGAGGACTGGCCCCGCGACGTCCAACCAGCCTTGGAAGCCGCCATGGGGGCCGCCCTGCAGCCACTGTACGCGGCCCAATCGGATCTCGATCTCTCCAGCGAGGCGAGCATGCAGCATCAGGATCCGGCGAAGCTGGACCATTACCGTCAATTCCTCGAGGACTGGGCCGCGACGGAAGAACCGGCGTGGCCGGCCTAGCCGATCGGGGAGAAGAAGGTGGCCCGCGCCTTCCTCTCAGCGGTGGTTGGCCTCGATCAGCCAGGACTGCGAGGGCATGACGACACCGTGGTCGGTCATGGCCGCATCCATGACGACGTGGAGGTTCGTGAGGGACACGTCACGGCTCGTCGAGTCGAGACCGTCGAGGAGCCCTTGGGCGATGCTCATCTGGCGGACGTAGGCAGGGTCCGCGAAGCCGAAGGGTCCGGGCGCGTGGGGCGGCGGCTCCGCGATCGCTCAGCGCACGCCACGACGAGCTCGTCGCGGACGGTGACCGGGACGCACCTCCCGCCCACGAGAGGATGAGTCATGACGTCACCCAGTCAGACGCGGAGAGCCATCCCCCTCGCGGGGGACTATGGCGTGCCCGGCCGGCGGCCGCGAGGAGAAGTGGACTGGGCACGTCACGTGCACACCGTCGACGTCGCCGGATCCAGCCTGCACTACCTGGACCACGGCGATCCCGGACCGGACGGGCTGGTGTTCGTCCTCGCGCACGGCCTCGGCGGGCGCTGGCAACACTGGCAGGAGAACATTCCCGAGCTGGCCGAACATGGTCGTGTCATCGCCGTCGATCTGCCCGGCTTCGGCCGTTCCGGGCCGCCGCAAGGCAGGTACTCGATCGATGCCTTCGCAGACGCGATCGCCGAGCTGGTCAAGCACCTGAACCTCCCCAAGGTCGTCCTGGTCGGGCATTCGCTCAGCGGGCCCGTGGCAGTACGTCTCGCCGTCCGGCATCCGGATCTGGTTGCCGCGATCATCCTCGCCGCCGGCACCGTGCAGGCCTTCGCCGCCGTGCTCGGCGGACAGCGCGTCAGCCACCACGTGCTGAGGCGACCCGCAACGGTCGTGGCGACCTTCTTCGAGGTACTCACCGCGGGGCTGCCCGTCCCCGCCTTCCTCCGCCGCCAGCTCATCAGGCGACCGCGACTACGCCGCCTCGTCCTGTGGCCGTACCTCCATCGTCCTGGGGCGCTGCCGAGCACCAGCGTTGCGCTGCTCGTGGATGGAGGCGGTGCTCGCGGCGTCCTGCCCACAGCGCGAGCAGCCGGCAGGCTGCGCCCCGAGCAGTGGCTGGTTCCGGTCAGCTGCCCGGTGCTCGCGATCGGCGCCGACCACGATCCCATCGCCCCGTTGACCGAGCTCGCGGAGTTCGCCGCGTCCGTGCCCGGCGCGCGCACCGTCGTCCTCGAGGGCACCGGACACATGGTCATGCTCGAACGGGCCGGCGCGTTCACCGCCGAGGTCGTCAGTTTCGCCATGGACCGACGCTGAGGTTGTGACCATCAGGCACGGACTCAGCCGACCGAACAGGTGGGTCTCGGCGCGGTTTCACCGCCGCACGTCGGCGGGGCCGTCGCTCATGGAGAACCCTTCTGCGCGCCAGGCGGCCGTGCCGCCGATCATGTCCGTGGCGCGGTGCAGGCCGATGGTGCGCAGCGATGCGGCCGCCAGGCTGGAGCTGAATCCCTGACGGCAGACGACGATGACCTCGATGTCGGCCGACGTGGCCTCGGGGATGCGGGTGGCGCTGGTGGGATCGAGGCGCCACTCGAGCACCGTTCGGTCGATCACCACGGCGCCGGGGAGCTCGCCCTCGTCGCGACGCTGGCGCTCGGTGCGGATGTCGACCAGAAGCGCGCCACCGGCGGCCGCGGCGACACATTCTTCAGGCGTCAGTCGGCGCATCCCGTGCCGAGCGTGCGTCAGCACCTCGTCGATGCCCATCCGGCCATCGTCGTCGACGTCCGGGAGCCGGCACCATAGGCAATGCGGGTGGTGCTAGGCCTTCAGCGCGTTGGCGAGGGCGTCGATGGCGTAGTCGATCTCCTCGCGGCTGATCACCAGCGGGGGAGCGATGCGCAGGGTGCGTTCGTGGGTCTCCTTGCACAACACGCCCTGGTCGCGCAGCGCCATGCTGACCTCACGCCCCGTCTTGGCGGTGGGGTCGATGTCGATGCCGGCCCAGAGGCCACGCCCGCGAACCGCGGAGATGCCCAGACCGGACAGCTCGTGCAGCCGCTCGTGCAGGTGATGGCCGAGCTCGGTGGAGCGTTGCTGGAACTCACCGGTCGACAGCAGACCGACGACGGCCCGACCGACGGCGCAGGCCACCGGGTACCCGCCGAACGTCGACCCGTGCTGGCCCGGCTTGAGGACCCCGAGGACGTCACGTCGTCCCACGACCGCCGAGACTGGGACGATGCCACCGCCGAGCGCCTTGCCGAGCGTGTACAGATCCGCCCGGACACCCTCGTGGTCGAGTGCGAAAAGCTCGCCGGTGCGGGCGAGACCGGCCTGGATCTCATCGGAGATCATCAGCACGCCGTGCTCGTCGCAGGCCGCGCGGACGTCGGCCCAGAACCCCTCGGGCGGCACGATGACCCCCGCCTCGCCCTGGATCGGCTCCATCAGCACGGCAGCCGTGTTCGGGCCGATGGCCGCGCGAACGGCCTCGGCGTCGCCGAAGGGGACCGTGATGAAGCCCGGGGTGAAGGGTCCGTAGTTGTCGTGGGCGGCCGGATCGTCGGAGAACGAGACGATGGTGGTGGTGCGGCCGTGGAAGTTGCCCGAGGCGACGATGATCTCGGCGGAGTCGAATGCGACGCCCTTGACCTCGTAGGCCCACTTGCGGGCGACCTTGATCGCGGACTCGACCGCCTCGGCCCCGGTGTTCATCGTCAGCACCATCTCGGTGCCGGTCAGCTCGGCGAGCTCCTGGCAGAAGGCGCCGAACTGGTCGTTGTGGAACGCCCGCGATGTCAGGGTCAGCCGGTCCAGCTGTTCGTGCGCCGCCTCGATGAGCGCCGGGTGACGGTGACCGAAGTTGAGGGCCGAGTAGCCGGAGAGGAAGTCGAGGTACCGCTGCCCCTCGACGTCGGTGACCCAGGCGCCTTCGGCCTCGGAGATCACGACCGGAAGGGGATGGTAGTTGTGCGCCCCCCACTGTTCGTCGAGGGTGATGAAGTCGCCGGAAACCAAAGCCATGGACTCAGGCTAACCCCGAGCTGTGCACGGTCTGCACGGCCTGGCGGGGAGGGGGTCGAAGACGCGGCCACGTCGGCTGCCAGACGGCATCGGCAGCCCTCCTCCGCACCGACTTTTCGTCCTGAGACAGAATCGACGTCGTGCCCAAGCTCATCATCGTCACCGTGCTTGCGGCCCTGTCGGCTCTGGCCCTGGGAACGGTCCCGGCCGCGGCCCACGCGGCCCTGGTCGACTCCGACCCGGCCGACGGCGCCACCGTGAACACTGCGCCGCGCACGGTCTCGCTGACCTTCAACGAGAGCGTCGGATCCGGGTCCGTCGCGGTCACGGCCCCCGATGGGACTCGCGTGCGCACTTCGGACGTCCGTGCCGTTGACACGACCCTCACCGCGGACCTGGCCGAGAGCGACCAGCGCGGCCGCTACACGGTGGCCTACCGAGCGGTGTCCGGTGACGGCCACGCGATCACCGGCGAGCTGACGTTCACCACGACGTCGGGTCGCGCCGTCGAGCAGGCGGCTCCGCAGGACGATGAGGAGTCCTTCGCCGGCCGGCACCGCACCTACCTGCTGCTCGGGCTCGGCGCCGCCGTTGGTGTCATCGGACTGATCCTGGCGCCACTTCGACGCGAGAGACGCCCATGACCCGGGCCACCAGGCTGCTGCTGGGCGGATTCGGCGTCGGCGTGCTCGTCATGGTCGCGGCGCTGGAGATCGGCGGCGGAGCCCCGGCGCCGAGTCCGGCCGGACTGCCTGACGCCGGACCGCTCGTCGGGTGGCTGCTGCCGTTCCTCACGCTGACGACCCAGGTGGCGGCGGTCGCGGTCGCCGGGTTCCTGCTTGCCGCGGTGTTCCTGCTCCCGACGAGCAAGGACGTGGTCGAAGGCCTGTCCGTCTCGGCCGTCGCCCTCGCCTCGCGATGGGCCGCGGTGTGGTCCGTGGCCAGCGTGGCCCTCTTCTTCGTCACCGTGAGCGACATCTTCGCCCGACCTCTGACCGAGCTCACGCCCACGCTCGTCTCGTCGCTGGCCTTCGAGACGTCCCTCGGCCGCGCGCTCCTGATCCAAGGCGTCGCCGCGGGGGTGGTCGCCGTCGCCTGCCGCCAGACGATCGGTGCGCGGCCCCTGGCGCTGTGGCTGGGCTTCGCCCTCGCCGCGCTCCTGCCGGTGTCGCTCACGGGCCACGCGTCGGCGAGTGGGTCCCATGACCTCGCCACGACGAGCCTGTTCGTGCACGTCGTCGGCGTCTCCGTCTGGGTGGGCGGGCTCGCCGCGCTCGGCTGGGTCGCCGTCCGCGGCAGCAAGCGACTGCCCGACGCCATCACCCGGTACTCGACCGTCGCGCTGTGGGCGATCGTGATCGTCGGTGCGTCCGGCGTCGCGAATGCCTCGGTGCGGCTCGTGAGCTGGGGCGACGTGTTCGGCTCGGCCTACGGCCGGCTCGTCGTCGCCAAGGCCGCTGCCTTGGTCCTGCTCGCCGTGTTCGGGTGGCGGCAACGCCGGCGCCTCGTCGACCGGGGGAGCGGGTTCCTGGCCCTCGCTGCCACCGAGCTCTTCCTGATGGTCGCCACCGTCGGGCTCGCGGTGGGTCTCGCGCGCACCCCGTCACCGGCGAGTGACCTCGTCACGAGCCGCGCCGAGGAGCTCATCGGTGGGCCGATGCCGCCCCCTCCGACGTTCGGGCGCGTGCTCTGGGGATGGGAGCCGACCGGCGTCGCCCTCGTGGTGGTCGGCATGGGACTCGCGCTCTACCTCAGCGGGCTCCTCGTTCTGCGCCGACGCGGCGACGCATGGCCCGTCGGCCGCACCGTCTCGTGGATGATCGGCCTCGCCCTCATCGGGTGGGCCGGGTTCGGAGGCCTCGGGCAGTACTCGCACGTGCTGTTCAGCGCCCACATGGTGTCGCACATGGTCCTGTCGATGGTCGCCCCGATCTTCCTGGTTCTTGGTGCTCCCGCCACGCTTGCGCTCCGCACCCTGCCCGGGCCGCGTCAGGACGGGGAGGTCTCGCCGCGCGGGATGCTGATCGGGTTCCTGCACTCCCGATTCGCGCAGGTGGTGACCCACCCCGTCGTCGGCCCGGTGCTGTTCGTCGGCAGCCTGTACGCGCTCTACTTCACCCCGGCCTTCGGCGGGCTCATGGACAGCCACTGGGGCCACGCCGCGATGCAGCTGCACTTCATCGCCGTCGGCACCCTCTACTACTACGTGCTCATCGGCATCGACCCGTCGCCACGAGCGCTCCAGCCACTGGTGCGGTTCGGGCTGCTGCTGGTCACGATCCCCTTCCACGCGTTCTTCGCGATCGCGGTGATGTCGTCGAGCACGGTGATCGCCGAGACCTACTGGCTTGCGATCGACCGCCCGTTCCGCACCGACCTGCTCGCCGACCAGTACCTGGGCGGAGGCATCTCGTGGGCGATGGGGGAGATCCCGCTCGTGCTCGTCATGGGCGCACTGTTCGTGCAGTGGATCCGCACCGACAAGCGGGAGGCCCGTCGTATCGACCGAGCCGCCGATCGCGATGACGACGCCGAGCTGACGGCCTACAACGCGTACCTGCGCGACCTCGCCGACAACGGCCGACGGCGGGACCCCTGAGGGATCCCGCCGTCGGTGGCGCTGCGTGTCGGTCGAGCGGTCAGAACAACATCTGGCCGCCGCCGGTGGCGGCGGTGAAGCGCTCCTGGGCGTCGGCCCAGTTGACGATGTTCCAGAACGCCTTGACGTAGTCGCCCTTGACGTTGAGGTAGTCGAGGTAGAACGCGTGCTCCCACATGTCGAGCTGGGAGATCGGGATCAGCGTCGCCGGGATGTTGCTCTGCTGGTCGTACAGCTGCACGATGACGAGCTTCTGGCCGAGCGTGTCCCACGCCGTGATCGCCCAACCCGACCCCTGGATGCCGAGGGCGGTGGCCTCGAACTGGGCACGGTACGCATCGAACGACCCGAAATGGTCGTCGATGGCCGCACCGAGCTCGCCGTCGGGCTTGTCGCCGCCGTCGGGGGAGAGGTTCTTCCAGAAGATGGAGTGGTTGATGTGCCCGCCGAGGTTGAACGCGAGGTTCTTCTCCAGCAGGTTGATCGTGTCGAAGGAGTCGGCCGAGCGTGCTTCCTCGAGCTTCTCCAGAGCGGTGTTCAGACCGTTCACGTAGTTCTGGTGGTGCTTGCTGTGATGCAGCTCCATGATCTTGCCCGAGATGTGCGGGTCCAGCGCACCGTAGTCGTAGGGCAGGTCGGGCAGCGAGTAGTCGGCCACGCATCCTCCTCGAGTCGGGGCACCTCGGCGCCCATGGCTGTGATGTCGTCCGCTTTCCTCCTCAGTCTGTCAGTACCGGTGGGACACGCAAGGCCGGGTGCTGCCGACCGGCACGGCAGCAGTGGTGGGGCAGGCCCGATGTCCTAGGCTTGACTGAGCATCATCGCCGAGAGGAACCACACCCGTGACCGACCGGATCGTCACGATCCCGAACCTGCTGAGCGTCATTCGGCTCCTGCTGGTGCCGGTGTTCCTCTGGCTCGTCCTCGGCCCCGAGCTGGACGAGCTGGCCCTGCTGGTGCTCATCGTCTCCGGCATCACCGACTACCTCGACGGCAAGCTGGCCCGCAAGCTCAACCAGATGTCGACGGTCGGCGCCATCCTCGATCCCGTCGCCGACCGGCTGTTCATCCTGGCCGTCGTCGTCGGGTTGTGGATGCGCGACATCATCCCGTGGTGGGTGGCGCTGATCCTTCCCCTGCGGGACGTCTTCCTGTTCAGCCTGGTGCCGTTCCTGCGCACACGCGGGTACAGCTCGCTCCCGGTCCACTTCCTCGGCAAGGCGGCCACCGCCGGTCTGCTCTACGCCTTTCCGCTGCTGCTGCTCGGCGACGGCACCGGGACCATCGCCGATCTCGCCGACGTGTTCGGCTGGGCCTTCGCGATCTGGGGTGTGGGCCTGTACTGGTGGGGCGGCATCCTCTACGCCTTCCAGGTGCGCCGGCTGCTCGCCACCACGCCGCGGGTCGCCGCCCGATCATGACCCGGGAACCCTGGTCGGGAACAGGGCTGCTGGAGCAGATCGCCGACACCGCCCTGGACGACGACTACTACGTGTTCCGCGGCACGGAGCCGCGACGGTCCCGACGATCCCAGCTCGTGGTGGCGCTGCTGGTCACTGCGTTCGCGCTGTTCGTCACCACCGCCGCGATCCAGACCCGCAACGACCGCCCGGCCACCGAGCTCGAGCGCCGCACCCTCGCCGCCGACATCAAGGCCCGCCAGGAGATCCTCGACGACCGACGCTCCACGGCCGCCGCCTTGCGAGCTCAGGTGGAGTCCTTGCAGGCGGGGGGCACCGGTCTCGGCGAGCGACCTGCAGACCTCGGGGTCAACGCGGCATCCCGGCCGGCCACCGGCCCGGGCATCGTCGTTGCCGCCGACGAGAGCGACGACGGCGGTTTCCGGGGGCGTATCACCGACCGTGACCTCCAGATCCTCGTCAACGGGTTGTGGTACGCCGGTGCCGAGGCAGTGGCCATCGGTGACAGCCGGATCGGGGCGATGACGTCCATCCGCACCGCCGGAGAGGCGATCACGGTCAACTACCGGTCCACCAGGCCGCCCTACACGATCGTCGCGATCGGCGACCCGGAGAGCCTGCAGGCGCGGCTGGAGCAGAACCCTGCGGGCAAGTACTGGGAAAGGCGCACCCGCTCCGGCGTCAAGTACGCCGTGACACCATCGACGAGCATCTCGGTGCCGGCAGCGCCGAGCGAGCGGCTGAAGCTGAGCCACGCGACGATCCTGGAGGAGGACCGATGATCCCGGTGATCGGACTGATGGTCGGCATCGCCCTCGGACTGCTGCTCGACCCGACCGTCCCGGTGTGGCTCCAGCCGTATCTGCCCATTGCGATCGTCGCTGCACTCGACGCCGTGATCGGAGCGGTCCGCGCCCTCGGTGAGAAGCGCTTCGACGACCGCGTCTTCGTGATCTCGTTCATCTCCAACGTGCTCATCGCCTCCTCCATGGTCTTCCTGGGCGACCAGCTGGGGGTGGGGTCGCAGCTCTCGACCGGCGTGATCGTCGTGCTGGGCATCCGGATCTTCGCCAACGCCGCCGCCATCAGACGCCGGATCTTCCATGCCTGAGTCCGGCACGCCGCCGCCGTCTGCGCTGCGCAGGTGGTCCCGCCCCACCGGCATGCACCTGGTCGTCGGGCTGCTCATCGGCGGGTTGGCGTTCGCCGTCACCACCCAGGTCGGCCGCAGCGGCGACACCGACTACACCGCGGTCCGGGGTGTCGAGCTGGTGGAGCTGCTCAAGTCCATCGACGCGGCCAACGAGCGACTCGGCACGCAGATCGACGACCTCACCGAGACGCGGGACGAGCTGCTGTCCAGCTCGCAGCGGTCGAAGGACGCCGAGAAGCAGGCCCGGAACCGGTCCGAGCAGCTGGCGATCCTGGCCGGGTCCGCCGGCGCCACCGGCCCCGGCGTGGCCGTCACGATCAACGACCCGGACGAAGCGGTTTCCTCCAGCCAGCTGCTGGACGCCGTGCAGGAGCTCCGCGATGCCGGCGCCGAGGCGATCGTCATCAACGGGACGGCCCGAGTGGTGGCCCAGACCTTTTTCCTCGACGTCGAGGGCGGCATCCAGGTCGGTGGACGCGAGATCAAGCGACCGTTCGTCATCGAGGCGATCGGCGACTCGGACACGATGGCCGAGGCCGTCCGCTTCCGCGGCGGCCTCATCGACCGGGTCGCGAACGTCGGTGGCACGGCCACCGTCGAGGTGCGCGACAAGATCACCATCACCGCGCTGGCCGACCTCAAGAGCCCCGAGTACGCTCAACCCACATCTTGACCCCCCGACGCGCGAGGAGCACGCGGTGATTCCTGAGGACCTGGTTTACAGCGAGGAGCACGAGTGGGTGCGCCTCGACGACAACGTCGCGACGATCGGCATCACCGACTTCGCCCAGGAACAGCTGGGCGACATCGTCTATGTCGACCTGCCGCAGGTCGGCGACAGCGTCACTGCCGGGTCGGTCATCGGCGAGCTGGAGTCCACCAAGTCGGTCAGCGACGTGTTCTCGCCCATCAGCGGTGAGGTGATGGCGCGCAACGACGCGCTCGACGGCGGCGCGGAGGTCATCAACAGCGATCCCTACGGGGAGGGCTGGCTGATCAAGGTGCGTCCCGACGACCCGGACGCGACCTCGACTCTGATGTCGCCGGAGGCCTATGGAGCGCTCGTCTCGGAGTGAGTCGCGTTCCCTGATCCGTCGACCTGTGGGTGCTACGTTGGACGTGTCTGAGTCCCCCATCTCGATCGAAGCCGTCGATCCCGAAGCAGCAGGAGTGATCGCCGATGTCATCGCCGGATGACGCCAACGCGAAGCCCGTCCCGATGTCGGAGGACACCTCGCACATCCCCTTGATCGATGCCGACACCGAGGAGATGACGACCGACGACGTCCAGGCCGTCGAGAATCTTCCCGCAGGCAGCGCCATGCTCTTGGTGCAGCGCGGTCCCGACGCCGGCGCACGGTTCCTGCTCGACACCGACGTCGTCACCGTCGGACGCCACCCGGACAGCGAGATCTTCCTCGACGACATCTCCGTCTCACGCCGCCACGCCACCTTCACCAGGGGCGACGCCGGCTATGTCGTCTCCGACCTCGGCAGCCTCAACGGTTCCTACGTCAATCGCGATCGCATCGACAGCGACGTGGCGCTCACCGGCGGCGACGAGGTCCAGATCGGCAAGTACCGGCTGATCTACTTCGCCGGGTCGTCCAAGGACCACGCGTGACCGACCCGCTGCCGGAGCTCTCGCGCCTCGGTATCGGCAAGGTGCTCGACGAGCTGACGGGGGAGTTCCCCGACCTGTCGATCAGCAAGATCCGCTACCTGGAGTCGCAGGGCCTGATCGAGCCCGAGCGCACGCCGTCCGGCTACCGCAAGTTCGCCTTCAGCGACGTCGAACGGCTGCGGTTCATCCTGCGCCAGCAGGCCGCCCCGAACTTCTGGCCACTCAGCCACATCCGCCAGGTGCTCGACGACATGGACCGCGGTCGCGTGCCGGACACCACCCTGGGCGCGACGACGCGTGTTCCGCACCTGAGCCTCGCCGACGACGACCTTCCCACCCCCGAGACCTTCCGTGAGCGACGCAGCCAGCTTCGCCTCTCCCGGGAGGAGCTGATGGAGTCGTCCGGGCTCGACGACGCCGCGCTGAGCGCGGTCGAGGAGTTCGGCCTGATCCGCCGCCGGCCCACCCAGACGTACTACGACGGCGACGACCTGCAGGTGGCCGCGCTCGTCGCGGACTTCGCCCAGGTGGGCCTGGAACCGCGACACCTGCGTCACTTCGGTGCGCAGGCGGACCGGGAGGCGAGCCTGGTCGACCAGGTCGTCTCGCCACGATCCAGAAGCCTCGACACGGAGGCCGCCGAGCAGACGGCGGCCGCGCTCGCAGCACTGTCGGTGCGACTGCACACCGTTCTCGTCCGAAACCGGCTGCGCGGTTGAGGCCATGCGTGAGGTCGAGGTCGTCGGTGTCCGGGTGGAGATGCCCACCAACCAACCGCTCGTGCTGCTGCGCGAGCTGGAGGGTGATCGGTACCTGCCCATCTGGATCGGGGCCGTCGAGGCGTCAGCCATCGCCTACGCCCAGCAGGGCACCGAGACACCACGCCCGCTGACCCACGAGCTGATGCAGCATCTCGTCTCCGCGCTCGGCGACGAGCTGCGAGAGGTGCGGATCGACGACGTCGACGAAGGCGTCTTCTACGCCACGTTGCACTTCGAGTCCGGAGCCACCGTGTCGGCCCGACCCTCGGACTCCATCGCCCTCGCGCTGCGGTCCGGTTCCCGCATCCTGTGCGCCGAGGACGTCCTCGACGCCGCCGGCATCACGTCGACCCGTGAGGAGGACGAGGAGATCGAGAAGTTTCGCGAGTTCCTCGAGGAAGTCGAGCCGGAGGACTTCGAGGCCCCTTGAGGCAGCACTCGGGCAACCCTCGAGTCACCGTTGAGACTTCGCGACACGCCCGGACGCACGCTGGGTCGTTGACCCGGCAAACCCTCACGCCTACCTTGAGACTGCTGCCGGATTTCCACGGACGTAGTTTCGTGGAGGTAGTCTTCCCCTACGACCTTCGGAAGGCCCAACGAATGAAGGCACTGTCATGATCGAGCGACGCGACAACGCCACCGGCGCTCCCGATGCCGCCGACGCCGCTGCCAAGGCCGGAGACCAGGGCCTGCTCTTCAACGACGACGTCGCCCCGATGCCCGAGGACACCGGCTTCCGTGGTCCGACAGCGTGCAGCGCGGCCGGCATCACCTACCGCCAGCTCGACTACTGGGCCCGTACCAAGCTCGTCGAACCTACGGTGCGGTCAGCCACCGGTTCCGGCACGCAGCGGCTCTACTCCTTCAAGGACATCCTGCTGCTCAAGATCATCAAGCGCCTCCTCGATGCCGGGGTCTCACTCCAGCAGATCCGCATCGCGATCGACCACCTGCGGGTGCGCGGCACCGACGACCTCACCCAGGTCACCCTGATGAGCGACGGCGCGAGCGTGTACGAGTGCCGCTCCGCCGACGAGGTCGTCGACCTCCTGCGCGGTGGCCAGGGCGTCTTCGGCATCGCCATCGGTGGGGTCTGGAAAGAGGTCGAGGGCTCGCTGCACGAGCTCCCGAGCGAACGAGCGATCGAGGTTCCCGACGCAGCCGATGAGCTCGCCGCGCGCCGGGCTGCCCGACTCGGCAGCTGATCGGCCGCCTCGCCGCGCTCCGGCGTGGGGTCCGGTAGGCTGGACTCGCCGCACAACACACGTGGGAGAGTCCGTCACCCACGACGGCGCCGAAGGGGCAACTCCTCCCCGGAACCTCTCAGGCACCCGGACCACGTGAACGAGGCGATTCTGGAGCAGCGCTCTCACGAGCGGTACGACAGAAGGGGAGGGGCCTGACCGCCTCGACCCCAGGAGTCCGCAAGTGCCGACGCCCACCGACTCGTTCGTCCGCCGCCACATCGGCCCCACGTACGCCGAGCAGCAGACGATGCTGCAGACCCTCGGGTACGACTCGCTCGACGACCTCATGGACGCGGCCATCCCGGCCGGCATCCGGGCCACGGCCACGCACGACGCGTTGCCGCCGGCCGTGAGCGAAGCCGAGGTCCTGGCCGGGCTGCGGGAGCTGTCCGAGCGGAACACCCCGGGCGTGGCGATGATCGGGCTGGGCTACCATCCGACGATCACCCCGGCCGTCATCCGGCGCAACGTGCTGGAGGATCCCTCCTGGTACACCGCCTACACGCCGTACCAGCCCGAGATCTCCCAAGGACGGCTCGAGGCGCTCCTCAACTTCCAGACCCTGGTGGCCGACCTCACCGGCCTGACCACCGCGAACGCCTCGCTGCTCGACGAGGGCACGGCCGCGGCGGAGGCCCTCACCCTGATCCGCCGTGCCACCCGGGGCAAGGACCACCTGCCGATCGTGGTCGACACCGGGCTGCTCCCGCAGACCCGCGCTGTGGTGGCCACCCGCGCCGAGGCGCTGGGCATCACGCTGGTCGACGCCGATCTTGCCGCCGGGACCCCCGGCGTCGAGGCCGCCGGCGTCCTCATCGCCTACCCGCGTGCCGATGGCCGGATCCTCGATCCGACGCCGACGATCGAGGCCGTGCACGCCGACGGCGGTCTCGCGGTGGTCGTCACCGATCCGCTGGCCCTCGTCCTGCTCACCTCGCCCGGCTCGCTCGGTGCCGACGTCGTGGTGGGCTCGTCGCAACGGTTCGGCGTCCCGATGTTCTACGGCGGGCCGCACGCCGGCTTCATGTCGGTGCGCGACGGTCTGGAGCGCCACCTCCCGGGCCGGCTGGTGGGCGTCTCGGTCGACGCTGCCGGTCGCCCCGCCTACCGACTGGCCCTGCAGACGCGGGAGCAGCACATCCGTCGGGAGAAGGCGACCTCCAACATCTGCACCGCCCAGGTGCTGCTGGCCGTCGCCGCCTCGATGTACGCCGTCTACCACGGTCCGGGCGGTCTGCGCCGGATCGCCGAGCACGTGAACGCCCAGGCCAGAAGGCTCGCGGCCGGTCTTCGCTCCGGCGGCGTCGAGCTGGTCGGTGAGCAGTTCTTCGACACCGTCGTGGCCCGCGTCCCGGGGCGGTCTGCCGACGTCGTCAAGGCAGCACACGCCGACGGCATCCACCTGCGACACGTCGACGACGACCACGTCGGCGTCACGACGTCGGAGACCACCAGTGACGACCACGTGATGCGGGTGCTCGCTGCCTTCGGCGTCGAGGCCCCCGAGCCCGAGGCTCCGGCCTCGATCCCGGGATCCTTGCTGCGCGACGACGAGATCCTGACCCATCCGGTGTTCCACGAGCACCACAGCGAGACCCAGATGATGCGGTACCTGCGCCGGCTCAGCGATCGTGACTATGCACTCGACCGGGGGATGATCCCGCTCGGCTCCTGCACGATGAAGCTGAACGCGGCGGCCGAGATGGAGCCGATCAGCTACCCGGGCTTCGCCGATCTGCACCCGTTCGTCCCCGCCGAGGACGCCGCCGGGATGATCGAGATCATCGAGACCCTGGAGTCCTGGCTGGCCACCGTCACCGGCTACGCGGCCGTGTCGATCCAGCCCAACGCCGGATCCCAGGGCGAGCTCGCGGGTCTGCTCGCCATCCGCGCCTACCATCGCAGCCGCGGTGACGAGCACCGCGACGTCTGCCTGATCCCGGGCTCAGCCCACGGCACGAATGCGGCGTCCGCGGTGATGGCCGGCATGCGTGTCGTCATCGTGAAGTCCACCGACGGCGGCGAGGTCGATCTGGACGACCTCCGCGCCCAGTGCGAGGAGCACGCCGACGACCTCGCGGCCATCATGGTCACGTACCCGTCGACCCACGGTGTCTACGAGCACGGCATCTCCGACCTCTGCGAGATCGTGCATGACCACGGTGGGCAGGTGTACGTGGACGGCGCGAATCTCAACGCCCTGCTCGGCCACGCCCAGCCGGGGCACTTCGGCGGCGACGTCTCCCACCTGAACCTGCACAAGACGTTCTGCATCCCGCACGGCGGCGGGGGACCGGGCGTCGGCCCGGTCGGAGTGGCCGAGCACCTGGTGCCGTTCCTCCCGAGCCACCCGCTCCACCCCATCGAGGCACGCCGGGAGGGCATCGGCACGATCAGCGCAGCCCCGTACGGATCGGCCGGCATCCTGCCGATCCCGTACGCGTACATCGCGATGATCGGTGCCGAGGGGCTGGCGGAGGCCACGTCGGTGGCGGTGCTGTCGGCCAACTACGTCGCCAAGCGGCTCGAGAGCGCGTTCCCGGTGCTCTACGCCGGCGACCACGGCCTCGTGGCGCACGAGTGCATCCTCGACGTCCGGCCGAGCGTCAAGGCCGCCGGCCTCACCGTCGACGACGTCGCGAAGCGCCTGATCGACCACGGCTTCCATGCACCCACGATGAGCTTTCCTGTCGCCGGCACCCTGATGGTGGAGCCCACCGAGTCCGAGGACCTGGCCGAGCTCGACCGGTTCTGCGAGGCGATGCTGGCCATCCACGCCGAGATCGACGCCGTTGCCGCGGGGGAGTACCCCGCCGACGACAACCCGATGGCCAATGCGCCCCACACGGCCCGCGAGCTGCTCGACTGGTCGCACGGGTACTCCATCGCCACCGGGTGCTTCCCCAACGGGGTCACCGAGGACAAGTACTGGCCGCCCGTCGCCCGCGTCGACCAGGCGTACGGCGACCGCAACCTGTCCTGCTCATGCCCACCGATCGAGGCCTTCGCCTGACCTGCGAGGTCATCTCGGGCGTTGCACCCGCCACACACTGGGAGCCGTCCCGTGGGCACGCTTGAACGCCCGGCTGAACGCTTCCTCCGACTCGTAGCCGACGCGTCGGGCCACCACGGCGACTCCGAGGTCGGACGAGCGGAGCAGGTCCTCCGCGACGTGCATGCGCCAGCCGGTGAGGTAACGGATCGGCGCGAGACCGAGCACCTCGCGGAACCGCTCGTCGAGCAGGGACGTGGACACTCCGGACTCTCCGGCCAGGGCGGCGACGCTCCACTTGCATTCGGGTGCGCCATGGATCGCCGCCAGGGCCGGCCTCAGCACCGGGTCGTGCATCGCGCTGATCCAGCCGGTTCCGGCCGCGGGCGTGCTGGCCAGGTGCAGCTTGAGCACCTCGATCAACAGCAGCTCCGGCACGCGCGGCGGCACCTCGAAGCGTTCAGCCGACACCTGGGCCGTCTGCTGGATGGCGTACTCGATGCTGGCGCGAACCCAGTCGCGAGCCGGACCGCTGGGAGGGCTGACCACGAAGACCGGAGGGAACACCCGCATCCGTCGGTCGAACAACACGTCGTCGCAGGCGAGGTAGCCACACACCACACTGGTCGGTTCACCGCCTTCGCCGTGCTTGATCACCGGCATCTGGGTCCAGGGTGGTTGGGGGATCAGG
The DNA here is from genome assembly GCA_963781445.1 of uncultured Actinomycetota bacterium. Classification (GTDB taxonomy): domain Bacteria; phylum Actinomycetota; class Actinomycetes; order Propionibacteriales; family Nocardioidaceae; genus Aeromicrobium. The sequence continues at coordinate 114,542 of CAWAGS010000021.1, forward strand.
TTCTTCGCCCCGACGAGGGCCGCCGGACGGGAACCGCCCATCCGATGGTCGTCGTTGTAAGGGAAGACGACGATGTCTCCCGCGTTGGCCCAGTGCCGGTCGCTTCCGTCGGTCTCGACCCAGCACCGCCCGGACACCACGACGTGGAACAGCAGGAGCTGCGAAGCCCCTGGGGCCAGCAGCTCCGCGGCGTCCGCCGAGGGGTAGGACTCGTACGCCCACGCCTCGGAGTACTCGCCACGGAGAAAGATCGCCCCTTCCACCCGCAACCGGCTGAGCGCAGTCGACAGGTCGGGCGTGGGGTTCCGGTCAGGAACGGCGTGTGAGTGGTCATTCCCCGCATAGGAGACGGGCATGAAACTCAGTGTGTCAGAACCAACACCCCAAGGAGTCATCATGACACTCTTCATGGACGTCCACGAGCAGCTCCCCGACGGAGCCACGGTCGCCGACGTGGCCGCGGCGCATCAGGCCGATCTGGAGACGCAGGGACGATACGGCGTCACCTACAAGCAGTACTGGGTCGACGAGGCAAACGGCAAGGTGTTCTGCCTCGTCGAGGCGCCGGACGCCGACACCGCTATCACCGTGCATCGCGAGGCGCACGGTCTGGTCGCGGACAAGATCTATCCGGTGGTCGAGGGCGATTGATCCGCGGTGCGCGGTTCCGGCTCGTCGGTGATCAGGCCGGCGAGCGGTGATCGGCCGCGTTGAGGCGTCGGGCGAGCTCGGCGGCGATGCTCTTCAGCACCGTGGGGTGCTTGGTGATCAGGGCGTCGAACTCGCGCGGCGCGATGACAGGACCTGCATGTCGGAGAGCTTTGACCGTGGCCGTCGGTTCATGCTCGAGTCGAGCAGGGAGATCTCGCCGACTGCCGTTCCGGGCCCGACCGTGCCGACCTCGCTGCCGTCCACGCTGACGCTTGCCTCGCCCTCGACGATGACGAAGGCTTCCTGGCCGCTCCGCCCCTCGATGGTCAACGTGCCTCCCTTGGGGATGGTGAGCTGGTCGACGAGTCCGGCGATGTGCTTGAGCTCCTTGGTGGAGCATCGTGAGAAAAGCGGGACCTGCCCGAGCAGTTCGACCTTAGAATCACGTGCCATGACGGCCCCCCAAGAGGTTCGAGTAGTCGCAAGTGCCAAGTGTCGAACCTACACCGATCAGGCCCCGAGGTCACCCGTCATGCCAACGGTGCCGTCGCCGCGGTCGTGTCAGACCGGGGTCACGACGATCGGGTCGCTGGTGGGCTGCTCCGACCCACCGGCCGGCTCCACGGAGACGGCGAACGCATCGGCACCCTTGATCCCGTCGACGTAGAGCATGCCCGAGCCGCGGCCGAGCAGGCCGACGGACGTGGGCTTTCCGTCGTGCATGCGCCACACCTGGTAGGTCTGGTCGGACCGCAAGGCTGCTCAGGGACGCCCCGACCACGACGGCAGCGTCGTGCGTCCGAGGACGCGATGACGTTGACCTTGCCGCCGCCGACGACGGTGCCCTCGGTGAAGGTCGCGTTCTTGTCGAGCCATCACCAGGGTCAGGTTGGTGCGCTCGGCACTGAGCTCGTCGGCCCGCTCGTGCTCGGCGACGAATCCGCCGATGCCGACGACTGCGACGGCCGCGGCCGCCGCCAGACCGATGCGGGGGAGGACTCGGCGGACCCGACTGCGCTGGGACATCGCGGTGACCACAGGGTGCTCCTGGGTCGTCGAGGACGCCATGGCCAGGACGCGGTTGCGCAGGTCCGGCGGGGGAGGAACGGACATGGCCTCGCCCAGCATCGCGGTCGTGGACTGGAAGCCGCGCAGCTCGGTGCGGCACTGCTCGCAGCCGGCGAGATGGGCCTCGAACCGACTGCGGTCGTCCCCCTCGAGGGAGTCGAGCGCATACGGGCCGATGAGGTGATGGAGGTCAACGCTCACGATTCGACTCCCATGCAGTCGCGCAGGCGGACGAGTCCGTCACGCATGCGGGTCTTGACGGTGGAGGTGTTGGCGTTGAGCACCGTCGCGCACTCGGCATAGGTGTAGCCCTGGTAGTAGGCGAGGTTGATGGCCTCGCGCTGCAGCTCGGTGAGCCCTTCCATGCAGCGTCGGACCTGTTCGGCCTCGAGCCGGACGGTGACGGTCTCGTCGACCTCGTCGAAGTCGGGACCGGACGACCAGTCGTAGGAGCGTTCCCGGTTCGTGGCGGCCTGGTCGTGGCGAACGGCGTCAACAGCTCGCCGGTGGGCCAGGGTGAGCACCCAGCTCTTGGCCCGGCCACGCTCGGGATCGAAACGGGCCGCGGTCTGCCAGATCTGCAGGAAGACTTCCTGAGCGACTTCCTCGGCTCGGGCGGGGTCACGGATGACCCGGCGGGCGAGACCGTAGACCGAGGAGCCGAGCTGGTCGTACAGCGCGGCGAAAGCAGTCTCGTCGCCGCGCGCCACGCGGGTGAGGAGGTCGGAGAGATCGACCGGAGTCGGGGGCGACAGAAAGATGTCGGTTGGTTGAGTCAGCAACATGAGCCACACCTTTGCCCCTTCCGAATCGCGATCTACCAGTCATTCGCTGCGGCCTCCGGGGTGGATGGGTCGATCCGGCCACGAATGTCTGTGGCGTGGATCCCAGTCTAAGAGCGAACCAGGTGAATGCCCGCCGCCGACATCCCACCGTGCACGGCAACCTGAGTCGGGGACGGGCCGCGTCTCACCCGGTCGTACGGTTGGCCCATGAGCGAGCACACCCCTCCTGCCTTCGACCGGCTCGATCCCTTGTCGATCGACGACCTGCTGTCCACCGAGGAGATCGCCATCCGCGACACGGTGCGCACGGTGCTCACCGACAAGGTCCAGCCCCACGTCGCGGCTTGGTTCGAGTCCGGCACGATCGACCAGCCTCGCGCGCTGATGCGGTCCTTCGGCGAGCTCGGCCTGCTCGGCATGCACCTCGACGGTCACGGTCTGCCCGGTCTGTCCTCGGTCGACTACGGGCTGGCCTGCGTCGAGCTCGAGGCCGTCGACTCCGGGATCCGGTCGATGGTCTCGGTCCAGGGATCGCTGGCGATGTACGCGATCTGGCGCTGGGGATCACCGGCGCAGAAGGACGAGTGGCTGCCGGCCATGGGTCGCGGCGAGGCCGTGGGCTGTTTCGGCCTGACCGAACCGGACCACGGCTCCGATCCTGGCGGGATGCGCACGCGCGCCCGCCGGGACCCGTCGACCGGCCCCGGTGAGGGCGGCGACTGGATCCTGGACGGCACCAAGATGTGGATCACCAATGGATCCATCTCCGACGTCGCGATCGTCTGGGCGCAGACCGACGGCGGCGTGCGCGGCTTCGTCGTGCCGACCGACACCCCGGGCTTCACCGCGAACACCATCGAGCACAAGATGTCGCTGCGCGCCTCGGTCACGTCCGAGCTCGTGCTCGACGGCGTGCGCCTCCCGGCGGACGCCGTCCTGCCTGACGTCACGGGCCTCAAGGGACCGCTCTCGTGCCTCAACGAGGCCCGCTACGGCATCGTCTGGGGTTCGCTCGGCGCGGCGCGGTCGTCGTACGAGACAGCACTGGACTACTCCCGCACCCGGCACCAGTTCGGTCGTCCGATCGGTGGCTTCCAGCTGACACAGGCGAAGCTGGCCGACATGTGTCTCGAGCTGCACAAGGGCCTGCTGCTGGCGCTGCACCTCGGCCGGCGCAAGGACACCGTGGGCCTCACCCCCGAGCAGGTGAGCTTCGGCAAGCTCAACAACGTCCGGGAGGCCCTGGAGATCTGCCGGTCCGCACGGACGATCCTCGGGGCCAACGGCATCTCCCTGGAGTACCCGGTGATCCGGCACATGAACAACCTGGAGTCGGTCCTCACCTACGAGGGCACGGTCGAGATGCACACGCTCGTGCTCGGACAGGCGCTGACGGGCGAGAACGCCTTCGGCAGCTGAGGGAGCCACGACCAGCGCACCCCTTGGTCTGCGGGGACTGGTGGGTCGTGAAACGCTTTGCGCATGCGCGAACCCCGACTCGACACCCACCACGAACCCTCGGTGCCGCGTGCCGTCGTGCTGATGCTGCACGGTGGGCAGGAGAGCAGCACCGACGACGTGACCAACCGTCACGCCAGCTGGTGGCGCATCGCGCTGATGGCGCGGAGCCTGCGACGGTTCGCCGCCAAGCACGAGCTGTCCTTGCACGTGCTCCAGTACCGCGTCCGCGGCTGGAACGACGCGCACGACCCGTCACCGGTCCGCGATGCGCGCTGGGCGCTGGAGCGACTGGCTGGGCGGCATCCCGGAGTCCCCGTCGTCCTCGTGGGTCACTCGATGGGTGGCCGCACGGCCTGCAGGGTGGCGGACGACCCGGCCGTGGCCGGTGTCGTGGCGCTCGCGCCCTGGCTCCCGCAGGGAGAGCCGAATGCCACGGTGGCCGATCGACACCTGCACGTCATCCATGGAAGCCGCGACAAGTGGACCTCGGCGCGATGGAGCCGTGACTACGTCGAGCGCAGTCAGCCGATCGCCTCGAGCGCCACGTTCACCTCCTTACCCGGTGCCGGGCACTTCATGCTGCGACGGCTGCGGATCTGGAACGGGTTCGTGCGTGACTCCCTCGAGACGATTCTCGGCACGGCCGGCTCGTCACCCACCGCGGACGACACCCGGACGAGCCGCGAAGGACGTGCGTGACCGGCTCGGTTGCCTACGGCGTCGCGATCCTGGCCGCGCTCGTCGCGGTTTTCGCGGCGGCGCACACCTTCCGTCGCCAGCCGTTCAGCAACCCGCTGTTCTACGCGACCGCCGTGCTGGAGGTCGCCCTGCTGGGGATGCTCGTCGGCGGCTCGGTCGCGTTGGCCGGCACGTCCGATGACGTCGCCGGCGCCCTGTTCATCTCGTACCTGGTGACGCTCGTCCTCATCCCGCCCGCGGCCGTGCTGTGGGGCGTCGCCGAGAAGAGCCGGTGGGGGACCGGCGTCGTCACCGTGGCGATGCTCACCGTCGCAGTACTCTGCGTCCGGACCCTGCAGATCTGGGAGGTCGCGCATGCCTGACACCGGCACCGGCCACGGCTTCGGTCGCGTCCTGGTGGCCGTCTACGCGGTCTTTGCCATCGCCGCGTCGGCCCGTTCGATCTATCAGCTCGTCACCCGAGCCGGCGACGCGCCAGTAGCGTACGGCTTGTCGGCAGTGTCCGGAATCGTCTACATCGTCGCCACCGCAGCGCTGGCTCGAGACCATCGCGGCCTGGCCGTCGGCACGATCGGGTTCGAGCTGGTGGGGGTGCTGGCCGTCGGGACCCTCAGCCTCGTCGACCCGGCCCTGTTCCCGGACCAGACGGTCTGGTCCGACTTCGGCGCCGGGTACCTCTTCATCCCGCTCGTGCTGCCCGTGGTGGGGTTGTGGTGGGTGCGGAGCGCACCGTCTGCAGAAGCGTCCGGGCATGGCAAGGCCCCGCGCACTCATACCACGCGGGGCCACGACCATTGAATCCCACGAGTCCCACGGATCCCGGTAGCGACACGGGCCGATCGCGATACTCATTCACGTCGCGCTGGCACGTGGCGACGTCTCGGGAGCGGCTGTGGCGGTTGTTCGACGACCTGTTGGTCAGCGACGATCCGTTCGCCTGGTGGCCCGGCATGGACAGTCGACGCGGGGAGACCGATGACATCCTCGTCGTGGCCGGGAGCCCGGTGGGCTACCGCCTCCGCTTCCGGCTGCACGACATCGTCGAGTCGCCGATGGACCACGTCACCCTGCGATCCGACGGCGATCTCGACGGACGGGCGATCATGCGCTTCACGCCGGTGGATGACACCAGCTGCACGCTCGACGTCGAGTGGCACGTCACGGTGACCCCGCGCTGGATGCGCGTCACCGGCTTCGCCCTGCGTCCGGTGTTCGTGCACGCCCACGACGTGGCGATGCGCCGCGGCGAGGAGGGTCTGGCCGCGTGGTTGAGGGCCCGATCGGGGAGCGGGTCAGACCCAGTGCGGGGAGAGCGTCACGACGTCGCCGATCACGGTGACCGCGGGAGCCCGCGCCCCTGAAGCGGCGGACCGCTCGGCGATCGTCGACAGGGTCCCGACGGTGACGCGCTGCTGATCGCTCCAGCCGCTCTCGACGACCGCTGCCGGCGTGTCGGGATCATGGCCGGCGGAGATCAGCTGGTCCGCCGTCTCGCCCAGACGCTTGACGCCCATCAGCAGGACCAGCGTGTGCCCCCGGTCGGTGGGCAGGGCGACCACCGGCTCGTGGCCCGAGAGGACGCTGAAGCCCTGCGCGAGCCCGCGATGGGTCATCGGGATGCCGGCCGCCGCGGGGACGGAGATCGCGCTCGTGACCCCGGGTACGACCTCCACCCGGACGCCGGCGGCTTCGCAGGCCTGACGTTCCTCGGCGCCACGGCCGAACACGTACGGGTCGCCACCCTTGAGACGCACCACGATGCGGCCCCGGCGGGCGTGGTCGACCAGGAGGCGGTTGATCTCGTCTTGGGGGACCGGGTGGTGGTCGGGCCTCTTGCCGACGTCGATGACCTCGACGTCGGGCGCGAGCTCGGCGAGGTATGACGTCGGTGCCAGTCGGTCGACCACGACGACATCGGCCTCGGCCAGCAGTCGGCGGCCGCGCACCGTGAGCAGGCCGGCCCCGCCCGGGCCACCGCCGACGAGCGCGACGAAACCGTCCGGATGGTGCGTGCGGTGTCGCAACGGGAGGACGCCGGCCTGAAGGGCCGCCGCGACCCCGTCGCGAAGCGTGGCGGCACGGCCGGCGTCACCGCCTCCGCTCACCGCGATGAGGACGTCGTCCACCCGGGCGACGGCCGGAGCCCACGCCGTGGCGGCCGCGGGGTCACCGCCCTTGAGGCACCAGATCGCCTTGGCCTCGGCGTCTGCGGCGACGCGCTCGTCGGTCGCGGCATCGGCGGTGGCGGTCTGCACGAGCCACGCCCCGTCGAGGTCGCCGTCGGCGTAGGTGCGCTGCTCCCAGGCGATGCGACCCAGCGCCGCGAGCTCGGCGAGACGGGCGGTGAGTGTCGGGGCAATCACGGTGAGGGCGGCGCCGGCCTCCACCAGGGCGTGGGCTCGTCGAGTCGCGACGTGCCCGCCCCCGACGACGACGACCTTGCGACCCGACACGCGCAGCGTGAGGGGAAAGCTGCCCTGGGAGCTCATCAGCCGATCCCTAGGAGGTGCGCACGGGACGAGGATCAGGCATGGAGGCCGCACTCGGTCTTGTCCAGGCCGGCCCAGCGGCCGGCCCGCGGGTCCTCGCCCGGAGCCACCCGGCGCGTGCAGGGTGCGCAGCCGATGGACGGATAGCCGTCGTTCATCAGGGGATTGATGACGACGTCGTGAGCTTCGGCGTAGCCGATGACGTCGTCGAGTGTCCAGGCGGCGAGCGGATTGATCTTGACCAACCCGTTCTTGGCGTCCCAATCGACGAGCGGCGTGGCGGCCCGTAGGAAGGAGTCCTCGCGGCGAACGCCGGTGATCCACGCCTCGTAGCCCTGAAGCGTTGCCGCGAGGGGCTCGACCTTGCGCATCTGGCAGCACAGTCCCGGATCGCGGGAGAACAGGTCCGTGCCGAACTCGGCATCCTGTTCCGCCACCGAGCGCGTCGGAGTGACGTCGACGATGCTCAGCTGCATCGTGGACGCGACGGCATCGCGGGTGCCGATGGTCTCGGCGAAGTGGTAGCCGGTGTCGAGGAACAAGGTGTCCACCCAGGGCAGGTACTGGGCCACGACGTCGGGCAGCACGGCGTCGGCCATCGAGCAGGCCACGGCGGTGCGGTAGCCGAACTCCTGCGTGACCCAGGCCAGGACCTCATCGGTGCTGGCCTCGGCCAGGCGGACCGCCGCATCAGTGGCGATCGCCTCGAGCTCGTCCCGGCTGCGACGTGGACGCAGCAGCGCCGCTCGATCGCGATGGTGCACGTCGCGAGCGGCGTCGTGCTCCTGCTGGCGGCGTCGCTCGTCGGCTGACGACACGGTGGTGCTCGTCATGTCGACCTCCTTCGCGATGTGCGAGGCCGCCGATCGGCCATGATTCAGAGTAGATAGCCTCGCCGCGCAACCAGCTGCTGTCCAGTCCGTGGACAGCAGCGACCACGGCGCTCAAGAGGCGGTATGAGCGGTCCCGTTCTACGGTGTGACGACCCACCAGGAGAAGGAGTTCATCATGGCCACCATCTTGTGGATCATCGCCGTCGCCATCGCCATCTTCGGCGTCATTCGCATCCTCCGAGGAGACATCCTCTGGGGCATCGTGCTGCTGATCGTGGCGGCGCTCGTCGGGCCGGGTGGCGTCTCCATCTTCAATTGACGTGGGCTGGAGATGGACGCGTAGGGTCGGAGCATGGCGCGCTACATCGACATCCACCCGGACAATCCGCAGCCGCGAGCCGTGCAGCAGGCCACCACGGTCCTGCGCGACGGCGGCCTGATCGCCTATCCCACGGACTCCGGCTACGCGCTCGGGGCGCAGCTGGGCAACAAGGACGCGCTCGACCGCATCCGCACGATCAGACAGCTCGACGACAAGCACCACTTCACGCTCGTCTGTCGCGATTTCGCCCAGCTGGGGCAGTTCGTGCACATCGACAATGCGGTCTTCCGCGCAGTGAAGAGCGTCACCCCTGGTCCGTATACCTTCATCCTCCCGGCCACCGCCGAAGTGCCGCGCAGGTTGCTGCACCCGAAGAAGCGAACGGTCGGAGCCCGGATCCCCGATCATGCGGTCGTGCAGGCCCTCCTGGCCGACCTCGGCGAGCCGCTCCTGTCGAGCACCCTGATCCTGCCGGGTGAGACCGAGGCGATGACCGAGGGCTGGGTCATCAAGGAGGAGCTCGACCACCTCGTCGACGCCGTGATCGAGTCCGGCGACGTCGAGGCCGCGCCCACCACGGTCATCGACTTCGTCGACGGCGTTCCGGACGTGCTCCGAGCCGGGGCCGGAGCGATTGCCCGATTCGTCTGACCGATCGGCCGTTCCACCGGCGGAGTAGATTGCCACCATGACGGTCCTGGACCTGACGCTGGATCGGATCGAGGACGCTGCCAAGCTCGTCCACGAGCTGGTGCCGCCCACACCGCAGCACCGGTGGCCACTCATCGAGCAGGCTCTCGGCACCCAGGTCTGGCTGAAGCACGAGAACCACACCCCGATCGGCGCTTTCAAGATCCGCGGCGGCATCGTGTACCTGCATCACCTGATGGAGCGTGAGGCGCCGACCGGACTCGTGACGGCCACCCGAGGCAATCACGGTCAGTCGATCGCCACGGCGGGAGGCATCCGCGGGCTGCCGGTCACGATCGTGGTCCCGCACGGCAACAGTGACGAGAAGAACGCCGCGATGCGGGCGCAAGGCGCGACTCTCGTGGAAGCGGGGGACGACTTCCAGGCGTCGCTCGAACATGCCGGGGCACTCGCGGAGGAGAACGGGTGGCACCTCGTGCCGTCCTTCCACCGCGACCTCGTCGCCGGCGTCGCGAGCAGCCCGCTCGAGCTGCTGCGCGCCGTTCCCGACCTCGACGTCGTCTACGTGCCGATCGGGCTCGGCTCCGGCATCTGCGCCATGCTCGCGGTGCGCGACGCGCTCGGGCTGGCCACGCGTGTGGTCGGCGTCGTCTCCACGGGTGCACCGGCCTACGCACGGTCGTGGGAGGCCGGCGAGCCCGTGTCCGTGGCCGTCTCCACGCAGCTGGCCGACGGCATGGCCTGCCGCACCCCGAATCCGGACGCGTTCGAGGTCATCCGCTCCGGCGCCGACCACCTCGTCGAGGTGGACGACGAGCAGATCGCGGCCGCGATGGCGCTGATCTACACCGCCACCCACAACGTGGCCGAGGGGGCGGGAGCCGCGGCCCTGGCCGGCGCCCTGCACGAGAGGAACGTCCTGGCCGGTCAACGGGTCGGGGTCGTGCTCACCGGCGGCAACGTCGATCGCGACGTGTTCGTCCGCACGCTGAGCTGAACCACACCACGAGGAGGAACCATGTTTCACAAGCCCTTCAGCGGATTCTCGGTCGATGACGCCGGGACCGCTCGCGAGTTCTACACCGACATGCTGCAGTTCGACGTCCGCGAGCTGCAGCACGGTCTTCTCGAGCTCAAGCTCGACGGCGACACGTCGGTCCTCATGTACGCCAAGGACGACCACGTGCCGGCCACCTTCACGGTGCTGAACCTGCCGGTCGACGACGTTCACGCCGCCGTCCGCGAGCTGAGCGAGCGCGGCGTCACGTTCATCCACTACGACGGGATGCCCCAGGACGAGGCGGGCGTCATGACCACCGACGACGGGCCGGAGATCGCCTGGTTCCACGACCCGGCCGGCAACGTGCTCTCGGTCGTCCAGCACATGGAAGGAGCGTTCTGACTCTCAGCGAGCGCGGTGATCGACGCGCGCCGCCCGAGGCCCACGGCGCTGGAGCCGCACGAGCGGGCTGAGCTCGAGCAGTCGCACAGCGCGGTACCGCTGCGGGCGGTAGGGCTCGAGCACCTCCGCGATCTCCTCGTCGCGGTACAGCCGACGCTCGACCAGGCCGCTGCCGACCAGGTTGCCGAGGTGGTAGTCACCGAACGGCACCGCATCGGCATCGCCGAGCGCGCGGAACCCCGTCTCGGCCGCCGTCCACACGCCGACACCCGGGATGGACCGCAGCGCCCGGTACACCGCGGCAAGATCGTCCGGATTCGCTGCGGCGACTGCTTCGAGCTGAGTGCCGACACGTGCGCAGGCCTGGGCGGTGCGGTAGCGCTGCGGGTCGACCCCGGCCTCGTGCCAGGCCCAGGAGGGCAGGGCTGCCCAGGTCGCGGGGGAGGGGAACACTGTCATGCCGGTCGGCGCAGGGCCGGGCGGCGGATCGCCGTGACGCACCAGGAGTCGCCGCCACGCGGCCATGGCATCGCGTCCGACCACCCGCTGCTCGATGACCGCGCCGATGAGTGCCTCAAGGACCCGGCCGGTGGCCGGAACGCGCAGGCCCGGGAACCGGCGATGGGCGTCGGCCACCGCAGGGTGCACCGGCGCGAAGTCGCTCGGATCGTCGTCGCCACCGAGCGCACGGGGGAGCGTCGACAGCATCTCGTCGGCGCCAGGGCCCCACGCGTCGGCCGCGACCGTGCAGGGATCCAGCTGCTCGACCGCGAGCGTCACCGGCCCCGTCGGCAGGCGACTGGTGCGCCACACCGTGGATCCGAGCCGGGTGAACGTCGGGTCACCGCCGCCGCGGTTCAGGACCGACCACGTGAGTCCGACGTGGACGGGCGCATCGAAGACCACCGTGCGATGCATCGGCCCGACCGCGGTCATGGCGTCAGTCTGCGCCACCGCCGTGGACGGCGTGCAGGCAGTCGAGGAGCCGGTCCGCGCGGCCTAGGGCAGAATGCGCCGCATGACGTCACGACTCGACCTCGACCGCTGGCGGGACGCCGCCACGGCCACGGCCCGTTCCGGCCTGCTCCGGCCGGTCGGCCCGCGCACCGGCGCCCGGATGGTGTCCGGGCTGTGGCGCACCGGATTCACCCCGACCGCCGCGATCGCTCTCAACGCCGCGCGTCACCCCGACCGGGTGGCCCTCGTCGATGACGACGGCGCGACGACCTACCGGGAGCTGGACCAGCGCATCGAGTCGATCGCCGGATCGTTGTGGACCAAGCGCCGCGGCCGCGCCACGCTCGCAGTGCTGTGCCGCAACCATCGCGGGTTCGTCGAGGCGCTGGCTGTCGGATGCCGACTCGGACACGAGGTGGTGTTCCTCAACACCGAGATCACCGAGTCGCAGCTGGCGCGCATCCTCCAGCGCCACCGACCGGACATCCTCGTGCACGACGAGGAGTACGACGCAATCGTCGACTCCAGCAGCTATGACGGACGGCGGGTCCTGGCGTGGCACGAGACACCGGCCGAGGATCGCCTGACGCTCGACTCGCTCGCCGTGGCCCGGGCCGGTCCCGCGCCCGCCAATCACCGCTCGTCGAAGCTGACGTTGTTGACGTCGGGCACCACGGGCCTCGCCAAGGGCGTGTCCCGCGGCGTGAACCTCATCGGCATCGCCGAGAGCGCCGCGACCGGCATGGGCGTCATGAGGCTGCGCGACGGTGACGTCAGCGTGGTTCCGCCGCCGTTCTTCCACGCGCTGGGGTTCGCGATGCTCCTCGGGACGTTCTCGGTGGGCGGCACCGTCGTCAGCCACCGCCGCTTCGACCCGGAGCAGATGCTCGCCGACATCGACGAGCACCGGGCGACCGTGCTCACTGCGGTGCCGTTGATGCTCCAGCGCCTGTTGGCCGCCAAGGAGGAGCAGCCCGGACGCGACGTGTCCTCGGTCCGGCTCGCCCTGACCGGTGCCTCCCCGATTCCGCCCTCGACCGTCTCGGCGTTCCTCGACGCGTTCGGCCCGGTGCTGGTGAACGTCTACGGGTCGACCGAGACCGGCATCGTGTCCATGGCCACACCGGAGGACCTGCGCGACGAGCCCACCACCCTCGGGCGACCCGGCATCGGCATCTCGGTGCGCATCCTGCGCGAGGACCGATCGGTGGCCGACGTGGGGGAGCGGGGCACGATCTTCATGCGCGGCGGACTGCTGTTCGACGGCTACACCGAGGACGGCGACGCGACGCCGGAGGCCAAGGAGGTGGTCGACGGCCATGTCAACACCGGCGACATGGGCCATCTGGACGGCCGCGGACGTCTGTACGTCGACGGGCGCGACGACGACATGGTGGTCTCCGGTGGCGAGAACGTGTTCCCGCTGGAGGTCGAGCACGCCCTGGGTGAGCATCCTGATGTCGACGAGGCGGTCGTGGTCGGTGTCGAGCACGAGGACTTCGGTCAGGTGCTGCGGGCCTACGTCACCGTGACGTCGTCGCAGCCGCCGGATGATGACGATCTTCGTGACTTCCTGCGGGAGCGCCTCGAGAAGTTCAAGGTGCCCAAGGAGTTCGTCGTGCTGGAGGAGTTCCCGCGCAATGCCACCGGAAAGGTCGTGCGGTCCCGGCTCGACGAGGTCGCCGGCAGCTGAGCCGATTCCACGGACACGGCCGGCGGACGGGTGGATGATGCTGCTCATGAACCGCACGGTGACTCCGGTCGGGATCGTGCTGGCCGTGGTGGGCAACGCGATGGCGGTGATCGCGTTCCGCGGCCTGCTCGGCAACGACGGCGGGTCGGACATCACCCGATACGTCCTGATGATGATCGTGGGGTCGAGCTTCGCCGTCGGAGCAGTCTTCGCCGGTGGTGGTTGGTTGGCCTTCCACGCAATCTTCCTCGCCGTCGGGCTCGGATCGATCTGGAGCGGCATCGAGTCGAACGACCCGTTCGACCGCTCTTTCGGACTCCTGTTCGGCGGAGCCTTCGCCGGGGTCGCGATCATCGCCGCCGCGATGCAGCTTGCCGCCGGCAGCTTCGCGTCGGTCGCCCAGTGGTCCGCCCGCCGGATGATGACTCGCCGCGCCGGCGGCGCGTTCTCGCTGGGAGTCGCGAGTGGTTCCGGCGTCCTGGGCGCCGACACGCGGGCCGCAGCCCTGAGCCAGCTGGAGCAGCTTCGGGCGCAGGGGGCGATCACCGACGACCAGCTTGCTGCTGCCCAGGCGTCGTTGAGCGGACAGCTTCCGACCTCTCCGACCCCGCCCGGTGAGATCGTCACCCAGCTGACGGCCCTGCATGCTCAGGGTCTGCTGACCGACCAGCAGTTCCACGCCGCGAGGGCGTACTTCGATGGGTCGGCACCGGCCTGAGACGCGGTGGTCCGGGAGGTCGTGCAGTGTCAGCGCACGTCGTCCGGCACGAACCGCAGGTCGGCGGCGGCTTTCGGATCGAACGTCTGAGCGAATGCGCGGTCGTTGGGGCCCCAGACCTCGATCCAGAGCGCTTCGTCGTCGCGTCCCAGGGCACGGTCACGGGCCGCACCTCGCTGGACGGCAGCCGCTGGGTCGACGTCGACCCAGACGGTGAGGTCGAAACATCCGGACAGGTCGGGATGGAAGATTCCGATGGAGTCGACCACGAGGACCGAGGCACGGGGGAGGGGAGTGGGTGGACCCAGCCGCCGGGTGTCCCAGCTCATCGAGCGGACCGTGACCGGACGACCGGTCCGGAAGGGCACGAGCACCTCGGTACGCAGGCGGGCGCGCTCGACTCCGTCCCAGTCGTTCGAGCGTTCGTGCACGAGATCGGGCACGAGGAAGTCGTCGCCACGCAGGCGGACCGCCGAGGGGAGTGCCTCGACGATCTGCCGTGCCAGGACGGACTTGCCGGCGCCGGCGTACCCGGAGATGCCGAGGATCACCCGTTCCTGGTGTGCCAGCTTCTGCTCGATCGCGGCAGTGATGTCGGCGACGTCGATCATGGCTGTGGCGCCGGGTCGTCCTGCTCGGCGAGGGCGGCGACTGCTCGAGCGATGCGTGTGGCCCGCGTGGCGGGCGTCCGGCTGGTGACGACGTCGAGGATGACGGCATACCGTTCCGTCTTGCCGAGGGCCGCGAAGACGCGGGCGGCTCGCGGGTCGGCGTCGATGGCGTCGGACAGGTCCTGGGGGACCGTCGCGTCCTTCTGGGGCTGGTACGCGGCGTCCCAGCGGCCATCGGCACGAGCCGCTTCCACCTCGGCGATACCGGGTGGACGCATGCGTCCTGCGGACGTGAGCTCCTCGACCTTGCGGACGTTGACCTGCGACCACCGGCTCCGGGGCCGCCGGGGAACGTACTTCTGCAGGTAGTGGGTCTCGTCGAGCGAGCGCCGCTGACCGGAGATCCACCCGTAGCACAGGCCGATGTCGACGGCTTCGTCATCGGTGAGCGTGGCGATGCCCGATGACTTCTTCGCGATCTTCAGCCACACGCCCGCCTGATCGTCGACGTGGTCGTCGAGCCAGGCCTCGAACGCAGCGCCGTCGGGAAAGCAGACGATCGGCGCCCCGTCGTCCCCCGGCTTCTTCGGCATGGTTCGACGCTAACGTGCTCCACGGACAGCCGAGGCGTCTCGTCCTGGCCCGATGGGACCGGGGAGGGTTCAGCGCTCGATACGTACCGTAGTTGACATAATGTGCATTATCGGCGTTACGTCGAGCGGGGCGGAAGGGGCGCTCAGCGGCCTCTCGATCGATGGTGCACCGGTTCTTTGAGTCCCCATGCGGCACGATGACGTGATGAGCGGACTCCTGGGGTGGTTGGACGGTCTGGATGCGTGGCAGCTGGTTTTCCTGATGGCCGCGGTGGTCGGCGTCCTGGCCGTCGGTTCGGCCTTTCTCACGCGTGCCCTGGTGCGGCGTGGCCTGCGGACGCCGTGGGTCATCCACCGGATCAATCGTCTCCGCGACCGGGTCATCGCCGTGATCAAGCGCCCCATCACGATCATGGTGCTGGACGAGGTGGCCGACGTGATCCAGACCGGTCACTACACGCGCAACATCTCCGACGCGTTGCTGGAGAACCACGACGAGCTGAAACGGCTCGTGGCGGAGAAGGTCCGCCAGGACCCGAACGTACGGCTGATCGGACGGCTGCCGGGCTACGACACTCTCGTGTCCGAGGTTTCTGAGACCACGCTGCGGATCTTGATCGAGATGCTCGACGACCCGCGCATGGACGAGCTCATCTCCGACCTCCTGCGCAACAACCTCCAGCAGATCAAGAAGGCCGTCCGCGACCGCGACCACGAGAACGTCCCGGTGCACCAACCCTTGGACGACAGCCCGAACAAGCCGCGTCAGCCCACGTAGGCCGCGAGGTGCTCGCCGGTCAGGCTGGATCGACCGGCGACCAGGTCGGCGGGGGTTCCTTCGAACACGATCGTGCCGCCGTCGTGCCCGGCACCCGGTCCGAGGTCGATGATCCAGTCGGCGTGCGCCATCACCGCCTGATGGTGCTCGATGACGATGACCGACTTGCCCGAGTCGACGAGCCGGTCGAGCAAGCCCAACAGCTGCTCGACGTCGGCCAGGTGCAAACCGCTCGTCGGCTCGTCAAGGACGTAGATCTCGCCCTTGTCGGCCATCTGCGTGGCCAGCTTGAGCCGTTGCCGCTCCCCGCCCGACAGCGTCGTGAGCGGCTGACCCAGGCTGACATAACCGAGTCCGACGTCGGCGAGCCGGTCGAGGATCTTGTGGGCCGCGGGCACCGCGGCGTCGTCGGAGCCGAAGAACTCCTCGGCCTCGGTGACCGGCATCGCGAGCACCTCGGCGATGTTCCGGCCGCCGAAGGTGTACTCGAGCACCGCCGCCTGGAACCGCCTGCCCTCGCACTCCTCGCAGGTCGACTCCACGGTGGCCATGACGCCCAGCTCGGTGTAGATGACGCCCGCGCCGTTGCACCCGGGGCAGGCGCCCTCGGAGTTGGAGCTGAAGAGTGCCGGCTTGACCCCGTTGGCCTTCGCGAAGGCCTTGCGGATCGGGTCGAGGAGGCCGGTGTACGTCGCCGGGTTGCTGCGTCGCGAACCACGGATCGCGCCCTGGTCGACCAGCACCACACCGTCGCGGCCGGCGACCGACCCGTGGATCAGGGAGCTCTTCCCGGAGCCCGCGACGCCGGTGATGACGCACATGATCCCGAGCGGGATGTCGACGTCGACGTCCTGGAGGTTGTGCGTCGAGGCGCCGCGGATCTCCAGCACGTCAGCAGATGACCGCACGGACTCCTTCAGCGTCGCTCGGTCGTCGAGATGGCGACCGGTGATGGTGTCGCTCCCCCGCAGCCCCTCCACCGTGCCCTCGAAGCAGACCGTGCCGCCGTCCGTGCCGGCACCGGGACCGAGGTCCACGACGTGGTCGGCGATCGCGATCGTCTCGGGCTTGTGCTCGACGACGAGGACGGTGTTGCCCTTGTCGCGCAGCTGAAGCAGCAGGGCGTTCATCCGCTCGATGTCGTGGGGGTGCATGCCGATCGTGGGCTCGTCGAAGACGTAGGTGACGTCGGTGAGGGACGAGCCGAGGTGGCGGATCATCTTGGTCCGTTGCGCCTCTCCCCCGGACAACGTGCCTGACGGCCGGTCGAGCGACAGGTAGCCCAGACCGATGGCGGTGAAGGAGTCGAGGAGGTGTTGCAGGCCGGCGAGCAGCGGCGCCACCGACGCCACCTGGACGTCTCGGACCCACGCGGCGAGGTCGCTGATCTGCATCGAGCAGACCTCGGCGATGTTCTTGCCCTCGACCTTGGACGACAGGACCTCCTGGGTGAGCCGGGTGCCGTCGCATTCCGGGCAGGCCGTGAAGGTGATCGCTCGCTCCACGAACGCCCGGACGTGGGGCTGCATCGCGTCCACGTCCTTGGAGAGCATCGACTTCTGGATCTTGGGGATGATGCCCTCGTACGTGAGGTTGACCCCCTCCACCTTGATCTTCGTGGGCTTGCCGTGGAGCAGCTTGTCGAGGTCCTTCTTGGAGTACGAGCCGATCGGCTGGTCCATGTCGAAGCCGGCGCCGCTGAAGACCCGGCCGTACCAGCCGTCCATGCTGTAGCCGGGGACGGTCAGCGCACCCTCGCTGAGTGACTTGCTCTCGTCGTACAGCGCCGTGAGGTCGAAGTCGCTGACGGCGCCCATGCCCTCGCAGCGCGGGCACATGCCGCCGAGATACACGGCGTCGCGCACCACGCTCTTCTCCACCCGGCCGCCCTTGTCCGTGCTCATCACCCCGCTTGCCGTCCGCGTCGGGACGTTGAACGAGTACGCGGTCGGCGGACCGATGTGCGGCTCGCCGAGCCGGCTGAACAGGATGCGCAGCATCGCGTTGGCGTCGGTGACCGTGCCGACGGTGGACCGCGGGTTGGCGCCCAGCCGTTCCTGGTCCACGATGATCGCCGTCGTCAGGCCACCCAGGAAGTCGACCTCGGGCCGCGCCAGCGTGGGCATGAAGCCCTGCAGGAACGCGCTGTAGGTCTCGTTGATCATCCGCTGCGACTCCGCGGCGATGGTGTCGAACACCAGCGAGCTCTTGCCTGATCCGGAGACACCCGTGAACGCCGTCAGCCGGCGCTTCGGGATCTCGACACTGACGTCCTTGAGGTTGTTCACCCGGGCGCCCTGCACACGAATCAGGTCGTGGCTGTCGGCAGCCTCCGACGCGGGTGGTTCTGCCTTCGACGCCACGTCACCCCACCTCTTGGATGCGCACCAGGGTGCCGGCAGGGTCGCGGAAGGCGCAGTCGCGGACGCCGTACGGCTGGTCCGTCGGCTCCTGGACCACCTCGGCGTCGCCGGTCTGCAACCTCTCGAAGGTGTCGTCGAGATCGGTGGTGGCCAGGTTGATGCTGGCGAAGGTGCCCTTGGCCATCATCTCGGCGATGGTGGTGCGCTCGTCGTCGGTGAGACCGGGGGTGGCGGCCAGGGGGTACAGGACGATGGACGTGCCGGGCTGGTCGGGCGGGCCGAGCGTGAGCCAGTGCATGCCGCCGTACTCCACGTCGTTGCGGACGTCGAACCCGAGCGTGTCGCGGTAGAACGCCAGCGAGGCGTCCGGGTCGTCGTGCGGGATCAAGGCCTGGAAGATCGTGATGGTGTTCATGCGGTCAGGCTAGTTGTGGTTCGGCGACCGGCGCTTCTCGATTCCTGATCGGTCTGATGACCTGCTTGGCGACGCACGGCGGCACCCCGGCCATGTCGCCCGCCGAATCCCGCCGATAGATGCTGGGCGGCGTGCCGACCAGCTCGGTGAAACGCGTGCTGAAGGTGCCGAGCGATGAGCACCCGACCGCGAAACAGACCTCGGTGACGGTGAGGTCGCCACGTCGCAGCAACGCCATCGCCCGCTCGATGCGGCGCGTCATCAGGTAGGAGTACGGCGATTCACCGTACGCGGCTCGGAACCGTCGGCTGAGGTGCCCGGCCGACATGTGCACACCGCGCGCCAGCGCCTCGACGTCCAGCGGCTGCGCGTACTCTCGGTCGATCCGGTCGCGCACCCTGCGCAGCAGCGCGAGGTCGCGAAGGTGCTGATCGGAGGCAGGTCGGGTGGACACCTTCACGATCGTGCCACGATGCACCCGCGGTTCCCAGCGCTGCTGGCGGTGCCGACCAGCCGACGGCGACGCGCTTCACCAGCAACGCTTGACCTTGTACCAAGGTGCAGGGTTGAGGATGGGTGCATGGCCCACGACACAGCTCGACGCGACTCCCCTGGCGGAGACGCATCCGGAAGCCCAGCCAGGACCACCCCCTCCCGCCGTGGCCGCAGAATTGCGTTCTGGGGAACCACGAGCCGCGCGGTCGCGGGCGCCGCGGCCGTCACGTGGGCCCTGGCCGTGCCGCACGCGCGACCATGGCTCGACCTGCCCGGTGCCGGGTCCCGCCTCTGGGGAACGGTGTTCGGCCTCCTGGTACTTCCCGCGATCCTGACCCTCGTCGTCGTGCTTCGCGGTCGATCCGCACCGGACCTTCGGCTCGGCGCGCCCGCAGCCGTCATCGTGACCACCCTCGTCATCGTGGTGGCGCAGGCCTTCCCGGTCGCGATCCTCATGGGAATCGGCAGCACTCTGCTCCTGCTGGCTGCGCGAGGTGACGACGGATGCGAGATCCTTGCCGTCCCGAACCTCGTGCTGCGCAGGCGTGATCACTTGGCCTGCCTGCCCTTCACGCCCATCGACGAGTGGGAACGTGGTCGCCCCGCAGGCACCTCGACATGAGCACCATCGAGATCCGGTCCGTGGCGGACTGGCCGAACGCGGACCGGGTGCGCTCCGGGTCGCCGGCACCGTAGCGCCGCCCAGGACTCCCCTCGGCCGTCGCCACTATTCTGCTGTCGTGAAACCTCGGAAATCGATCCTCGAGGCGTACTTCGACGGACTTCGTCTCCGCGACCACCAGCAGGTGCTCGACCTGCTCACCGACGACGTCGTCTGGGAGCTTCCGGGCTTCCGCACGATCGTCGGGAAGGAGCAGTTCGCCGGCGAGGTCGAGAACGACGCCATGGTGGGCCGACCCAACCTGGTGGTCGACAAGATGTTCGACGACGGAGAGTCCGCCGTGGTGCTCGGATCGGGCTCAGCCGCGTTTCCTGGTGGCGACGCCCACCGGTTCGTCTTCTGCGACATCATCACCTTCGACGGTGATCTCATCGCGCGCGTGGAGTCATACCTCGTCCCGCTGGGCTGACCCCGGTAGCCATCTCGTGCCGCGGCCGAGCGACGACCTCCCGGGAGTGGTGCCGTCCCCTTTGGTCCGAAATGCGCTGAAACTCGAACGCATCGCACCGACTCGCAGTATCGTTCAGACGCACCATCGCGCACCATCGCGCACGTGTGGTCACGGTGCCGTGGCCGGCGAGGGGGCGCGTCCCCTGAAAGAAGCTCTCCCATGAAAAGATTCCGCGTACAGCTGGCCTGTGCTTCGGCCTTCCTCACGGTGACCCTGTCGCTGCTCGGCATCTCGCTCATCGACGCCACCCCGGCTTCGGCGGCCAGCGGCGTCTGCACTCCCGACAAGGCCTGCGTCACCGTCACCGACACACCTGATCCCGTCGCGCCCTCGAACAGTGCAGGGACGCCCACGTACATCAGCTACCGAGCGACCGTCACCAACAACTCGACCAAGGAACAGAAGAAGTCGAAGCTGGTCGAGGTGCTGCCCGTGGGCAGCTCGTTCGTCCCTTCGGGATCGAGCGCCGGATGCACGGCGAGCGGTCGCACGGTCACCTGCGCGCTCGGGACACTCGCCAAGGGTGCGAGTGCGGTCCGGGACGTGGTGGCGACCGCACCGTCGACCCAGGGCACGGCCGTGAACACCGTCTCCATCACGCATTACGACTTCGACGCGGACGACAGCGCGTCCGTCACCGAGACGACGACCGTCAGCGACCAGTCGGGGGCGACATACGTCCCGGCCGGCACCAAGGCGAGCGTCTCGACTCCCCCCGACCCGAGCCAGAGCGGGACGGTCACGGTCTTTCCTCAGACCTTCGACACGACGGCGAGGATGAGCCTGCTGGCGCCCGGTCAGGGCCCGGCGTTCAACTGCATCCTCGGCCAGATCACCATCCAGAGCGGTCTTTACCCGTGCCGGTCCGGGAGCTGGACCCTCGCCGAGGTGCCGGGCACCTTCAATCCGCCGCTGGAGTTCAAGCTGCGCTGGTCCCCCGCGCTGAGCTCGTTGTTCCAGACGGAAGGCAACTTCGCCGTCTTCTACGCGCCGACGGCGACGTCTCCGGTCCAGGCGATCAGCCAGCGCTGCACCGGTCAGCCCGGCCAGACCACCCCGTGCCTGAAGGACATCACGCATGAGGCCGACGGTGGCTGGTCAGTCGTGCTGGTCAAGCCCGAGAACGGGCACATGCGCTGAGGTAATGACAGGGGTGGCTGGGGCGGAAGGGTCCGAATCACGGGTCTGCTCGGCCTGCGGCGAGGAAAATCCCCTCCGTTTCCGGTATTGCGGCTACTGCGGGTCCGCCTTTCCGGGCTCCGAGGCGCCGAACGCCGTCAGGAAGGCGGTGACGATCGTCTTCAGCGACCTCAAGGGCTCCACGGACCTCGGCGAGCGGCTCGACTCCGAGGCCCTCGGCGAGGTGATCGGCGCGTACTTCGCCGAGATGCAGGCGGCTCTGGAGGGTCACGGCGGCACCATCGAGAAGTTCATCGGCGACGCCGTCATGGCGGTCTTCGGCGTGCCCACGGCGCACGAGGACGATGCCCTCCGGGCGGTTCGCGCGGCGCTGGAGATGAAGGAGCGGCTGGCGGTCCTCAACGACGTGCTGGAGAAGCGGTACGGCGTCCGGCTGGCAAACCGTACCGGCGTCAACACCGGTGAGCTCATCGCCGGGGGGAACGCCATGGTCGGCCAGCGCCTCGTGATCGGCGACGCCGTCAACGTCGCTGCCCGACTCGAGCAGGCGGCACCGGCCAACGACATCTTGGTCGGCGAGCGCACCTACCAGCTCGTGCGTGACGTCGTCGAGGTCGAGGAGATGGAACCGCTCGAGCTGAAGGGCAAGTCCGAGCGGGTCCCCGCCTACCGCCTGATCGCCGTCCACGACGGGGAGGCGCTCGTGCGTCACCACGAACGACCGATGATCGGGCGCGAGCAGGAGCTGGCCACCCTTCGAGGGGCGCTGGATGAAGCGGTGACCGACAACCGGGGCCGGATCGTCACGGTGCTCGGCCAGGCGGGGATGGGCAAGTCCCGCCTCACGCACGAGTTCGCCGCTGCGGTCGGTCCGCAGGCCCGGGTGCTACGTGGGCGCTGCCTGTCCTATGGACGCGGCATCACCTACTGGCCTCTGGTCGAGATCATCCGCCAGGCCGCGTCGATCAGCGACGACGACCCGCCCGCGCTTGCGCTCGCCAAGCTTGCTCCACTCGCCGGCGACGACGCGGTCGCCAAGCGGGTCGCCTCCGTGATGGGTCTCTGGAACCACCAGTTCCCGGTCGAGGAGATCATGTGGGGCGTCCGCAAGCTGCTCGAACGCGTGGCTGGGGAGCGACCGCTCGTCGTGATCGTCGACGACATCCACTGGGCGGAGCCGACCCTGCTCGAGCTGATCGAGCATCTCGCCGACTCGGCCGAAGCGCCGCTGCTGGTTCTCTGCCCGGCTCGCCCCGACCTGCTCGAGCGCCGCGCGGACTGGCCTGAGCCCCGCATCACCCTGCAGTCGCTGACCAATGCCGACATGGGACGGATCGTCGAGAACGCACTGGGACGCGGCGAGCTGGCAGAGGAGATCCGGGACCGGATCCTCGAGTCGGCCGATGGCAACCCGCTCTTCGTCGAGCAGATGCTCTCGATGCTGATCGACGACGGGACGCTCGTCTTCGAGGACGACCGTTGGCGCCCGACCGTCGAGCTCTCGGAGGTGATCGTTCCGCCCACGATCCAGTCGCTTCTCACCGCCCGCGTGGAGCAGCTCGGGCACGACGACCGCGAGACGATCGAGCCCGCGGCCGTGATCGGGCAGCAGTTTCCCCGCGCGGCGATCGAGGCGCTGGTCCCGGACCAGCTTCGTCCCGGGGTCGCGGAGCGCCTCGAGCTGATTGCCGCGAAGCAGCTGATCCGCCCGGACCCGGACCCGCTCGGGGTCGAGGGCGACTACCGTTTCGGACACCTGCTGATCCGCGACGCCGTCTACCGGCGTCTGGTCAAGCGCACCCGTGCGGCCCTGCATGAGGGGTTCGTGCGCTGGACGCAAGAGATCGACCGCACGCGCGACCGCGAGGTCGAGTACCCGGAGATTCTGGCGTACCACCTCGAGCAGGCCCACCACTATCTCGCGGAGCTCGGCCCGCTCGACGCGCACGGCGAAGCGCTGGGGCTCGAGGCGGCCACCTGGCTGGCAGACGCCGGCCGGCGCGCCTTCGGACGCGGTGACATGCCCGCCGCCGCGCAGCTCCTCGGTCGCGCAGCCGGGCTGCTGCCGACCGCGGACGACGCCCGCCTCGAGCTCCTGCCCGACCTCGGCGAGGCTCTCGTCGACGTCGGCGACTATGCGCTGGCCGAGGTCTGTCTCGACGAGGCGATCGACCTCGCCCGGACTGCGGGCGACGAACGCCTCGAGGCTCGCGCGGAACTGGTTCGGCTGCTGCTGAAGGCGCACTCGGCGACATCTGCCAGCTGGGCCGAGCAGGCGATGCACGGCGCCGAGCGGGTGATTCCGGTCTTCCGCGCGGTCGACGACCAGGTCGGGCTCGCTGCGGCTCACCGGCTGCTCGCCTGGGCCCGCGGCACTGCGTGCCGCTACGGGGATGCAGCCGCCGCCGCGAAGCTCGCGATCGAGCATGCCGCGGCCGGGGGCGACGACCGCCAGCACCGACGCGCTTCGGTCCAGTACGCGCTCGCGGCGGTGTGGGGACCTACACCCGTCCCGGACGCGATCGAGCAATGCCGCCAGATCATCTCCCAGGCCAGCGGAGACCGGCGCACGGTTGGCGTCGTCACAAGCCTGCTCGGGCGGCTCGAGGCCATGAGCGGTGACTTCGACGCCGCTCGTGCTCTCGTCGGCGAGGCACGCGTGGTGCTCGCGGACATGGGCCGCACACCGATCGCCGCCTCGACGTCGCTCGACTCGTGCGCCGTCAACGTCCTCGGCGGCGACCCCGCGGCCGCCGAACGGGACCTGCGCCGCGACTACGAGGCACTCGAGCAGATGGGCGAGAAGTACATGTTGTGCAGCGTTGCCTCGGAGCTTGCACGGGCGCTGGTCGAAGAGGGCCGGGACGAGGAGGCCGAGCACTACACCGAGGTTGCCCGTGAGCTTGCGGCCGCTGACGACCTCTCGGCTCAGGTCCTCTGGCGGTCGGTGCGCGCCCGGGTGCTGGCGCGGCGAGGCGAGCAGGAGGACGCTGTCGCGCTGGCCCGGGCGGCCGTCGACCTCCTCCGGGACACCGACTCGCTCGTGGCCCAGGCGGACGCCCTCGTCGATCTGGCCGAGGTTCTGCGGGCCGGGGGCCAGGAAGCCGAGGCCGTGGCGACACTCGCGGAGGCCCTTGAGCTCTACGAGCGCAAGGGGGACGTCGCCTCCGCGGCGCACGCCCGTGCGCTGCTCCAGGATGTGCCCGCGTCCAGCTGAACGTCGACGATCGTGCCCGCTGGGCTCGGCGATCGACTCGCCCACTCAGCTGCCACGAAGCGGGTCAGGACAGCCGGTGTGCCGTCTCGCGCGCGAGCAGGTCGAGGACCTCGCGGGCGCGCACGCGGTCACCGTCGAGGAAGTAGTGGTCGCGTTGCGGGACCACCCGGTGCACCACGTCGATGCCGGAGGCGGCGAGCTGAGCGGCGTAGGCATCGCCCTCGGCGCGCAAGGCGTCCCACTCCGCCGTGACGACCACCGCCGGCGGCAGGCCGTGCATGTCGTCGCTGAGCAGCGGCGATGCGTACGGCTCGGTGCGCCGGGACTCATCCTTGAAGTAGGTCGACCGAACGAGTCGGAGCACGCCCGGGCCGATCATCGGTTTGGCCACCGCTGCGGGCTTGACGTGGGTGGAGACGTCGAGCGACGGCACCCCGAGGAGCTGGAGCAACGGCATCGGCGTGCCCTCGTCGCGAGCCTGGAGGCAGACCGACGCGGCCAGGTTGCCGCCGGCGCTGAAACCCCCGACCGCGATGCGCGAGCCGTCCAGGTCGCCGTCACCGGCGTGCTGAGACAACCAGCGCACCACGTCGTGCGACTGGTGGTGGGCGATCGGGTACCGATGACGGGGCGCGACGTCGTAGTCGACGTTGACGACCGCGACGCCCGCCTCGGCCACCAGGAATCGCGCGAAGAAGTCGTCCATCCGCGGGAACCGCATCATGAAGGCGCCGCCGTGGAAGTGCACGTAGATCGGAGGTCGTGTCACACCCGGTGGGCGATAGACCTCGCACCGCACCGGACCGTGGCGGGTCGGAATGCGCCACCCGTCGGGCTCGTCGAGCTCGGTGCCGGTGAAGTAGAGCGCGTCGCCGTACCGGGCAGACCGACGTGCGCTCGCCTGCACCATCAACGCAGTGGCGTCGGCGAACAGGCTCATACCCTCTATTCGACACCATCAGTGGCGTGGATCGGCGCAGGTGCATCATGGACACGTGAAGATCTCCCGCTTCGGCCACGCGGCGGTCCTCGTCGAGGCGTCCGGCACCCGGCTGCTCATCGATCCCGGCGTGTTCAGCTCGCCGGAGACGTTCGCGCTCGAGGGCCTGGACGGCATCGTGGTGACGCACCAGCACCCCGATCACCTCGACGCCGCACGCATCGGCGGGCTGCTGGAGCTCAACCCCGATGCGACGCTGCTGTGCGACCCCGAGACAGCCGACGCGGCCGAGCACGGGACCTGGACGTCGCACGGTCACGACGACGAGGTGACCATCGGTTCGCTCACGGTGCGGGGCGTGGGCGCCCAGCACGCCGAGATCCTCCCCCAGATTCCGCGCGTCACGAACACCGGCGTGCTCGTGTCGGCGTCCGGCGAACCGACGCTGTTCCATCCGGGCGACTCCTACGAGCACGCACCTGCCGGCGTCACCGTGCTCGCGCTTCCCCTGACCGCACCGTGGACCACGATCGCCGACACCGTCGCCTTCGCCGGTCGGGTCTCCCCCACCACCGTGCTCCCGATCCACGACGCGGCGATCACCCCGGAGGCCTACGGCATCTACTGGGGTCACGTCGAGAGGTTCGCGGGCGTCGACGACGTCCGGCTCCTGGGGCAGACCGAATCCACGACCGTCGGGTGACGACCTCGTCGCGTCTGGTCCGGATCGTCGCGGTGCCGGTGATGCTGCTCGCTGGTGGCATCATCGCCGTGCAGTCGCAGATCAACGGACGGCTGGCGCACGAGCTCGGCTCCGGAGCCCGCGCCGGTATCGGAGCCGCGGTGATCAGCTTCGGCACTGGCCTGGTGCTGGTCACCGTGCTCGTGCTCACGCTGCCCAGCGGCCGTGCCGGGCTGGGTCGGCTGTCCCGAAACCTGCGCAGTGGACGGCTGCAGCCACATGAGTTCGTCGGCGGGCTGTTCGGTGCCTTCCTCGTGGCCACGCAGGGCATCACCGTGGGCACGATCGGGGTGGCCCTGTTCAGCGTCGCCGTCACGGCCGGTCAGTCCGCCAGCGCCCTGCTCGTCGACCATCTCGGGCTGGGACCATCGGGCCGCCAGCCGTTCAGCACTCCCCGGGCCATCGCGGCGATCTTCGCGGTGCTCGCCGTGATCCTGGCTGCCGGCGAACGCCTGGTCACGACCTTCTCGGTCCAGACCGCGGTGTTCGCGCTGCTGCCGCTGCTGGCCGGGATCGGCGCGGCCGTCCAGCAGGCCTTGAACGGGAGGTTGTCGGCGGTCGGCGGCCCGTGGGCGACGACGTTCAACAACTTCGTGGTGGGCACCGTGGCCCTGCTCGTCTGCTTCTCGTTCAGCCTGCTGGCCAGCGGGGAGCTACAGGGGCTGCCGAGCACCTGGTGGCTCTATGCCGGCGGCAGCCTGGGGGTCGCGTTCATCTGGCTGGCCGCGGTGCTGGTCAAGGTCCACGGCGTCCTCGTGCTGGGCCTGTCCACCATCGCCGGCCAGGTCATCGGCGCCGAGCTCATCGAGGTGCTGGGCGCGACGACCCGGGTGGGTATCCTCGGCGTGGCAGCCGGAGTCCTGACTGTCGTCGGGGTGCTCGTGGCCCTCCTCGTGAGGCCCGTGGCGCGCCGATCCATGCTTGTGTAGATATCTCATATCTGAGATACACTGGGGGAATCATGTCTGAACGCGACGACTACCTGGCCCGGATCGGCACCCTGATCCGCGACGCACGCCACCACAGCGGCCTCACGCAGGCTCAGCTCGCCACCGAGCTCAAGACGAGCCAGAGTGCCGTCAACCGCATCGAGAAGGGTCAGCAGAACCTCACCCTCGAGATGCTCGCGCGGATCGGCAGCGCCCTCGACTCCGAGCTCGTCAGCGTGGGCACCTCCGGCCCCAGCCACCTGCGGGTCAAGGGTGGCACGACGCTCTCCGGCACCATCGACGTCAAGTCGAGCAAGAACGCCGGAGTCGCGCTGCTCTGCGCCTCCCTGCTCAACGAGGGCACGACGGTGTTGCGCAAGGTCGCCCGCATCGAGGAGGTCAACCGGCTGCTCGAGGTGCTGGAGTCCATCGGCGTGCGGTACCGCTGGCTCAACGAGGCCAACGACCTCGAGCTCGTCGTGCCGGCCGACCTCGACCTCGCCGCCATGGACGCCGAAGCGGCCCGGCGCACCCGCAGCATCATCATGTTCCTCGGCCCGCTCATGCATCGCGTCGACAGCTTCGATCTTCCCTACGCCGGCGGGTGCGATCTCGGCACCCGCACGGTCGAGCCGCACATGACGGCGCTGCGGCCGTTCGGCCTCAAGGTCATCGCCACCGACGGTTCGTACCACGTCCAGGCGGCCAGCGGCGTCGGCCCGGAGCGGCCGATCGTGCTCACCGAACGCGGCGACACCGTCACCGAGAACGCCCTGCTGGCCGCCGCCCGCCACGACGGCATCACGGTCATCCGCAACGCCAGCCCGAACTACATGGTCCAGGACCTGTGCTTCTTCCTGCAGAAGCTCGGCGTGGGCATCGAGGGCATCGGCACCACCACCTTGCGCGTCACCGGCTCGCCGGTGATCAACACCGATGTCGACTACGCCCCGAGCGAGGACCCGATCGAGGCCATGAGCCTCGTCGCTGCCGCCATCGTCACGCAGTCCAGCATCACCATCCGTCGCGTCCCGATCGAGTTCATGGAGATCGAGCTGGCGCTGCTGGAGGAGATGGGCTTCAACTACGACCGCAGCGAGGAGTACCCGGCCGAGAACGGCCACACCCGCCTGATCGACATCACCACGCACCCGTCGTCGCTCCGGGCGCCCATCGACAAGATCCACCCGATGCCGTTCCCCGGGCTGAACATCGACAACCTGCCGTTCTTCGCGGTCATCGCCGCCACGGCGCAGGGTCAGACGATGCTGCACGACTGGGTGTACGAGAACCGGGCCATCTACCTGACCGAGCTGAACAAGCTGGGTGCCCAGGTCACGCTGCTGGACCCGCACCGGGTGCTCATCGAAGGCCCGACGCACTGGAGCGGTACCGAGCTGGTGTGCCCGCCGGCGCTCCGCCCAGCCGCGGTCGTGCTGCTGGCCATGCTGGCAGCGAAGGGCACGTCGGTGCTGCGCAGCGTCTACGTCATCCACCGCGGGTACGAAGACCTCGCCGAGCGCCTCAACGCCCTCGGAGCCCAGATCGAGACGTTCAGGGACATCTGAGCACGTGGGAGACCCCATGAACCACTTTCTGGACTCCCCCACTCCCCTCGCCCTCGCCCACCGGGGCGGCGCCCTGCTGCCGGCCAACCACGGCATCGAGAACACGCTCGCCGCGTTCAGCCATGCCGTCGATCTCGGATACCGCTACCTCGAGACCGATGTGCACGTGTCCCGCGACGGCGTCGTGTACGCGTTCCACGACGTCAACCTGACGCGGATGACCGGCACCGCCTCGGCCTTCCGCGACCTCGACTCCGCCAGGATCGACGACGTCCGGGTCGGCGGACGCGAGCCGATCCCTCGCCTGATCGAGCTGCTCGAGGCGTTTCCCGAAGCCCGGTTCAACATCGACGTCAAGGTCGACGACGCCGTGGAGCCGACCCTCGACGTCCTGCGCCGCACCCACTCCCTGGACCGGGTGTGCCTGGCCTCGTTCTCCGAGGACCGTCTGCACCGGATCCGAGCCGCCGTCCCCACCGTCCCCACCTGCCTCTCCACCGCCGAGATCGCCCGGTTGCGGATCGGACCGATGCGGCGGATCCAGTCGCACGGAGTTCGCCGCGGTGGCGCGTGCGTGCAGGTGCCTTTCCGCAAGCGAAGGGTCACCGTCGTCACTGCGGGATTCGTCCGGCGTGCCCACGCCCTCGGCCTCCCCGTGCACGTGTGGACGATCGATGACCCCGCGGAGATGCGATATTTGCTGGACATCGGCGTGGACGGCCTCTTCTCCGACCGTGTCGACGTCCTCCGCGACGTGCTGCGGGAGCGAGGGCAATGGGAGGAAGCGTGGCAGGACGGGGAGTGAACGCCGAGCAACGGGCGTGGTTCTACTACGACTGGGCGAACTCCGCGTACATCACCACCGTTGCCACCGTCCTGTTCGCGCCCTATCTCACCAGCGTCGCCGAGCGAGCAGCCTGCGGCTTCGCCGGCACTACGGACCGCAAGTGCACGGAGAACCTGTCGGTGCTGGGCCTGTCGGTCTCGGCCGGGTCGCTCGTGTTCTACGTCGTCACGGTGTCCACGGTGGTGTCGGCCTTCGTCCTGCCCGTGGTGGGCGCGATCGCCGACCGGGTCGAGTCCAAACGGACGCTGATGGCGCGGCTGGCCTGGACCGGCGCGGCCGTCACCGCCTTGATGTTCTTCGTGACCGGCGGAAACTGGCAGCTCGGCGCCGGCCTGCTGATCGTGGCCAACCTGTTCTACGCCTCGTCCATCGTCGTGTACGACGCGCTCCTCGTCGACGTCGCCGAACCGGACGAGCGCGACCACATCTCCTCGCGCGGTTGGGCGTTCGGCTACCTGGGCGGCGGCCTGCTGCTGGCCGTGAACCTCGTCGTCGTCACGGTCAAGCCGCTGGGGATGTCGACCGAGCTGGCGGTTCGCGTCAGCCTGGTGTCGGCGGCCCTGTGGTGGGCCTACTTCACCTTGATCCCCTATCGCGGCATCAAGGACCGCCCGCCGCGCGGCGTCGTCCCGGCCGAGGGCGTCACCCTGATGCAGCGCAGCTTCGGGCAGCTGCTCCGGACGCTGCGCGAGCTGCGCCAATACCCCCAGACGCTGCTCTTCCTGGCCGCCTACCTGTTCTACAACGACGGCATCCAGACGGTGATCTACTCTGCGTCGGTCTACGGGGAGAAGGAGCTCGGGTTCGGGCCCAGCGTCCTCATCGCGGTGATCCTCATCGTCCAGTTCGTCGCGTTCGCCGGTGCGCTCATCTTTGGCCGGGTCGCCGCCCGTGTCGGCGCGTATCGCACGATCGGAGGAGGTCTCGCCGTCTGGGTGCTGGTGGTCTGCTTCGGTTTCGTCCTGCCGGAGAAGCAGATCGTGCCCTTCCTCGTGCTTGCTGTCGCCATCGGTCTGGTGCTGGGCGGAACGCAGGCGCTCTCGCGGTCGTTCTTCTCCCAGCTCATCCCCCGCGGCCGTGAGGCCGAGTACTTCAGCCTCTACCAGGCGTGCGAGCGCGGAACGAGCTGGCTCGGCACGTTGGTGTTCGGCATCATGCACCAGGTCACCGGCTCGTACCGGCCGGCCATCCTGGCGCTCATCGCCTTCTTCGTGATCGGCGGTGCACTGTTGTGGCGACTGGACCCTCGTCAGGGCATAGTTGAAGCAGGCAACGACGTCCCGGCGGTGGTATGAAATGCCGACGCATTCACCTTCAGGGGAATCTCATGAGGGTGCCGTACGTTGGAGTAGTAGCAGGCACCACCACATGAGAGGGGGGACACGACATGGCTGAACGCGCATTGCGCGGCGCCCGACTCGGCGCACAGAGCTTTGAGGACGAGCGCGGCGTCGAGATGGCTCCCCGCCACGAGATCGCGTACGTCTGTCCTGACGGCCACACGTTCACGGTCACCATGGCCGACGAGGCCGAGATTCCCGACGAGTGGGAGGACCCCAAGACGGGTCAGCTCGGTCGACGGGTCGACGGCGGAGAACCGGTCAAGAAGGACGTGAAGCCGGTACGCACGCACTGGGACATGCTCCTGGAGCGTCGTTCGGAGTCCGAGCTCGAGGAGATCCTCACCGAACGACTCGAGCTCCTGCGGGCGGGAGAGATCGGACCACCCCATCTCCACCGCCGCAGGAAGAAGAGCGCCTGAGTCACGCACCAGGCGCATGCGTACCTCGACCCCGGCAGCTGCCGGGGTCGAGTTGCGTCCGGCCGGTGTGAGCCGAACCGGTTAGAGTCGAGCGGTGCAGCGAAGCGACGCGGCCGAGAGCCGCGAGAGTGCCGACAACCGTGACATGTTCGAGCGGTTCGTCGAGTCGACGTACCAAGCCGTCAGCCGGGCCCCGTTCTTCTTCGTCGTCCTGCTCATCGTGGTCGTCTGGCTGGTGAGCGTTCCCTTCTGGGTGGACCTGAAGGCCTGGCAGGTGGCGATCCACACGGTGGCGAGCGTCCTGTCCCTCCTCCTGCTCGTCCTGCTGGAGAACGCCAGCCGGCGCGGTGATGAGGCCGCACAGGAGAAGATGAACGTCATCGCCGAGGCTCTGGCCGACCTGATGGAATCCCGCGGCCGAGACGACGCCGACCTGCTGCAGGCGGCCCGCAAGCTGCGCGATGCCGTGGGGCTCGAGGAACGTCACTGAGTGGAAGGGCCCGGCGACACGCGCCGCACGGCCCGGTTCGCGATGCGGCGGCGCTGCCCCGGGATCACCCGGGCGAACCCCCAGAGCGTGACGCGCCACAGTGCTTCGCGGACGATGGACCCGCTCATCTTGGACCGGCCCCGCTCCCGCTCGACGAACGTGACGGGCACCTCGACCGTGGTCATGCCGGCCGCGTGCACGCACCGCGTCATGTCGATCTGGAAGCAGTAACCCTGCGAGGAGACCGCAGCGAGGTCGAATCCCTCCAGCGCCTCGCGACGGTAGACGCGGAAGCCTGCGGTGGTGTCGCGCACCGGCAGGCCGAGCATGAGCCGGGCGTAGGTCGTTCCGGCGCGGGAGATGAACCGGCGGTGCCACGGCCAGTTGACGACCGAACCGCCCTCGACCCATCGCGACCCGATCACCAGGTCAGCCCCGCGCTCGGCCTCGGCGATCAGCGTCCCGAGCTGCTCGGGCAGGTGCGATCCGTCGGCGTCCATCTCGACGAAGAGCTCGTAGTCGCGCCCCAGCCCCCAGGCGAAGCCGGCGCGGTACGCCGCACCGAGTCCCTGCTTGCCGGTGCGGTGCAGCACGTGCAGTCGGTCGTCGGCCTCCGACAGCGCGTCAGCGATCTGGCCCGTGCCGTCGGGCGAGGCGTCGTCGACGACGAGGATGTCGACGTCCGGCCGGCTGAGGCGAAGCCGCTGCACGATGACGGCGAGGTTCTCGGCCTCGTCGTAGGTCGGGATGACCACCAGCGTTCGCGTCACGCGGTTCCCTCCGGGTCGATGCTGCGGGAGTGACCCGCTGCTCGGCCACGCCACCATCCCACCACGCCGAGGACCACCAGGAGCAGCTCGAGCCACCCGCCGAACCGGAGCGCCGGCGTGGTCTCGGAGGCCAGTGGCACGGCCGCCGAGAGCGTGGCCGGCTCCCCGAGCGGGGCGCGCGCCACGGCTCGCCCGGACGCGTCAGCGATGCCGCTGATGCCGTTCGTCGAGGGGACGAGGACCCACCGTCCGGTCTCGATCGCCCGGAGCCGGGAGATGTTCCACTGCTGCTCGGGCTGGGAGGTGCCGGTGAAGCTGGCGTTGCTCGTCTGGACCACGAGCATCTGGGCGCCGGCATTGGTGGTGGCGCGGACGATGCCGTCGTAGGCGATGTCCCAGCAGATGGTGTCGCCGAGCGTGATGTCGCCGACCCGGAGTGCGCCCGGCTCGTCGCCGGGCAGCATGTCGCGAGGGATGTCGCGGTCGAACCGCGGGACCACGGCGCCGAGCGTTTCGCGGAACGGCACGTACTCGCCGTACGGCACGACCTTGCGCTTGACGTACCGCTCCCCCGGCCCGTCGGCGTCCCAGACGACTCCGGCGTTGTACGCCGTGTCGACCGTGGGGCCGTCGAAGATGCCACCCACCAGGATCGGTGCGTCCAACGCCGAAGCCAGCGACTCGATCGTTGTCCGCACGCGGGCGTCGTGGAACGGGTCGAGGTCGGTGCCGTTCTCGGGCCACAGCACCGCGTCGGGACGCGCGACGTCGCCGTTCGCCACGCGGGAGATCAGGCGACGGGTCTCCTCGGTGTGCAGGTCGAAGATCTCGCCGCGCGGCCAGGTGAGGAAGACCCCCGGGACGTCGCCCTGGACGAGGGCGATCTGGCGCGTTCCGGACGGTCCGGCCACGCCGGTGGGCAGGACCGCGCCGAGTCCCACCAGCACGACCACCAACCCACCCGCGAGCACCCGTGGGCGCCATGAACGTGCGGTCACCAGGACGGCCAGCATGCCGGCCACGACGAACAGGACCGCCGTGGTGCCGGGCATGCCGAGCAACCGGGCGTACGGCGCGAAGGGGGTGTCGATGGCGGTGTGGGCCAACCGACCCCAGGGAAAGCCGCTGAACGGGAAGCTGCTGCGCGCCGTCTCCCCGAGGACCCACGCAGCAGCGCCCCAGAGCGGCCAGAATCGCAGCCGGCACGCCGCTCTCAGCGCGAGCATGATGACGGCGAGGAACACCGCCTGGGCCAGCACGAGGGCGACGTAGGCCCCCTGGCTGATGGCGTTCATCCACCAGATGAGCGGGCCCATGAAGGCCAGGCCGAACGCTGCCCCGACACCCAGCACCACTCTCGTGCGGGCAGCCGCCAGATGCCGCGCGAGCACGATGAGTCCGCCGACTCCGACGACCATCGCGTACGGGACGTCGACCGGGTCGAACGCCAGCGAGCAGACTGCTCCGCACAGCAGCGCCAGCGGGAGTGCGGCGCGTCCTGGCACGAGTCAGCCCTGCAGAGCGACGAGCTCGCGCGGAGTGTTGTTGAGCACCTCGAGGCCATCGGCCGTGCACACCGCGATGTCCTCGATCCGGGCGCCGTAGCGACCGTCGACGTAGAAGCCCGGCTCGATGGAGAAGGCCATGCCCTCCTCCAGCACGATGGAGTTGCCCGCGACGATGTAGGGCTCTTCGTGCGTCTCCTGGCCGATGCCGTGGCCGGTCCGGTGGATGAACAGCTCGCCGTAGCCGGCATCGGAGAGGATCTGGCGGCCGACCGCGTCGACGGACTCGGCGGTGACGCCGGGGCGCGCGTGCTCGCGCTGGGCCTGCTGCGCCGCGGCCAGCGCTGCGTACGCGGCGGCATAGCCCTCGGGAGGACTGCCACCGGCGAGGTAGTTCCGGGTGGAGTCCGAGCAATAGCCCGACGGCATCGTGCCGCCGATGTCGACGACGACCGGGTCGCCCGGTTCGATGACACGGTCGGACAGCTCATGGTGCGGCGATGCGCCGTTCGGGCCCGACCCGACGATGACGAAGTCGGCCGTCTCGTGGCCTTCGTCGAAGATCGCGCGGGCGATGTCCGCGCCGACCTGCCGCTCGGTGCGTCCTGGGCGGAGCCACTCCCCCATCCGTGCATGCACCCGGTCGATGGCAGCCCCGGCCTCGCGCAGCGCAGCGATCTCGGCCGGTTCCTTGCGCATCCGCAGCTCGGCCACGATCGGGCCGGCCAGGACGGTGTTCGCGGACGGCAAGGCGTCGCGGAGGGCGAACACGCGCGAGGCCCACATGTGGTCGTCGACCCCGATGGTGGCGACCTCCCCGACGAGAGCGGCGACCAGTGCGAACGGGTCGTCGGTCTCCTGCCAGCCGGCGATGTCGACGTCGACGCCGGCAGCCACGGCCGCCGGACGTTCCAGCGCCGGCACGACGAGAGTGGGGTCGCCCTGGGCCGGCACCACGAGGCAGGTCAGCCGTTCCAGCGGAAGCGCGTGGTATCCGGTGAGGTAGCGCAGGTCAGCACCTGGAGTGATGAGCAGGGCGTCGATGCCTTGGGCGGCGGCGAGGTGCTGGGTTCGGGTCAGTCGCGGCGTCACGGGCCGAGCGTACCCGCGGCCCCGCGGCGACAGGTGACCCGTCATCGCCTACTGTGATGTCCACCACTACGGATCGGGGGGTCCAGCAATGCGTAGAGCCATTGCCGCTACAGCGGCACTTGTCCTCACCGGCGCACTTGTCGCCACCGCTCCCGCCCACGCGCGTGACAAGAACGCCGCGGGACCGGGAGATGTCAACACCAGCAAGCTGACCAAGGCCGTGACGGTCAACGGCATCCTTCAGCACGAACGCGAGTTCCAGGCGATCGCGAACAGGAACGGTGGAAACCGGGCCTCGGGCCTGTCGGGACACACCGAGTCGGCCACCTACGTGGCCCGCACGCTGCGTCGCGCCGGCTACCAGGTCCATCGCCAGACCTTCACGTTCCCGTTCTTCCGCGAGGTCACTCCGGCCACGCTGGAGCAGCTGACACCCGAGCAGCAGGACTTCGAGACAGCCGCTTTCACCTACTCCGGCAGCGGTGACGTGTCGGGCTCGGTCATCGCGACCAACGATGTGATCGTTCCGGCCGACCCGACGCCGAACACCAGCACCTCCGGGTGCGAGGCGAGCGACTTCGACCCGGCTCCGGCCGACCCGTCGATCGCGCTCGTCCAGCGCGGATCCTGCTCCTTCGAGCTCAAGACGCAGAACGCCGAAGCAGCCGGGTACGACGCAGTGATCATCTTCAACGAGGGCAATCCCGGCCGCACCGACCTCACCGTCGGCACGCTGGGCAACCCGCAGAACATCCCGGTCGTCGGTCTGTCCTACGCCGATGCGGTTGCGCTTCTCGAGGACATCAACAACGGCGGCGCCACGGCGCGGGTCGTCACCGATGTCGAGGTCGACCTCAACCGCGAGACCGAGAACGTCATCGCCGACCTGCCGAAGAAGTCCAAGACCAAGCATGACGACCAGGTCGTCGTGGTCGGCGCTCACCTCGACAGCGTGACGGAGGGGCCGGGCATCAACGACAACGGCTCCGGCTCGTCCACGATCCTCGAGATCGCCGAGCAGATGGCCAAGCTGAAGATGACCAAGAAGATGGAGCGCCCCGTGCGGTTCGCCTTCTGGGGTGCTGAAGAGGCCGGTCTGCTGGGTTCGGAGCACTACGTCGCCGAGCTCTCCGCCGCCGATCGGGCGAAGATCTACGCGAACCTGAACTTCGACATGCTCGGCTCGCCGAACTACGTGCGGTTCGTCTACGACGGCGACGGCTCCTCCGGCGGCCCGACCGGTCCTCCGGGGTCCGGCGCGATCGAACAGGTCTTCACCGACTACTTCGATTCCAAGAACCTCGCGTCGGAGCCGACGGACTTCAGTGGCCGGTCCGACTACGGACCGTTCATCGAGGCCGGCATCCCCGCTGGTGGTCTGTTCAGTGGCGCCGAGGGCGTCAAGACCGACGAGGAAGCAGCGATCTACGGCGGAACCGCCGGAGAAGCGTACGACGCCTGCTACCACCAGGCCTGTGACGACATCACCAACCTCAACACCGACGCGTTGTTCGAGCTCGGCGATGCCGCAGCCCACGCCACGGCCGTGCTGACGATGTCGAAGAAGGGACTGTTCCCCGACGGTAGCCGCCAGCAGCAGCTCCAGCGGGCTCAGGCCCCGAACCTTCCGCAGAAGGGACACGCCGAGGCTCGCTGAGTCGTTGACGCAGCCTAGGATCGGCGCCAGCACCCGTGTTCCGGTGCTGGCGCCGATCCGCGTCTTCGAGACCCGACCTGGGAGGACCATGACCGGCCGGCTGATGCTGCTCGACAGCGCGAGCCTGTACTTCCGCGCGTTCTACGGCGTGCCCGACTCGCTGAAGGCCCCCGACGGCACCGTCGTCAATGCCGTGCGCGGGCTGCTCGACTTCGTCGCGACGCTCACCACGCAGTACCACCCCGACGTGGTCGTCGCGTGCTGGGACGACGACTGGCGCCCGGCCTGGCGGGTCGATCTGTTGCCCTCGTACAAGACGCACCGTCTGGCCGACCCGGACGGGCTCGCCGAGGAGTCACCAGACCTGCTCGCTCCCCAGGTGCCGATCATCGCCGAGGCCTTGGGGCTCATCGGCATCCCGGTCATCGGCGCACACGGCGCCGAGGCCGACGACATCATCGGCACGTTCGCCGGCGCGTGGGAGGGACCGGTCGACGTCGTCACCGGCGATCGCGACCTGTTCCAGCTCGTCGATGACGCCCATCCGGTACGGGTGCTGTACACCGCACGCGGTGTCGGCAACCACGACGTGGTCGACGAGGCGTGGCTGCGCACCAAGTACGGCATCGACGCCCATCGCTACGTCGACTTCGCGGTCATGAGGGGCGACTCGTCCGACGGCATCCCCGGCGTGCCCGGCATCGGCGAGAAGACGGCCGCCGCCCTGCTCGCCGCCCACGACGACCTCGACGGCATCGTGGCCGCGGCCCACGATCCGAGCAGCGACATCAAGCCACGCGTTCGCCAGTCGCTGCTGGACTCGCTGGAGTACATCGACATCGCCCGGCAGGTCGTCACCGTCAGCAACGACGCGTGCGCCACCGAGATCACCGAACGGTCGCCGCTCACCGAGACGCAGAAGTCCGACCTCGTGGCGTTCGGGGAGCGCTGGGGGCTCGGCAGCGTTCCGGCCCGCGTCATCGAGGCTCTGGGCTGAGGTCCGCCTAGCCGACCACCGAAGTGTAGGAGACCACGCCCCGGCGCAGCTCGGCGAGCGTCGCGCGGGCCGTGTCGCGAAGGTCTCCCGGACCCGCGGCATCCGCGACCTGGGCCATGACGTCGATCAGCTGCTTCATCGTCCGGACGAAGTCGCCGGCGGCCATCTCGGTCTCGCGCAACACGTCGTCGAGCGACGCCCCGTGCACCCAGGACCACACCGTGTGCGCGAACCCGAAGTCCGGAGTCCGCAGATAGTTGAGCCGGTGCTCGCGCTCGAGACGCTTCAGGTCCGAGCACAGCGACTCCATCGTCTCGGAGACCTCGAGCACCTGGCGATTCGGCATGACCGGGGCCGGGCTGTCGTCGTTGGAGCGCGACTCGAAGGTCAGACCGCTGACCACGGCAGCCAGGTCGGCCGTCTCGAGCCCGTTCCACACGCCTTCGCGCAAGCATTCGCTGATCAGCAGGTCGAGCTCGCTGTAGACGCGTTGGAGCCGCAGCCCGTCCTGGGTGACCGTGTCGCCGTCGAGGTAGCCCAGCACCCTCAGGACCTCGCAGACCCGGTCGAACTGGCGGGCGACGGTGTTCGTGCGTTGCTCGATCCGGCGGCGCTGGTTCACCGTGTCGCGCTCCAGCTTGGCGTGCCGCTCGGCCCAACGAGCGTGCGACTCCCGGTCGGGGCAGGCATGGCACGGGTGGGCGCGCAGCTCGCGCCGGATCTCCTCGACCCGAGGGTCCTGGACCGGGCCGTGCTCACGACGGTGCTTCTCGCCGTGCCACGCCACACCCTCCGCCCGCTCGCGAAGAGACGAGGCGAGGTCGCGACGCGCCTGCGGGTTGCGGGCATTGAAGGACTTCGGGATGCGCATCCGGGTGATGGCCTCGACCGGCGTGGGGAAGTCGACCAGGGCCAGCCGACGCGCATGACGGTTGGCCGTCAGCACCATCGGCCGAGGGTCGTCGGCGCCGGACCGGTGTCCCGGATCGATCACGACGGCGAGGCCGGACCACCGTCCGGCCGGGACGTTGATGACGTCGCCGATCTTCAGCGACGACAGCGACTGCACGACCTGCTCACGTTCAGCCGCGCGCCTGGCCTTGGAGCCCGACGACTCCAGGTCGCTCAGCGTGCGGCGCAGCGCGGCGTACTCCATGAAGTCACCGAGGTCGCAGGTGGCCGAGCTCCGGTATCCCTCGAGCGCCTCGTCGGCCTTGTGGATCTGTCGGGCCAGTCCGACGACGGCACGATCGGCCTGGAACTGTGCGAACGACTGCTCCAGCAGCTCGCGCGCCCGCTCGCGGCCCACCTGCCCCACCAGGTTGACGGCCATGTTGTACGAGGGCTGGAACGAGGAGTTCAACGGATAGGTGCGGGTCGAGGCCAGACCGCCCACCTGGCGCGGGTCGAGTCCCGGCTGCCAGAGCACGACACCGTGCCCCTCGACGTCGATGCCGCGGCGACCTGCGCGGCCGGTGAGCTGGGTGTACTCCCCCGGGGTGACGTCGACGTGGGCCTCGCCGTTCCACTTGGAGAGCCGCTCGAGGACCACGGTCCGCGCCGGCATGTTGATGCCGAGCGCGAGGGTCTCGGTGGCGAAGATGACCTTGACCAGGTTGGCGCTGAACAGCTGCTCGACCGACTCCTTGAACGTCGGCAGCATGCCGGCGTGATGAGCGGCGATCCCGCGCGTCATGGCTTCGCGGAACTCGTAGAAGCCCAGGACCTGCAGGTCGTCGTCGGGCAGGTGGGCACACGCGGCGTCGACGGCGGCGCCGATCTCGGCCCGTTCCTCGGCCGAGGTGAGCGTGATCCGCGCATCCATGACCTGTTGGACCGCTGCGTCGCACCCGGCCCGGCTGAACACGAAGACGATCGCCGGGAGCAGCGCCTCCGCGTCGAGCTTCTCCACCAGCTCGGGGCGGCTGGGCGTCCGGTGCCGGCTCCGTGGGCGCCGTCCGCCGCGGGGCGGACGGCCCTTGCTCACCCGGGAGAGCTGCACGTCCTCGCGTGCCATCCGCTCGAGCTGGTGGTTGACGCGGCCGGCCTCGCCGGAGTCGGTGTGGGTGGCGTCCTCGAACAACGGGAACAACCGCCGGCCGACCAGGACGTGCTGGTGCAGCGGAACGGGTCGCCGCTCCTCGACGATCGTCGTGGTGCCGCCGCGGACCTCGGTGAGCCATGCGCCGAACTCCTCGGCGTTGGACACGGTGGCCGACAGCGAGATGACGGAGACCGACTCGGGCAGGCCGATGATGACCTCTTCCCAGACCGCGCCGCGGAACCGGTCGGCGAGGTAGTGCACCTCGTCCATGACGACGAAGCCCAGCCCGGTCAACGTCCGCGATCCGGCGTACAGCATGTTGCGCAGCACCTCGGTGGTCATGACCACCACCGGCGCCTCGCCGTTGATGGTGTTGTCTCCCGTCAGGAGGCCGACGCTCTCCGAGCCGTAGCGGTCGACCAGATCGGCGAACTTCTGGTTCGACAAGGCCTTGATGGGGGTCGTGTAGAAGCACTTGCGCCCGGTGGCCAGGGCCACGTGGACCGCGAACTCGCCGACCAGCGTCTTGCCGGAACCGGTGGGGGCGGCCACGAGCACACCCTGTCCGCCCTCGACGGCTTGGCAGGCCTCGACCTGGAACTCGTCGAGCGCGAACGGGTACAGCCCTCGGAACTCGGCGAGGTGCGGATAGGTCCGATCCACGCGGGAGCGCGCATACCGCTCGGCCGGGGAAGACATGTTGCCGAGACTACCGGCAGGGGCTCCACGTCCCCGGCGACGAGCTACGCGCCCGGTGCGAGCACGCGGAGCGCCGACGGGCTGACCGTCGCTGTCAGCGGCAGCGGGCCCAACCGCTCGCCGTCGCCGTACGCGACGATGCCCGGGGAGGACAGCGTCACCTCGCGCACGCGGTGCCGCTCGAACTCCGGCATGGTCACGTGGGTCCCCCGGTAGAGCTTGGGGAAGACGCGCAGCAGCTTCGGCTTGCTGACCGGGTTGATGACGACGACGTCGAGCAACCCGTCGTCCATGGAGGCACCCTCACAAATGCGCAGCCCACCGCCGAACGACGGCCCGTTGCCGACCGCGACCAACATCGCCTCGCGCTCGATCACCTTGCCGTCGAGGGTGAGGGTGAAGGCGAGGGGCTCGAACTCGCGCAGCTCGGCCAGGATCGCGATGTTGTAGCGCATGTTTCCGCGGGGCCAGCTCATGTCGTTGGCTCGCTCGTTCACCTTGGAGTCGAAGCCGGAGGCGACCACCGTGACGACGTACTCCTCGCCGACGCGGGCCAGATCGATGTCTCG
The DNA here is from genome assembly GCA_963781445.1 of uncultured Actinomycetota bacterium. GTDB lineage: Bacteria > Actinomycetota > Actinomycetes > Propionibacteriales > Nocardioidaceae > Aeromicrobium. The sequence continues at coordinate 155,627 of CAWAGS010000021.1, forward strand.
GGTGTGGCCGCCGAGCAGGATCCGGGTCGCTGCGGCGCGGTCCTTGACCGGGATGCCGAGTGAACGAGCGGTGTCGTTGCCGGTGCCGGCCGGCAGGAGGCCGAGCGTGAGGTCCCGGTCGGCGAGGACCGGGAGGACGTCGTGCAGGGCGCCGTCGCCGCCGACCACCACCACCGTGTCGACGCCGGTCTCGACGGCCTTCGAGAGCTGTTCTCGTGCGTGCTGCGCGTCGTCACCCTGGATGCGGTCGGTCTCGTGACCTTGCGACACCAGCAGTCGTTCGGCCTCGTTCGCGATCTGGTCACCCTGCCGCTTGCCCGAAACGGGGTTCACCACGAGTGCGACGCGCATGCGTTCAGCGTAACGGTCAGTCGAGCGGAGAGATCTCGTCGTCGGCGAGCTCGGGCGGCTCGGCCTTGGTGCGTCGGCGATCGGTCAGCCGGGCGATGATCTCCGAGACGACGTAGAGCGCCGTCATGGGCACGGCGAGGAACAGCATGGTCAACGGGTCGGTGCTCGGCGTGGCGATCGCCGCGAAGATGAAGATGCCGATGATCGTCCAGGGCCGCGACGCGGCCAGCTGACGGCCGCTGACCACACCCATGCGATTGAGCAGGATCACCACCAGGGGGATCTGCGCCGCGATGCCGAACACCAGGACGGTGCGAATCACGAAGTTGAGGTAGTCACCGAGGCTGAGCAGCACCTGGATCGACTCCGGCGCGAAGCTGACGAGGACTTCGATGCCCTTCGGGAGCACCAGGTAGCCGATGACCACGCCGCCGGCGAACAACGGAGCGCCGGCCGCGGTGAGGAGGTACGCCCAGCGCTTCTCCTGACGGTGCAGCGCCGGGAGCACGAAGGCCCAGATCTGACCGATCCAGACCGGCGAGGAGATGACCAGGCCGATGACCAGCGACAGCTTCAGCCGGAAGGTGAATGCGCTGCCGACGCCGCCGTTGAGCACGAGGGTGGCGTCGAAGCCCTTGCGTTCCAGCAGCGGCTTGATGCCGTCGATGTACGGCTGCTTGATGAAGTCGAACACGTCGGGATAGATGACCCAGCCCACGATCGTGCCGACGACGACGGAGATGGCGGCATAGACGAGCCGACGGCGGAGCTCGCGGAGGTGTTCGACAAGCGGCATCGTGCCGCCCTCGGGGGCGGGCTTGCCGCGGCGCAGCGCCAAGCGTCAGCCCTGTTCGGGCTTCTTCTCAGCCTCGGTGGGCTCCAGAGCCTCAGGCTTGGTGTCGTCATCGTCGTCCTGCAGGCCCTTGACCTCGGACTTGAAGATGCGCAGCGCCTTGCCCGACCCGCGGGCGAGCTCAGGAAGCTTGCGTCCACCGAACAGCAGCACGACGATGCCCAGCACGATGAGGATCTCGGTGGCGCCGATCTGCTGCAACATGGCTACTCCTTGAAGAGGTGTCAGGTTCCATCGTACGCGCTCAGCGCGACGCGGGCGTGGTCGACGACCTCCGCGGCCAGTGACGCGGGCTCCACGACCCGGACGGTTCCGGCGTTGCGCAGCACCAGCCGACGCAACCACGACCAGTCGGCGCCGAAGAGCTTGACGCGCAGGACGTCACCGCGCTCCTCAACCTCGGCCACCTGGTAGTACTCGGTGAGCCAGTGCGCGGGAGGGTCGAGGTCGAGCACCGCGTAGGGCGTGTCGCCGCCGACGGTGAAGAACGACGCGGCGAGATCGCGCGGCTCCGCGTCGTGCTCGGCGGCGTCGTCGCCGGTGAGCTCTGCGGACTCGACGCGATCGAGGCGGAAGAACCGGAGGTCCTCGGCCCGCAGGCACCAGCCCTCGAGGTAGAGGTGTCCGTTCTCGGTGAACAGACGGCGGGGGTCGACCTGGCGGGTGGTGCGGTCGTCGCGGGACGCGGTGCCGTAGACGATCTCGACTCGCTTGCCCTCGGCCATGGCGTGCACGAGCGTGCTGTGGATGACGGGATCGGCCGCCTCGACGTGGACGTCGATCGGGGCCGAGACCCCCTCACCCACGGCACTTTCCAGCTTGGCCAGGGCGCTGTCGATGATCGGCAGCTGGGCACCGCTCCCGGACGCGCGCAGGGTGCGGAGCGCGACGATCAGCGCCACCCCTTCGCTGCTGGTGAGTCGGAGCGGGCGCGGCATGAAGTCGGCGTCACGGATGTAGACGACGCCGTCCTCCTCGAGCGCACCGAGGTCGAAGTCGATGAGCTCGCCGGCGTACTCCCCCACCCCGGTGTACATGAGCAGGCGGAGGTCGTCGCGAATCTGCCTGGCCGGCACGCCGAACTCCTCGGCGACCTCGTTGACCGGGATGCCGTCGTGGCCCCGCAGGTACGGAACCAGCGCGAGCATGCGCACGACCTGCTGCTGGGAGCGGCTCATGCGGTCTCGCCCAACGCCACGCGCAGGCGGCGGACGACCTCGTCGCGGACCTCGGCCGGGGACACGACCACCACGTCCGAGCCGTAGGAGGCGATCTCTCCGGCCAGGTCGCGGGCGGACCCGTACGGAACCTCGATCTCGTCGTTCTCGTCGTCGATCGCTGTCGACGCACGCGCCAGGCGCCGCAGCGACTGACCACGACCGGCTCGCACCCGCAGCACCGCGAGGCTGTCGGGCTTGGGTGGGAACAGGGCGGCGGCGACCTCCGTCATGTCGGTGCCTTCGGGCACCTCGTACGAGCCGGGTGCGCCGGTGAACTCCACGTCGTCCTGCATCCGGGACAGCCGGAAGATCCTCGGTGCGTCTCGCTCGAGGTCGAATCCACCGAGGTACCAGCGGTCGTGCCAGGAGATGATGCCCCACGGCTGCACCTGGCGGCGCGCGGCCGGGTACCCGGGCCGCTGATACGTGAACGCCACGGGGATGCGACGCGTCGCGGCTTCCCACATCACGTCGAACGAGGGCTCGTCGGCCGACAGCCTGGGCTCGGCCATGCGGAGGATGTCCGGATCGACCTCGATGCCGGCGGCCTTCAGCTTGACCAGGGCCGTGGTGGACTCCCCGGCGAGACCTGCGTGCTCCCACACCTGGGCGGCCAGGCCGAGCACCGCGGCCTCCTCACGGGTGAGGGCGAGATCGGGGAGCTCGGCTTCGTCGCGACGGATACGGTAGCCGACCTCGTCCTCGAAGTACTTGTCGTTGCTGCCCATCTCGACGGCGATGCCGAGCTCGCGGAGCTCCTCCTTGTCGCGCTCGAACTTGCGCTCGAACGCCTGCTGGGTGGAGTCACGGTAATCGGCGATCGCCTGCCGGATCTGTTCCTTGGTGAGGTACTGCCGGCTCACCAGGAGCGCGAAGATGAGGTTCATCAACCTCTCGGTCTTGCGCTCGGCCATGGCAGGAGGATGTCAGGATGCGTCGAGCAAGTCGATGGCAAACAGCAGCGTGTCGCCGGGCTTGATCGGGCCGCCCTCCTGGGGCGAGTCGCCGTAGGCGGTGTCGGCGGGGCAGACCAGCACGATGCGACTGCCGACCTTCTGACCCGGGATGAGGTTCTTCCAGCAGGGAATGACCTCATCGAGGGAGAAGGTGGCCGGGGTGCCCTTGGACCACGAGCTGTCGAAGATCTCGCCCTTCGGGTAGACCTGACCGACGTACTGCGCGGTGATGCTTTGGCCCTTCTCGACCTTGACGCCATCGCCCTGGATCGCGACGTGGACGGCAGCCTTGTCGACCTTGCCAGGCGTCGTCTTGGTGGGCTTGAAGCTGGCCGGGTGCCCGTCCTCCTGGACGATCGAGGGGATGTCGGCGGGAAGCTTCTTCGCCTTGCCGGCAGCCTCCTCCGGCACCTTTCCGACGATGTCGAACAGGAAGACCATGGTGTCCTCAGCCTTGATGCCGAGCTGGTCCTGCGCCTGGCCGAACCCGTCCTTCGGGGGGATGGCCACGAGCACGCGGCTGCCGATCTTCTGACCGGTGAGGCCCTTGAGGAACCCCGGCAGCACCGACTCGTCGGAGAGCGTCATCGTCAGCGGGCTCTTGCTGGTGAAGGAGTTGTCGAACTGCTTGCCGGTGCGGCCGTTGACGGCGACGTAGTTGACCTTCACGCTGTCGCCCTCGGCCACGGTGTCACCGTCGCCCTTGGTGACCACGCGGGTCTCGGTGGAGCTCGTCGTGAAGTCCTTGGCGACAGTGAGCTTCGGACTGTCGCCACCGGCCACCTTGATGTCGTCCAGTGCCGCCGACGATGCATCGGATCCGCATCCGGCGAGCAGCAGGCAGGCAGTCACGGAGACCGCGAGAATTCGACGCACGCTGAGGACTTTCGTCAGAGGAACAGGCCGTCGCCCACAGTAGCCGGGACGGTAAAAGCGGGTCACATGCCGTCGATCAGGCGCTGCACGCGTTCGTCGTGGGACCGGAACGGGTCCTTGCACAGCACAGTGCGCTGAGCCTGGTCGTTCAGCTTCAGGTGGACCCAGTCGACGGTGAAGTCGCGGCGGCGTTCCTGGGCGCGCTTGATGAAGTCGCCGCGCAGCCGGGCCCGGGTGGTCTGCGGCGGGACGGACTTCGCCGTGAAGACGTCGAGGTCGTTGGTGACGCGGGCGACCGCACCACGGTTCTCCAGGAGGTAGAAGACGCCGCGGTCGCGTCGGATGTCGTGGTAGGCGAGGTCGAGCTGGGCGATCCGGGGATCGGCCCAGCTGAGCCCGTGGGCCGTGCGGTAACGGTCGAGCAGCCGGAACTTGATGACCCAGTCGATCTCGCGCTCGATGAGCGAGAGATCCTCGGACTCGACCGCCTTGAGTGTGCGCTCCCACAGGTCCATGGCCCGATCGATGGTCGGGGTGTGCAGACCGTGCTTGTCGACGAACTCCGCGGCCTTGCCGAAGTACTCGGCCTGGATCTCCAGGGCCGACAGCTCGCGACCGTTCGCCAGCTGGACCTTGCGTCGCCCGGTCATGTCGTGGGCGATCTCGCGGATGGCCCGGATCGGGTTGTCGAGGGTGAGGTCGCGCATCGACACCCCGCCCTCGATCATCCGCAGCACGAGATCGGTGGTGGCCACCTTGAGCAGCGTGGTGGTCTCGCTCATGTTGGAGTCGCCCACGATGACGTGCAGTCGGCGGAAGCGCTCGGCGTCGGCGTGCGGCTCGTCGCGGGTGTTGATGATGGGCCGCGAGCGGGTGGTGGCGCTGGAGACGCCCTCCCAGATGTGCTCGGCGCGCTGGCTGACGGAGTAGATCGTGCCCCGCGGTGTCTGCTGCACCTTGCCGGCGCCGCAGATGATCTGCCGGGACACCAGGAACGGGATGAGGATGTCGGCGAGCCGGCTGAACTCACCGGCGCGGCCGACCAGGTAGTTCTCGTGGCAGCCGTAGGAGTTGCCGGCGGAGTCGGTGTTGTTCTTGAACAGGTAGATGTCGCCGTCGACGCCGTCGTCGGCGAGCCGCTGCTGGGCATCGATCATCAGGCCTTCGAGGATCCGCTCCCCGGCCCGGTCGTGGGTGACGAGGTCGACGAGGTCGTCGCACTCCGGGGTGGCGTACTCCGGGTGGCTGCCGACATCGAGGTAGAGGCGGGCGCCGTTGCGCAGGAACACGTTGCTGCTGCGCCCCCACGAGACCACCCGCCGAAACAGGTAGCGCGCCACCTCATCGGGCGAGAGGCGGCGTTGGCCCTTGAAGGAGCACGTGACGCCGTACTCGTTCTCGATACCGAAGATCCGCCGGTCCATGCGCCCAGCGTAGTCGCGGGGAGGTCGGGTGGCCCGCATCCGCCGCGCGGGTGGGGCATCATGCAGGAAGAAGGATCCGAGGAGCCAGCGATGAAGATGCCGAAGCCGACCGATGCGGACAAGGACCGATTCCGCTCCCTCGTGCCCGAGGGTGCCGGCGTCGAGGTGAAGCCGATGTTCGGGCAGCTGGCCGGTTTCGTGAACGGCAACATGTTCGCCGGACTGTTCGGCTCCGCCGTCGGCGTGAAGCTGAACGAGGCGGATGCCGCGGAGCTGTCGGCACTGCCCGGGTCCGGGCCGTTCGGTCCGGAGGAACGACCGATGGGTGGCTACACGGCGGTGCCGCCGGGCCTTCCCGACGAGCAGGCTGCCGCCTGGGTCGACCGCGCTCGTGCCCACGTCGCCACGCTCCCCCCGAAGAAGAAGCGCTGACGACTGCGGATCAGGCCAAGGCCTGGGCGATCGTCTCGTCGGTGAGGCGCTTGAACTTGCGCAGCTGCGGCCGGGTGCGGTCGAGCACGGCGAGCTCGATGTCGCCGGCCGAGACCGTGCGCGCGGGGTCGGTGTCCTGGCCGAGCGCCTCCACCGCCAGCCGAATCGCGGCGTGCAGGTCCAGTCCCTCGGTGTAGTGCTCCCCCAGGTGTGTCTGGACCTGCTCGGCCTGACCGCCCATCACCGCGTAGCCCTGGATGTCGGCGACGGAGCCGTCGTAGGTGAGGCGGTAGATCTGGTCGCCGGTGGCGTCGTCGCCGACCTCCGCCACGAACAGCTCGACCTCGTAGGGCTTCTCGCCGCCCGAGGAGAAGATGGTGCCGAGGGTCTGCGCGTAGGCGTTGGCCAGGCCACGCCCGGTGACGTCGCGGCGGTCGTAGGAGTAGCCGCGCAGGTCGGCGAGGCGGACGCCGGCGATGCGCAGGTTCTCGAACTCGTTGTATCGCCCGACGGCTGCAAAGCCGATGCGGTCGTAGATCTCGCTGATCTTGTGCAGCGCCCTGGACGGGTTCTCCGCGACGAACAGGACGCCGTCGACATACTGCACGACGATGACGCTGCGACCCCGGGAGATGCCCTTGCGGGCGAAATCAGCCCGGTCCTTCATGAGCTGTTCGGGCGAGACGTAGAACGGTGCAGTCATGAATTCAGTCCCGTCAGATCAGGGGGGCCGCAGGGCCGTCGGGGCGGACGTGGCGAGCGCCGATGACATCGTCGGCGATGGCACCGATCTCGGCCTCGGAGACGCGCCGGTATCCGTCTGCCGTGACGATCGCGACCACCGGGAAGATGCGTCGGGTGAGGTCCGGTCCGCCGGTGGCGGAGTCGTCGTCGGCGGCGTCGTAGAGGGCCTGCAGCGTGGCGGTGACGGCTTCGGTCTCGTTGAGGTCGTCGCGGTACAGCTTCTTCAGGGCACCGCGGGCGAACACCGAGCCGGATCCGACCGAGTGGAACGCGTGCTCCTCGTAGCGACCGCCGGTGACGTCGTAGGAGAAGATGCGGCCGCCGCCGGTGGTGGTGTCGTAGCCGGCGAACAGCGGGACGACAGCGAGACCCTGCATGGCCAGGCCCAGGTTGCCGCGGATGAGCGATGAGAGCCGGTTCGCCTTGCCGTCGGCGGAGAGCACCGTTCCCTCGAGCTTTTCGTAGTGCTCCAGCTCGACCTGGAACAGCCGGACCAGCTCGATGGCGATGCCGGCGCTGCCCGCGATGCCGATGCAGGAGTACTCGTCGGCCGGGAAGACCTTCTCGATGTCGCGCTGCGCGATGACGTTACCCATCGTGGCGCGTCGGTCGCCGGCCATGACCACTCCGCCGTCGAAGGTGGCGGCGACGATGGTGGTGCCGTGGGGCGCCATCTCGGAGAGGTCACCGAGTCCGCGCGCCGAGGCGCCGGGCACGAGCTGCGGGGCCTGCTGGGAGAGGAACTCGGCGAACGATGAGGAACCCGTGGCGGTGAAGGGCTCCGGCAGCATCACTGCCCGCCCTTCTGCACGAAGCTGCGCACGAACTCCTCGGCGTTCTCCTCGAGCACGTCGTCGATGTCGTCGAGGATCGAGTCGACGTCGTCGTCGAGCTTCACCTTGCGCTCGGCGTCGACCTCGGTCTCCTCGACCTGGTCGTCGGCGCCCGTCGATTTCCTCGTGCTCTTGTGCTGCTGTTCGGCCATGCATGAACCCTATCCCGACGCCTGAACAGGCGCCGGAGTGTTCACGCCCAGCGCAAACCGCTGGTCAGGACCGGGTGATGGCGCGGAAGAGGTCCGAAGCGGACTCGCTGCGGTCGAACAGCTCCCCCACGTGCTCCTTGGTGCCACGCAGCGGCTCCATGGTGGGGATCCGCTGCAGCGAGTCGTGGCCCGGGAGGTCGAAGATGACCGAGTCCCACGAGGCGGCGGCGATGTCGGGTGCGAATCGCGCCAAGCACATGCCGCGGAAGTAGGCGCGGGTGTCGCTCGGTGGCGTGGAGACCGCGTCCTTGATCTCCTCGTCGCTGACGAGCCGGTCCATGCGGCCGGATCGCACGAGCTGGTGGAACAGGCCCTTCTCGAGCCTGACGTCGTGGTACTGGACGTCGACCAGGTGCAGCTTCGCGTGGTCCCAGTCGAGCCCGTCCCGGTCTCGGTACGACTCCAGCAGGGCGAGCTTGGCCACCCAGTCGAGCTCGCGGGCACACTCCTGCGGGTCGCGCGCCAGTCGCTCGAGGATGCTCTCCCAGCGGGTGAGGACGTCGTCGGTCTGTTCGTCAGAACCTTCGCGCTCCACGAACGACCGCGCGAGCGTGAGGTACTCCCCCTGCAGCTCGAGCGCCGTCATCGTGCGACCGTCGGCGAGCTCGACCACCTGCTTGAGCGATGGGTCGTGCGAGACCTCGTGCACGGCGGTCACCGGGGATGCGAGAGCGAGCCCGGCCGGGAGGAAGCCGGCCTCGATCATCGCCAGCACGAGCGAGGTGGTGCCGTGCTTGAGGTAGATGGCGACCTCGGAGCAGTTCGCATCGCCGACGATGACGTGCAGGCGACGGTACTTCTTGGGGTCGGCGTGCGGTTCGTCGCGGGTGTTGATGATCGGCCGCTTGAGGGTCGTCTCCAGGCCGACACCGACCTCGATGTAGTCGGCTCGTTGCCCGATCTGGAACGCGTGGACGCTGCCGTCCTGCTTGCGGCCGACCCGCCCGGCGCCGGTGATGACCTGGCGCGACACGAAGAACGGCGTGAGGTGCTCGACGACCGCCTCGAACGGCACGTCCCGTCGCATCAGGTAGTTCTCGTGCGACCCGTACGACGCGCCCTTGTTGTCGACGTTGTTCTTGTACAGCACGACCGGCGCCGCCCCGGGCATCCGGCCGGCCAGCTCCGCGCCCAGTCGCATGACCTCCTCGCCGGCCTTCTCCCACACCACGACGTCGCGCGGCGAGGTGACTTCCGGGCTGGAGTACTCCGGGTGGGCATGGTCGACGTACAGTCGCGCGCCGTTGGTGAGGATGATGTTCGCGAGACCGAGGTCCTCGTCGGTGAGCTGGGTCAGGTCGGCGTCGTCGCGGCTGAGGTCGAATCCGCGCGCGTCGCGCAGGGGGTTCTCCTCCTCGAAGTCCCAGCGGGCGCGGCGGGTGAGCCCGTGCGCCGCGGCGTAGGAGTTCACGACGTGGGTCGAGGCCACCATCGGGTTGGCGTGCGGCTGCCCCCGCACGGCGATGCCGTACTCGACCTCGCTGCCCTGGACGCGGCGAACACTCATGACGCCAGCCTACGGCTGGTCGCTTGCCTGCCGCGGCAGCGCGTGCGCGGGGTGGAGGTTTACCAGGTTCAGTAGGCAAACTACGCGGACGCCACGTCTTCACACGGCAAACTGGCACTCCTCAAGGCAGATCTGCCTTGAGGAGTGCCAGTTTGCCCACTGAACCTGGTAAACCTCGACACCTCCCCAAGCGACGTCTACCAGTGCACGCCCTTGAGCACCGAGGCCAGAGCCTTCTGCTGCCGGCTGACCTTCTCCCCGGCGCCGTCGCCGCGGGCGGCGGCCGAGTCCGGGAAGATCTTGTACGCCTGGTTGAGCACCCGGAACACCGCGTGGGGCGCGACGGCGTGCGACACCTCACCGGCCGTCCCCATCAGGGTGTTGATCTCGTGCGGCTGGTGGCGGATCGCCTTCAGCACCAGGTCAGCGGCCTGGGCCGGGCTGATGCTGGGGAACGCGTCGTAGATCTTCGTCGGCGCGATCATCGGGGTGCGGACGAGCGGCATGTGGATCGAGGTGAACGTGATGCCCTGCCCGATCAGCTCCGACGCCACCACCCGGCTCCAGGCGTCGAGAGCGGCCTTCGAGGCGACGTACGCGGCGAACCGGGGCGGATTGGTCTGGACGCCGATCGAGGAGATGTTGACGATGTGTCCGGTCTTGCGCTTGGCCATGGACGGCGTCAGGCCCATGACCAGACGGATCGCGCCGAAGTAGTTCAGCTGCATGGTGCGCTCGAAGTCGTGGAAACGGTCGTACGACAACCGCAGGGACCGCCGGATCGACCGCCCGGCGTTGTTGACGACCACGTCGACGCCCTCGAAGTCGCGGTTGATCCGCCTGACCAGCCGGTCGATGTCCTCCAGGTCGGACAGGTCGCACGGGTAGGCGGCTGCCTTCCCGCCCTGGGCGATGATGTCGCCCTTGGTCTGCTCGAGCTTCTCCGCCCCGCGGGCGACGAGGATCGCCGTTCCGCCGAGCGCCGCAACCCGCAGCGCCGCCGCCCTGCCGATGCCCGACGTGGCACCGGTGATCAGGACCGTCTTGCCCCTGATCGCCTTGGCCGACGCCTTGTCCGCCCGGATGTCCGGGTCGAGGTTCTGCTCCCAGTAGTCCCACAGCGTCGCCGCGTAGGTGCGCAGCTTCGGGATCTCGATGTCCGACCCGTCCAGCGCCTCCCGCGTCGCCGTCGAGTCGAAGGTGCTGGGCAGTGAGACGTGCGCGAGCACCTCGGCCGGGATGCCGAGCCGCCCCAGCGTCTGGTTCGCGAGCATCTCCCCCGGCCCACCCGAGGTTCCGCGGCCCAGGGCAGCCTGCAGCCATCGCGTCGGCAGCATGTCGGAGACGCGGTTGTCGAGGGCGATCTGGAACGACGGCGACTTCGCCGCCTTGGCGAAGGCGTTGATGATGTCGAGGTTCTTCTGTGGGCGGGGATTGACCAGGTGGAAGGCCCGACCGTCCAGACCGGGTTCGTGGGCAAGGTGGTCCATCGACCGCGCCACGTAGTCGACCGGCACGATGTTCGTGCTGCCCATGCCGGCTCCGAACATCGGCAACCACTGGGGCATGTAGTCGCGCATCCGCTTGATCAGCGTGAAGAAGTAGTACGGGCCGTCGATCTTGTCGATCTCGCCGGTCTCGGAGTCGCCGACCACGATCGCCGGACGGTAGACGCGCCACGGCACGCCGGCTTCGTCGCGCACCATCTGCTCGGACTCGAACTTCGTCCGGTGGTAGTCGGACTGGAACCCTTGGCCCTCGTCGAACATGTCCTCGGTGAATCGGCCGCGGTAGTCGCCGGCCGCCGCGATCGAGGAGACCTGGTGGAAGCAGCCGGCCTGCAACGCCTCGGCCAGCTGCAGGGCGTTCTTGGTGCCGCCGGTGTTGAGGCGGTCGTTCGCCGCCTTGCTGGCGGTCATGTCGTAGGACGCGGCGAGGTGGAAGAAGTGCTTCACGTCGCCGGCGTGCTCGGCGACCCAGGCCGGATCGACGCCGAGACCCTCCTCGGTGAGCTCTCCGGGGACGCCGACGATGCGTGTGGAGTTGTTCCAGCGGTACCGGAAGCGGTCGAGCTTTTCTTCGGAGCCGGGGCGAACGAGCACCCAGATGGTGCCGCGGCGGTGGTCGACGAGCTCGGCGATCAGGCGGCGACCGATGAAACCGGTCGCGCCGGTGACGAAGTAGGACATGCCGGTGATGCTAGGCCAGTCGCTGCCGGCTCATTGCCGATTGCCGAGGAGCAGGTGCCATGGTTCGCCCCCGGAGCGCGGATCCCAGTGGACAACCAGAACTGAAACGTGTTCTATTCTTCGCATGGCAAACACGTTCGGTACCGGGATTCTCGAAGGAAAAGTGGCCTTCGTCGCTGGCGGCACTCGCGGGATGAACTTGGCGATCGCCCGCCGCTACGCCGAGCACGGTGCCAAGGTCGCCGTGCTCAGCCGCAACCAGGAGCGGGTCGACGCCGCCGTCGCGGAGCTCCAGGCGCTCGGCGAGGCGCGCGGGTACAGCGCAGACGTGCGCGACTACGACGCGGTGGAGACCGCGATGCAGTCCGCAGCGGAGGAGCTCGGCCCGCTCGACGTCGTCGTCGCGGGTCAGGCCGGCAACTTCTACGCACCAGCCCTGGGCATGTCGGCCAACGGGTTCAAGGCCGTGGTCGACATCGATCTGGTCGGCACCTTCAACGTGTTCCGTGCCTGCCATGCCCTGCTCAGGGCGCCGGGCGCCGCACTGATCGCCATCACCGCGCCGGAGGCGGTCCGGCCGCTGCACTTCCAGGCCCACGTGTGCGCCGCCAAGGCCGGGGTCAACATGCTCATCAAGTGCCTGGCCCTGGAATGGGGTCCGGGTGGCGTGCGCGTCAATGGCATCTCGCCGGGACCCATCGAGGGTTCGTGGGGCATGGACAACGTCGCTTCGCCGACGCAGGAGATGAAGGACCGGATCACTCGCGCGATGCCACTGCGGCGCTGGGGCACCGTCGATGACGTCGCCGACAGCGCCCTGTTCCTGGCCTCGGACGCGGCCTCCTACGTCACCGGCACCATCCTCGAGACCGACGGCGGCGCCACGATCTCCAATCCAGCGACGGATCGCGACGACCTCGGCGCCGACCCTCGGGTGAAGGGGCCGACGCAGCACGCGTGATGGCACAGCCCACGCCGCGTCGGCCACGGGCAGAGTGTTCCCCATGAACTCGGAGATGCCGGCAGACCTGCTCACCCACGCCCTCGCGGCCAAGGGCTTCATGCCGGAGGACGAAGGCGCCTTCCTGCACCGACTCGCCCGTGAGCGAGTCCCCCACGGGCCCGCTCTGGAGATCGGGACATACTGCGGCAAGTCCGCGATCTACCTCGGCGCGGCTGCGCGCGAGGTCGGGGGCACGGTGCTGACGATCGACCACCACCGCGGCTCCGAGGAGAACCAGGCCGGTTGGGAGCACCACGACGCGTCGCTCGTCGATGACGAGCTCGGCCTCATGGACACCCTCCCGGTCTTTCGGCAGACCGTCGCCCGCGCCGGACTCGAGGACCAGGTGACGGCCGTCATCGGCCGCTCGACCAGTGTGGCCACGTGGTGGCAGACCCCCGTCAGCCTGCTGTTCATCGACGGAGGTCACGCCGAGGTGCACGCCCAGAACGACTACTCAGGTTTTGCCCACTGGGTGATGGACGGCGGCGTCCTGGTCGTCCACGACGTCTTCGAGCGCCCGGAGGACGGCGGCCAGGCCCCGTTCCATGTCTGGCAGCGGGCTGTCGACTCCGGGAGCTTCGAGCCGCACGAGACCGTGGGATCGATGCGGGCCCTTGTGCGGACGCGGGGTCATGCCGGCGAACCGGTCGGATGACGGGTCGTGCACTCCCCCGCCGCCCGCCGGTTTCCGGGGAGTAACTTGGGGCAGACCGATCCCCTGGAGTCCCCATGCGCATTGATCCATCCGCACCTGTCCTGGTCACGGGAGGCAATGGCTACATCGCCTCCTGGCTGGTCACGTACCTCCTCCAGGACGGACACGACGTCCATGCCACCGTCCGCGACCCCTCCAACGACACGAAGGTCGGCCATCTCAAGCAGGCGGCAGACGAGTCGGACGGCAAGCTGACCCTGTTCGCAGCAGACCTCCTCGACGAAAGCGCTTTCGACGAGGCGATGGCCGGATGTGAGCTGGTCTTCCACACCGCATCACCCTTCGTCCTCTCGGGCATCAAGGACCCTCAGAAGGACCTGGTCGACCCGGCCGTCCAGGGCACCCGCAACGTCCTGGAGAGCGCCAACCGGGTGAGCACCGTCCAGCGGGTGGTGCTCACGTCGAGCGTGGTCAGCATCTACGGCGACGCCGTCGACATCCGGAATGCCGACGGCGACGTCTTCACCGACGCCGACTGGAACACCACGAGCAGCCTCAGCCATCAGCCATACAGCTTTTCCAAGGTCGAGGCCGAGCGCGCAGCCTGGGAGGTCGCCGGTGCCCAGGACCGCTGGGACCTGGTGGTCATCAACCCCGGATTCGTGCTCGGGCCATCGCTGACCACCGCCAGCAGCTCGGCGACCATGACCACCATGAAGCAGCTCGTGGACGGGACGATGCGGATGGGGGCGCCACCGCTGGAGCTCGGCGTCGTGGACGCGCGCGACGTGGCGCAGGCGCACATCAAGGCCGGCTACACTCCGGACGCCCACGGACGCTACATCTGTGTCAGCCGGTCCATGACGATGCTCGAGATGGGCCGGGCCCTGGCCGCCGAGTTCGGGCGGCGCTACGCGTTCCCCACCCGCACGCTCCCCAAGGCCGCGGTCTGGCTGGGCGCTCCGACGGCGGGCCTGACCCGGAAGTACGTCGCCGGGAACATGGGACACCCCCTGCGGTTCGACAACCGGCGAGCCCGGGAGGACCTCGGCGTCGACTTCCGGCCGACCGAGACCACCGTGGTCGAGCACTTCCAGCAGCTGATCGACGACGGCATCGTCCGCGACAAGCGCTAGCGCAGACGGGTCGCGACCCGCGGCGGTGACACGATGACGGTGCCGCTCGCACCGTCATCGGCAGTAGCAGTGACGACACCTGCGAGCAGCCAACCTTGAGGAGAGAGCTGTGAGCGTTTACCGGGTCACCGAACTGATCGGAACCAGCACCGAGTCGTGGGAGGACGCCGCCACCAGCGCCCTGTCCACCGCTCGAGAGACCGTCCGCGAGCTTCGCGTCGCCGAGGTCGTCGAGCAGGACATCAACATCGACGACAGCGGCGCCTTCACCTTCCGCACGAAGCTGCGGGTGTCGTTCAAGTACGAGTCGGGGTCGTAGCCTCCTGCGCGTGCGGTTGGCCGGTGACGTCGATGTGCTAGCGCCCACCAGGGGCGACACCGGCGAACCGCTCGGGTGAGGCACAGTCGCACTCCAGGGCGATCTCGTCCGGCTCCATGCCGATCGACGCGCTGGTCATGACACCGGCGCCCGGGGTCGTGCCGGTGAGGACGTCCCAGGCGAGGATCACCGCCGCTGCGGTGTAGGTGGTGTGCTCCACCGGCCAGTTGACGTTCTCGGGGTAGACCAGGCCGGTCCAGTACTTCCCGTCGTCGCTGCGCAGGTGCTGCATGTCGGCGAACAGCTGCTCGGCACGGTCGTCGCCGATCGCGCCGAGCGCCATCACCAGCTCGCAGGTCTCGGCACCGGTCACCCACGGGTTCGTGTCGACGCAGCGGATCCCGAGGCCCTCGACCACGAAGGTGTCCCAGCGCGAGGCCAGCCTGGCCGTCGCCGCGGGGCCGCGGACGGCACCGCCCAGCACCGGGTAGTACCAGTCCATCGAGAACGTGGACTTGTCGAGGAACATGTCCCGGTGCTCGCGCACGGCGTGCCCGAGCCGTCCGCCGGCCAGCTCCCACTCCGGCTGCGGCTCGTCCATCAGGTCGGCGAGGGCAACGCCGGCGCGCAGCGACTGGTAGATGCTCGAGCTGCCGGCCAGCAACGCCTCGGCGTTGACGGTCGCGGGAGCACCGTCCACCCACTCCTGGGACCAGGCGATGCCGCCGAACGGAAGCTGCAGGTCGACGACCCGATCCAGCGCTCGCCGGACCACCGGCCACATCCGCTCGAGGAATCCGCGGTCCTGCCGGACCCGCCAGTGATGCAGGACTCCGACCGCGACGTAGGCCGCCATGTTGGACTCGGTGCTGGGATCCTCCACCGTGCCGGCGACGAACTTCATCGGCCACGAGCCGTCCGGACGCTGGGTCCGCGCGACCCAGTCGAAGGCGCGGCCGGCGGCCTCGAGCTCACCACCGACCACGAGGGCCATGGCGGCCTCGACGTGGTTCCACACGTCGGTGTGCTCACCGACGGTCCACGGGATCGCACCGTTCGGCTCCTGCATCCCGGCGATGCCGGCTGCGGACTCGGCGATCTGCTCACGGGTGAGCATCAGGCAGCGACCGGCTTCCGCAGGTACAACACCATGCTCTTGCCGATGAGCGGGTTCAGGGCCTTCTCGGCCAACCGGGTGGCGGTGCTGTAGCCACGGGTCTTCATGATGTCCCAGACGAGCACCTGGTGGTAAGCCTTCACCAACGGGTGGTCGTCGTTCTTCACCCCGACGGCGCACTTCAACCACCAGTACGGCGAGTGCAGGCCGTGCGCGTAGTCGATGCCCTCGAACTTCATGCCGGCGTTCTCGAGCTTGCCGATCAGCTCCTTGTCGGAGTAGATGCGGATGTGGCCGCCCGGCGTGTTGTGGTAGTCGTCGGAGAGCTTCCAGCAGATGATCTCGGGAAGCCAGCGGGGCACGGTGACCGCCATCGTCCCGCCCGGGCGCAACACCCTCACCAGCTCGCTGATCGCCTGGATGTCGGCCGGGATGTGCTCGAGCACCTCGGAGGCGACCACCCGGTCGAACTCACCGTCGGCGAAGGGCAGGGCCAGCGCATCGCCCTCCTTGATGTCCGCGGAGGCACCCGCGGGGACTTCGCCGGCCTCCTTCATCGCACCGAACAGCTCCAGCACCCCGGCCAGCTCGTCCGCGTCCTGGTCGAACGCGATGACGTCCGCACCGCGGCGGTAGAGCTCGAAGGCGTGTCGGCCGGCACCACAGCCCATGTCGATCACCCGGTCACCGGGCTGCAGCCCGAGCCGGCGGAAATCAATCGTCAGCACGGTCGTCTCCTGGTTCCAGTGCCGCAGCTGCGATCACTTCTTCGTAGGCCGCAGCGGTGTCCTTGGCCACCGCGCGCCAGCTGAACGTCTCCAACACTCGCTCCCGGCCGGCTCGACCCATCGCCTCCCGGCGCTCCGGATCGTCCAGCAGCTCGGCGATGGCGGCCTCGAGCTCGCCGACGTCACCGGGTGTCACCAGGGTCGCGCAGGCGCCGTCGTCGCCAACCACCTCCGGAATCGCGCCGGCCCGGCTGACGACCAACGGGGTGGCGCAGGCCATCAGCTCAGCAGTCGGCAGGGAGAAGCCTTCGTACAACGACGGGACGCAGGCGACTTCGGCCGAGCCCATCACCTCGACCAGCCCGGCGTCGCTGATGCCGTTCACGAAGCTGACGTGGTCGACGATGCCCAGGTCGTCGATGAGTCGCTCGGTTCGTCCGCCCGGCGTGAGCGTGGTGACCAGCACGAGCTCGAGGTCTCGCTCCGTGCGCAGCTTGGCGAACGCCTCGAGCAGGGTGGCGATGCCCTTCATCGGCGCGTCGGCGCTGGCCATCGCCACGATCCGGCCGGGAACCCGCGGGGCCGTGGGAGGGACGAAGACGTCGTCGACCCCGAGGGTGATGACCTCCAGACGCGACGGATCGACGCCGAAGTCGGTCACGATGTCGCGGCGGCTCGACTCGGAGACGGTGAGGATCTTCGGGAGCCTGCGGGCGACCTTCTGCTGCATCCGCACGAAGCCGTACCAGCGCCGGAGGCTGAGCTTCTTGCGCAGGGTCGGTGCGTTCGCGATGTCGATGCGCCGGTCGAAGGTGATCGGGTGATGGATCGTGGCGATCAGCGGGAAGCCCTGCTCCATGACGTCGAGCATCCCGAAGCCGAGCGTCTGGTTGTCGTGGACGATGTCGAAGTCGCCACGTCGACTCTTCAGCAGGCGGGCCACACGCTTCGCGAAGGTCCGCGGCTCGGGGAACCCGGCGATCCACATCGTGAGCACCTCCTGGACGTCGATGAGGTCGCGGTACTCCTTGGGACGCGGCGTGCGGAACGGGTCGGGCTCGCGGTAGAGGTCCAGGGACGGAACCTTCGTCAGCGTGACCCCCGCGTCCAGCTCGGGGTACGGCTGACCCGAGAACACCTCGACCGTGTGGCCGAGCGCCACCAGCTCACGACTGAGATGGCGGACGTAGACGCCCTGACCGCCGCAATGTGGCTTGCTGCGGTACGACGTGAGTGCGATGCGCAAGGGGCCGCCTCCGGTTGACCAGATGGAACTGGCTTCTATCTTCCTTGGTCCGTGTATCCCCGACATGGCGTATCAGTGAGGTGTTCGACACCTCAGCGGCCGGTACCGCCGCCGCTGTTCCCGGGATAGAAGGAGTGGGTGGCCGTCACACCGCCGTCGACCGCGAACTCTCCCCCGGTCGTGTAGCCGCTCTCGTCACTGGCGAGGTAAACGTACAACGGAGCGATGTCGGCTGGAGTTCCCACCCGCTCCAGCGGGACCCGCGTGGCCCCCCACTGCATCGCAGCCTCACCGCCGTGCGCTCGGGTCATCGGCGTGTCGATCATCCCCGGGTGAACGGAGTTGACGCGGACGCCGTGGGCGCCCAGCTCGACGGCCGCTGCCTTCGTCATGCCGCGGATTGCGAACTTGGTGCCGGTGTACGCCGTCAAGGACGCCATGCCCGCCAGCCCTTCCACCGAGGAGCAGTTGATGATCGACCCCTGCCGGTGCTGCTTCATCGACGGCGCAACGGCTCGCATGCCCAGGAAGCAGCCGCGCATGTTGACGTTGATCAGGAGGTCGAGCTCGTCCAGCGGCATCGTGTCGACCTCGCCGAACCGCAGCACGCCGGCGTTGTTGACGAGGACGTTCACCGGCGCGCCGAGCCGATCCTCGGCCTCCACCACCAGCCGGTCCCAGGAGGACGGATCGCTGACGTCGTGGTGGGCGAAGTGCGCCACGTCGCCCAGGTCCGCGGCCAGGGCGCTGCCGGCGTCGTCGGCCACGTCCGCGATGACCAGCCTCGCGCCCTCCGCGGCAAACGCGCGCGCGATCGCTTCGCCCTGGCCTTGGGCGCCGCCGGTGATGATGACGTGCTTGTCCTTGAGACGGGACATGGTTCTCCTAGAGCGTGAGGATGGAGTCGGCAGCGAACGAGAGGTCAGGGTCACGGTCGGCGAAGAATCCGCCGAGCGTGCTGTCGAGGTCGTGGGCCGACCAGAGGCCGCCGTCGGTGTCGAACCGCTGCTCGACCACGGGAGCGGCCAGCAGCGCCACCATCCCGCCGTAGACGACGAACACCTGGCCACTGATGCGGGCGGCGGCGGGCGACGCGAGATAGGCGACCAAGGGAGCCACGTGGTCGGGGCTGTACGGGTCGATCGTGTCTCCGGACTCGTCAGGACCGAAGACCTCGGCGGTCATGGCGGTGCGGGCGCGCGGGCAGATGGCGTTGGCCCGCACTCCGATTCGCGACAAGCCGCGCGCGGTCGACAGCGTGAGGGCGGCGATGCCCGCCTTGGCTGCTGCATAGTTGGCCTGTCCGGGCGAGCCGGTGAGGAATGCTTCGGAGGCGGTGTTGATCACGCTGGCGTCGACGGTTCCGCCGGTGTCCTTGGCCACCTGCCTCCAGTGGGCTGCGGCGTTCCGGGAGAGCAGGAAGTGGCCGCGGAGGTGGATCCGCACGACCAGGTCGAACTCCTCGTCGGACATGTTGAACAACATCCGGTCGCGGGTGACCCCGGCGTTGTTGACCACGACGTCCAACGAGCCGAAGGTCTCCAGCGCGGTCTGCATGATCAGGTCCGCCGTGGACCTCTCGCCGACGTCACCGGGCGCCACGGCGACCTCGGCGCCCAGGTTCTTGATCTCCGCAGCGGTCTCGTCCGCGGCGCCGGGCAGGTCGTTCAGGACGACACGCGCGCCCGCTCTCGCGAGCGCCAGCGCTTCGGCACGTCCGAGACCCGCGCCCGCACCGGTGACGACGGCGACCTGGCCGTCCAGGGAGGTGCCGCTCACGCGTCCTCCGCGATCCGCAGTGCCGACTTGGGACAGGACGCGACCGCCTGCTCGATCCGGGGACGATTCTCATCGGTCACCGTCGGGTCGGCGACCTGCAGGTCGTCGTCGTCATCGATGGCGAAGATGTCCGGCGCCACCGCCTCGCACAAGGCGTTCGACTCGCAGACGCCGTAGTCGACCTCAACTCTTGCCATGCTGTCCCTCGCTTCGAGCCAGTCCATCAATACTAGAACGTGTTCTAGTCTAACCCAGTGCGGTGAGCTTGGACATGGCCCAGTCGCCATCGCCTCTGGTCAGGGTGACGACCAGGCTGTTCCTGTTCAGCTGCTCGTTCTTGCCGCCTGCGGTCGTCGTCTGGTTCACGAACACCAACACCGCGGCCCGGTGCTCGGTCGCCTTGATGATGGCCGAGGACACCGCGACCGCCTTCAGCACGATCTTGTTCTTCTCGGTGTTGGCCCGGACCTGCTGCATCGTGCCGTCGTACTCCTTGCGGAAGGACGGAGTCATGCGAGCTCGCGCGAGCTCCATGTCATTGGCCAGCGACTTGTGGTCGTAGGACAGCGTGCGCTGGGTCAGGTCCGCGGCCTCGATCAGCACCTGGGTCCGGGCGTCATCACTGACGAGTGACCCGCCCGGAGCGACATCCGCCGACCCCTGCTCCGCGCGCCACCACGAGAACCCGACACCCACCGCGGCGAGGAGGACGAGGGTGGCCAGGGCGACGGTCAGCCACTTCTGCAGGCCGGGCCGATCGGTCCGAGCTCCCGACGAGGCGTCTGATTCCGGCGCGAGCCGAGCGGCCCGGCCGTCGCGGAACGCACCGGCGCGTCGAACCAGGCTGCGCTGCAAGCCCGGCCGGGATTCGGGCTCAGGCACGGGAGTCAGCTCTGACTGGCAGAACCGGCAACGAACGGCGGCGGCCTTGACGGTCTCTCCGCAGATGGGACAGGCGCGCTCATCGCGCTTCAGCTTCGCCATGACTCAGCCCACGAACTCGAGCTGGGAGACCAGCCAGCGGCTGTCCTCCTTGACCATCGACAGCTTGATCCGCCAGGACCGGTCCTCGACCTCGCCCTTGGTGTCCTTGTTCCGCACCTTGCTGGCCGCCGCGACGAAGACGGCCGCTGAATCGGCGTCGAC
Organism: uncultured Actinomycetota bacterium; assembly: GCA_963781445.1. Lineage (GTDB taxonomy): Bacteria > Actinomycetota > Actinomycetes > Propionibacteriales > Nocardioidaceae > Aeromicrobium. Next base: position 176,356 of record CAWAGS010000021.1, read on the forward strand.
CTCGCCGAGTCCGATCTCGTGCACCCTGCCGTCCGAGAACGACTCCTGACTGACCGCCGCCTCCTTCAACGACTTCAGCGACGCCTGGTACTGCTCCTTGAAGGCGCCGGTGGCCCCGGAAAGGACCCTGGCGGTCAGCTCATCCATCTTGGTGTGGTCGATGGCCAGGAACGCCAAGGTCTCCGCGCGCGCCGCCTGCCGGATGTCCGAGAACTCCTGCGCCCGTTCCTCGGCAGGCGTGCTGCCGGGGGCGGCCGCGCCACCCACGACGGCGAAGAGCGTCAACCACGCGGCGAGAACGAGCAGGATCACCCCGAGCACGGCGTCGACAGGCCGGACGTCGCGCATGCTCAAGCGGTTCACTCGCCGCCCCCGACGGGCTTCGGCGCATGCTTCATCCCACGCATGTTGATGGGAGCGCCGGAGTTGCACTTGGCGGGGTAGTACGGCACGAAGCTTTCCTCCGAGGTCGGTCGCCACTGACCGGGCGGGAGGTAGCCGTCGGTGCACGCCGGCGGATCGCCGTTCATGTTGAGATTGACCCGGCCGAACTTCTGGCCATTGGTGTCACCGAGCGCCGAGGGGCCGGCCGAGATCAGTCGCGGGAAGGTGACCAGCAGCTGCTCGAGCGCAGGCAGCCGGGCGTCGACGAGCTCGGACACGTTGACCAGGGGGACCAGGAACGGCGGCAGCACCTTCCGAAGGGTACGGACCATGCGTATCAGCTCATCGGCTGCCGGACCCGCCTTCGCGAGGATCCGCCGGATGTCGGCGTCCGAGGCGGCCAGGGTGCCGGTCAGGGCCGCGAGGTCGCGGGCGAAGGCGCGGATGTTCGCGGAGTTGTCTGCCTGGGTCTGCAACACGGTCTCGGAGCTGCGGAGCAGGTCGACGGTCGCGCCCTCGTTGTCCCGGGCTGCCTCGATGAATTGCTGGGTGCTGTCGACCATCGACCGAAGAGGAGTGGCGTTGTCGCGGAACATGGTGCCGAGCTCGCTGACCACCGTGTTCAGCTCGGCCCCGTCGACGCTCTCGACGAACCGGCTCAGGTTCCCCAGGAGCACCTCCTCCGAGAGCGGGAGACTTTCCTCGGTACCGCGCACGGTGTCACCGTGCTTCAGCATGGGACCTTGCTTCGACTCCGGCTCGAAGGTGAGGTACTGCTCACCGACGGCGGTGAGGTTGTGCACGTACACAGGTGAGCTCGCCGGGATCCGGACGTCGTCGCGCAGCGCGACGTCGACGCGCAGGCCGTCGGCGTCGACGACCATCTTGGACACCTTGCCGACCTTGACGCCGCGATTGGTGACCTCGCTCCCCTTGAAGAGGCCGCCCGACTCCGGCAGGAGAACGTGCACCGTGTAGCCACGACCGAGGATCTGGTCGACGAAACCGAGGTACGTACCGCCCACGTACACCAGACCCAAGGCGCTCAGGAGCGCGAAGGCCATGAGCCTGACCTTGATGCCGCGCCTCATCGCGACCCCCCGAGGAGGCCGCCGAAGAGCCGCTCGAACGGCGACCCGGCGCCCCCGCCACCCGTGCCCGGTGAGGGCGCAGGTGGGGGCTTCTCGGTCCGGGTGTCCGGTCGGACGGACCCTTGCCCGGCCCGCTCGAGGGCGGTGGCGGTCTCGGCCTCCGTCGTCTGGGCGCACAGCGGCAACGAGCCGAGGACCGAGCAGAGCTGGGCGATCGCCTCGCCGCCCGGTGCGCAGATCGGCGCGAGCGGGGTCCCGCGGCACAGCGTGACGAGATCGTCGAGCGTCGTCGGCAGCAGACCGCCCTCGCTCACCGGGGTGAGCTTGAACTGCATCTTGAACACCACGTTCGCGAAGTCACCACGAATGGTTTCCGCGGCGTCGATCGGGAACGGGTAGCTGGCCGCTGCCACCAGACCCGGAACCAGTGAGTCACCGGTGTCGGAGAGCTTGCGGAGCAAGGGCTCGAGGTGGCGCAGCTCGGCAATGAGGTCGTCCTTGGTCTTGTTGACCACGCGAGTGCCGACCACGCCCAGCTTGTCCAGCTCGGCGAGCATCCGGACCAGCTGACCGTGCTGGTCCTGCAGCACCGTGATCGCCGGCCCGGCGGCATCCAGGGCGTCGCCGATGGTCTTCTTCTCCGCGACGAGGGTCTTGCTCAAGCCATTGATCGACTCCATGGCCTGGACGATGTCGCCTCGCTGGGAGTTCAGCGTGCGGACGAGGGTGTTCAGCTGCCTCAGGACGTCCCGAATCTTGCCCGTGCGACCCTCCATCATCTCGTTCAGCTCGTGAGTGATGGTCTGGAGCTGACCGATGCCGCCACCGCTCAGCAGGAACGAGAGCGCGCCGAGGACCTCTTCGACCTCCGGGTTGCGGCCGGTCTGAGCCATCGGGATCACGTCGTCGGGGCCGAGCCGGCCGGTGGGGGCTTCGCCCGAGTCCGCCGAGGGCGGAGCCAGTTCCACGTACTTCTCACCGAGCAGGCTGGTCTGACGGATCAAGGCCTCAGCGTTGTCGGGAAGCACGACGTCCTTGCGGAGTCGCATCGTCACCCGGGCGTGCCAGCCGACGCGCCTGATGGACTCGACCTGTCCCACGGGGACGTCGCCCACCATCACGAAGGAGCGCGGAACCACGTTGAGTGCATCGGCGAAGTCGGCGCTCACCGTGAAGCCTTCGTCCTTGCTCACCTTGTTTCCGGGCAGAGGCAGGTCGTAGACGCCGTCGAAAGTGCATCCACTGACGAGGAGCGCCAGGACGAGAGCGACGACCGTGCGCCGCACGTGCGCGACCATCAGAGATCACCTCCCAGGAGCGAGAGCAGGGACGGGGGGCCGTCGTTCGGTCCGGAGAGCACACCATCGGGGATGGTCGGCAGTCCGGCAGTGGGGTCGGCCGGCGCCGGCGGCGTCCCGCTGCCGGGATCGCCCGACGTCGCGGGGAGCAGCGGCTGAAGCAGGTTCGTGAGCACTGTGCAGGCCTCTTGCGGAGCGCCGGCGTTGATCAGCGTCTGGCACATGAACTGGTCGGGACGGAACTGGATGCCCGGCGCAACCTGGACCCGCGAGCCGAAGGTCCCCGTGCTCGGCTCGAAGGCCACGGCAAGGTTGCCCATGGCCAACGCGCCCTTCTGGACCACCAGGCCGACGGCCTCCTTCTGCCGATCGACCCGGTCGAGCAGGCTGCCCAACAGCTCGATGTCCTTGCCGAGGACGGCACGGTTCTCCTTGACGAAGCCCTGCACGGTGCCGAGGACCCGCGCGAGCGAGGCCAGCATCTTCTTGAGCTCGTCGCGGTCGTCCGCGAGCTGTCCGGACACCGAGGTGAGATCGCCGATGAAGGCCTGGACGGTGCTGTCGTTCGCCGCCAACGTGTCGGTGAGCTCCGCGAGCGCGCGGACGTTGGCGAAGAGCGGCCCGCGGTTGCGGGCGAAGACGTCAGCGGCCGCAGACATCTTGCGAATGGCCTTGGACCCCTGTGCCCCATTGCCGTCGAGGGCCTTGGCGCCGGCGGTGAGCAGGTTGTCCAGGGCGCCCTTGGTGGATCCCGACTTCGGGCCGAGGGTCACCGAGAGGTCGTCGAGCGCGCGGTACATCTGATCGAGCTCGATCGGCGTCTGCGTGCGTTCGAGGGGGATGTCGCCGTTCGCCGGCATCGCGGGTCCGGACCCGTACGCCGGGAACACCTGGACGAACCGGTCGGCCACCAGCGTCGGTGTCACCACGGCGGCCTTGGCATCGGCGGGCAGCTTGTACTCACGGTCGTAGGTCATCTCCACCCGGACGCTGTTGCCGTCGGGCACGACCGCGGTCACCTCGCCGATCTGCACCCCCATCACGCGCAGGTCCGTCCCCGGGTAGACCGCGACCGCACGATCGAAGTGGGCGGTCACGGTCTGCGGTCCGGAGCCGGGGAAGTTCAGGAGCGCGAGCACCAGCAGGGCGCCGATGCCCAGCGCCACGACCGACCATCGGTTCCTCGTCCAGGCGATCATCGCGAACCCCCTGGTGGCCCCTGCTCGAACTCACCGGTGAACACGCCGGTGATGTTCGGGACGTAGGCGTCGAACCACGGGCCGGAGCCGATGACGTTGCCGAGGATGTTCACGTACGGCCCGTAGTTGTGCAGGAGGGTCTCGATCTGGTCCTCGCGGGCGTGCAGGAAGGTCAGCACGTTCTTCAACTTGTCCAGGGTGGGGCGCAGCTGCTTGCGGTTGTCCTTGACGAGTCCCTGGAGCTGGACGGCCAGCTGGTCGGCGTTGACCAACAGCTCATGGATCGCCTGCTTGCGCTTCTGCAGCTCTTGGAAGATCAGGTCCGCGTCCTTCATCAGCGCGACGAGATCGCCCTTGCGCTCATCGAGCAGCTCGGTGACGTTGCGGGAGCGCTGCAGCAGTGTCTCGATCTCCTCATCGCGCGACGCGATGGTCGTCGACAGACGGGACAGGCCGCTGAAGCTCGACTTGACCTCGGGCGCAGCGGCATCCATCGTCTCGGCCAGGGTGTTCAGCGCCTTGGTCAAGGTCTCCTTGTCGGTCTGCTCGGTCTGCGTGGTCAGCTGGCCCAGTGTCCCGACGATGTCGAAGGTCACGTCGGTGCGTGACATCGGAATCGTGGCTCCGCCGGGCATGGCACCGCTGCCCTCCGGCTTGATGTTCAGGAACTTCTCCCCCAGGAGGTTCTTCACCTCGACGCTGGCCCGCGTCGAACGACCCAGCGTGGCGCCCTTGACGTCGAAGTCGACGATCACCTTCTCCCGGCCGATGCGCAGCTTGTTGACGCGCCCCACCCGGGTGCCGGCGACCTGGACCTCCGTGCCGGTCCGCATGCCGCTGGCGTCAGCGAGCTCGGCGTGGAAGGTCGTCCCGCGGAATCCGGGAAGCTTCTGCAGGTTGAACGACAGCATCAGCACCACGAGCAGCGCCACCAGTGAGACGGTGCCCATCCGCAGGATCTTGGCATCACTTCGACGAGCCATCACTGACACCTCGTCGCTTTGCTGTACATCGTGTAGTTCGCCATGTACTGCTGGACGTCCGGCGGCAGGGAGTCCATCAGCTCGCTGGGCAGCACGATGCCGCCCTGGAACTCACAGAGGTAGTAGTTGTACCAGGAGCCGTAGACGCCGATCCGGGTCTGCTTGGCGAGCATGGACGGCAGCAGGTCGAGCGTGCGATCGAGGTAGGCCTTGTTCTTGGGCTCCGCCAGGATCGTGAACAGTCGGCGCAGCTGGGCGACGTCCGCCTTCAGCAGTGGCCGGCTCCGGGTCAGGAGGTCGGCCACGGTCTTGGTGACCTCGGAGATGTTCGTCAACGACGAACCGATCACCTTGCGGTCCTTGGCCAGGTCACCGAACCACGACCGCAGGCTGATGACGAGCTCTTCCAGCTCCTGGTGATGGTCGTCGACGGTCGCCATCAACGTGCTCAGGTTCGTGATCACGTCGCCGATGAGCTCGTCGCGGTCCGCCAGGGTGTTCGTGAGCGAGGCGGTGTTGGCGAGCAGCTCCTGCACGGTGCCGCCTTCTCCCTGGAGCACGCGGACGAGGTTGAGCGAGAGCTTGTTGACGTCCTCGGGACGCAGTGCTGCGAACAGCGGTTGGAAGCCGTTGAACAGCGCGGTCAGGTTGAGGGACGGGGTGGTCTGGTCGAGCGGGAGGGTGGACCCGGCCGGCAGCCGGGGTGCACCCTTCGTGCCCTGCGACAGCGACATGTACCGATCGCCGATCAGGTTGAGGAACCGGATGTTCGCCCGCGAGTCCCGGGTGAGGGGAACGCCCTCCTTGACCTTGAACGTCACCATCGCCTGGTTGCGGCGGTGGATCTCGACCTCCTTGACCTTGCCGACGACCACGCCGGCGATGCGGACGTCGTCGCCGGGGGTCAGCTCCGACGCGCTGGAGAAGACCGCCTTGTACTCCTTCTGCGATCCCAGACCGAAGCCGCCCATGACGGCCACCAGCAGGCCGGTCACGATCAACGAGACGATGGTGAAGATGCCGAGCCGGATCGCGGCCAGGGTGGTCGTGGTGTTGCGGCGGCTCACCGGATGCCTCCGTCGGGCTCGTCCTTGTTGGTGCCGTCCTTCAGCGGGATGAACGGGGCGGGGATCTGGTGGTTGTCCGGCAGCCCGAGGCACCAGGGTCCGTGGCCGATCTCGCCGTATGCGGGCGCGTCCTCAGCCGTGTACGCGGTCCGTTGAGGAGCGCCGAGCTCGAGGGTCTGGTGGATCATCCGGTTCTGGAAGACGTTCTTGGTGTTCGGGATCTGACGGTCCAGTCCCGTCAGCAGACACGGGATCTCCGGTGAGTAGGTGTCCAGCAGCGCCAGCAGCGGTCGACCCGAGCGCCCTTGGGCGATCAGCAGCTTCTCGTTCTCGGACAACGTGACGCGAGTGACGCGGGCCAGACCGGTGAGGCTGTCGAGGGACCGGCCGAGGTCGGCCTTCTGACGGGTCACGGTGCGTGCGGTCACCGTGGCGTTGCGCAGCAACGCGATGAGGTCGGGTGCCGCGAGATCGTAGGTCTTCGACACCTTCGAGAGCAGGCGCAGGTCCTTGCGCAGGGTCGGCAGCTCCCGGTTCATCCGGCCGAGGTAGTCATCCAGGGCGACCAGGGTGTCGCCGATCTGGTCCCCCTTGCCCTGGAGGGCGTGGGACAGCGCGTACAGCGTGGCATTCAGGTCAGCGGGCTTGACCGACCGCAGGAGCGGAAACAGGTCGGCGAGAATGCTCTGGAGCTCGACGTTCGTCGCCACCCGGCTTGCCGGGATGACCGAACCGTCGTGCAGGCGGCCGGCAGAGGCGCCGCCATCGGCCGGCGTGAGCTCGATGTAGTTCTGCCCGAACAGCGTGGTCGGCAGGATTCGCACTCCCACGTTGTCAGGGATTCGATCCGCCGCATCGGGACGCAGCGCCAAGGTGATCACCGCGCGCTTCCCGTCGCTGGCGATCTTCTCGACATGGCCCACCAAGGCACCGTGCAGCCGGACGTCGCCGAAGCGAGCGAGCTGGAGCCCGGCCCGGTCCGCCATCACCGTGACGGTCGTGCTGGAGGTGAACTTCTTGTCGTAGATCGCGATCGACAGAGCGATCAGCAGGGCCATCGAACCGATGAAGGCGACGCCGGCCAGCTGCAGCCGTCGATGCTCCCGCGGGGAGTCGTGAAAGATGTTGACCAGCATCGCGCTAACCCGTGATCCGCACGGTCGTCGTCGATCCCCAGATCGCGTAGGTGAGGAAGAAGTCGGCGACGACGACGGTGACGATCGACGTCCGGATCGCGCGACCGACGGCGACGCCCACGTCGGCGGGGCCTCCGGAAGCGGTGAAGCCGTAGTAGCAGTGGATCAAGATGATCGCGACCGCCAGGAAGATCATCTTGCCGAACGACCACAGGATGTCGATGGGTGGCAGGAACTGGAGGAAGTAGTGGTCGTAGGTGCCCGCGGACTCCCCGTAGATCAGCGTCGTGATGAGCCGCGGCGAGAGGTAGGACGCCAGCAGGGCCACGGTGTAGAGCGGGATGACGGCGACGAAGCCGGCGATCAGGCGGGTGGTCACCAGGTACGGCAGCGAGGGGATGCCCATGACTTCAAGCGCGTCGATCTCTTCGTTGATCCGCATCGCGCCGAGACGTGCGGTGTAGCCGCAGCCGACCGTTGCTGCCAGCGCGATCGAGGCCACCAGGGGTGCCACCTCGCGGGTGTTGAAGTACGCCGAGATGAAAGCGGTGAACTTCGCGACCCCGATCTGGCTCAGCGACGCGTAACCCTGGAGCCCGACCTCCGTGCCGGCGAAGAAGGCCAGGAAGGCGATCACCCCGACGGTGCCGGCGATCACCGTGAGCGCACCGACTCCGAAGACCACCTCCGCCAGGATGTTCGCCGTCTCCTGGCGGTAGTTGCGCAACACCCGAGGCGTCCAGGCCAGTGCCTTGGCGTAGAACAACAGCTGGTCGCCCCAGGTCTCCAGGCGCAGCCGCTGCTCCTTGGCGAAGGTCGACCCGATCTCGGTCAGCGTGCTCATCACAGACCTGCCTGGGGGATGAGCTGGAAGTACAGGGCCGTGATGATCGAGTTCAACAAGAACAGCAGCATGAACGCGAGGATGACTGCCTCGTTCACGGCGCGCCCCACGCCACTGGGCCCACCACCAGCGCTGAGCCCTTTGTAGGCGCCCACGATCGCAGCCAGGAATCCGAAGCAGGCCGCCTTGATCATGGCGACCCAGATGTCCACCAACGTGGCGAGCGCCGTGAACGAGGACAGGAACGCACCCGCGGACCCCCCTTGCACGATCACCGTGAAGTAGTAGCCGCCGGCGATTCCGGCGGTGATGACGATGCCGATCATCAGCACCGAGACGACCGTGGTCGCCAACGCGCGGGGCACCACGAGCCGTGCGATGGGATCGATGCCGAGCACCTCCATGGCGTCGATCTCCTCCCGCATCTTCCGCGCGCCGAGATCGGAGCAGATGGCCGACCCGGCTGCACCCGCGATGATCAGGGCCGCTGCAATCGGTGCGGCCTCTCTCACGGTGGCGAGGACGGCTGTCGCCCCGGCGAACGACTGGGCGCCGAGCTGTCCGGTGAGGTTGCCGACCTGGAGCGCGATGATCGCGCCGAACGGGATCGAGACCAAGATGGTGGGCATCAGCGTCACGCTCGTGACGAACCAGGCCTGCTCGACGAACTCACGTCCCTGGAACTTGGTCGTGAACGTCAGCTTGATGACGTCCCACGACATCGCGGCAACCTGTCCGGGTCCGCGGACCACGGAAGCAGGACTCAGGCCCATGTCTCCTCCTGTGGCCGTTCACCTGCGGGACGACGGCATCCACAGTGGAGAACGCAACTCATCTGGGTCCCCGAGCAACTTCTGTATGAGAACGAGTCGGTGCGCTCCGGGTTACGTCGTGGCCTGCGCTCCGGCCGGCTGCGTGCCGGCCGGCACGCCTGCCGAAGAACGATGCCTCCCCGAGCTGGATGCCCGATGCGTAGCCGCGGCCGTCGAACGCGATGTTCGAGGCACAGGCGCCGGCCGCGTACACACCGTCGACGACGGAATCGTCCTCGCGCAGCACCCTGCCGTCCTGGTCGACGCGCAGGCCGCCGCAGGTGAAGCCCGTGTAGAAGCACTGCCCGGGGGTCAGGTCGTAGGCGCCGTACGGCGGGGTGTCGAGCGGTTCGACGTACTCGGTGGCCTTGTGGAACGTCGGATCGGCTCCCTCGCGCGCTGCCGCGTTGTAGTCGTCGAGGGTGCGGGTCAGCGAGCCCTCAGGCAGGCCGAGTCCCTGCTCCATCTCCGCGACGGTCTCCCACCCGTCGACGAGCGGCTGCAGTCCGTACGCCGGCTCGGCCATGTGGGCCGAGTCCAGGATCAGCCAGGCCTTCTGCTCCGGCTGGTCGAAGACGAAGGCGGTGGTGCGCGAGTGGTACGAGTCCTCGGCGACGAAGCGCTCACCGCGGTTGTTCACGCAGATCCCGGCCACCAGGTCGCCCGGCGGGTAGAAGGGACCGGTCAGGAACGCGCCCGCCATGTTGTCCGCCACGCCGCCGACCGACTCGCCCAGGCGGATGCCGAGGCCGTCGTCGTGGGTGTTCCCCAGGGGCATCCCGCGCGCCAGCAGAGCCTCGAGCGCCGGCGCGAACTCGTGCACCATCGCGGGGTTCATCACGAATCCGCCGGCGGCGATCACCACGCAGTCGGCTCGGACGGCGCCGGCGTCGCCGTAGCGCTTCCAGGTCGCCCCCACGACGCGGGCGTCCCGGTCTTCGCTGCCGGATGGTTCGGTCACGAGTGCCCGGACACCGGTGTCGTAGCGGATCTCGACGCCCAGCTCGCCCAGCCGCTTGAGGGCGAGCTCGAGCACCAGCGTGGCCCCGCCGAGGTCGCCGTGCACCGGCGGCTTGTGCCCACGCGGTGCCGGAACGGCGGTGTCGCAGAACGGCCACACCTTCTCGTTGCCGCTGAACATCACGCCTTGCGTGCCGGGTTGCATGACGGCCTTCTCCGGGTAGTACGACCGCTCGAACTCGAACCCCAGCGACTCCAGCCAGGTGAAGTGCTCGACGCTGCCCTCGCTGTAGACACGGATCTTCTCCGGGTCGCACGCGGGCGAGACCGCGCTGAGGTACTTCGCCATCTCGGCCGGGGTGTCGTCGAACCCGGCCGCTTGTTGCACGGGGGTGCCGCCGCCGAGATAGAAGTGCCCCCCGGCCATCGCGCTGGTGCAGGACAGACGGCCGCCGCGGTCGAGCACGAGCACTCGCGCGCCCGCCTGTGCTGCTTCGATCGCCGCGGCGACACCGGCCATTCCGGCGCCGACGACGAGCACGTCGACCTCGTCCGACCACGACACCACGTCATCGACCGGCACCTGGCCGGGAGTCTGGACAGCCATCAGGAGTAGGACACCTTGACCTTCTCCGACGCGGCTTCGCTCTGGCAGGCGAGCCGGATTCCGTCCGCCAGATCCTCTTCCTCGAGCACGTCGTTGGCGCGCATCGTCACCTCACCCTCCAGCAGGCGGAGCGCGCAGGCCGAGCACTCGCCTTCCCTGCAGGAGTACGGCGCCTTGATGCCCTTGCTCTCCAGATGCTCGAGGAGCGTCGTGCCCGGCCGCCAGTCGTTGAACTCGTGGTCCTCGCCGTCGAGCTCGACCTGCAGGTGCGCCGCCGGTCCCGCGGAGGAACCGACCTCGGTGGGTCCGGTCGGATCACCGTCCGAGTCCCCTTCGGGCACGTCCGGGACCCGTTCCGCGCCGACCTCGAAGGGGTTGCCCCCCAGCGAGACGAACTTCTCCTGGTGTCGGCGGTTCCGGGGGAAGTCGAGCTCCTTCAGGGCTGCCGTGGTCGCCGCCATGAACGGCGCCGGTCCGCAGACGAAGGCCTCGCGGTCGGTGTACTGCGAGGCGAAGGCCCGCAGCTGGTCCTGGGTCGGCAGGCCCTGGACCGACTCGAGCCAGTGCACCACCTGCAGTCGATCCGGATGATCCGCCGCGAGCTCGGCGAGCGCCTCGCCGAAGATCACCGAGCGCTCGTCGCGGTTGGCGTAGAACAGGACGATCCGACCGGAGCCCTGCGCCAGGACGGTGCGGATGATGGACATCACCGGAGTGATGCCGCTGCCGCCCCCGAACAGCAGGAGATCGGCGTCGAGGTCCTTCGGCGTGAAGATTCCGGCAGGGGGGAGCACCCGGAGCCGGTCGCCGGGGCGGAGCGTGTCGCAGATCCAGACCGAGGCGTAACCGTCGACCGTGCGCTTCACCGTGATGGTCAGCGGGCCGTCCTCGTCCACGGGCGTCGAGGACAACGAGTAGCTGCGCGCCACCAGGCCGGTCCTGTCGCTGGGCACCGCGACCGTGAGGAACTGGCCCGGCTTGTACCGGAACTGCTCGCGGTGCTCACCGGGGTCGAGGACCACCGACCGGGCATCAGCCGTCTCCTCGATGACATCGAGGACCGCGAGCTCGAACGACTCAGTCATCGCCCGACCCGTCCGGCCCCGATCCGATCGGCACGGATCCGTCGCGCACGGCTGCCTCGATCGACGCGACGAGCCGCGGACACGCAGCGTGGATCGAACGGCCATCGGCCTGGCGGGAGAGCTCGGCGAACGTGGCGCAGTCCGCCACGGCCTCCTGCGTCCACTGGATCGCGGTGTGGTGCTCGCTGTTCTTGCGCACCAACACCTGCGCCTGACACTCCAGGCAGGCCAGCTCCACCAACCGTCCTCGGGTGTAGAGCTCCCGGTCCACCAGCGTCTCCACGCTGGACGGGACGATGTAAGCCATCAGACAGTGGCCGTCTCGGCTGCGCTGTCTTCGGTCGACTGGTCCTCCGCCGCCTTGCGCGCGAGGTTCTCGGCCACCTCGGCCCGCCAGTTCTCGTTGGCCTTGGTGGTGTCCACCTCGAACTCGAAGCGCTCGACCATCTCCGGCTCGATGTCGGCCTTGTCGAGGTAGAACTGCTCGTACCAGCGGCGGAGCTGGTAGACCGGGCCGTCGTCCTCGCACAGCAGCGGGTTCTGCACGGGCGCCTTGTCCTGCCAGATGGCGACGTCCTGGAGGAACCCGACCGTGAAGGACTCGACGTACTTGTCGCCGATGTACTTGGCGGTCTCGGCGTCGACGCCCTCGGGCTGTTCCACGCACAGTCCGAACTGAAGCTTGAAGGAGTTCGGGCCGGTCGGGATGTGGCAGTTGATCAGGATGACCTTGGTCAGGAAGCCCTTGTAGTCGGTGTCCAGCCAGTTCACCATGTACGACGGCCCGAAGTACGTCGCCTCCGACTTGAGGATCAGGTCCTCGTCGCCGTACCCCTCGCTCTTCATGTCCGGCCGCCCGGTGGACTCCATGAACTGGGTGGCCTGGTCACCTTCGAACACGTTGCGGAAGCTGGTCGGGAAGGCGAAGTGGATGTAGAAGAAGTGCGCCATGTCCACGACGTTGTCGATGATCTCGCGACAGTGGGCGTTGTCGACCTCGATGACGTTCCAGGTCCAGTCGGTGTAGCGGTCCGTCCCGATCCCCTCGAGCTCCGGCGGCAGTGCGTCGTGATCGGCAGGGCTGCCCTCGGGGTCGTGCCAGATCAACAGCTGGCCGTTGCGGACCACGCTCTCGTACCGCTGGGTGCGGGCGCGGAGCGGCACTCGGCGGGAGTACGGAATCGCCTTGCAGCGGCCGTCGCCGCCCCACCGCCAGTCGTGGAAGGGGCAGGCGATCTCGTCGCCCTTGACCGTGCCCTTCGTCAGGTTTCCGCCCATGTGGCGGCAGAAACCGTCCAGCACGTGCAGCTCACCCTGGGAGTCGGACCACACCACGAGAGTGCCGCCGAACGCCTCCACGCCGTGGGGCTTGCCGTCGGAGAAGTCCCGCTCGAGACCGAGGCAGTGCCAACCGCGAGCGAATCGTTCCGGAACCGATCCGGTGTCCAAGACACGGGTCTCTGTCATGCCTGCCTCCGAACGTGCGGGGCCCAATGGATCAACCCAGTGGACCAAAACGAGAACACGTTATAGTTTTACCACATGTATGTCGCCCTGACAGCCGACCAGTTGCGCCTCCGCGACGAGTTGCGCGGCTACTTCTCCGAGCTGGTCACCCCTGAGCGGCGAGCCGCTCTCGCCGCCTCCTCCGGTGAGTTCGGCGACGTCACCGTCTACAAGGAAGTCATCCGGCAGCTCGGCACGGACGGATGGCTGGGCATGGGCTGGCCGAAGGAGTACGGCGGCCAGGACCGTTCGATGGTCGAGGAGCTCATCTTCACCAACGTGGCAGCGGTGGCCGGGGTGCCGATCCCCTACCTGACGCTGAACACGGTCGGCCCCACGATCATGCGCTACGGGACGCAGGCGCAGAAGGAGTACTTCCTCCCGCGGATCGTCCGCGGAGAGCTGCACTTCTCCATCGGCTACTCCGAACCGGGCTCCGGCACGGATCTGGCTTCGCTGCGCACCCGGGCCGAGCTCGACGAGTCCACCGGTGAATGGGTGGTCAACGGCCAGAAGATGTGGACCTCGCTGATCCAGTACGCCGACTGGCTCTGGATGGCGTGCCGGACCGACCCGGACCTGCCCCGGCACAAGGGGCTGTCGATGATCCTGGTCCCCGCTGACGCCAAGGGCGTCTCGTACACCCCCGTGCACACCGTCGCGGGTGTCGGCACCAGCGCCACCTACTACGACGACGTCCGGGTCCCGGCGGAGAACCTGATCGGTGGACGCGGGGGCGGATGGGCCCTCATCACCAACCAGCTCAACCGTGAACGGGTCGCTCTCACCTCATCGGCTCCGTTGGTCCACTCGATCGAGCTCGTCACCGACTGGGCGCGGCAGACCAAGGACGCGAACGGCGTCCGCATCATCGACCAGCAGTGGGTGCAGGTGCTCCTCGGCCGCGCCCAGGCGCGCACCGAGGCCCTGACGTTGATGGGCTGGAAGCTCGCCGCCGAGATCGACACCCTCTCCCCCGCCGATGCCTCCGCCATCAAGGTCCACGGGTCGGAGCTGGCCATCGAGGTCTACCGCTCCCTGATGGAGATCGTCGGGCCGGCCGCCGGAATCACCGCCGCATCACCCGGCGCGGTGCTCGCCGGGCGGCTCGAGCGGTACTTCCGCTCGTCCCTGGTGATGACCTTCGGTGGCGGGACGAACGAGATCCAGCGAGACATCATCGGCTACGTCGGTCTCGGTCTGCCGGCCGCGAAACGCTGAATCGGAGCCCATCATGGATTTCACCTTCTCTCCCGAGTCCGAGGACGCCGCCGGCCTGGCCGCCACGATCCTGACCGACCACACCCGGCCGGAACGGCTCGCCGAGGTCGAAGCCGCCGACGGTGGCAGCGCCGGCCGGTTCGACCCGGTGCTGTGGCGCGCACTGGGCGACGCCGGACTGCTCAGCCTCACCACCCCCGAGTCGCACGAGGGCGCCGGCCTCGGGTTCGTCGAGCTCTGCCGCGTGCTCGTCGAAGTGGGTCGAACGGTCGCACCCGTACCGCTCGCGACGGACTCCGTCGCTCGACTGTTCCTCGCGGAACACGGCAGCGACGACCAGCAACGCAGCGCCTTCGCGTCCGGACAACCAGGGGCCGTGCTGAGCTGTGCGATCGCCGAGGAGCACGAGCACGCACCCACGGTGCCGACGACGACCGCGGCCTCGGACGGCGGCGGCTACGTCCTCACGGGTACGAAGTACCTGGTGCCCGCGGCGTCGGTGGCGACCGCGTTCCTGGTGCCCGCCACGACATCGGACGGAACCGCGATCTTCCTGGTCGACGCCGACACCGCCGGCCTCGTCATCCAGGAGCAACGTCTCAGCGACGGCGACGTCGTGGGGCTCCTCGAGCTCGACGGCGTCCGGGTCGAGGCTGAGCAGCGCGTCGGCGGTGCGGACGGTGCTGCGGCCCAGCGACTGGTGAACCTGCTCACCGTCGCGACGTGCGCCGTCCAGCTCGGCGTCACCGAGGGGGCGGTGGCCCTCACGGCGGAGTACGCCAAGACCCGCGAGCAGTTCGACCGGCCAATCGGCACGTTCCAGGCAGTGTCACAGCGACTGGCGGACGGCTACATCGACACCCGTTTCCAGGCGCTCACGGTGTGGCATGCGGCCTGGCGGCTCTCCGAGCGCCTCCCGGCCGAGGAGGCCATCGCCACGGCCAAGCTCTGGGCCGCCGACGCCGGCCACCGAATCGCCCACACGACGGTGCACATCCACGGCGGGGTCGGCATCGACCTGGACGGAGTGGCCCATCGCTACTTCACCGCGGCCACGAGGTACGAGTTCGAGCACGGCGGCGCCACGGAACAGGCACTGCGCCTCGGCCGGCTCCTGGCCGCCGAACCGGCGTGACGATCCGGGAGCTGCTCCTCGCTCGGACCGAGCAGGACACCCCCGCCCTGCTGACCCGCGACCACTCGTGGACCTGGCGCGAGCTCGTCGCCGACGCGTCAGCCCGGGCCGGGGCCGTCACCCGCCTGCTCCACCCGCAGCGCCCTCCCCACGTCGGTCTGCTGATGGACAACACGGCAGAGATGCTCCTGGGACTGGCCGCCGCCGGTCTGGGCGGGCACGTCGCGGTCGGGGTGAACACCACCCGCCGCGGCGATGCCCTGGTGGCCGACCTTCGCCGCGCGGACGTGCAGATCCTCCTCACCGACCACACGCAGCGCCACCTGCTCGACGGGCTCGACCTGGCCGGCATCCAGATGGTCGACACCAGCAGCGCGCAGTGGCGCGATCTGGTGGCCCAGGACTCCGGACCGGTTTCCGGGCCGGAACCAGCACCGACCGACGGGTCCCTCTTCATGCTGATCTTCACCTCGGGCACGAGCGGCCGGCCCAAGGCGGTGCGGATCACCCACGAGAAGGTGACCTATCCGGGTCAGTACCTCACCGAGCGCCTCGGGCTCACCGCCGACGACGTGCACTACATCGCCATGCCGTTGTTCCACTCCAACGCAGTCATGGCGTGCTGGGGACCTGCGCTCGTCACCGGCGCTCCGGTGGCGCTGCGGGAGAAGTTCTCCGCCTCGGAGTTCCTGGCCGACGTGCGCCGCTTCGGAGCGACGTACGCGTCCTACGTCGGAAAGCCGCTGACGTACGTCCTGGCCACGCCCGAGCGGCCCGACGACGCCGAGAACCCCCTGCGGCTCGTGTTCGGCAACGAGGCCGGGGACCGCGACACCCAGGCGTTCGCGCAGCGGTTCGGCT
The DNA here is from genome assembly GCA_963781445.1 of uncultured Actinomycetota bacterium. Lineage (GTDB taxonomy): Bacteria > Actinomycetota > Actinomycetes > Propionibacteriales > Nocardioidaceae > Aeromicrobium. The sequence continues at coordinate 192,545 of CAWAGS010000021.1, forward strand.
GCCAGGTGATCGACGGGTTCGGCTCCACGGAGAACGCCGTCATCGTCAGCAAGATCCCGGGCACACCGCCCGGCGCGCTGGGCCGGCCGTTCGAGGGGGTCGCCGTGCTCGACCCGGAGACCGGCCTGGAGTGTCCCCGTGCCCGGATCGACCGCGACGGCCGGGTGACCAATCTCGACGAGTGCGTCGGCGAGCTGGTGAACACCACCGGCGCCGGCCAGTTCGCCGGCTACTACAACGACGAGGAAGCCACGGCGGAACGGATGCGCGACGGCATGTACTGGTCCGGGGACCTCGCCTACCGGGACGCCGACGGATGGGTCTACTTCGCCGGCCGAACGGCTGCCTGGCTCCGGGTCGACGGCGAGAACCTCGCCTGCGCACCGATCGAGCAGATCCTGCTCCGTCATCCCGCCGTCGACCAGGCCGCCGTCTACGCCGTTCCCGACGAGCGCGGTGCGGGTCAGCGTGGGGGCGACCAGGTGGCCGCTGCACTCGTCCTGCGCGGACCGCTTGACCCGTCGGGGCTCGAGACCTTCCTGGACGAGCAGCCGGACCTTTCGCCCAAGGCGCGGCCTCGCTACGTCCGCGTGGTCGGCGACCTTCCGCGCACGGCAACGCACAAGGTGCTCCATCGCGAGCTCACGGCCGACGGCCTGACCGCGGTCACCTGGACGCGGGATGAGCGCGGCACGCGATACCGCCCCTGACGGCGGCGTCAGGCACGTCGGCGGAGCAGACGGGACGTGCTCCAGGTGCCGAGGGCCGGCCCCACGGCGAGGAAGACGAGGGCGAAGCGCCAACCGGTCAGGTCGGCGACCAGCGGCACCAGCTGGATCGTCACGATCGTGAGGGTGAAGCCCAGTGCGGTCTGCGCGGTCAGCGCCGTGCCGACGTAGCCGTCGTCGGCGGCCTCGGACAACGCCGAGGAGAACTGGGCGGAGTCAGCAATCACCGATGCACCCCACACCAGCAGGAGCACGAGCAGGACCGCCGGATGCGCGCCGAAGAAGACCGGTGAGAGCAGGCAGCACAAGCCGCTGGTCACGAGGGCGCCTCGGGCGACCCGGAGCGAACCCATCCTTCCGGCAGCACGACCTGCGAGCACGCATCCCGAGGCGCCGGCCAGGCCCATCGATGCGAACACCATCCACGCGACCGTCGACGAGTCGGCGAGTGGGAGCTGCCTGGTCGCCAGGCTCGCCGCTGCGAAGGTCGGCAGCCAGGCCCAGAGGGCGTAGAGCTCCCACATGTGGCCCAGGTAGCCGGCGTTGATGAGCCGCTGACGGCGGTCGCCGAACATGCGCACGACGTACCGGGGATCAAACGGTGGAGAGGCGGTGCCGTGCGGCCCGGTGCGCACCAGACCCAGGGCGATGACGCCGGCCAGCGCGGCCAGCGCGCTCGCGGTCCCGAGCACCGGTCGCCACGAGAGGCTTTCCGCCGAGCGGATCAGGTGCGGCGTCGCCGAGCCGAGAGTCAGCGCTCCCACCATGATTCCCAGGGCGAGGCCACGACCGCGAGCGAACCACGTGGTCATCACCTTCATGCCCACCGGATACACGCCGGCCAAGGCGACCCCCGTCAGGAAGCGCAGCACCAGCGCGCTGCCCAGGCCGTCGCTGAACATCGCCAGCGCTGCGTTCAACCCGGCGCCCGCCACCGCCGCGCCGGACATCAGCGCGTGCGGCGGCACGCGGTCGGCGAGGTTGAGCACCGCCGACGCGAGGGCACCTGCCACGAATCCCAGCTGGACCGAGGTGGTCAACAGGCTCTGGCCCGTGCTCGTGAGCCCCCATTCGTCGGCGAGCGACGAGCTCACCGCCGAGGCCGAGAACCACAGCGACATCGCCAGCACCTGCACGAGCGCGATGTACCAGAGCTGCCGACGGGCGACCACCGGCCCACTATCTCGCACGCGGCGTCGCCGTGCCGCCCGGTCGCGCCGTGTGGACGCAGCGGATCGCTGCGGCCTAGAGGCCGGCGAGCCGTGCGACGGTCTCCTCGAACTCGCCGATCAGGTCGGCCATCACGTCGGCGACGGACCGCACCTCGTTCATCGTGCCGACGATCTGGCCGACCGGCATCGAGACGGCGTCCGGGTTGTTGGCCGCGTTCAACCGGTTGTGCGCGTCGGCCACGAGCAGGTTCTGCAGCGGCATCGGCAACGGGGTGGGGGCGTCCTCGCTCTCCCACGCCTGGGTCCACTTGGTCTTGAGTAGGCGAGCCGGCTTGCCCGTGTAGATGCGGGTGCGCACCGTGTCGGAGCTGGACGCGCGCAGGAACGCCTCGGTCATGGCCCCGTTGGTGTTGAGGTTCGCGTACTCCTCGGTGGTCAGCCACACCGATCCGGTCCAGACGCCCTGGGCACCCAGGGCGAGCGATGCCGCCACCTGCCGGCCACGGCCGATGCCGCCGGCGCCGAGGACCGGGACGTCGGGCCCGACCGCGTCCACGATCTCGGGGGTCAACACCATGCTGGCGATCTCCCCGGTGTGCCCGCCCGCTTCGTAGCCCTGGGCCACGATGATGTCGACGCCGTTGGCCACGTGCGACAACGCATGCTTGGCAGCCCCCGCAAGTGCCGCCACCTGCACGCCGGCTGCGTGGGCCTGGTCGATGACGTCCTTGGGGGGTGAGCCGAGGGCGTTGGCAATGAGGACGGGTCGGTGCTTCAGGGCCACGTCGACGTGCGACCGGGCCACGGAGTGCAACCAGCCCAGGACGCCATCGCGGCCCTCGCCCTCGGGCAACGGCGGGACGCCGAGCTGTTGCAGGGTCCGTTCCACGAAGGTGACGTGCTCCGGGGGGATCATCGCCTGGAGATCGACGGCCTTCCCCTCGGTCGGGATGTTCATCGGCATCACGACGTCGACACCGTAGGGCTTGCCGTCGGTGTTCTCATCGAGCCAGTCGAGGGTGCGATCGAGCTCCGCGGCATCGTTGAACCGGACCGCGCCCAGCACCCCCAGGCCGCCGGCCCTGGTGACGGCGGCGGCGACGTGCTCGGACGGCGTGAACGCGAAGATCGGGACGTCGATCCCGAACCGCTCGCAGAGCTCAGTGCGCATCGCCGGCTCCTCGATCGGCGGCCTCGGCCAGCTCCTTCGCCGCCGGGTAGTTGGCCTTGCCCGTGGCGCTGCGCGGGATCTCATCGACGAAGGCGACGGAGCGGGGCAGCTTGTAGCCGGAGAGCAGCGGGCGGAGATGGGCGCGAAGGTCGTCGAGGGTGGGTCGCGCTTCGGACCTCGGCTGGACCACGGCCGACACCTCCTGGCCCCACCGGTCGCTGGTGAGGCCGACCACGAGCGCGTCGTACACGTCGGGATGGCCCTTGAGCGCCATCTCGACCTCTTCCGGATACACCTTCTCGCCGCCGGTGTTGATGCAGTTGGAGCCGCGGCCGAGCAGCGTCACCTTGCCGTCGGCCTCGATCCGCGCGAAGTCGCCCGGCACGGAGTACCGCACACCGTCGACCTCCAGGAAGGTCTGTGCGGACTTCTCGGCGTCGCGGTAGTAGCCGAGCGGCACGCTTCCTGAGCGAGCCAGTCGGCCGACGGCCCCGATGGCGGAGGGGTCGACCACCTGGTTCTGGTCGTCCAGCACCACGGTCTCGGCGCCGAGAGCGATGACCGGACCCTCACCCCGGATGTTGTCGCTGTCCTGCAGCCCGGTGCCGGAGAACCCGGTCTCCGACGATCCGACCGAGTCGGTGAAGAAGGCATTCGGGAACGCCTTCATCCAGCTCTCCTTCACCGGCCGGCTGAAGATCGCGGCGCTGCTGGCCACGGCCACCAGCGAGCTTCCGTCGAAGTTGCCGGTCTCGTAGGCCTCGATGAGCGGGCGCGCCATCGCGTCGCCGGTCATGAAGATCAGCTGGACCTTCTCGCGGTCGATGATCCGCCACGTCTCGGCTGCGTCGAACGTCGGCTCGAGGAGGGTCAGGTGACCGGCGAACAGGTGCATCAGCATCGCCGCCTGGGCGCCGCCGTGCATGAGCGGGCTGAGCGGGAAGGTCACCATCGGCTCGTTGGACTCGGCCTGCTTGGACTGCGAGTACTCCTCGAGCCGCTCGCCGGTCATGAAGTCGATGCCGCCGCCGAGGACCCGCCAGAAGTCCTCATGGCGCCACATCACACCCTTGGGGAACCCGGTGGTTCCTCCGGTGTAGACGATGTAGAGGTCGTCGCCGCTGCGCTCCTCGAAGTCGCGCTCGGAGCTGTGTCCGGCGAGCGCCTCGTCCCAGGCGACGCCGCCGAAGGACGTGATGTCGGACTGGTCGTCGGGAGCCGTCGGGTCGGGCATCGCCACGACGGTCGTGAGAGCGGCGTGCTGGGGTGCGGTGCGCGCCACGAGCGGGGCGTACGTGCGCTCGTGCAGAAGGCCGACCATGTCGGAGTTCTCGATGAGGTAGTTGAGCTCGCCCTCGACGTACCGGTAGTTCACGTTGATCGCGACGGCGCGGATCTTGAAGATCGCGAGCAGCGCCACGACGTGCTCGATGCTGTTCTTGGCGTAGATCCCGACGTGATCGCCCTTGCCGATGCCGCGCGACACCAGGAAGTGCGCCAGCTGGTTGGCCTGCGCCTCCAGCTCGGAGTAGCTCAGTCGGCGGTCACCGACCTGGATGATCGGGCGGTCCGGTACGACGTCCACGGCGTGTTCGAACAGGTCGGCGATGTTCAACGGCATGGCCCAAGACTAGAACACGTTCTCGTTCTTGACTACGCTGTCCCGCATGTCAGAGAACCCGGACGCACCCCATCTGCTCGTCGAGCTCCAGGACCGCACCCTCGTCGTCACCATGAATCGACCCGAGGCCCGCAACGCGTTGTCCGGGGAGATGTTGACGCTCATGAGCGAGACGTGGGACCGGGCGAACTCCGACCCGGACGTGCTCGTGGTGATCCTCACGGGCGCGGGTGGCTACTTCTGCGCCGGGGCCGACCTGAAGGCCATGACGTCAACGGCGCCCACGGACCGGTTCGAGTCCGGCGAGTTCGACCCGTCGTTCATCAAGTCCCTCCTCAAGGGCTACCGGGTGACCAAACCCCTCATCGCCGCCGTCGAGGGCCCGGCGATCGCAGGGGGCACCGAGATCCTGCAGGCGACGGACATTCGCGTCGCCGGGGAGTCCGCCCGGTTCGGCGTCTCCGAGCCGAGGTGGGGGCTCTACCCACTGGGCGGCTCGGCCGTGCGCCTCCCCCGCCAGCTCCCGTACACCGTCGCGGCCGACCTGCTCCTCACCGGGCGGCACATCACGGCCCCGGAGGCCAAGGAGATCGGCCTGATCGGGCACGTCGTCCCCGACGGTGAGGCTCTCGCGAAGGCGCACGAGCTCGCCGACATGGTCGCCGCGAACGGACCCCTCGCCGTCCAGTCCGTCCTCAAGACCATCCGCGACTCCGAGGGCAAGCACGAGGACGACTGCTGGAAGGCGGACGCCGCCATCGGCGCCGCCGTCTTCGCCTCCGAGGACGCCAAGGAAGGCCCTCGTGCGTTCGCCGAGAAGCGGACCCCCCGGTTCACCGGGCGGTAGCGCTCAGCCGACGCTTCTGTCGCCGGTCCAGAACTGCGCCCTCAAGGCCTTCTTGTCCGGCTTGCCCAGCGGGGTCAGGGGCAGCGCGTCCGTGACGACGACCTGCTTCGGGGACTGGACCGAACCCTTGCGGTCCTTCACCGACGCCTGGATCTCGGCCGTCAGTCGGGCGATCGACTCCTCGTCGCGCTCGACGTCCGGCCGCAGGACGACGACGGCGGTGACAGCCTCGCCGAACTTCTCGTGCGGGGTGCCGACCACCCCGACCTGGGCAACGGCCGGGTGCTCGGCGATCACGTCCTCGACCTCGCGCGGGAAGACGTTGAAGCCGCCGCTGACGATCATGTCCTTGATGCGGTCGACGATGTACCAGAAGCCGTCCTCGTCCTCGCGAGCCACGTCGCCGGTGTGCAGCCAGCCGTCCCGGAATGCCTCCGCGGTCTCAGCGGGCTTGTTCAGGTAGCCACCCGCGAGCACGGGACCGGCCACGCAGATCTCCCCCGGCTCCCCCGGTGCCACCGGCCGGCCGTCCTCGCCGAGCAGGGCCGTGCGCAGGAACGCACTGGGGCGTCCACAGCTGGCGAGCCGTTCGGGCGTGTGATCGGCCTTGGCGAGGTAGGAGATCACCATCGGGCACTCGGACTGGCCGAAGTACTGGGCGAAGATCGGACCGAATCGATCGATCGCCTCGGCCAGGCGGGTCGGATTGATCGCCGCGGCACCGTAGTAGACGGTCTCGAGGCTGGACAGGTCACGAGTTCGCGAGTCCGGATGGTCCATCAGTGCGTAGAGCATGCTGGGCACCAGCATCGTCGCGGTGATGCGTTCGTCCTCGATCGTCTGCAGCACGGTGGCCGGGTCGAATCCGGGGAGCACCACGAGCCGGCCGCCCTTGGCCACGGTCGGCGCGAAGAACGCCGCTCCCGCGTGCGAAAGCGGCGTGCAGATGAGGAACGTCGGCGCCTCCGGCCATTCCCACTCGGCCAGCTGGACCTGGGTCATCGCCGCGATGCTCGACGCCGTGCCGATGACGCCCTTGGGCTCGCCGGTGGTGCCGCCGGTGTACGTGACGCCGACGACGTGGTCCGGAGCGAGCTCCTTGGCAACCAGCGGCTGGGCGTCGTACGTCTCGGCCCGGGCGGCGAGGTCATCGATGGTGATCACGGTCTCCAGCCCCGGGACCCTGTCCCGCAGCGCCTCGGCCCGCTCCAGGAAGGCGGGCAGGTTGTCGACGATGAGGGCGCCGATGCCGGCGTCCTCCAGCACGTAGGCGTGGTCGTCGAGCGACCCGAGCGGGTGCAGGGCGGTGCGCCGATAGCCCTGCGTCTGTCCTGCACCGATGAGGAAGAGCACCTCCGGCCGGTTCGCGGCCAGCAGCCCGACGGCCGTGCCGGCGCCGGCGCCCAGGTCCTCCAGGGCCCGCACGTAGCGGCTCATCTGGTCGGCCATCTCCTGGCCGGTGATGCTCCGGTCGCCGAGCTGGAGCACGGACGCAGCACGGTGTCGCCGGAGCGAGTGGAGCAGCATCTGCCCCGAGTGTGGACCCCGGTAGATGTCCGCGCTGATGTCATTCCCGATTGTCGCCGCCATGACCAGAGACTAGAACGTGTTCCAGTTTAGGGCTAGCCTGACCTCCATGATCACGTCGGACGCCATCATCTGGAACGCCCCGAACGACCCTCACCCGGCCCGCGCTGCCTCGCAACGCTCCTACTCCGCCGTCGCCAAGGGCGACCTCGCGGAGTGGCTGACGGTGTACGCCGAGGACGCCGTCCTCGAGGACCCGGTCGGCCCCTCGATGTTCGACGAGGAGGGCAAGGGGCACCACGGCCACGAGGGCATCTCCGCCTTCTGGACGCTGGCCATCGAGCCGGTCCACTCCTTCGAGTTCAGGATCGACGACTCGTTCGCCAACGGGAACACGTGCGCCAACGTCGGGTCGATCACGACCGCGTTCGCGGACGGCTCGCACGCCACGACCGACCTCGTCATGGTCTACGTCATCGACGACGACGACCGGGTCACGTCGATGAAGGCCTTCTGGGAGCCCGCACGCACCATGGCGAGCTTCACCGCGGCACCGGTCGCATGAGCAAGCCCGGAACGCTGCACGCTCCGCTGAAGGTCGACTTCGACTACACGCGGTCCCTCGGGCCCACGCTCTCGGCATTCATGACCGGACTGAAGCGCCGCCAGGTTCTCGGTGGCGTCCTCTCGGACCGGTCGGTGGCGGTGCCGCCCCCGGAGTACGACCCCTACACGCTCGACCCGGTCACCGAGCTGGTGCCGGTCGCTGACGAAGGCGTGGTGCAGAGCTGGTCCTGGGTGCCCGAGCCGGTTCCCGGCCAGCCCCTCGATCGGCCGTTCGCCTTCGCCCAGGTCCTCCTCGACGGATCGGACCGGCCGCTCCTCCACGCAGTCTCCGTCGACACGCCCAACGAGATCCAGACCGGTCTGCGGGTCCGGGTGCGCTGGGCCGATGAACCCGTGGGGTCGATCACGGACATCCGCTGGTTCGAGCCGCTGACCACCCAGCCGGGTGTGACACCGGATCCTGAGGACGGCGACCAGGTGACCGGAATCGTCTCCCCCGTCCACCTCAGCTATGACTTCGCCGCATCCCCCGAGGAGTCGGCCTTCTTCCGTGGACTCGCGGAAGGCCGGATCCTGGGGCAGCGCTGCCCGACCTGCCACAAGGTCTACGTGCCACCGCGCGGGGCCTGTCCGGTGGACGGTGTGCCGACGACCGACGAGGTGGAGCTGCCGGACCGCGGCATGGTCACCACGTTCTGCATCGTCAACGTTCCGTTCCTCGGTCAGAAGATCGAGCCTCCCTACGTGTCCGCGTACGTCCTCCTCGACGGTGCCGACATCGCGTTCCTGCACCTGATCCTCGGTGTGGACGCCGCCGACGTCCGGATGGGCATGCGGGTGCAGGCGGTCTGGAAGCCGCGCGACCAGTGGGGCACCACGATCGAGAACATCAGTCACTTCGAGCCGACCGGTGAGCCCGACGCCGACTTCGAGACCTACCAGCAGCACCTCTAGAGGAGCGACCAGATGCGTGACGTCGCCGTCGTGGGCTTCGCCCAGCGACAGATGAAGGAGTTCGACGGCTCCCCCACCTGTGTGGAGCTGCTCGTCCCGATCTTCGCCGAGCTGTTCGAGCAGACCGGGTGGACCAAGGACGACATCGGATTCTGGTGCTCCGGATCGAGCGACTACCTCGCCGGGCGCTCGTTCTCGTTCGTGTCCGCGGTGGACGCGATCGGTGCGCTGCCACCAGTCATGGAGTCACACGTCGAGATGGACGCCGCCTGGGCGCTGTACGAGGCCTGGGTGAAGATCCAGACCGGCGAGGTCGACAGCGCGCTCGTCTACGGCTTCGGCAAGGCCTCGGCCGGGACCCTGCGCCGGACGATGACGCTGCAGCTCGATCCGTACACGGTCACGCCGCTGTGGCCCGATGCCGTGTCGATCGCGGGCCTGCAGGCACGCCGCGGCCTCGACCGCGGGCTCTGGGACGAGACGGCGATGGCCGAGGTGGTGGCTCGTTCGATGACCGACGCCACGGGCAACGAGTGGGCGATCAGGAAGGGTGAGACCACCGTCGAGGACGTGCTCGCCCAGCCCCGGTTCGCCGACCCCCTGCGCCGCTGGGACTGCGCGCCCGTCAGCGACGGTGCTGCCGCCATGGTGATCGCCGCCGCAGGCACAGCGGAGACGACCAGCACCGGCGCCGCCTGGATCACCGGTTTCGAGCACCGCATCGATCCCATCGCGCTCAATGCGCGGGAGCTGACTGACGCAACGAGCGCACGCGCTGCCGGCTCCGCCGCGGGTGTGGGCGACGTGGACACCGCCGAGCTCCATGCCCCGTTCTCCCACCAGGAGCTGGTGCTCCGTCGCGAGCTCGGCCTCGGTGACGACGTCACGGTCAACCCGTCCGGCGGCGCCCTCACCGCGAACCCCATGTTCTCCGCCGGGCTCGTGCGCATCGGCGAGGCCGCGAGACGGATCTGGACCGGTGATTCACAGCGTGCGCTCGGCCACGCCACCTCCGGGCCCGCGCTGCAGCAGAACCTCGTCTGCACGATGGAGGCACGATGAGCAAGGTGACCGCCGCCGTCGTCGGAGTCGGCCAGACCCACCACAGGGCGAAGCGCGAGGACGTCTCGATCGCAGGACTCTTGCGCGAGGCGGTCGACCGAGCACTCGCCGACGCCCAGCTCACCTTCGCCGACATCGACGCGGTGGTCGTCGGCAAGGCACCAGACCTCTTCGAGGGCGTGATGATGCCCGAGCTGTACCTGGCGGATGCGCTCGGCGCCGCGGGCAAGCCACTGTTGCGGGTGCACACCGCCGGGTCCGTGGGCGGCTCGACCGCGATCGTGGCCGCCTCGCTGGTCCAGGCCGGCATCCACGAACGCGTGCTGACGGTGGCCTTCGAGAAGCAGTCCGAGTCCAACGCCATGTGGGCGCTGTCCGTGCCGGTGCCGTTCATCATGCCGGTGCACGCCGGGGCCGGCGGCTACTTCGCGCCGCACGTGCGCTCCTACATCCGGCGTTCCGGGGCACCCGGCCACATCGGCGCCGTCGTCGCGGCCAAGGACCGGCAGAACGCGCTGAAGAACCCCTACGCCCACCTGCAGAACCCCGACACGACCGTCGAGTCCGTGCTGGCCTCCCAGATGCTCTGGGACCCGATCAGGTACGACGAGACCTGCCCGTCCTCCGACGGCGCGTGCGCCCTGGTGATCGCCTCGGAAGCTGCCGTCGACCGGTCCGACATCAGCAACCCGGCCTGGATCCACGGCACCCAGATGCGCAGCGAACCCACCACGGCCGCCGAACGGGACCAGGTGAACCCGCACGCAGGCCGTCATGCCTCGGCCGCGCTCTGGAAGCAGGCGGGCATCTCCTCACCGATCGACGAGATCGACTGTGCCGAGATCTACGTGCCGTTCTCGTGGTTCGAGCCGATGTGGCTGGAGAACCTCGGCTTCGCCGCTCCGGGTGACGGATGGAAGCTCACCGACGCCGGCGAGACCCGGATCGGTGGCCACCTTCCGGTGAACATGAGCGGCGGCGTGCTGTCCTCCAACCCCATCGGCGCCAGCGGCATGCTGCGGTTCGGAGAGGCCGCCCTCCAGGTGATGGGCGAGGCCGGCGAGCACCAGGTCGACGGCGCCCGCAAGGCCCTCGGGCACGCCTACGGCGGCGGCTCGCAGTTCTTCGCGATGTGGGTCGTCGGCGCCGACAAGCCCGCCTGAGACCTCCGGATGTGAAGGGTTGCGGCCCATTCTCGCCGGAATGGCGGGCCGCAACCCATCACATCTCGCGGTCAGGCGTAGCGGACGGGGAGCTCCTTGATGCCGTTGATCCAGCCGTGACGGAGGCGGCGAGCCTCACCCTCCTTGGTGATGTTCGGGATGCGGTCGGCAATCGTGTTGAACATGATCTCGACCTCGAGCCGGGCCAGGTTGGCCCCGATGCAGTAGTGCGCGCCGTGGCCACCGAAGGAGAGATGGGGGTTCGGGTCGCGCGTGATGTCGAACGTCCCGGGATCGGTGAAGACGGCTTCGTCGTGGTTGGCGCTGGCGTAGTACAGGCCGACACGCTCACCCTGCTTGACCTCGACGTCGCCCACCATCACGTCGTTGATGGCGGTCCGCTGGAAGACCGTGACCGGCGTCGCCCAGCGAATGACCTCGTCGACCATCGTGGCGGGCCGCTCGGACTTCCACAGCTCCCATTGATCGGGGTGGGCGAAGAAGGCGTTCATGCCGTGGGTGATCGCATTGCGAGTGGTCTCGTTGCCGGCCACCGCGAGCATGATCACGAAGTAGCCGAACTCGTCCTCACTGAGCATCCCGTGGCCGTCGACATCGGCGGAGATCAGCTTGGTGATGATGTCGTCCTGCGGATTCTTCCGACGTTCCTCGGCGAGGCCCATCGAGTAGCCGAGGATCTCGGCGGCGGCGACGTCGGGACCGTCGACGAAATCGGGATCGTCGTAGGACATCATCGTGTTGGACCAGTCGAAGAGCTTGCGCCGGTCCTCCTGCGGCACCCCCATCAGGTCGGCGATCGCCTGCAGGGGAAGCTCGGCGGCGACCTCGCTGACGAAGTCCCCGGAGCCCTTGGCGATCACGTCGTCGACGATGGAGTTGGCCCGCTGGACGAGGCTGTCGTGCTGGGCGTTGATCGAGCGCGGCGTGAAACCGCGGCTGATGATCTGGCGGATCTTGGTGTGATCCGGCGGGTCCTGGTTGATGAGCATGACGCTCTGCAGCTCGACCTGGTCGCGGGTCATGTCCGGGGCGAACCGGATGATCGCGCCGTTCTCCTGGCTGGAGAAGTCCTTGCTGTTCTTGGACACGGCGGACACGTCGGCATGCGTGCTCACGGCCCAGAAGCCCTCGCCGGCGAAGCCGGCCCGCGCCTCCGGCTGCTGGTCGACCCACCAGACCGGTGCGGTCTTCCGAAGCTCGAGGAACTCAGGGAGCGGGATGCCTGCTTGGCACAGATCGGGGTCGGTCGGGTCGAAACCGCTGGGAACCGCGGGGGCGGCGGGGGTCGTGGTCACATCATCTCCTGTGGTTTCTATAACACGTTCTACTTTATCCTCACACGTCTGCAGAGATTTCGGAAGGCTTGTGCTGGACGAGAACGTGTTCTAGTTTTGACCCATGGGCACCCCCGTGATCGTCGATGCCGTCCGGAGCCCTCAGGGCAAGCGGGCCGGAGTGCTGGCCGGGCTCCATCCTGCGGTCCTGCTGGGCCTGGCGCAGACCGAGGTGATGTCGCGGGCCGGCATCGAGGCCGACGTGGTCGACCAGGTCGTCGGTGGCTGCGTGACCCAGGCCGGTGAGCAGTCGAACAACATGGTGCGGCGGGCCTGGATGCACGCCGGACTCCCTCAGGCGACCGCCTCGACCCAGATCGACGCGCAGTGCTCGTCGGCACAGCAGGCCACCCATCTCGTCCATGCCATGATCGACGCGGGCATGATCACGGCCGGCATCGCCTGCGGCATCGAGTCGATGTCCCGAATCCCGCTCGGCGCCAACGTGCCGCCCGGCACGGGCTCTCCGCGTCCCGACGGCTGGTCGATCGACCTGCCGAACCAGTTCGAGGGCGCCGATCGGATCGTGCGCGACCGCGGCTTCTCCAGGGCCGACGTCGATGCGTTCGGCCTGTGGTCCCAGCAGAAGGCGCGCGCAGCACGTGACGAGGGCCGCTTCGACCGCGAGATCTTCTCCATCAAGGCCCCGGTCCTCGGCGAGGACGGCGAGCCCACGGGAGAGACGCGGGTCGTCGAGGCCGACCAGGGCATCCGGGAGACCTCGCTGGAACGACTCGCCGAGCTCAAGCCGGTGCTCCCCGACGGCACCCACACCGCGGGCACCTCGTCCCAGATCTCCGACGGAGCGTCCGCGCTGCTGCTGATGGACTCGGACCTGGCCGCGTCGCTGGGCCTCACGCCTCGGGCCCGCATCGTGGCGTCCTGTCTCGTCGGCTCCGATCCGTACTACCACCTCGACGGGCCGGTCCAGGCCACCGAGAAGCTCCTTGCGGACACCGGGATGTCCATCGCGGACATCGACCTGTGCGAGGTCAACGAAGCGTTCGCCGGCGTCGTGATGTCGTGGGCGAAGGTCCACGCCGTCCCCGAGGAGAAGATCAACGTCAACGGCGGCGCCATCGCGCTCGGGCACCCGGTCGGCTCGACCGGAACGCGCCTGATCACGACCGCCCTGCACGAGCTGGAGCGCCGTGACGCGAGCACCGCACTCATCTCGATGTGCGCCGGTGGTGCGCAGGCATCAGGCACCATCATTGAACGCATCTGACCAGAGGACGTCCATGACCGACCACAACTCCCTGCTCGACGAGGCCGACTACGTCGTCGTGGGCGCCGGCAGCGCCGGATGTGCCCTTGCCTCACGGCTCGCGGCGTCCGGAGCGTCGGTGATCCTGCTCGAGGCGGGCAAGAAGGACACCTCGATGCTGGTGTCCATGCCCGGCATGATGGGCCCGATGCACGCGGTCCCGCAGATCAAGAAGGCCTTCGACTGGGGCTACTACACGACGCCCCAGACCCACATGAACGATCGCGTCATCCCCCAGACCCGCGGCAAGGTGCTGGGCGGCTCCAGCTCGATCAACGGCCTGCTCTGGGTGCGCGGCAATCGCACCAACTACGACTCCTGGGCCGCCGAGGGCAACGTCGGCTGGGACGCCGACTCGGTCAACGAGGTCTACAAGCGCGTGGAGGACTTCGAGGACGGCGCCGACGACTACCGCGGCGCGGGTGGGCCGATCAAGGTCACCCGTCACACCCAGCCGACCGAGGCGTCGCTGCAGTTCGAGCAGGCCGCCGCCGACACGCTCGGCGTCAAGAACCTCAAGGACTACAACGCCGCCGAGCAGGAAGGCGTGAGCCGCTTCCAGCAGAGCGGTCATGGCGGGACCCGCTACTCCTCCTCGCGTGGCTACCTCACCAACGCCGATCATCGGACCCTCCAGATCGAGTCCGAGGTCCACGTCCACAAGGTCCTGATCGACGACGGCCGAGCCATCGGCGTCGAGCTGCGGGACAAGAAGGGCAACCTCCGCACCATCCGGGCGGGCAAGGAAGTCATCCTGTCCGCCGGAGTCTTCGGCTCCCCCCAGCTCCTGATGCTCTCCGGCATCGGACCGGCCGCCCACCTCGCCGAGCACGGCATCGCGGTCGCGGCCGACCTCCCGGTCGGCGACAACCTGCACGACCACCTGTTCGTGCCCACCACGTGGCTGATGCCCAACGCCCTGCACCGAGGCATCCCCACGTACTTCGCCCGCGGCCTGCTCAAGGAGAAGATGCGCGGGGGCTCGTTCCTGGAGAACTCGGTGTTCGAGACCGTGGCGTTCGTCCGGACCTCCCTGGCCACCGACGCCCCCGACCTGCAGATCCACGTGTTGCCATGGGCCTATCCGTCGCCCAACCAGGACGCGCCGATCCGGCACAAGGTCGACCGGCGTCCGGCTCTCACGGTGATGTCGACGCTCATCTATCCGCGCAGCCGCGGCACCGTGCGGCTGGCATCCGGCGATCCGAGCCAGGCACCGCGCATCGACATGAACTACCTCGCCGAGTCGGGTGACCGACAGGTGCTGCTCGAGGGGGTCGAGATGATCCGCGAGATCATGACGTCGGCGGCCTTCGGCGGCTCCGTCACCGGCGAGCTGCACCCGGGGGCCGCGATCGACTCCGCGGCGCTGCCGTCCGAGATCCTCAATCGCGCCACCACCGTCTACCACGGTGTCGGCACCTGCCGGATGGGCGTCGACGAGCGAGCCGTCGTCGGGCCGGACCTGCGGGTGAAGGGCATCGAGGGCCTGCGCATCGCCGACGCGTCGATCATGCCGTCCATCATCGGCGGCAACACGAACGCCCCGTCGATCATGATCGGCGACAAGGCCGCCGACCTGGTGCTCGCATGAGCACGTCGCGGCCGACCGCCCTGACGACCGACCTCCTCGAGGGTCTCGTCAGCCGCGTGCCGGGCAGCACCGGCAACACCTGGAAGCTGACCGAGGTGTACACCGGCGACCTGCTGGTGGAGCTGCCGCAGTCATCCGAGCACGACATCACCCAGGCGTTCGACGACGCCCGGGCCGCGCAACACGTGTGGGGGTCCTGGTCGCTGCGGAAGCGGCTCAAGGTGCTCAAGAACTTCCACGCCCTCGTGCTCGAGAACCAGTTCCTGATCACCGACGTCATCCAGGCCGAGAGCGGCAAGAACCGGCGGATGGCGTTCGAGGAGACCTGCGACGTGCCGATGGGCACCAGCCACTACATCAAGCGCGCACCGGCCCTGCTCAAGGACCGCAAGCACGCCGGCCCGGTGCCGTTCCTCTCCCACTCCACCGAGGTGCGCCGTCCCAAGGGCGTCGTGGCCATCATCGCTCCGTGGAACTTCCCGTTCGCGACCGGAATCTCCGACACCATCCCCGCGCTGATCGCCGGCAACGGCGTGGTGCTCAAGCCGGACAACAAGACGGCGCTCTCCCCTCTCCTCGGGGTGCGCCTGCTCGAGCGGGCCGGGATGCCGCCCGGCCTGGTGCAGGTCGTCTGCGGCGAAGGACCGGACGTCGGTCCGACCCTGCTGGCCACGGCCGACTACGTGATGTTCACCGGCTCGACGGCCACCGGACGTGTCATCGGCGAGCTCGCCGGAAAGCACTTGATCGGCTGCTGCCTGGAGCTCGGCGGCAAGAATCCCATGCTCGTCCTCGAGGACGCCGACGTCGATGAGGCTGTGCACGCCGCCCTGTTCGGCGCGTTCGGCAACTCCGGTCAGATCTGCATGCACATGGAACGGATGTACGTCCACGACGCGATCTACGACGAGTTCCGCGACAAGTTCGTCGCGGCGACCAAGGCGCTTGACGTCTCCGCGTCCTACGACTTCGGACCCGACATGGGCTCCCTCGTCTCGGTCGACCATCGCGATCGAGTGGCCGCGCACGTCGAGGACGCCCTGGCCAAGGGAGCCACCGTGCTGACGGGTGGCCGGCCGAGGCCGGACCTCGGACCGGCGTTCTTCGAGCCGACCATCCTCGAAGGCGTCACCCCGGAGATGCTCGCCGGCTCGACCGAGACCTTCGGCCCGGTCGTCGGCCTCTACCGGGTCAGCTCGGACGACGAGGCGATCGAGCTTGCCAACGCGACCGACTACGGCCTCAACGCCAGCGTCTGGAGCACAGATCGGGACCGCGCGCTGTCAGTGGCGCGACGGATCGACTCCGGCAACGTGAACATCAACGACATCCTGGCCACCGCATTCGCCTCGAAGGGCACCCCGTCCGGCGGGTTGAAGCAGTCCGGCGTCGGCGCCCGCCACGGCGACCAGGGGCTGCTGAAGTACACCGACGCGCAGAACATCGCCGTGCTCAAGAAGCAGGTCATGGAACCGCAGGGCAACCAGACGTACGACGCCTACGCGAAGCAGACCCAGCTGTCGCTGAAGTGGATGCGCAAGACCCGCATCCGCTAGCGGTGAGTCCGGCAGGTGGTCAGCGGGGTGCCCCGACGAAGTCGTACGTGACGCCCGTCAGCTCCTCGGACACCGTCCACAGCTTCCGCCCGACCTCGGGGTCCTTGCCCTCGGCAATCACGGGTACCCGCTTCGGGTGGCGTCCCCGCAGCTCGCCCAGCCCGTCCGGCCCGATGTACTGACCACCCTCGACGTCCGGCCCGGTCGCGGCAAAGAGCGTCGGCACGGCGCCCCGCTCGGCCGACTGCGCGAGCACCCGGTTGCCGACCGCCATGAGTGCCTTCATCGCTCCGGTGGGGCCGGTGGACTGCAGGCTGGTGGCGCTGTAGCCCGGGTGGGCGAGCACGCTGAGGATCGGGGAGCCGGCGTCACGAAGTCGTCGGTCGAGCTCCAGCCCGAACACGGCGTTGGCGAGCTTCGACTGCCGATAGGCCTTCCGCGGCCCGTAGCCGTGCTGGCTCTGGAGGTCGTCGAAGTCGAGGTGACCGGCCTTGTGCTCCAGGCTGGAGATCGTGACGACCCGGGGGGCGACGGCACGTCCGAGCCGTGGCAGGAGCAGGCCCGTCAGCGCGAAGTGTCCGAGATGGTTGGTTCCGAACTGCAGCTCGAAGCCGTCCTCGGTCTGCTGTGGCGGAGTCATCATGATGCCCGCGTTGTTGATGAGCAGCGCCAGGTCGTCGACGTCGAGGTCGTCGGCGAAGCGACGCACCGACCTCAAGCTGCTCAGGTCCAGCTCGGCCACCTCGAGCTTCGCTGCCGGTACGGCGGCCGTGATCCCGGCGGCCGCAGCCTGCCCCTTCTCCACGCTGCGGCAGGCCATCACGACCCGGGCCCCGGCCCGGGCGAGGTGCTCGGCGGTCACCAGGCCGAGGCCGCTGTTGGCACCGGTCACGACCGCGGTGCGGCCGGTCTGGTCGGCGATGTCGGCTGTGGTCCACGCGTGTGTCATACGGTCATCCTTCTAGGGTGGCCAACAGGTGCTCGACCCGGGCCTTCAGCGAGTGGGCCACGGAGTCGAAACCGGCCTGCATCCAGTCACCGGTCACCTGGATCGCCAGCTCTGCGTGCTCGCCCGTCAGTGTGTCGGTGGTGTGATAGCTGCAGCGGTCCGGCCCCAGGGGGGTGATCCACTGCTCGCGGACCCCCACGACGCCGTCGAACTCCTCGCCGCTGTCGTACGTCAAGTGGTGGGGTGGCTCGACGACCCGGATGTACTCGCGGGTGACGATGGTCCCGCCGGAGTCGTCGTAGTGCGGCAGCGTGAGCGTGATCGGGGCGCCGATCTCGAGCGTGGTCTCGGCGGCGATCGTGTAGGGGTTCCACTGCGGATAGCTCGCGTAGTCGACGAGCACGTCCCACACGAAGGCCGCAGGTGCATCGATCTCGACCGTCTCCGACGTCACCACATGGGTCATGCCGGCATGTACTCCCCGCCATTGACGTCGATGACCGCGCCGGTCACCTCGGACGCCAGGCTGGACAACAGGTACAGGATGCTCCCTGCGCAGGCGTCGTCCGGAGGGATGCGGTTCAGGGGGTTCCGCGAGGCGATGTCGTCGTAGACGTCCTGCTCGGTGATGCCCTTCTCCTCGGCCGTCATCGTGAGGTAGAAGCGAACGCCAGGGCCGTCCAGCCAGCCCAGGACGGCCTGGTTGACGCGGATGCCCCGGTCGCCGAGCTCGAGGGCCAGGTACTGGGTCGCGCACCCCATGGCAGCCTTGGCCACGGCGTAGCCGCCCTCGCCCTGCATCGGCCGACGCGTGGACATGGTGCCGACGTTGACGATGGAACCGCCACCAGTCATGTGGGGCACCACCGCGCGGGTCATCTCCAGGGCCCCGAACAAGATGACGTCCATCGACCGGCGCAGCTGCTTGTCGGGCGTCTCCAGCAGGTCGGTGAAGCCCGGGTGCGAGTACGCCGTGTTGACCAGCCCGGTGACCGTGCCGAATCGGTCCACCGCCGTCTCGGCGACTCGTTGGGTGTCTTCGGGCTTCCGGACGTCGCACTGCACCGCGACCGCCTCGCCGCCGGCGGCGCTGATCTGCTTGACCACCTGGTCCGTGACCTCGCTGGACCGCGCCGCCATGACGACCTTCGCCCCCTCGGTCGCCGCGCGGGCAGCCAGCTTCGCGCCGAGCCCCGCACCGACGCCGGAGATGATGACGACGTCATCCTTGAGAATCACGATTCGGCCTCCTGATAGAACGCGAAGTCCTGCTTCAGCTCCGCCTCGGACAATCCGAAGTCCTCGGCGGTGTACGTGTGCGAGCCGTGTCGCTGCGACCGGTTGCGGTCCATGTACGCCTCGAAGGCAGCGGGATCTGCCGGGAGGCCGAGCTCGTTCGAGACCCGCGTCGCCTCGGCCACGGGGTCGGTCATCATGTCCGCGAACCGCACGTCCACGAACCGGTCCGGCCGCCGGTCACGCACGGCGGTGTACTCGCCCAACGTCGTCACGAACCGGTCGCGCCAGTAGCGCCCGATGGCGGCCGGGTCGATGTCGTCGCTGTACTGCCCGGTGATGGCGCAGACCATCGAGGCGTACGACGGCACGGCCTGTGCGGGTGACCGGTGCGTCATCACGATCGTGCAGTCGGGGAACGTGTCGAGCACCGTGTCGACGGCCGTGAGGTGGTGCGGTGACTTCAGGACCCACGGCCGGCCGGCCCGGTTCGGGTCCTGCCACTGCAGCACCTGCAGCCATTCGCGCAGCTCGCGGTACGCCGGAGCCTGGTCGAACGCGCGCAGCCAGAGACCGTAGGTCGGCACCTGGTAGAACGAGTCGAAGCTCATCGACGTGAAGGTGCGGTCGAGGATGATGACGTCCTCTTCGGGCCCGTCCCACTCGATCGTGTGGATGTCGCCGAAGTCCGGGCTCATCTCCAGGAAGAGCTCGAACCGTTCGCGCGCGCGCTTCTTCCGCTGCTCCGCATCCGGGCTCTCCCCCGGGAACGGCAGCGGGTAGGACGTCTCCCACGAGAGCGTCGTCGTCACGTGCGGCGAGGAGGTCAGCAGGCGGTGCAGCAGGGTGGATCCGGTCCGGGGCAGCCCGCAGATCTCCGCGGCGACCGTGACGTCCTCGTCGAGGATCTCGGGGTGGTCTGCCTGGAGCTGTCGCAACCTCAACCGGTCGGCGAGCAACGCGGTGAGCCGCTGCCGGGTCAGGGTCAGCCCCAGCTCGGACAGTCGGGCCTCGTCGACGAGCGCGGTCGTGAGGATGCGCAACGGCTCGAGGAACCATTCGTCACCGACGTCCGTGAGCCCGGTCTTGTCGCGGGCGGCCGCGAGCAGGGCGTCGACGTCGAGCGCGTCGGGGCTGGTCACAGTTCCTCCAGGTCGACCACACGGCAGGTCGGCAGCGGGTGGTGTTCGGCGCCGAGCCAGCGCAGCAACGCGGTACCGCTGCGATGTCCACAGGTGTCGATCCAGTTGCCCCAGCCCGGATCGCGCTCGGCGACGACGATCGTGAGGCGCCCGCCCTCAACACCGTCGTCGAGCGTTGCGGTGTGCTTGTTGACGGTGATGCGGCGCTCGTGGTCGAGCGACTCCATCCACCAGTTGTCGAGCTGGAAGTTCCAGTAGGGACAGTCGGGCACCTCCGTCTCGATCACCCAGGCCTGGCCGGGCGCGAGCGTCCAGTAGCCGTGCAGGTAGAAGATCTCCGGATCACCGCCTGCCCGCTGGAACATCTCCTGCCCGAAGTCGGGGAGCTCGTTGGGGCGGCTCATGAACATCTCGGTCCAGTCCGCGAAGGTGGCCGCCGTGCCGTGCACCGAGAGCGCCGCTCGCTTGAGTGCCTTGGCCAAGAATTCCGGATCCAGCTCCCGCCGCTCGATCGGGTCGCCGATGCGCTCGATCTGCCACTGCCCGGGAGTCTCGGTGGAGCGGTCGAGGTAGGTCTGGCGGACCACGAGACCAGTCGAGTCCGGGGCGAGCGGCAACCAGTTCGTCCCCTGCCGGTCGGCGCTGGCGATGATCTCGACGGTGCCGTCGTCCGCCACGACGAGGTCGCGGTCGGAGAGCTCGCCGGTGGAGGCCATCGTGCCGTCCTTGGCGTACCGGTTGGCCTTGGAGCCGATGCTGAAGTACGCGATCGTGCCGCGCGTTCCGGTGATCCGGTAGCTGCGGTCGCCCCGGATGCTCGCCGACAGGTAGACGTTGTCGGGATTGTCGGCCCCGAGCTTGACGCGGTCGAGCTCGTGCAGGCGGGGGAAGTCCGGATCGGCGTTCTCGACGGTCGCGTACAACATCTCCCTGACGAGCCGCGTCAGGTACCGGTAGCCCTCGGCCCGGTCGAGCGGAGTGCTCGGGGCGTGGTCGCGCAGCACGACCTCGCCCGCCTTCTCCAGCGCGCGGCAGAATTCCGTCCAGGCCTGCCCGGAGAGCACCTCCGCCGTCCCGTCGCCCATCAGACCTCCCTACAAATCTAGAACACGTTCTACCAGAGGGAGGAGGTGTGGGACAACGCGGTAGAGTTCGGCGCCTCATGACCCAGGACGTTTCGACGGACTTCGCGACTGCACCCGGCGCGGCCCTCGTGGTCGGCGGCAGTGGTGGTCTGGGCGCTGCGATCGCACGCCTCCTGGCAGCCCGTGGCAGCGACGTCGCCGTGACCTTTCGACGCAACGAGGCGGCCGGACAGTCCGTCGCCGAGGAGGCGGCCGGCCTGGGGGTGCGAGCTTCCGCCCATGCCCTCGACGTGACGTCGGCGGACGACTGCGCAGCAGCGCTGGCGACCGTCGCCGACGCCTACGACGGACTCCACACCCTCGTCTACGCGGCCGGTCCGCACGTCCCGATGGTGCACCTGTCGAACGTCTCTCCCGCGGACTTCGCCGAACAGCTCGCGCAGGACGCCGCTGGGTTCTTCAACCTGGCACAGCCGGCCCTGCCGTTGCTGCGGCGCACCCAGGGATCCATCGTCGCGGTGACCACGGCCGCAACCGCGCGTTTCCCGGTGCGGGACGGACTGTCCGCCGGGCCGAAGGGCGCGGTGGAAGCCCTCGTGCGCGGACTCGCGGCCGAGGAAGGGCGCTTCGGAGTGCGGGTGAACGCCGTGGGCCCGGGGATGCTCACCGACGGGATGGCCGCGCGCCTCATCGAGTCCGGCGAGCTCGACGACGACGCACTGGCCATCACCCGCTCGAACATCCCGTTGCGCCGGTTCGGCAGCGCCGCGGACATTGCCGAAGCGGTGTGCTTCCTGGCCTCGAACCGAGCCGGGTTCATCACCGGGCAGAAGCTCGACGTCGACGGCGGCTACACCGTCTGACCCACCCCGGTGCCCCGGGTCGACCGCACGGCCACCGAGGGCTGCGTCACGACCCGCGCCGTTCGACGGGTGCCACCAGGCCGCGCTGAAGCGCGTACAGGCTGGCTCCGACTCGATTCGTGGCACCGACCTTGGCGTAGGTCCGCTCGACGTGGTTGCGGACCGTCTTCTCGCTGAGCACGAGCCGTGCGGCGATCTCGCGATTGGACCAGCCTCTCGCGACGAGACCGAGGATCTCCGTCTCGCGGGGCGTGAGCGAGTCGTCACGACGCACCTTGATCGGGCTCTGCCCAGCAGCAGCCAGAATCGCATCCACACTGTCGCCGTCGAGGGCTCCCGTCCTGGCCCGTTCCTGCAGCCGCTCGGCCGCCGCTTCGGGCGAGTGGGACTCGCGGTACGGACGCGGTTCCAGCGCGGACTGGTAGGCCACGGCGGCGGCAAGGAGGCGTTCGGGGCGTCCAAGCGCAGCTCCCGCGAGCCCCAAGGGGTACCCCGAACCATCGAGATGCTCGTGGTGGGCGCGAGCGATGGCTGCGACGTCGGCCAGGCCGGGGATACCGGTCAGCACCCTGCCGGTGAGGTAGGGGTGCATCCTCACCCGCTCCCACTCGGCGCCGGTCAGGTCGCCCGCCTTCGACCAGACCCCGTTGGACACGCCAAGGCGTCCGACGTCATGGAGGTGTCCGGCGCGGCGCACTGCATCGACCTCGTCGGCCGCGAGGCCGAGCGGTTCGCCGGCCGACTGCACCAGCGCAGCGACATTCCTGGAATGGCCGAGCGTGAACGGGCACTTGAGGTCGATGAAGTCCCCGATGGCCGCCAGCAGGGCATCGAGGTGGACCTCGTCGAGCCGAGTCTCGGAGTCCGGCGCGATCGACAGGGCGCGGTCCCAAGGATCATCACCGGGAGCCAGGAAGAGCGCTTCGGCATCGGAGGCGAACGCATCGACCACGGCAGGGTCGAACTGACCGCCACGACGACTCCGGGCCATGGCGATCGCGCCCTCCACGCCGTACATCCGCTGATGCACCTCGGCGAGGTCCGCGAGCTGGGCCACCCGCATCTCGATGGGGATCTCCTCTCCCGCGACGCCTTGCGGAAGTCCGGTGCCGTCATACCGCTCGAAGGTGAACGGGAGCATCCGCTCGACCTCCGACCCGAGGCCGATGTGGCGAGCGAGCTCAGCTGCGGACGTGCAGTGGGAGTGGATCATCGTCCGGATCTGGCCACGCGCGTCTCGAAGCAGGGCGGCCATCGTCTTGGCCCGGTGCGGCAGCGGTTCGCCGCGTGCCACGTTCCCGAGCACGAAGCGCAGGAACGGCAACCCAGTCGCATCGACCAAGTACGCATCACGACGGACGGCGATGTCGTCGCCGAACCAGTTGGCGTACTCCTGGGAATCGGCATGGCATCCGATCCACATGAGCAGCGATGTGTAGTACACCGTCCCCCGCTGCTGCCGGCTGAGTCCGAGGCGGTCCGCCAGCCCGCAGGCGATCACCGCCGAACGCACCATGTGCTCGGCCGGCTGACCGAGGCCGAGATCGATCGCGACCGAGAGTCCGGCCAGCACTTCCACGCGACGAGGCAGCGGCGCCGTTGCGGTCATGGAGACATTCTCGCGCTCACCCGCGCCGGTAGTCGCGCAAATGTGGCCGGTCAGCCCACTCACCTGGCAACGACCGCGCCAGATCGTCGGCGGCACTGGCGACAGGCACGCTGGGCCCCAGCGTTCAGGACGCTTCTTCGGCGACCAGATCCCCGCCCACGGGCCCGCCCTCGGCAGGCGTGAACCGTGATCGACCGACGACGAAGACTCCGCGCTGCGGGAGCCAGAAGTCCCCGAGGTGCGCTTGCCGCTTCAGCGGCGCCGGCCTGCCGAATGCCTCGCCGCGATATTCGGCGCTCCCACCGACGACCCGCCAGATCTGCAGTGGAGCCACCTTGAAACCCGGCCCGTTCGGTGTATGCCCGCGTAACCGCACCCGTCCTGACTGGAGCATCGCGCCTGCCATCGGCCCTATCGAGCCGAGGATCGAGTCGCGGTTCCACGCGCCCGCCGGCATCGCACGGCCCATGGCCGTCATCATTCGCGTAGCCGGGGTCGATGCCAGCTCGATGCGCCAGCTCAGCTCGTCACCGATGGCCACGCTCAGCGTGTAGTCGTCGTGCCACTGCACCTCGATCTTCGGCACCAGGGAAACCGCTGTCGCCGAAGCGAAGTACCGGCCGCAGCTCAGCTCCGGCGCGACGGTGGAGTGAATGGTCCAGTCACCCGAGGGTGTGCGATGCCACAGCGCCCGGTAGGCGGGCCCTACCGAGCTCGCCACCATGTCCCGCAGCGCAAGGTAGTGGCCGGTCTCGTAAGGCATTCCCATGACGCCATAGCCGGCGAACCGCTCGTCGTCGCCAGAGGGAAGGGCACGAGCGGCCACCTGAGCTTCAACGGCTTGACGTGGTGAGGTCTTGGTCATGTGACCAGCCTCGCGCATCCGAAAGCCCGTGCGCCTGAGGCAACCGCCTCAAGTGGAGCGAGCTCATGGCGAGGTCCCGGCATCAGGCCGAGCCAGCGCCTTGCGCCCCATAGACGGGTTCCGGAGTCGCGCCCTCAGCGATCAGCTCGCGGAGCGCAGGCCCGACCTCGGCGGTCTCCCAGCGGCGTCCGAGGTCGCGCTTCGGGCCGTGGGTCCAGCCCTGCTCGACACAGATCTGGCCGCCGTCGATCTCGATGACCCGACCCGTGACGTCAGCCGACTCCACCGACGCGAGCCACGCGACGACGGGTGAGTTGTCCTCCGGCACCGCCATCGCCGAGGTGTCGAACGCGCCCTCGGTCATCCGGGTCCGAGCCACCGGCGCGATCGCGTTGACGGTGACGCCGTACCGGCCGAGCTCGGCGGCAGCGACGAGGGTCATGCCGGCGATGCCCGCCTTCGCGGCGGAGTAGGTCGCCTGTCCGATCGAGCCCTGGAGCCCCGCCCCGGACGATGTGTTGATCACCCGGGCCTCCCGTGGGCGCCCTTCCTTGGACTCGGCTCGCCAGTAGGCACCCGCGTGCCGTAGCGGCGCGAAGTGTCCGTTGAGGTGCACCCGGATGACCGCGTCCCACTCCTCCTCAGAAGTGTTGACCAACATCCGGTCGCGGACGAAGCCGGCGTTGTTGACCAGGATGTCGAGGCCGCCGAACGTGTCGATCGCCTGCTGGACCATGGCCTCGGCCTGGGCGAAGTCCGCGACGTCGGCGCCATTCGTGACCGCGTCACCCCCGAGATCCTTGATCTCGGCCACGACTGAGTCGGCCGGCGACTCTTCCTTCTCCCCCGCCAGCGAGACGCCGAAGTCGTTCACCACGACCTTCGCTCCTTGTCGGGCCAGCTCGAGCGCGTGCGCTCGGCCGATCCCTCGACCTGCTCCGGTCACGATCGCGATGCGGCCGTCGAGAATGCTCATGGTGTGTGCTCCTGGGTGACGACGTGCAGGAAGACGGGCGGTTCGCCACCGCCGTGGCAGGCGAGGGTGGCCCCGGAGACGTAGGACGCGAGGTCCGAGGCCAGGAAAGCGACCACTCGACCGACTTCCTCCGGTTCGGCCATCCGCCCGAGTGGGATGGTGGCCTCGATCGACGCCACCGTGGCGTCGCCCCCGTAGTGGTCGTCGGTCTCGTCGGTGCGGCACAGCCCGACGTCGACGCTGTTGACCCGCACCCGGGGCGCCCACTCGACGGCGAGCGATCTGGTGAGGGAGTCGACGCCGGCCTTCGCCGCGCCGTACGACGCGGTGCCCGGGGACGGTCGCAGCGCGGACACCGAGGAGATGTTGACGATGGCGCCGCCGTCGGGCTGGCCCTGCATGACCGCGTTTGCGGCCTTCGAGACGGCCAGCACCGCGGAGAGGTTGAGGCCGAGGACCTTGTCGTCGAGGCGCGAGCTCGAGTCGGCGGCCAGCGCGTACGGGGCCCCGCCCGCGTTGTTCACCACCAGGTCGAGGTGTCCGTGGGTCGCGACGATGCCGGCGACCAACGTCTCCACGGCGTCGGCGTCCCGGACGTCGCAGACCCGATGCTCGGTACCTGTCACCGGTTCGGGGGCGTCGGAGCGGCCGCAGGTGACCACTGTGGCGCCGGCGTCGACCAGCACGGCGGCGATCCCCCGGCCGATCCCCCGGGAGCCGCCGGTCACCAGAGCGACGCGTCCGGAGAGGTCCAGGGCCAAAGTCATGCTGATAGGCTACCAAGCAAACGTTAGGTAGGTAGCCATGAGCGTCTCTTCCGAGCTGCGTAGCGACGGCATCAGGGTCGTCACGATGGACCACCCGCCGGTGAATGCCCTCCCCGTCCAGGGGTGGTTCGACCTGGCCACGGCCCTCGACACAGCAGGCGCCGACCCGGCCACCAAGGTCGTCGTGCTCCGCGCCGAGGGCAAGGGCTTCAACGCCGGCGTCGACATCAAGGAGATGCAGCACACCACCGGGTTCGACGCCCTGATCGGCGCGAACAAGGGCTGCCACGCCGCGTTCAAGTCGGTCTACGAGTGCGCCGTGCCGGTGATCGCAGCGGTTCACGGCTTCTGCCTCGGCGGGGGCGTCGGACTCGTCGGCAACGCCGACATCGTGGTCGCCAGCGACGACGCCTACTTCGGTGTGCCCGAGGTCAACCAGGGCGCACTCGGCGCGGCCACCCACCTGGCGCGGCTCGTGCCCCAACACCTGATGCGCACCCTCTACTTCACCGCTCGAACGATCCCGGCCACCGACCTCGTGCAGCACGGCTCGGTGTTCGAGGTCGTTCCGCGCGACCAGCTCGACGAGCTCGCCCTGGGCCTGGCGGCCGAGATCGCCGGCAAGGACGGCCGGGTCATCCGTGCCGCCAAGGAAGCGCTCAACGGCATCGACCCGATCGACGTCAACACGAGCTACCGGTTCGAGCAGGGATTCACCATGGAGCTCAACCTGATGGGCGTGAGCGACGAGCTCCGCGATGACTTCGCGGGCACGGACAAGGCTCACGGGGCCGGCCGATGAGGGCGCCCTCCAAGGAGCTCACCATCGACGAGGTCGTCGCCCGCATCGACAGCGGGATGACCGTCGGCATCGGCGGGTGGGGCTCGCGCCGCAAGCCGATGGCGCTCGTCCGGGCGATCCTGCGCAGCGACCTCACCGACCTCCACGTCGTCTCGTACGCCGGCCCGGACGTAGGGCTCCTGCTCGCGGCGGGCAAGGCCAGCCGGGTGACGTACGCGTTCGCCACGCTCGACTCCATCCCGATCGAGCCCCTCT
This sequence comes from uncultured Actinomycetota bacterium, assembly GCA_963781445.1. GTDB lineage: Bacteria > Actinomycetota > Actinomycetes > Propionibacteriales > Nocardioidaceae > Aeromicrobium. The sequence continues at coordinate 219,678 of CAWAGS010000021.1, forward strand.
TCGCCCGAGCCCGCCAGGACGGCACCGCGCAGTTCCGCGAATGGGACGAGGGCATGTTCCAGACCGGCCTGCGAGCGGCGGCCCAACGCGTGCCCTTCCTGCCGACGCGTGCCGGACTCGGGTCCGCCGTGCTCGAGAACGACCCGGACCTCCGCACGGTCACCTCGCCCTACGACGACGGCGAGGAGCTGGTCGCCGTCCCGGCCCTCACCCTCGACGTCGCGCTGGTGCACATGAACCGCGCCGACAGCCAGGGCAACGGCCAGTACCTCGGCCCCGACCCCTACTTCGACGACCTGTTCTGCATGGCGGCGCGCGAGGCCTACGTCTCCACCGAGCAGATCATCGACACCGCCGGCCTCACGGTCGACGCGCCGCTGCAGAGCCTCCTGCTCAACCGCACGATGGTCACCGGCGTCGTCGAGACGCCCCACGGCGCGCACTTCACCACCTGCACTCCCACCTATGAGAGGGACGAAACGTTTCAGAAGGCCTACGCCACGGCCGCGAAGTCGCCGGAGAACTGGGCCGCGTTCAGCGAACGGTTCCTCGCCGGGGACGAGGACGCCTACCAGGCGGCCGTGGCCGCATTCGGCGCCGAAACCACCCGGGAGGGGGCGAGATGACGGACGTGACCCGGGCCGAGTACTGCGCCGTCGCGATCGCGGACTGCTTCGCCGACGACGGCGAGATCATGGGCAGCCCGATGGGACTACTCCCCACGCTGGGCGCGAGGCTGGCCAAGAACACGTCGAACCCCCGGCTGATGCTGACCGACGGCGAAGCCAGGATCCTCCGCGGCACCCCTCCCCTGGGCCAGACCGCCGACGTCACCGAGGGGTGGATGCCGTTCCGGCTCGTGCTGGAGGCGGTCGTCGCCTTCGGCAAGCGGCACGTGATGATGGGCGCCAGCCAGATCGACCGGCACGGTAACCAGAACATCTCCGCCATCGGCCCGTGGGACCACCCCACCCGCCAGCTCCTGGGCGTGCGCGGCGCCCCCGGCAACACCGTCAACAACAAGACGTCCTACTGGGTTCCGAAGCACTCCGCGCGCGTGGTGGTCGAGCAGGTCGACGTCGTCTCCGGCGTCGGTCGCGCCCGGGCGGAGGCTGCCGGGCCGGCGGCCACCCGGTTCCACCAGGTGCACCGGCTCGTCACCAACCTCGGCGTCTTCGACTTCGACGGACCCGAGCACACCCTGCGCTTCGTCTCGGTCCACCCGGGCGTGTCCGTCGAGGACGCCCGCGGGGCCAGCGGGTGCGAGATCCTTGCGGACGGCGACGTCCCCGAGACCCGCGCACCCACCGACGAGGAGCTCGTCCTGATCCGGGAGCTGCTCGACCCGTCGAACCTGCGCGAGCGCGAGGTGCCTGCCTCGTGATCGCTCAGCTGCTGTCCACTCCACTCACCGAGCTGACCGGCGTCCGGCATCCCGTCGTCCAGACCGGCATGGGCTGGGTCGCCGGACCCAGCCTCGTCAGCGGCACCGCGAACGCCGGCGGCCTGGGCATCCTCGCGTCGGCCACGATGACCCTGTCTGAGCTCGAGCAGGCCATCGTCGAGGTGAAGGAACGAACCAATGCCCCCTTCGGGGTGAACCTGCGCGCCGACGCCGCCGACGCCCCGGCTCGGTGCGAGCTCTTGATCGAGCACGGCGTGAAGGTGGCCTCGTTTGCGCTCGCGCCCACGCCGGAGCTGATCGCGCGGCTCAAGGAGCACGACATCGTCGTCATCCCCAGCGTGGGTCTGGCCAAGCACGCGGTCAAGGTGGCCTCGTGGGGCGCCGACGCGGTGATGATCCAGGGCGGCGAGGGCGGCGGCCACACCGGCTCGGTCCCGACCACTTTGCTGCTTCCGACGGTCCTCGACGCCGTCGACATCCCGGTCATCGCCGCCGGCGGGTTCTTCGACGGACGCGGACTCGCCGCCGCACTGGCCTACGGCGCGGCCGGCGTCGGCATGGGCACCCGCTTCCTCCTGACCGCCGAGAGCCGCGTCCCGGACGCGGTGAAGCAGCGCTACCTGGCGGCGGGCCTGGACGACACCGTGGTCACCAGAAAGGTCGACGGGATGCCGCACCGCATGCTGCGCACCGACCTCGTCGACCAGGTCGAGGGTGCCGCCGGCATCCGGCGGCTGATCCCGACGGCCCGCCGCACCCTGGAGTTCAAGCGGATGGCCGGCATGACCTGGAAGCAGCTGGCCGTCGACGGACGGTCGATGCGCAAGGAACAAGGCCGCACCCTCGGCCAGCTCGCCCTGGCCGCGAACACCCCGATGATGCTCAGGGCCGGGCTGGTCGACGGTGACCCGTCCGCCGGCGTCCTCGCCTCCGGCCAGGTGGTCGGCGTCATCGACGACCTCCCCACCTGCGAAGAGCTGATCGCCCGGGTCGTCACGGATGCCGCTGCGGCGCTCGATCGAGCCGGTCGCCACCTCGCCTAGGTTCGCGTCAGCCGGGCACGGCCGCGCGTGACGACGACCTCGGTTGGATACCGTCGGGCCATGCGTCGCGCCATCATCCTGCTCGCCAGTGGCGCTACCGGCCTGCTCTCTGGGTCCGGCCTCGCCGTCGCCGGCCTGACCAGGATCGCCGACGCGTGAAGACCTTCGTCGTCAGCGGTGCCGCCAGCGGGATCGGCGCCGCCACCACTGCCCTGCTCCGCGACCACGGCGATCGAGTGATCACCGTCGACCTCCACGACGCCGACGTCGCCGCCGACCTGTCCACGGCGGCCGGCCGGGCTGAGGCGGTGGCCGGCGTGGCGGAGCTGACCGGCGTCGTGCACGGACTGGTGCCGTGCGCCGGCGTGGGTGGTTTCACCGGGGTCGATTCGGCCCTGGTGGTCTCGGTGAACTTCTTCGGGGCCGTGGGCCTGGTCCGCGGGCTCCAATCGCAGCTGGCGGCGGCCGATGGCGCCGGCGTCGTCCTCCTTGCGTCCAACTCGATCACCGGCCAACCGGGGTGGCGGGCGTCGGTGGCCGACCACTGCCTGGCCGACGACGAGGCCGCCGCCCGCGCGGATGCGGCCGAGGTCGAGGCGGTGATGGTCTACCCCGCGACCAAGGCTGCGCTGGCCTGGTGGGCACGCCGTGAGGGCGTGTCCGAGCGCTGGATCGGGCAGGGCATCCGGCTGAACGCCGTGGCGCCCGGCATGGTGGCGACTCCCATGACGGACCAGCTGCACGCGGACCCCGTGCTCGGCGAGCTTGCGGGCGCCTACCCCACCGCGATCGGCCGCCCAGGACGCCCGGAGGAGGTCGCCGCACTCATCGCGTTCCTGCTCTCCGACGCCAGCAGCCTGATGGTCGGCTCCGTCGTGTACGCCGACGGCGGCACCGACGCGATCCTGCACCCCAGAGCTCCCCAGGACTGGGACGTCTGAGCATCAGCGACGTCCGCGAAAGTACGTCTGCGGGTCTCCGGTTTCTCCCTGCGCTTGCTGGGGAAATCGCTGGTTCTCGAACGTGTGTTCTGATAGCATGAAGTCATGTCGGGGGACGTCGAAACCACCATCGCCACGATGGGAGACGCCGCGAGGGCGATGCGTTCGGTCACCACACCCATCACCGATGAAGTACGGGCGATCGAGACCGCGATCAGGGCGTTGCAGGCCGCGAAGTGCGAGCGGCTGGCCGAGATCGACGAGACGAAGGCACACGAGCTCGACGGAGCCTCCAGCATCAGCACCTGGGCACGACGGGAGATTCGCCAGGATGCCGGCTTCACGGGGCAGGCGGTCAAGGCGTCGGCCACATTCCGCGACCTGCTGTCCGTCGGCGCGGCCGCCCACGCCGGCGCCATCTCCTTCGCGCACGTCGCCTCCTTCACGTATGCGCTCAAGCACGTGGGCCTGGCCGAGACCCGGATGCTGGAGGAGCCGCTGCTGGAGCTCGCGCTCTTCATGTCGCCCAAGGAGTTCCACGCGAGAGTCCGCGACATCCGCGACACCCTGCATGCCGACGACCTCGACCGAGCGTGGCTGAAGGGGATGGACAAGCGGGACATCCGCCTGGCCCCCACCACTGAGGGCTGGCACCTCACCGGCTTTCTCGACATCGAGACCGGCGCCAAGCTCCACGCGATCCTGAAGAACCTCTCAGTCCCCCGCGATTCCCACGACCTGCGCCCACCGTCGCAGCGCCGGATGGACGCACTCGACGACATCTGCACCACGGTGCTCGAGCACGGGCTGCCCGCCGACAACGGCATCAGGCCCCACATCTTCGTCACCGTCGAAGCCGAGACGCTCAAGGCGATGGCCGACCGGGCCGCCACGAAGGCCCTCGACCTCGATCTGAAGCCGGCGCACCTGGAGGGGTTCGGCGCCATCGGGCCGCACCTGCTCGCCCACCTGATGTGCGGGGCCGAGGTCACCCCGTTCCTGGTCGAGACGATCGGCCGCAACACCGAGGTGCTCGACGTCGGGCGCACCGAACGATATGCGACTCCGAGACAGGCCAAGGCCGTCCGGCTCCGCCAAGGCGGCACCTGCGCAGCTCGGCATGTTCCCACGATCAGCCACAACACATAGACTGGTACTCCAACGGTGGGCCGACCGACCTCGACAACCTGATCGGCGTGTGCCGAAAATGCCACACCCTCATCCACGCAGGAAGGCTCGACCTCACGCGCGGATCGCCCCGCGCGGCATGAACGTCAGCGGCTCTCGACGTACTTCGCGAATCCCTTGCTGCCGGTCTCGAGCGCGCCCTTGAGCACCTTCTTCAGCACGAACCCCGGCATCGGGACCTTCACGCCGATCTCGAGGTCGAGCCGGACGTGGGTGCCGGTGTCGGTCGGGGTCAGCGTGTAAGTGCCCACCTGGCTGGACTGGACCGAGCTCTCCGCGAGGGTCCACGTCACCGATCGCAGGCCGTCCCACGTGTAGTCGGTGACCGCGTTGTCGCTGAACCCGGCCGCGCTGACCTTCGCGCGCACGCGCTTCGGGCGACCGTCGTCGAACCGGGACTCGACCTCGGCGGCCTGGTGCGGGCCGGACCACGACGGCAGGTCGTCGATGGCCGCCACCGCGTCCATCACCTGCTCGGGTGAGGCGTCGACGTCGAACTCGGTACTTCCGGACACTGCCACGCTCGCCACCGTAGCGGCTTCTCGGCGGCGTGAGGCTCGGCATCAGTCACGTGGCGCGACAAAGGGGATGAGAACCTCGTCGACCAGCTGCACCACCAGATCGTCGGTGATCGGGTCGCCGGTGATCAGCAGCCGGTGCCACAAGACGCTCTGGCCGAGCTCGCGGGCGATCTCGACCGGTACGTCGGCACGCACGTCCCCGCGCTCGATGCCACGCGCGAGCAGCGCCGCCATCTCCTTCTTGCGCCAGCCGATCACGTCGGCCTGGAACGCCGCGCTGAGCACCGGATCGTGGACGACCGTGGCGATGGCGGCCTTGAGGACGGCGGCCTCTGGACCGGTGAACAGCGTCGCCCACGCTCGGAGCACGGCGATCATGTCGCTGCGGTAGCTGCCGTGGTCGTCATGCGGGATCGCCGTGGTGGCAATGCGCAGCAACGTGTCGCGCAGCAGCGCCGCTGCGTCGGGCCACCGCCGGTACAACACCGGTTTGCTCGTCTGCGCTGCGGCGGCGACGGCTTCCATCGTCACCCCGGCCGGACCCTGCTCGGCGAGGAGCCCGACGACTGCGGACCGGATCGCCAAGTCCAGCTCCTCGCCGCGGCGACGACTCATGGGAACTCCTTTAGGGACACGCTTGCGTATCTTATGTCGCCACACTACTCTCGACACATAGGATACGTCAGCGTTTCTTGGAGGTACAGATGGCTCGCCCAGTGCTCCATCCCCTGCGTTCGGTCGACACGGCGACGGTCCAGCTCGTCGCGCCACCTCGCCACCGCCGACGAGTGACCATCGTCCACCGCCCACTGGCCGGCATCACGCCACCGATGCTGCTGGACTGGTTCACCCACCTGGGCGGCACACTGACCTACGGCGGTGAGGTCATCGACCGCTACCTCGCCTGGCACCCCATCGATCACATCCGCTGGGAGCTGGCCCGCCCGGCGCCTGGGGGCGGCGCCGCCGAGGGTGCGCGGTTCCGCATCGTGGAGGCCTTCGGCGGGCGGCCCGAGTACAAGGTCGACATCGTCGACCGGGTCGAGAAGCTGGACGAGACCGGCATTCGCCTGGTCACGTACGTGGCCGGGCTCGCCGTGCTCCGTCTCGAGCACGTCTGGTCGCCCGGCTCGGAAGGCGCCCACTACGTCACGGTCATGGACATCGGCACTCGGTCCAGGTGGCTGGCTCCGGTCAACCGCCTGATCTGCCGGCGGATGCCCGACGACATGGTCCGCGCCTGGATCAAGCACAACATCGAAGAGGTCGGCCAGCTGGAACACCTGCTGCCGCACCTGGGGTCGCCAGAGGACGCGGGAGTGGTTAGAGCCTCTCGATGATGGTGACGTTGGCCTGACCGCCGCCTTCGCACATGGTCTGGAGGCCGTAGCGGCCCCCGGTGCGCTCCAGCTCGTTCAGCAGAGTGGTCATGATGCGGGTGCCGGTGGCGCCGATCGGATGGCCGAGGGCGATACCGCCGCCGTTGACGTTGACCTTTTCGTGCGGCACCTCGAGCTCCTGCATCCAGGCCAGGACCACGGAAGCAAAGGCCTCGTTGCACTCGAACAGGTCGATGTCGTCGACCGTCATGCCGGCCTTCGCCAAGGCGTGCCGGGTCGCCTCGATCGGGCCGGTCAGCATCCAGACGGGATCGTCGCCCCGCACGGACAGGTGGTGCACGCGGGCGCGCGGCGTGAGCCGATGATCCCGCACGGCCTGCTCCGACGCGATCAGCATGGCGCTCGACGCGTCGCAGATCTGGGACGCGACCGCCGCCGTGATCCTGCCCCCCGGTGACAACGGCTGCAGCGCGGCCATCTTCTCCAGCGACGTGTCCCGTGGCGTCTCGTCAGTCCTGAACTCGCCGACCGGCACGACCTCGGCGTCGAACCTGCCGTCGTCGATCGCTGCTCGGGCTCGCTCGTGCGAGGCCAGCGCGAACTCTTCCATCTGCTCGCGGCTGATCCCCCACTTTTCGGCGATCATTTCCGCGGAGCGGAACTGGCTGACATCCTGGTCGCCGTAACGCTCGTGCCAGCCGGGGGACTCCGCGAACGGGGTGCTGAAGCCGTACTGGTCGCCGACCAGCATCGCTGCGGAGATCGGGATGGCGCTCATGTTCTGCAGGCCACCGGCCACGACCAGGTCCTGCGTCCCGGACATCACCCCTTGGGCCGCGAAGTGCACCGCCTGCTGGGACGAGCCGCACTGCCGGTCGATCGTCACGCCGGGGACGTGGTCGGGCAGTCCGGCGACGAGCCACGCGGTCCGGGCGACGTCGCCAGCCTGGGAGCCGATCGTGTCGCAGCAGCCCATGATGACGTCGTCCACCGCGCCCGGGTCGACGCCCGTGCGGTCCACCAGGGCCCGCAGGACGTGCCCGCCCAGGTCGGCCGAGTGCATCCCGGCGAGGGACCCGCCACGTTTCCCGACCGGGGTCCGGACCGCGTCCACGATGTACGCAGTGGGTCCGGTGGAGGGTTTCGTCATGCGGTGATCCCGTCGAGGAGGATGGTCAGGTACTGGTCGGCCACGTCGTGGTGGGTGAGCTGGCCCCCCGGTCGGTACCAGCGCACGGCGACCCAGACCGTGTCGCGGATGAAGCGGTACACGAGCTCGACGTCCAGGTCCTGCCGCAGCACGCCGGATTCGATGCCTTCTCCGAGCAGGGTCAGCCAGACGTCGCGGGACTGTCGGTTGCGCTCGGCCAGGTAGCCGAACCGGTCGAAGGTGCCGAGGTAGTCGGCCTCGTTCTGGAAGATGGCCACTTCGTCGCGGTGGTGGTCGATCGCCTCGAACGACACCCGTACGGCCGCCTCCAGCTTCGCGCGCGGGTCGTCGGCCGAGGCGAGGATCTCGGTGTACGTCCCGAACAGCTCCTCCTGGAAGGTCGACAGGATCTCGTCGACCATCGACTCCTTGGAGTCGAAGTGGTGGTAGAGCGAGCCGCTCAGGATGCCGGCCGCGTCGGCGATGTCGCGGACGGTCGTGTTCTTGAAGCCCTTCGTCGCGAACAGGTCGGCCGCGATGCGGAGCAGCTCGTCCCGTCGCGTGGACGACGGGGGCGTCGGGGTGTGGGTCTGGGTCTGGGTCTGCTCGCTCATGTCAGGCTCGCTGACTCGACACGGAGACGACCTCGCCGGTCAGGTAGGACGAGTAGCCGGAGGCCAGGAAGACCATCACGTTGGCCACCTCCCACGGTTCGGCCGCCCGGCCGAACGCCTCGCGCTGCTTGAGCTCGGCCAGCAGGTCGTCGCTGGTGACCTTGGCCAGGAACGGGTGCATCGCCAGTGAGGGTGCCACCGCGTTGACCCGGATGCCGTGCGGCGCCACGTCGAGCGCGGCACAGCGGGTCAGCGCCATCACGCCGGCCTTCGCGGCGGCATAGTGCGCCTGTCCCTCCTGCGCGCGCCAGCCGATCACCGAGGCGTTGTTCACGATCACCCCACGTGTGCCGTTGGCCCGCATGCGGTTGCCTGCGGCTCGCACGCACCGGAAGGTGCCCGTCAAGGTGATGTCCAGGACCCGCGACCACTCGTCATCGGTCATCTCCAGGACGTCGGCGGTCCCGCCGAGGCCGGCGTTGTTGATCATCACGTCGACGCCGCCGTGCTCGTCGGCGAGGTCGAGCAGCGCCTGCACCTGGGCCTCGTCCGTCACGTCCACTGTGAGGCTGTGCACCCGCTCGGCCCCGAACTCCGCCGCGAGGGTCTCCTGCGCCTCCGCGAGACGTCGCTCGTGGGTGTCGCTGATGACCAGCGCTTTCGCGCCCTCCTCGAGCGCGCGGCGCGCGACGGCAGCACCGATGCCGGCGCCGGCCGCGGCGGTCACCACCACGACCTTGCCGGCCAGCAGGTCGTGGCCAGGCACGTAGTCGGGGGTGGGCTGCTCGGGTCGCATGATGCTCATCCGGGATCCCCGGCAAAGTGCGAGCCCTGCGAGCAGCTTGTTGGGGTGACGTTCATCCGCGAACCTCTCGAGGAAGGCCGAGCACGCGCTCGGCGAGGATGTTGCGTTGGATCTCGTCGCTGCCGCCGTACAGGGTGTCGGCGCGGGAGAACAGGAAGAGGCGCTGCCAGCGGTCCAGGTCGCCCGCCGTCGCTGCCGTCAACGACGCGGCACCCGCGACCTCCATGGCCAGCTCGCCGAGCCTTCGGTGCCAGTTCGACCAGACGAGCTTCGCGACGTTGTCCGCGCCGGGCGTGGACTCGGTGAGAGACCGGACGGCGTTGACTCGCATCACCTCGAACTCGGCACTTTGCGCGGCCAGACGGTCGCGGATGACCGGGTCGTCGAGAGCGCCGTTGCCGCGGGCGAGGTCGATGAGGTCCTCGAGCTCGCGCTCGAAGCCGACCTGCTGGCCGAGCACGGAGACGCCACGCTCGAACCCGAGCAGGGCCATCGCGACTTTCCAGCCCTCACCGGGCTCCCCGACGATCATCGAGGCAGGCGTGCGGGCGCCGGAGAAGAAGACCTCGTTGAACTCCGAGCCGCCGGTGATCTGCTCGATGGGCCGGATGTCGACGCCGTCCTGGTCGAGCGGCACCAACAGGAACGACAGGCCGTGATGGCGGGAGGACCCCGGCTCGGTGCGAGCGATGACGAAGATCCAGTCCGACTTGTGCGCCCACGACGTCCACACCTTCTGCCCGTCGACCACCCATTCGCCGGCGGCGTCGTCGAGCACCGCGCGGGTGCTGACGGCTGCGAGGTCGGAACCGGCGCCCGGCTCGGAGTAGCCCTGGCACCAGAGCTCGTCGACGGTCCGAATGCGCGGCAGGAATCGTTCCTTCAGCTCGTCGGTGCCGAGCTCGATCAGGGTCGGACCGAGCAGCTGCTCGCCGAGGTGGTTCACCAGCTCCGGGGCGTCGGCGCGTGCGTACTCCTCGTGGAAGATGACCTGCTGCGACAGGCTGATTCCGCGGCCGCCGTGCTCCTCCGGCCACCCCAGGCAGGTCCAGCCGTGCTCGGCGAGATGGCGGTTCCAGGCGCGCCGCTCGTCGTACGCATCCTCGCCCCCGCCGGAGCCACCGACGCCCTTCAGGTGGGCCCATTCGCCCACCAGATGCTCGGCGAGCCAGCCGCGGACCTGCTCGCGGAAGGCGTCGTCGTCGGTGCGCGCAGAAGAGCTCACATGAGGTAGCCTACCAAGCACTTGCTTGGCTGGCGCCACGAAGGAGGACACGTGATCGACACCGTGCCCGCTCTGGTGCGCCGCGCCGCCGAGACCTACGGCGACGCGCCGGCCTACGTGATGGACGGCCGCACCCTGTCCTTCGCCGAATTGCACAACCAGGTTCGACGCACCGCAGCGGTCTACCGGCACCACGGGGTCGAACCGGGCGGTCGCGTGGTCCTCTGGGCCCCCAACAGCATCGAGTGGGTGGTGGCCGGGCTGGCGGCGACCTACGCGGGCGGCACCTTGGTGCCGGCGAACTCCCGCTACACCGCGCACGAGGTCGCCCACCTCGTCGAACGCACCGCCGCGGCCGTCGTGGTCGTCGCGGACGGGTTCCTCGGCCGCACCCAGCTCGACGACCTGCAGGCACTCTCCCCCAGTGCTCCGATCCTGGACCTCGCCCACCTCGACGCCCTCGCCGGCGAGGCCGAGGAGGCCGACCTGGCTGCCGTCGAGATGGCCGCCGATGCCGTCGGTCCCGACGACGTCGCGGACATCCTCTTTTCCTCGGGCACGACCGGTCGCCCCAAGGGCGTGCTCTCGGCGCATCGGCAGACGGTCGCCGCGGCCGCCAGCTGGAGCGCGGTCGGCGAGGTGAGCGGCGCCGACCGCTACCTGGTGATCAGCCCCTTCTTCCACTCCTACGGCTACAAGGTCGGCATCCTCGTCGGCCTGCTGCACGGATGCCCGCTCCACCCGGTGGCCACCTTTGACGCCGATGCCGCGCTCCGGCTGATCGAGTCGGAGCGGATCACGATGGTGCCCGGCGCCCCGACGATCTTCCTCGGCCTGCTCGAGTCGCCCGCCTTCGCCAAGACGAACACCTCCACCTTGCGCTTCGCGAACACCGGGGCCGCGAACGTGCCGGTCGCCCTCGTCGAGCGGCTGCAGAGCGAGCTGAGCTTCGACCTGGTGATCACGGCGTTCGGCATGACCGAGTGCGTCGTGGCCACGATGTGTCGCCGCGGCGACAGCGACGAGACGATCGCCACCACCTGCGGCCGGGCGATCGAGGGCATCGAGACGGCCATCGCCGACCCCGCCACCGGGGAGCACCTGCCCGCGGGCACCGAGGGCGAGCTGTTGCTGCGTGGCCCCCTCGTGATGCTCGGCTACCTCGACGACCCCGAGGCCACGGCCGAGGCGATCGACGCCGACGGCTGGCTCCACACCGGTGACATCGGCGTCCTCGACGACGACGGCTACCTGCGCATCACCGACCGCCTCAAGGACATGTACATCTGCGGTGGCTTCAACGTCTATCCGGCCGAGGTCGAGCAGGCGCTGACGCGCCACGACGCAGTCGTCGACGTGGCCGTGATCGGGGTGCCGGACGAACGTCTGGGCGAAGTCGGCCGGGCCGTCGTCATCCGGCGCGAGGGAGCCGACCTCGATGCGGAGGCCGTGATCGCCTTCGCGCGGGAACGACTGGCCAACTTCAAGGTGCCTCGCGAGGTCGTCTTCGTCGACTCACTCCCGCGCAACCTGTCCGGAAAAGTCCTCAAGAACGAGCTGCGTGAAGGGAGCTCCCCATGACCGAGCCGGATGTCGTGACCTACGAGGTCGTCGACCAGGTCGCCCGCATCACGCTGAACCGGCCGGAGTACCGCAACGCCCAGAACTCCGCCATGACGTACGCGCTTGACGCCGCCTTTCAACGGGCCACCGACGACGACGAGGTCAAGGTCATCGTTTTGGCCGGCAACGGCAAGCACTTCTGCGCCGGCCACGACATCGGGACGCCGGGGCGCGACGTGGACCAGACGTTCGAGCGCAAGGCCGTCATCTGGTGGGACCACACCGACAAGGAGGGTGGCGACCAGCGGTTCGCACGCGAGTCCGAGGTCTACCTCGGCATGTGTCGCCGCTGGCGGGAGATCCCCAAGCCGGTCATCGCGATGGTTCACGGGGCCTGCATCGCCGGCGGGCTGATGCTGGCCTGGTCGTGCGACTTCATCGTCGCCTCCGACGACGCGTTCTTCTCCGACCCGGTGGTGCGCATGGGCATCCCGGGCGTCGAGTACTTCGCCCACCCGTGGGTGATGAACCCGCGCGCCGCCAAGGAGTTCCTGTACTCCGGCGACCGGTTCACCGCCGACCGCGCGCTGGCGCTCGGCATGGTCAACCAGGTGGTGCCGCGCGACGAGCTGGAGAGCACGGTGGTGGCACTCGCCGGCCGCATTGCGCAGATGCCCCGCTTCGGCCTCGCCCTCACCAAGAAGGCGGTCAACCAGGCCGAGGACCTGCAGGGCATGCGAGCCGGGATGGACTCGGTGTTCGGCCTTCACCACTTCGCGCACGCGCACAACGCCGAGACATCGGACGACTCGCTCGGCGGGCTCGACGCGAAGTCGATGGCGGCCAAGGCTCGGTCCCATGAGTCCGGGGAACAGGAGCAGGGGTGAACCTCGATTTCACCCCGGAGGAGCTCGCCTTCCGCGACGAGGCGCGCACCTGGCTGGCTGCCCACGTCCCGGCCCAGCCGCTGCCCTCCATGGACACGGCCGACGGTTTCGTCGCCCACCAGCAGTGGGAGCGCCGGCTCGCCGAGGCACGGTGGTCGGTGGTCTCGTGGCCCGAGGAGTACGGCGGCCGCGGTGCCTCCCTCGTGGAATGGGTGATCTTCGAGGAGGAGTACTACCGCGCCGGTGCGCCCGGCCGCGTGTCCCAGAACGGGATCTTCCTGCTCGCCCCGATCATCTTCGATCACGGCACCGACGAGCAGCAGCACCGCTGGCTGCCGTCGATGGCGACCGGCGAGGCCGTCTGGGCCCAAGCCTGGTCCGAGCCGGAAGCCGGGTCCGATCTTGCATCCCTGCGCTCGACCGCGACGCAGGTCGGCGGCGGTTGGCTGCTGAACGGGCAGAAGACCTGGTCGTCCAGGGCGTCGTTCGCGCACCAGGGTTTCGGCCTGTTCCGTTCCGACCCGACGGCCGAGCGGCACCGCGGGCTGACCTACTTCTGCTTCCCGCTCGACGCGGACGGCGTGACGGTGCGGCCCATCGCCCAGCTCGACGGGGAGGCCGGTTTCGCCGAGCTCTTCTTCGACGACGTCTTCGTGCCCGACGCGGACGTGCTCGGAGAACCCGGCGAGGGCTGGCGGGTGGCCATGAGCACGGCGGGCAACGAGCGTGGGCTGTCGTTGCGCTCACCGGGGCGCTTCTGCGCCGCGGCCGACCGTCTCCTCGACGTGTACGCCGACGCTCCGGACCCGGCACTCTCCTCGTCCGTGACGGACGCCTGGATGCGGGCCGAGGCGTATCGCCTCTACACGTGGGGCACGGTCACGCAGCTCGCCGACGGTGGCGACATCGGTGCGGCCGGTTCGGTCAACAAGGTCTGGTGGAGCGAGCTCGACGTCGCGCTGCACGAGTCCGCGCTCGACTTGCTCGGTCCTCGCGCCGAGGTCGCCTCGGCCTGGACGGACGGCTACCTGTTCTCGTTGTCCGGGCCGATCTATGCAGGGACCAACGAGATCCAGCGGAACATCATCGCCGAACGCATCCTCGGTCTGCCCAGGGAGGCACGGGCATGAGATTCGCACTGACCGAGGAGCAGTCCGGCTTCGCCCGATCGCTCGACGACCTGCTCTCCAAGGCCGACGCCGCGGCCGTGAACCGGTCCTGGGCCGCCGGCGACCACGAGCCCGGTCTGAAGCTCTGGTCGCGCCTGGCCGACCTGGGTGTCACCGTGCTCGCCACCGAGGCGTCAGCGATCGAGGTGTGCATCGCGTTCGAGGCCCTCGGCCGCCATGCGGTGCCCGGCCCATGGGTCGAGTCGGCCGTCTACCTGCCAGTGGCGCTGCCGTCTGACGACTTCTCGGAGAAGCGCGCCACCGTCGCCGACCCGTACGCCCTCGACGCGGATGTGTGCGAGGACGTCTACGTCGTCGCGGACGGCGAGCTCTACCCGGCCACGGTCGGTGACCCGGTCGAGTCAGTGGACCGCAGCCGCCACCTGTTCCGCGTCGATCGGGGGTCGAGTGCGCCCGAGGAACGAGACCGTGCACCGAGACCACGTCTGGAGCAGGCTTTCGACCTGGCCGCATTGGCCACGGCCGCCCAGCTCCTCGGCCTCGGCGAGCGGGTGCTGAACGACACCGTCGCCTACGCCAAGCAGCGCAAGCAGTTCGGCCGGGAGATCGGGTCGTACCAGGCGATCAAGCACCAGCTCGCCGACGTGCGGATCGCGCTCGACTTCGCCCGGCCGCTGGTCTTCGGCGCCGCGGTCGATCCGACGCCGCGTGCGGTCTCGGCGGCGAAGATCCAGTGCGCCGACGCGGCGAACCTCGCCTCCCGCGTCGGCCTGCAGGTCCACGGCGCGATCGGCTACACCGATGAGTACGACCTCAGCCGATGGCTGCTGCGCATCCGTGCCCTGCAGTCTGCGTGGGGGACGCCCGCGCATCACCACGGACGCCTGCTCGCCTCCCTCCTGGCGGATCGGGCCGACTCATGACCGACCTGGTGCCCACCCGCGAGCACGTCGAGCTGGCCGACGCCGTGGCCCACCTGCTCGACCGGCGCTCCGACAGCCAGGCCGTACGACGCGCCGTCGAGCAGCCGACCGGCTTCGACCCCGATCTGTGGGCGACCCTCTGCGACCAGGTCGGCGTCGCCGCTTTGGCGATCCCCGAGGAGCACGGCGGCGCCGGGTTCACCCTCGCCGAGACGCACGTGGTGCTCGAGGAGCTCGGCCGGACGCTCACCCCGTCCCCCCTGCTCGCCTCGGTCGTCACCGCCGCGGCCCTCCTCGCCGCCGAGCACCATGAACCGCTGGCCGGCATCGCCACCGGCACCGTCGCCACCCTCGCCTGGTCCGGCCTCACCGGCTCCCCCGACGCACCCGTGGGGGTCAGGTGGAGCGACGGTGCGCTGCACGGGACCGTCTCCCCCGTGCTCCAGGGCGACGCCGCCGAGCTCCTGCTGGTCGCCGCCGAGCACGAGAACGGTGTCGGCCTGTTCGACGTCGACCCCACGGCGACCGGCCTGACCCGTTCTCGCCTGGCCGGCATGGACCCGACCCTCGGCTTCGCCGACTTTGCGCTCGACGGGGTGGAGGCGGAACCGATCGTCCTCGACGCCGCGACCGTCCTGACGGCAACGCACCGGGTCGGCACGCTGGCGACTGCGGCCCTCCAGGTCGGCTGCGCCCAGCGCGGCCTCGACATGACGGTCGAGTACTCCAAGCAGCGCGAGCAGTTCGGGCGCCCCATCGGCTCGTTCCAGGCGCTCAAGCACCGGATGGCCGACCTGGCGGTTCGGGTCCAGATGTCGCGGGCGGGTGCCTGGGCTGCCGTCCAGGCCCACGTCCACGGCGCGCCGAACGCGGATCGACTGGCCGCCGCCGCGGCGTCGTACTGCTCCGAGTCGGTCATGGCCGTCGCCGCCGAGACCATCCAGCTGCACGGCGGCATCGCGATCACCTGGGAGCACGACGCCCACCTGGTCTTCAAGCGTGCGCAGGCCCTGCACCAGCTCTTCGGCCTCCCCCACCAGCAGCGCTCGAGCCTGGTGGGTTGACGCCGGTCTCCACGACGGCGATCTCACCCACCTGCGAGCAGCTGCTCCTGGCAGGCCTTGACGAACCAGCTTTCCCACTCTGCCGGCGACCAGCCTCGCCGATCGACCAGCAGCAGCCAGACGTCCGGGTGGTTGAGCGTCCACAGCAGGTCAGTGGCTCGTTGAACATCGAGTCCGGGACGCAGGGATCCCTCGTCGGCGAGGCTTTCGACGATCGCACGCTGGTTGGCCAGGAAGTCGGTCTGGATCAGCTCCCACAGGGCGGCGAGGTCGTCGTCGATGGGCGCGGCCTCTCGTATCACCCTGAGGACGGGTCCGATGCGCGTCTTGACGATGCGGGAGCTCTCCGCCGTCATCGCGAGCTTCCGGTGCGGATCCGGCTCTGACAAGAGCTCGGTGTACCAGGAACGTTCGGCGATGGGCGCATCGTCGAGGTCGCCCTTGAGCGAGAGGTCCCACACGGCCCTCAGCAGGCCCGCCTTGTTGCGGTAGGCGTTGTAGACCGTCTTGAGCGAGACGTCGGCGCGCTTCGCGACCGCCTCCATCGTCGTGGCCGGGTATCCATGCTCGATGAACAGATCCCGCGCGGACTGGGCCAAGGTGCGGCGTCGCGCTGAGGCCTGCTCCGCGCGGAGCGAGGAGTCGTAGGTCCGAGATCCCTTGACTTCGGCGGTCATGGGCCTACTCTAGCAATATTCGTTACTCATCGAGTGTAACGAACTACCGAGGAGGCCCCGAGATGTCATCAGAGACCGTTCAACGACCAGCCGCCGAGCAGATCCGTACCCGCGTGCACCGCATGTGGGGCTCCGTCGCGGAGTCCTGGGGTGAGCATGCCGACCACGTGGAGGAGCGCGCCGAGGCGGTCACCAGGCTCATGATCGATGCCGTCAGGCCCGCCCCCGGCGAGGAGGTGCTCGAGCTCGCCTGCGGCGGAGGTGGACTGGGCCTGGCGATCGCCGACCATGTCGCACCAGACGGACGGGTCGTCCTCTCCGACGTGGCACCGGAGATGGTGGCGATCGCATCGCGGCGGGCGGCACGTCGTGCCCACGTGGGAGGAGACGCTGCACAGGTCAGCGCGCAGGTCCTCGACCTCGAGCACATCGACATGCCCGACCACTCGTTCGACGTCGTCGTCTGCCGTGAAGGACTCATGTTCGCGCTCGATCCGGTCCGAGCCGCCACCGAGATCACCCGAGTCCTGCGGCCAGGTGGCCGAATGGCCGTCGCGGTGTGGGGTCCCAGTGATCGCAACCCGTGGCTCGGAGTGCTGGCCGACGCGGTCCACCAGCACACCGGCGTACCAGTTCCGCCCACGGGAACCCCGGGCCCGTTCTCGTTGGGTGCCGATGGTGCCGTCGAAGCAACCCTGACCGCGGCCGGTCTCGAACAGGTCAGCCTGCAGCCAGTGGACGTACCCACCCACGACGCATCCTTCGACGACTACTGGCACCTGCGCCTCGATCTGGCGGGGCCGTTGAAGCAACGACTCGCCGCACTGCCGGCCCACGACCTGGCCGCCATCCGGGAGGCGGTCAGAGAAGGACTGTCGCAGTACCAGGCCTCTGACGGGTTGAGGATTCCCGGCCTCGCCTATGTCTGCTCCGCCCGTCGACCACTAAGCGCCCGAGCCTGACGCCGCCATCAGCCGGCGCACCAGGCGACTGGTCATCTCGGGGGGAACGGCCCAGTTGCCGCGTGTGAGGATACGTCCATGGACAGAACCGTGGGCGCCGAGCTGGGGATCACTGCCGACGGAGAGTGTCAGCTAGAACTTCAGATTGCCGTTGCACGCACCCCTGGCCTGCAGGTCACCGAAAAGCTGTCGGTCGTTCATCGGGACGTCGAGCTCGAGACCGTCGAGGTTGCCACCCCTCACGACGGCCGTCTCCATCTCGTCACGCTGCCGGACGGCTATTCACAGGTCTCCTACGAGGCGCAGGTACGCGGGACCGCCGAGATCCCCCCGCCGTCACTGGCCGACCTGTCCCTCTACCGGCGACCGAGCCGCTACATCGAGTCCGACACCTTCGGCGGCTTCGCGTCATCGGAGTTCGCCGGCGTGCACGACGGTGACCTGCTCGAGGCCGTCTCTTCCTGGGTCGGCACCCGTCTCGACTACGTGCCGGGCAGCAGCGGCCCGACCGACGGTGCAACGCAGACCCTGGTGGGCGGTGCCGGCGTCTGCCGCGACTACGCCCATCTGGTGATCGCCCTTCTGCGCGCGCTCAGGGTCCCGGCCCGACTCACCGCCGTCTACGCGCCGGGCTGCGACCCCATGGACTTCCACGCGGTCGTCGAGGCTTTCGTCGCCGACGGCTGGTACGTCGTGGACGCATCCGCACTCGCACCACGCTCGTCGCTCGTCCGGATCGCCACCGGGCGCGACGCCGCGGACACCGCGTTCATGACCACGGTCTCTGGCGGGTCCGACCTCAACTGGTCCCGGGTGACCTCGGTCGCCGACCACGGCCTGCCGGACGACGATCTCGACCAATGGGTCACCATCCGCTGAGGGCGAAATGCCAGTCCCGTCCACTCTGACCCCGGACTCGATGTCACACCACGCACCCCCTGTCTCGTCTCGTTGACAAGAGCAATGATGAAACGAGGAGTGAGACAGATGCATGTGTTCGTGGCAGGTGGAAGTGGAGCCGTGGGGCAACCGCTGGTGCGGCAGCTGGTGGAGCGGGGGCACGAGGTGACCGCGACGACGACCAACCCGGCGAAGATCGGGCTGCTGGAGCAGCTCGGGGCGAGGGGCGTCGTGATGGATGGGCTGGACGCGATGTCGGTGGGCGAGGCGGTGGCGGCGGCCGCGCCGGACGTCATCGTCAACCAGATGACCGGGCTGTCGCAGACCCACGCTGGCAAGCCCGACATGCGGCACCCGGAGCGGTTCTTCGCGACCACCAACCGGCTCCGCGAAGAGGGCATGGACCACCTGCTGGCAGCAGCCGAGGCGACCGGCGTCTCCCACGTCGTCGCGCAGAGCCACGCCAGCATGAACGGCCGCCGAACGGGCGGGCCGGTCAAGACCGAGGAGGACCCGCTCGAGCCGATGCCGGTCTCGGCCGCGATCATCCACCTGGAGGAGGCCGTCGTGAAGGCCGGCGGCGCGGCCCTGCGTTACGGCGGGTTCTACGGGCCGGGCGCGAACGACGACCAGGTCATGATGGTGCGCAAGCGTCAGTTCCCACTCATCGGCGCCGGCGGCGGGTACTTCTCCTGGATCCACGTCGAGGACGCGGCCCGCGCCACCGTGCTGGCGGTGGAGCAAAAGGCAGTGGGGGTGTTCAACATCGTCGACGACGAGCCGGCACCGGTCAGCGAGTGGCTGCCGTTCCTCGCGGAGAGCGCCGGCGCGAAGCCGCCACGACGCCTCCCGCGCTGGCTCGCACGGCTGGTGGCCGGCGAGATGATCGTCGGCATGATGACCGAGGGTCGCGCCTTCTCCAACGCCAAGGCCAAGCGCGAGCTCGGCTGGGAGCTCCGGTACCCGTCCTGGCGCCAGGGCTTCCGGGCCGAGCTGTCGGAACATCAACCGGTGTCATGACCCGCACCGAGACGTTCGAGGGCCTTCGGCCGCTGCTGTTCGCGATCGCCTACCGCATTCTCAGCAGCGTCGCGGAGGCCGAGGACGCCGTCCAGGAGACGTGGCTGCGCTATGAGTCGACGGACACCGAGCCGTGCTCGGCGAAGGCGTTCCTGTCGGCCGTCGTCACGCGGATCTCGATCGACGTGCTGCGGTCCGCGCGGGTGCGGCGGGAGCAGTACGTGGGGCCGTGGTTTCCCGAGCCGGTCCTCGCCGACCCCTACGAGGACCCGGCCCGGGCGGCGGAGCTCGCCGACTCGCTGTCCATGGCCGCGCTCCTCCTGCTCGAGCGGCTCAGCCCGCTCGAGCGCGCCGTCTTCGTGCTGCGCGACGTGTTCGGGTTCGACTTCGCCGAGATCGCGTCGGCCGTCGGCAGGTCCGAGACGGCCTGCCGGCAGCTTGCCGTCCGGGCCCGCCGGCACATGGACGAGGGACGTCCGCGCTTCGAGGCCGACCGTCGCGAGCGGGAGGAGCTGGCGGCGCGCTTCTTCGACGCCCTCCGCGAGGGTGACGTCGACGGGCTCCGCGACCTGCTCGCCGCGGACGTCCAGATGATCGGCGACGGCGGCGGCAAGGCACCGGCATTCGCGCGCGGCGTCGTCGGGGCGGACAAGGTGGCCCGACTGCTCGCGGCGTCCATGCCGCCGGTCGCGCAGGTCCACGCGGGCTTCGAGCCGCACGAGGTGAACGGCCAGCCCGGCGCGATCCTGCGCGACCGTGACGGCAACGTGCTCGGCACCCTGGCGCTCGAGATGCTTGATGGACGGATTCAGACCATCCGCGGCGTCCTCAACCCCGACAAGCTCAGCCATGTCGGGCCCGTGGGTGACGCCTGGGCCGTCGACCGCGAGGTCAAGAAGGCCCGTCGGGAGACGGCCGGTCACTGATCCCGAGTGCTGCTGACCTGCGGGCCTGGCTTCCCGTCGGCAGTCCCAGGTACGTTGCTGCCCATGGACGGGGCCCGACTGCACATGGTCGCGGTGACGTTCGATGCGCACGATCCTGAGGGTCTCGCCCGGTTCTGGGCCGGCGTGCTGACCCGTGAGCCGGTCATCGACCACGACGGCGTTCACACTCTCCCTCCAGCCGAGGCGTCCGGATTCTCGGTCGACTTCATCCCCAGCCGCGAGGAGAAGGTCGGACAGAACCGGATGCACTTCGACCTGACCAGCGCCACACCCGAGCAGCAGCAGGCGACCATCGAGCGAGCGCTCCGGCTCGGAGGTCGGCGGATCGACATCGGGCAGACGCCCGATGACGGCCACGTCGTGCTCGCGGACCCTGAGGGCAACGAGTTCTGTGTCATCGAGCCCGGCAACCGCTTTCTGGCCGACACCGCGTTCATCGGGGCCGTCAACTGCGACGGATCGCAGGCGGTCGGCTACTTCTGGAGCGAGGCGCTGGGATGGCCGCTGGTCTGGGACCGGGACGAGGAGACCGCGATCCAGTCGCCGCTCGGTGGCACGAAGATCGCCTGGGGCGGTCCGCCGGTGGCGCCGAAGCGGGGCAAGGAGCGGCTGCACCTCGACGTCGCTCCCCCAGCCGGTGCCGACCAGGACGCCGAAGTCGAGCGCCTGATCTCGCTCGGCGCCCGGCGCATCGACATCGGTCAGGGCGACGTCGACTGGGTCGTCATGGCCGATCCGGACGACAACGAGTTCTGCGTCCTCACCCCGCGCTAGAGGCTCGGACAGCTCACTGTCGGATCACCGTCGACAGCCAATCGGTGATGGCGGCCCGGATCGCGGGGGCATCCTTCTTCAGGGAGTGGTCGCCCGAGACCACGACGAGGGTGTGCCATCCGGGGAGAGTCTCCGGGTCCGGCACGCCGAAGGGGTCGGTGGCGCCCTGCACGACCAGCGTCGGCACGCTGACGGACACGAGCTCGGGGAGGCGCGACCGGTCGGGGCGGCCCGGCGGGTGCAGCGGGAAGGCCAGGCACAGCACCCCCACCGCACCCACGTCCCCGGCCGTCCGGCAGGCGACGCGTCCACCGAACGATCGTCCGCCAGTGATCAGTGGCAGGTCGCCCCGCTCCGCGTCCCGCAGATGCTCGGCGACCGCGCACCACGCGGCATCGACCTGGACGGGCGGCGCTGGCGCTCGACGACCGGCGACCCGATAAGGCTGCTCGACCAAGGCGATCGCGAGCCCGGCATCCAGCGCCACCTCGGACGCCAGCCGCAGGTCGTGCGCGGTCACCCCGCCGCCAGCCCCGTGCCCGAGCATCACCAGGCCGATGGCCTCCCCCATGGGGCGGGTGACGTGCACCCGCGCATCCCCGTGCGGAGTCGCGACGAGGGACACCACCGGCTCGGTCATGAAGGACGAGCGTCCAGCTCAGCGATCAACCGCTTCGAGGCGACCAGACGGTACGACGCGTCGACCAGCTCGGTGATCTCGTTCCAGTCGGTCTCGGCGGAATCGAGGTCGATCGCGCGGGCACCGTACGGGCCGTAGTAGGCGGGCACGAAGAACCGTGGGTCCTGGTCGAGAGCCGGCAGGTCGACGTGGTCGGGCGTGAAGATCAGGGCACTCGGCACCTGGCGATGATTCCCCGGGCTGAGCTTCTCCGAACCTCCGAACGCGGCAAAGATCTTGCCGGCGCGAAACGTCGGTCGGCCGTGGGAGACCTTCTCCTCGGCTCCGGGTAGGGCCAGCGCGATGGCCCGCAGCTCGGCGAGGCCGGGGTCGTCGTCCGTGAACATCACCGGGTGCGCCATGACCTGAGCCAATCACGTCGGTCGGCGGCGCGCGAGGGAGCCTCTTGGGTATCAGTGCTGTGCAGCGAGCTGGGTGAAGACATCGGCCTCGGTCTGGACCATGCCGCGGGCTTTGCGCCCGATGAGCAGCTCGAGGACCCGTGCGAGGGGCCCGGACCACTCAAGCGACAGGTCCAACCTCGATCCGTCGTCGTCCGCCTGCACCGTGTGCACCGCCGTGCTGCGGATGCCCGGGCTGGAGGACACCCAGGTGAAGGACCGCCCCGGGTGCCAGTCGCTCACCTCCCAGATCGCCTTGGGCAGCCCGGGCTGGCGGACCTCGAACCTCGAACCCACCCCTGTCGGGCCGCTGCCCAGCGGGCGCACCGACTCGACGGTCGGCAGCCTCTCGCCCCATCGCTCGACGTCGCTCGCGATGGACCACAGCCGGTCAGGAGTCGCTGCCGAATGAGCCGTTGCCTGGATCATCAGGCCATCATTCCATCGCTCAGGCGTCGTGGGAGGTCTGTTCGACGTGGTGCTCGAGCGGGACATGGCCGGTCCGGGTTTGCGGCGTCAGGCGCGCAGGGCCGGGCCGAGCCAACGTCCCGCGAGGGCACGGATGTCGTCAGCGGACTGGGGCGGGTCCGCGGGGTACTGCAGGAACGAGGCGAACAGGCGCATCAGCATCTCGGCCAGTCCCTCGAGCTCGTCGTCCTTCACACCGATGCCGGACCAGTCGACCGGGATGCGGCGCAGGATGTCCGCGCCGATCGAGAAGGCCAGCGAGGAGATGACGTCACGGCTGAAGACGTCGGTCTCGCCGATCTGGAACAGCAGGCCGATGCTCGGCTCCCGCGGGATTGCCTGGACGGCGAACACGATGGACTCGATCGCGACGTCGGCGGGGGTCGCGAAGCCCGAGAGGTGCTTGACCATCCGCTCGGTGAAGTCGTCCAGGCCGGCCTGCGCGACGGCACCGAGCAGGTCGGCGTGGCTCGGGTAGTACCGGTAGACCGTCTGCCGGGTGACGCCGAGCTCGGTGGCGACCTCGGAGACCGTCGTCCGGGCCGAGCCGTACTTCTCCACACATGTCGTGGTGGCGGCAATGATCCGCAGCCGCGCCTCCTCCTCGGTGTGCGGCGGGTTCCCCTGCCAGCCGTGATGACCCACAGGGTCAGCCTGCCATCACCGGGGCGCGCTTCCGGCCCGTGTGGAGCATCGCCAGGAGCGCACCGGCCGCCAGGAAGCAGGCGATCGCGTAGAGACCGCTGCCGATCGGGGTGCCGTCGCTGGTGACACCATCGGTGGCGTCGAGGAACGCCGGCAGCGCACCGATCCAGAACACGGCCATCGCGACGAGGTAGGCCACCGGGTAGATGCGGGCGAACGGGGTCATCGGCACGCTCTCCTCGGCACCTCGACGGCGCAGATGGGTGATGAGCACCCACCCGCCGGCCAGCCACACCAGGGCGAGCTCGATCCCGATGACCCACGCCTGCGCGGTGAGGTTCGGTGTGTCGCCGCCGAAGAGGCTCGCCGGGATGCCGGCCACGGCCATCGCCGGCGGTGCCAGCACGCCGGCCAGCACGATCCGCCAGGTCAGCGACCACCCACGGCGCGGACCGTCGTCGTCCGCAGGCGATCCGACCAGCCGCACCACCACGTAGGTCAGCGCACCGAGGGAGACCGACGCGAAGAGCAGCATGCTGTTCATCGGCACCGACGCGAGGGCGGGATGGTTGACGATGACGTTGTCGTCGTTCCACGCCCACCACGTGAGCTGCGGACCGAGCTGGTCGAAGACCTCGTAGAACACCTGGCAGACGAACGCGACGGCCACCGATCCTGCCAGCGGACCCCGATGGCGGAACACGCCGAGCACCCGGACGAGCTCGTAGGCCAGCGCGGTGAGCGCGGGATAGATCGCGATGATGTAGAGCGGCAGGCGATCCCACATGAACTGCACCGTGAAGATGTTGTGGGCGAAGATGAAGCCGTACTGCTGGTCCAGGCCGAACCATTCGGGGAAGTACAGCGGCGGCTCGACGACGAACAGGTAGACCAGCGGCGCGAACCACAGCGCCAGGTTGATCGGGTCGCCCGCGCGGAACCTGCGGACGGCGTGGACGAGGGCGAATACCGCGCCGCCGATGATCACCAGCTCCAGCAGTGGCATGGTCCAGCTGGCCAGGTCGAACGGGTTGTGCACCGAGACGACCGGACTGACGTCATGACAGTCGAACCCCAGGTCGCGCGTGACCTGTTCAGCAGCGGGTTCGCAGGCCGCGCTCACCGAATCGCCTCCAACGTGGATTCGGCGGCGGCGCCCGGCGTCCAGTCCTTGCTCGGGGGTGGCAGCTGTCCGTCGAAGCCGTACGGGATCTTCTCGCGACCCAGCGCCGACCGGATCTTGTAGCGAAGCAGTCCGAAGATCACCCGCGGGTTCGTCAGCATCGTGCCGATCGACTCATCCAGGTTGAACACCTTGGCGAAGTGCTCGTCGATCACTGCGTCCTCGCGGGATGCGCCGGTGATGGCGTTGAACATCGGGTCCGACACCGCCGCGAAGATCTTGCGCAACCACGCCGGTACCGCCTCGGTGCCGGTGGCGCACGCGTAGCCGCGGTCGCGAGCCATCGCCATGCCCCAGGCCACCTTGAACTCCTTGCGCTGAGCTGCGAGGAATCCCTTGTAGAACTTCTGATCCATCGTGTCGGCCGACTCGAGTCGGTCACGCAGCAGCCGGGCTGACATCGCGGCCGAGCTCATGCCCTGGCCGTAGAACGGGTTGAAGGCGCAGATCGAATCACCGATGAAGACGATGCCCTCCGGCGCGGTCGGCAGCTTGTCGAAGCATCGCCACTTGTTGCCGGTCGACTTGGTCAGGTGGACCTCGGAGATCGGCTCCGACGCCGCCATGGCGACGGCGAACTGCGGTGACAGCAGTCGATCGGCCGACTCGACGAAGTCATCGACGGTCTTGGGCATCTTGAGGCCCCACGAGCCCATACAGGCGATCGAGCGATTGCCCTCGATAGGGAAGAAGTTGACGAGGAACTCGTGCTCGGGCGGGTGGTCGCCCTTGTCCTGCGTCGGCATGAACACCATGTGCTTCCACCACCAGGACTCGTCCTTCTCCTCCTCCGACGGGAGGTCGTACCAGCGCGAGACGTAGGTGACCTTGGCGTCGAGCGTCTTGACCGGGACCTCAGATTGGCCGGCCGCCACCAGCCAGTCCGACACCTTGGATCCGCGCCCGAGCGCATCGACGACCAGGTCAGCGGTGATCTCTTCCGTACCGTCTGTCGAGGTGGCGATCACGCCGATGACGCGACCGCCGTCTGCGGTCAGAATCCCGTTGACGGAGACCTGCTCGCGGATCGTGACGTTGTCGAGCTCCCGGACGCGGTCGCGGAGGACTCGTTCGACCAGGATGCGCGAGCCGTAAACCATGTTGAGCGCGCCGGCCTTGCGGGAGGCCCACCCGTCGTCGTTGAGGTACGCAGTCTCCAACGATGCCGTCAGCGGCATTCCGCCGGCGGCGATCAGGTCAGCCTCATAGCCGGGGAACAGCGCCTCGATCGCGCGTCGTCCGGAGTTGAGCAGGAAGTGTGGGTGCTTGCTCTGCGGCACGCCGCGCCGGTGCTGGGCATCGGGCGGCAGCACATCGCGTTCGAGCACGAGCACCTCGTCGAAGAACGGTGCCAAGGCACCGGCCGAGCACAGCCCAGCCACGCTTCCGCCGAGCACCACTGCGGTTCGTCCCAGACTCATCCAGACCCCTCAGGTCAATCATACAAACTACGGATGAATGTATGAATGGATGACCGTGCTGTCAAGAGCGCTCAGGCGATCTGGACGAGCTGGTGCCGGAGCCGGTTGCCGGAGGCCCGGGCGACGGCGTCGAAGTCGCGGTCCGCGGACAGGATCGTGGCATCGTTGGCGACGGCACACGCGGCAATGAGCAGGTCGGCCGGGCCGGCGGCCCACAGATCCTGCGGAGGGGGGCTACTCCGTCGTGCGGTACCTGCCCTGGTGGAACAGCAGCGGATCGGTCGCGTCGCCCTGCCCGAGGTCCTCGACCTTGCCGATGACCAGGTAGTGGTCGCCGGCCTCGTGGATGTCGTGGACGGTGCAGTCCACCCAGCCGGCGATGCCGTCGAGTCGCGGCATCCCGCTGGGGGCCGGTTCCCAATCCACCTCGGCGAACTTGTCCTCCGCCAGCGACGCGAACCGGTTCGACACGTCGGCCTGACCGGCGGCCAGGAAGTTCACACAGAAGCGTCGGGACTGGCGGATCGCCGCGAAGGCGCGGGAGTTCTTCATCGGCAGGAACGCGACGAGCGGCGGGTCCAGCGAGACGCTGGTGAACGACTGGCAGGTCATGCCGAGCGGGGTGCCGCCGAGCAGTGTCGTGACCACGGTGACTCCGCTCGCGTACTGCCCAAGCACGTCGCGGTAGGTCCGGGCCGCGGCCTGGGCCGCCTCTCCGTCGATGTGCACGACCTCGCCGGGTCGCCAGGCGAACATCTCGTCGCTGCCGCCCAGGAAGGAGTCGATCAGCTCGCGCGGCGGCCAGGTCACCGCGGCGTCGGGGCTCATGCCCTCCGGAAGATCTGCGTCTGTCACGGGCTCCACTGTGGCATCCCCCTACCCGGACTGGCCGAACGCGTGTCCCCAGTAGGACACCGCGGTCGACTCCCGCGCCACCCAGCGCTTGTCGTCGACGGTCAGTCCCTCGCAGCCGAACTCGATGTCGAATCCTCCGGGCGACCGGACGTAGAAGGACACCATCTCGTCGTTCATGTGCCGACCGAGGGTGGCCGAGAGCGGGGCCTTGTGCTTGCGCACCCGCTCCAGGGCACGTCCGACGTCGTCCAGCTTCTCCACCTCGAACATGATGTGGACGCAGCGGCTGGGGTTGGGCATCGGCAGGAACGCCAGCGAGTGGTGCCGCGGGTTCACGCCGAGGAAGCGGAGCCAGACCTTCGACCCCGGCTCCTTGCCCACGAACTCACCGGGCATCGACATCGAGTCGCGGAGCCGGAAGCCCAGCACGTCGCGGTAGAAGCGCAGCGCCTCGACGTCGTCGTCGACGGGGATGACGACGTGCCCCATCCCCTGCTCACCGGTGACGAACTGGGCGGCGTACGGCGTGACGACGGGCCGCGACTCGTAGGTGATGCCGTGGAACAGCTCGAAGACGTTGCCGAACGGGTCGGCGAACCGGATCAGCTCCTGGACCCGGCGCTCGGCCAGCTCCTCCGCCGTCCCCTCGACGAAGTCGACGCCGACCTTGGCCAGGTGCTCGCGGGCCTGCTGCAACGCGTCGTGGTCGGCGAGCTCCCAGCCGACGCATTCCAGCCGGTCCTCGTCGGCGGGAAAGATCACCAGCCGGCTCGAGACCTCGTCGATCCGGAAGTACAGGTTTTCCTCGGTCGGCCCGCGCCCTTCGGCGAAGCCGAGGACCTTGCTGCCGAAGTGTCGCCACGCCTCCAGGTCGGTGGAGGCGACCCGTGCATAACCCATCGATCGGATGTCGATCATCACGCGTCCGCCTTTCGTTCGATGTGCCGAGCCAGATAGGCGGTGCAGACCTGACGGAACTCCTCGGCCGCCTCGATCTGGGCCCAGTGCCCGCAGTTCGGGAAGACGTGCAGCGAGGCCTTGGGGATCATCTTGAGCGCCACGAGCGCGCCGTCGAGGGGATTGACCCTGTCCTCGCGGCCCCAGGTGAGCAGGGTCGGGCGCCGCAGCTGGTGGGCGTCGCGCCAGAGCAGGCCGTCCTCATAGCTGTCCGGGTTCCAGAAGGACATACCCATCGACCGCATCGCCTCCATGGCCCCGGGAGCCGTCGCGTCGGCGAGCCGCTCCGCGACCAGCTCGTCGGTGACCAGGTCCTGGTTGACCACCATGGTGGAGATGAACGCCCGCATGGCGTCTTCCGACGGCGCTCCGGAGAACTCCATGAGGCGCTTGACACCCTCGGTCGGGTCGGCATGAAAGAGGTTCAGCGACAGCCCGCCCGGTCCCATCAGCACGAGCCGGCCGACGCGCTCGGGGTGGAGCAGGGCGAACCGCATCGCGGTTCCGCCCCCGAGGCTGTTGCCGAGCAGGTGGATGCGGTCCAGGCCCAGCTCGTCGAGCAGGTCCTTCACCGCCTCAGCGGCGAAGCGGAAGTAGTTGCCGACGACCGGGGGCTTGTCGCTCTGGCCGAAGCCCGGCTGGTCGACGAGCACGGTCCGGAAGTCCTCGGCGAACCCCGGCAGTGCTGAGCCGAAGTTGGACCACGCCGATGCCCCCGGTCCGCCACCGTGCAGCATCACCAGCGGCAGCCCGCCGCCGACGGCGGTCGGCTCGCCGGCTTCGTAGTAGTTCAGGGTCAGGTCGCCGGCCTTGGCGGAGCGCCGAGTCGACTCGCGATCCATCCCCCGTGAAGCACCGTCGACCATCAGTACATCCCTGGGTCGACCTTGTGTCCGAATTCGTGCATGCCGTACATCTGCAGGGCGCGCTCGGGGTCGTTGGCCGCGTGCACGCGGCCGGCGTGGGCGTCGCGCCAGGCGCGCTGCAGATAGGTCCCGTTGGCCAACGCGCGTCCGCCGGAGGCCTCGAAGAGCTCGTCGATGGCGTCGATCGCCCGCTGGGTGCCCAGCACCTGGTCACGGCGGACCCGCAGCCGCAGGGACAACGGGATCTTCTCCCCCTTGGCCACCAGCGCTTGTTCCTCGCGGATGTTGGACATGCACAGCGCCCAGGCTCCGTCGATCTCGCTGGATGCTCGGGCGATGCGCACGGCGGCGAATGGATCCGAGGCCGCCTTCTCCCCCGCGTACGCCGCGCGCACGCGCTTCTGCTGCATCTCCACGTGCTCGGTGTACGCGCCACGGGCCATGCCGACGATCGGAGCGGTGATGGTGGTGGTGAACAGGGAGTGGAACGGCAGCTTGTAGAGGTCGCTCGGGTTCTGCTCCTGTCCCGGGCCGAAGCACCGGCCGGTGTCGCTCATCGAGAGGGTGAACTCCTCGGGGATGAACGTCTCCTCGACCACGATGTCGTTGGAACCGGTGCCGGAGAGCCCGACGACGTTCCAGACGTCGACGACCTCGTACTTCTCCCGAGGCACCATGAAGGTCTTGAAGTCGACGATCTGGCCTTCGTCGTTCGCCACCAGTCCG
Source organism: uncultured Actinomycetota bacterium (assembly GCA_963781445.1). Taxonomy (GTDB): domain Bacteria; phylum Actinomycetota; class Actinomycetes; order Propionibacteriales; family Nocardioidaceae; genus Aeromicrobium. The sequence goes on from CAWAGS010000021.1 coordinate 248,958, forward strand.
CCGAGCAGCACCCAGGTCGCATGGGCCGAGCCCGAGGAGAAGCTCCAGCGGCCCTGCAGCATGTAGCCACCTTCGGCCACCACCGCCTTGCCCGTCGGCGCGTACGACGAGCTCAGTCGCGTGGAGGTGTCCTCGCCCCACACCGCCTGCTGTGCATCGTCGTGGAACAGCGCGACCTGCCAGGGGTGGACGCCGAGCACCGAGGAGATCCAGCCGGTCGAGCCGCAGGCGGACCCGATCATGCTGACCGCGGTGTAGAAGTCGACCGGGTCGGACTCGAGCCCGTCGAAGCGCTGAGGCTGCAGCATCCGGAAGAACCCGGTCTCCTCCAGCTCCTTGACCGACGCGTCCGGGACCTGGCGCAACCGCTCGGTCTCGTCTGCCCGCTCGCGGAACGCGGGAAGGAGGTCTCGTATGCCGTCGAGCACAGCCTGGGTCATCACAACTCCCTTGAAAGTCTTGGCGCAATACTAGAACACGTTCTAGTAGGAAGTCCATCGGTGTGGCCTCGCGGTGCGGCGACGGTCCACTGTCACTGCGCTCTCCTACGATGAGGTCTCCGCCGCCCTCCACAGGAAGACCCGCTGATGACCGAGAACCCCACGCCTCCCGTTCGCCCCGGATCCTTTTTGATGGAGCTCGTCATGGTCCCGGTCAGCGACCTCGATCGGTCTGCGGCGTTCTACACCGACCAGGCGGGGTTCAACCTCGATGTCGACGTCAGCCCCGCACCGGGCGTGCGCATCGTCCAGCTGACCCCGCCGGGGTCGTACTGCTCGATCTCGTTGAGCACGGGCCTGGCGCAGGCGGAGATGCCAGCGGGTTCGCTGCGAGGCCTCCACCTGGTCGTCGCCGACATCGAGGCCGCACGCGAGGAGCTGATCGGGCGCGGCGTGGACGTCGCTCCGGTGGAGGACATGGGCGGCGTCTTCTATGCGTGGTTCGCCGACCCGGACGGCAACACCTGGACCTTGCAGCACATGCCCTGGCGCGGCTAGCGGCCCGACTCCGCCGCCTTCAGGTGCAGGGCGATGTCGATGAGCTGGTCCTCCTGGCCGCCGATGAGGCTGCGGCGGCCGGCCTCGAGCAGGATCTTGGCGCCGGAGACGTTGTAGCGCTCGGCCGCGTTGCCGGCGTGCTTGAGGAAGGAGGAGTAGACGCCGGCATAGCCCATCATCAGCGTCATCCGGTTGAGCTGGCACTCCTCTGGCATCGCCGGGCGGACGACGTCCTCGGCTGCGTCGACGACCTGCAGGAAGTCGACACCGGTGTTCCAGCCGAGCTTGTCGGCGACGCCGATGAACGCCTCCAGCGGCGTGTTGCCGGCACCGGCACCGAACCGGCGCACCGAGCCGTCGATCTGGGTCGCCCCGGCGCGGGCTGCGATGACCGTGTTCGAGACGCCGAGGCCGAGGTTCTCGTGGCCGTGGAAGCCGACCGTGGCCTCGGACCCGATCTCGGCGATGAGCGCGGACACCCGATCGGCGACACCCTCCATGATCAGCGCGCCGGCGGAGTCGACGACGTAGACGCACTGGCAACCGGCATCGACCATGATCCGCGCCTGCTTGGCCAGCGCCTCCGGTGGTTGCGTGTGGCTCATCATCAGGAATCCGACGGTCTCCAGCCCGAGGTCGCGGCAGAGCCCGAAGTGCTGCACCGACGTGTCGGCCTCCGTGCAGTGCGTGGCGATGCGGCAGATCTCGCCGCCGTTGTCCTGGGCTGCGCGGATGTCGTCCTTGGTGCCGACCCCCGGGAGCATGAGGAACGCGATGCGCGCGGTCACGGCCGTCTCGGCGGCGAGCTTGATCAGCTCCTGCTCCGGCGTCTTGGAGAAGCCGTAGTTGAACGACGATCCACCGAGTCCGTCGCCGTGAGTCACCTCGATCACCGGGATCCCGGCCGCATCGAGGGCGCCCACGATGTCGCGAACCTCCTGCGGCACGAACTGGTGCCGCTTGTGGTGCGATCCGTCGCGCAGGCAGGTGTCGGTGAGTCGGAGGTCGAGGTCGCTCGCCGGGTCGGTCTGCGACCAGGTGCGGGCGAGCGTGTCGACTGAGGTGTCGAGGCCTGAAACGGGTGTGGTCATCGAACGATCTCCCCACTGGTCAACTGCGCTGCGATCGACTCGCCGACTCTCGTGGCGGCGGCGGTCATGATGTCGAGGTTCCCGGCGTAGGGCGGCAGGTAGTCACCGGCGCCCTCGACCTCCACGAAGATGCTGACCTTGGTCATGCCCATCGTGGCCTCGGTGGCGTCGTCGAACTGCGGATCCTGGAGCAGGCGGTAGCCGGGGACGTATTCCTGCACCGCCGTGGCCATGTCGAACACCGACTGCGAGATGGCGTCACGATCGGCGTCAGCGCCGACGCCACAGAAGATGGTGTCGCGCATGATCATCGGCGGATCGGCCGGGTTGAGGATGATGATCGCCTTGCCGCGCTCGGCGCCACCGATCGTCTCCACGCCGGCGGCGGTCGTGCGGGTGAACTCGTCGATGTTCGCGCGCGTGCCGGGGCCGGCCGATGCACTGGACACCGAGGCGACGATCTCGGCGTACGGCACCGGGGCGACGCGCGAGACGGCGTGGACCATCGGGATCGTGGCCTGGCCGCCGCAGGTGATCATGTTGACGTTGTCCGCGGCGAGGTGTTCCTCGCCGTTGACCGGCGGGATGACGGCGGGTCCCACGGCGGCAGGGGTGAGGTCGATCGCCCGGATGCCGGCCTCGGCGTAGCGGGGCGCGTACTCGCGATGGACGTATGCAGACGTCGCCTCGAAGATCAGCTCGGGCAGCTCGTCCTGCTTCAGCAACCAGTCGACGCCCTCGTGCGAGGCTTCGACACCCCGGTCTCGCGAGAGCTTCAAACCTTCTGAGGAGGCATCGACGCCGATCATCCAGCGCGGCTCGATCACGTCGCTGCGCAGCAGCTTGTACAACAGGTCGGTACCGATGTTGCCCGGTCCGACGATGGCCGCGGTGACCTTGCGAGTCATCACATCTCCCCTATTCGGTGAAGGACAGCTGCACGCTGCCCCAGTTGGTTCCGGCGCTGTCGGTGAACACTGCCTCGAAGTCGTCGCCGGCATGGGCGTCGATGGCCCGGTGGACGCTGCCCGGCAGGATCACGTGGCCGGCCTCGAGCGTCACCCCGAAGGAGGCGACCTTCCGCGCCAGCCAGGCGACCGCGGTGACCGGGTTGCCGAGCACGGCGTCCGAACGTCCGGCCGCGACTTCGTCGCCGTTGCAGAGCAGTCGCGCCTCGACGGCCCGGAGGTCGACGCTGCCGGGGTCGACGCGGGCTGCACCGAGAACGAAGCCGGCGCTGGACGCGTTGTCGGCGATGGTGTCGGCGATCTTGATGTCCCAGTCCTTGATCCGGGAGTCGATCAGCTCGATGGACGCGCTGACGTGGTCGGTGCAGGCGAGGACGTCGTCCTCGGTACATCCCTCGCCCGGCAGGGTCCGGCCCAGGACGAACGCGACCTCGACCTCCACGCGAGGCATGCAGTACCTGCCCACGCTGACCGGGGTGTCCGAGAAGACCTCCATGTCGGAGAGCAGATGACCGTAGTCGGGCTCGTCGACGCCCATCATCTGCTGCATCGCCTCCGAGGAGAGTCCCACCTTGTGACCGCGAACGGTCGCCCCTGCCTGAAGGCGGTCGGCGATGTTCAGCAGCTGGATGGTGTACGAGTCGACGACGTCGAGGTCGGGCCAGGTGTCGCGGAGCGGTGGCACCGGCGCCCGGTCCCGCTCGGCAGTGGCCAACGTCTGGGCGACGGTTCGTCGCACCTCTTCGGAGAGCATCTCTGCATGGTAGAACCTGTTACAGTTTTGCGGAAGTCAGCCCAGTGAACCGGTGGCCGGAGGTCCGATGGAAAAGACGTGTGACGTCGTCGTCGTGGGCGCCGGAGGCGCCGGCATGACAGCGGCTCTCGCGGCCGCCCACCGCGGCCTGGACACCGTCCTGATCGAGAAGAGCGCGTACTTCGGCGGGTCGACGGCCCGTTCCGGCGGCGGCGTGTGGATCCCGGGCAACCGAGCGCTCCGCGACGCCGGTCAGGTCGACGCGGACGACGCCGAGCAGGCCAAGCGCTACCTCGACGCCATCGTGGGGGACGTGGTGCCGAAGCAGCGCCGGGACACCTTCGTCGACCGCGGGCCGGAGGTCATGGACTTCGTCCTCGACACGACACCGGTCCGATTCCGGTGGGTTCCGGAGTACTCCGACTACCTGCCCGAGCGTCCGGGCGGACGGTCGCGCGGACGCAGCGTCGAACCGGTCCCGATGGATGGCCGGATCATCGGCGCCGAGCTGGACCACCTGCACCCGGCCTACACCAAGGCGCCGGCGAACTTGATCATCACCCAGGCCGACTTCCGCAAGATCAGCCTCGGTCCCCTGCGCACCCTCCGCGGCACACGGACCATGATGCGGGCGTTGTTCAACAAGATGATCAACACCTTCCGGGGTCGGCGGATGTTCGCCATGGGCAACGCCCTGACGATCAGCCTGCGCAAGGGCCTCATGGATGCGAACGTGCCGATCCACTACGAGACGCCGCTGACCGGGCTCCTGGTCGAGGGCGGCCGGGTCGTGGGTGTCCGCGCCGAGCACGACGGGGCCGAAGTCCTCATCCGGGCCCGCCGGGGCGTCATCCTCGGGTCGGGTGGCTTCGAGAAGAGCGACGCGCTGCGGGAGAAGCACCTGCCCACGCCCACCGACGCCGCCTGGAGCACGGCTGCCGCCAGCAACACCGGCGCCGGCATCGAGGCGGGCATCGCGGTGGGAGCGGCCGTCGACCTGATGGACGACGCCTGGTGGGGGCCCACGGTCCCGTTGCCCAATGGCCCGTGGTTCTGCCTCGCCGAGCGGAACCTCCCCGGCTCGATCATCGTCAACTCGGCCGGCCAGAGGTTCATGAACGAGGCGCTTCCCTACGTGGAGGCGACCCACGCGATCTACGCGGGTGAGGCCACCGGCGTCTCGCACGTGCCGGCCTGGATGGTCATGGACCAGCGTTACCGCAACAGGTACCTGTTCGCCGGCCTCTCCCCGCGGCAGCCGTTCCCCGGCCGCTGGTACAAGAACGGCACCGTGAAGCGCGCGGACTCCCTCGCTGAGCTCGCCGAGAGGATCGAGGTCCCGGCCGTCGCCCTCGCGGCGACGATCGACCGGTTCAACGCGTTCGCCGAGTCCGGTGTCGACGAGGACTTCCACCGCGGCGAGAGCGCCTACGACCGCTACTACGCCGACCCCAAGGTCGAGCCGAACCCCTCGTTGCACCGCATCGACCAAGGGCCGTTCTACGCGGTCAAGATCGTCCCCGGCGACCTCGGCACCAAGGGCGGGATCGTCACCGACGACCACGCCCGGGCGCTCCGACCGGACGGCTCCGTGATCGAGGGGCTGTACGCCGCGGGCAACTGCTCGGCCGCCATCATGGGGCGCACCTATGCGGGCCCGGGCGCGACGATCGGACCCGCCCTCACCTTCGGGTACCTGGCTGCGGAGCACATCGCCCAGGGTGGCGAGTAGATGCCGATCGATCCTGACCTCGCCATCGGTGCCGAGGTCGGCACCCAGGAGTTCGCCTGGACGAGCAGCGACGTGCTGCTCTACCACCTTGCCGTCGGCGCCGGTTCCCGACCGGATGACCACGTCTCCCCCGCCACCCTGCGCTGGACGCTCGACGACGACGCACTCCAGGTGCTGCCGAGCTTCGCGGTCGTGGCGCCGTCGTTCCACGCCACCGACCCGCCCGGCCTCGACCTGCCCGGGTGCGACATCAACCTGACCCAGGTCGTCCACGGGGCGCAGGAGGTCCGGGTCAACGGGCCGCTGCCGACCTCCGGTACGGCTCGGTTGACGACACACATCAGCGACGTCTGGGACAAGGGCAAGGCCGCCGTGATCTGGCAGGAGGGTGTCGCCACCGGACCGGACGGCACCGAGCTCTGGCGCGTCCGGTCCTCGATCTTCGTCCGGGGCGAGGGCGGCTGGGGTGGCGACCGTGGCGGATCCACCGGCGTCGTCGTGCCGGAACGGGCTCCGGATGCCTCGACGACCTACACGGTCACACCTCAGCAGGCGTTGCTCTACCGGCTCTGCGGTGACCGCAACCCGCTGCACGCCGATCCGGCGTTCGCGAAGGCTGCGGGCTTCCCGGCGCCGATCCTGCACGGGCTGTGCACCTACGGCATCGTGCTGCGCGAGGTCACCGACCTCCTGCTCGGCGGGGACGCCTCCGCCGTCGCCGGTTTCGGCGCCCGCTTCGCCGGCGTCGTGTTCCCGGGCGAGACGCTGACGATCAACGCGTGGGACGAACCCGACGGCATCGCGGTGACCGTCGCCGTCGGCGATGACCACCGCCCGGCCCTCGCCGACTGCTTCGTGACGCGGCGATAGTCAGGACCAGAAGTCGGTGATCGCCTCGGCGAGCGCCCGGCCCTGGACGTGCCCGGCCCTGGCCGCGGCGGGCCGAAGTGACAGATCCATCGCGTTGACACCGAACAGGTGCTCAGCTGAACCGTCCGGAAAGATCGTCTCGACCCTGGAGCCGTCGGCGCGAAGCTCGTCGACCTGCACCGCGAGCTGCATGCCCCAATGCGCTGGATGCAGCGTTCGACCGCCCAGTGGTGACAGCGTCAGCACCTTCTCGTAGCCGGCAGCCAGGTCGGCATTCTCGGCACCACGTCGGTAGCCGCCGTCGATGTAGTGGTCGTCACCGATCCGGTAGGCAAAGCCGCCACCGGCACAGCTGGCTGCGACCGCGTCCACCAGGTCCATCCCGCTGTGGCGGTCGAACACGACTGCCTGACCGGTTCGAGCATCAACAGCCGTGACGAGCAGCTCTCGTGCCGGCCAGGTCTGGGCGGGCAGGCGCGACTCGACCGTGGCGCGCCACTGTGCCTGCCAGGTGCCGTCCGACGCCGCAGCTCGGTCGAGTGCCGCTGCGCCCATGCTCCGCCGCATGTCGACCACGTCCTCAGCGGAGTCGATGATCGTGCGAAACCTCTCGAGGTGCTCGACGGTGGTCCTGCCGGGACCGCGTTTACGGCCGGACGCGGCAGCGCTCGAGCGTTGCTGGGAGCCAGCGGCAAGGGTGGCGGAGAACAGCTCGGGCGGGGACGCGCCAGCCAGCTGGGCGGCGACAGTCGAGCCGGCCGAGGTCCCGACGGTCAGGTCGGCCGTGGTCACGTCCAGCCCTGCGTCGAACAGGCCAGCGATCACGCCGATCAGCCACGCGTGGCCCGTCGATCCGCCGCCACCGAGGACCAAGGCCCGCTCGCCACCTCCTGGAGCCCGTCCCTTGGAGTCGGAAAGCGATGACGTGATGTGCAAAGTGTCAAATGGTGTCGTGGTCAATGGAGCTGCCTCTCGCACAGTGCGTGTCAGGCGCTCCCGATCGCCAAGACCTCAGTCGCGAGATCGTGCACTGCAGGGAGCACCCGCTGCCGGTACTGCGTACATGGGTCTCACCTCCTGCCAATGGATCACGAATCGCCGGAACGCTAACACGCTGTGGACGCCGATGGCCACATCATGCCTAGGCTCTGGGCATGGACCGCGAGCCCGAAGGATCATCGAACGCGCGGACCGTTGAGTCCTACGAGCTGATCGCCGACCAGTACGCCCGCGACACCCAAGGCAGCCATGTCCTGAGTGGGGGCCTCACGCGGCTGGCTGAGGCGATTCCGTCGGGTCAGGTGCTGGAGATCGGCTCAGGGCCCGGCTGGGACGCCGACGAGCTCGAGAAGGCTGGGCTGACAGTCCGCCGCACGGACATCACCCAGGGATTCATCGACGTCCAGCGTTCTCGTGGCAAGCAGATCGACCGGCTCGACGTGATCAACGACGACCTCGACGGCCCGTACGACGCCGTCGTCGCACTCCACGTGCTCCAGCACGTCGAGCCGACGGATCTCCCGGCGGTGCTGGCAAAAGTGGCCGGAGCCTTGCACCCGGGCGGGCGCTTCCTCGTCTCCATCCCCGTGGGTGAGGGCATCGAGTGGGAGGTCGGCGAGTCCGGCAACCGCTACTTCCGCGCCCTGCACTCCGCGGCGGACTTCATCTCGGCCCTGGCCGCAGCCGGTTTCAGGGCGGAGTGGACGGAACAGTCGGGCGAGCAGGACGACGACGGCTGGCTCTGCGTCCTGGCCCGGCAGGGCTAGCGCCCGAGACCGTCACGAACCGAGGATGAGTCCCGAGGTGGGCACGCCCGTACCGGCCGTGACCAGCACGTGCTCCACGTCGGCGACCGGGTTCACCGAAGTCCCGCGGATCTGGCGTACCCCCTCGGCGATGCCGTTCATGCCGTGGATGTAGGCCTCGCCGAGCTGGCCGCCATGCGTGTTGAGCGGCAGGCGACCGCCGATCTCGATCGCCCCGTCGGCAATGAAGTCCTTCGCCTCGCCGCGGCCGCAGAAGCCGAGCTCCTCCAGCTGCATCAGGACGTACGGGGTGAAGTGGTCGTAGAGCACCGCGGTCTGGATGTCGGCGGGCGACAGGCCGGACTGCCGCCACAGGTCTCGCCCGACGACCCCGATCTCGGGGACGCCGATGTCGTCGCGGTAGTAGGACGTCATGACGAACTGGTCGGCCGCGCTGCCCTGGGCGGCGGCCACGATCGGCACGGCGCCTGCCCGGAGGTCGCGAGCCCGTTCGGTGGACGTGACGACGATCGCGACGGCCCCGTCGCTCTCCTGGCAGCAGTCGAGCAGCCGCAGCGGATCGGCGATCATCCGGGAGTTCTGGTGGTCCTCGATCGTGATCGGCTTCTCGTAGAAGAACGCGTTCGGGTTGGTGGCGGCATGGCGGCGGTCCGCCACCGCGACGGCGCCGAAGTCGGCCGAGGTCGCGCCGTACTCGTGCATGTACCGCCGGGCCTGCATGGCCACCGTGGCCGCCGGGGTGGACAAGCCGTGCGGGTAGGTCCACGCGTTGTCCAGGCCGTTCGTGTTCGCCTGCGACGCCGCCGACGCCTGCACCTGGCCGAACCGGTGCCCGGACCGCTCGTTGAAGCCGCGATAGGCCACGACGACGTCCGCCATCCCGGTCACCACGGCCATCGCGGCCTGTTGCACCGTTGCGCAGGCCGCGCCGCCGCCGTAGTTGATCCGGCTGAAGAAGCGCAGCTCACCGATGCCGAGCTCTCGGGCCAGCGCGATCTCGGCGGTCGTGTCCATCGTGAAGGTGACCAGGCCGTCGACGTCGGCAGCCTCGAGGCCGGCGTCCGCGAGCGACGCGAGCGTCGCCTCGGCCGACAGCTGGAGCTCCGAGCGTCCCGACTCCTTGGAGAACTCCGTCGCGCCGATACCGGCAATCGCTGCCGCGCCGCTGAACGTGCTCATCGACGAATCTCCAGACGTGCGTTGGCGTGCGTGCCGATCGAGACCCCGGCCGTGACGTCGAGCGTCGTCACCCCGTCGTCCTCGGACACGATGTGGCCGGTGAAGCGCAGCGTGTCGTACGGGTGGGCGGGCGCTCCGAGCCGCAGCGCACACGACAGGATCTGCGTCTGCGGTCCCGCCCAGTCGGTCACGTAGCGCTGCACCAGCCCCGTCGTGGTGAGGATGTTGATGAAGATGTCCTTGCTGCCGTGGCCGATCGACCGGTCCCGGTCGTGATGGACATCCTGGAAGTCGCGGGTCGCCAACGCCGTCGACACCACGAGCGTCGGGGTGATCGGCAGCTCCCACACGGGGATGTCCGAGGGTTTCTCGGGCTCGGGCTCCGGCGGCGCGCTGCCGACGGGCCGCCACTTGGCCAGGGTGAGCTCGCCGTCGATCGGATCGAACCAGACCTCGACGGCATCGCCGATCGCGACCTCGCCGCTGACCTCACCGACCATCCGGAGACTGGGGCCACCTCCTGCCGGCCGTGGATCGTCGAGGTCGACGAGCGTGACGGTCAGCGGGAGCTGCTTGCCCGGCACCGCGGGCGCATGGTGCACCAGGAAGGAGTGCACCGTGCCGCGACCGGACGCCACGACATGCCCGCGATCCATCGCGTGGCACGACGGGCAGACCGGGCCCGGCGGGTGGCGCACCTCGCCGCAGGCGTTGCACGTCTGGATGCGAAGCTCGCCGGCGGCCGTGCCTTCCCAGAAGAAGGCCGTGTCGCGGTTGACCATCGGTCGCGACGCCTTCGACGGGTCGACCGACGGCCGCCCGGTGCCGGGCTTGAACTTGAGGACCCGGAACGTCATCGTCGCGACCTCTTCGTCGCCGACGGTCCAGACGCTCTGGGTGGTGATGAAGTAGCCCTCGCCCACGCCGGTCTTCTTGGGGCCGACGACGTCCGCGAGGTGCGTGCTGATGCTCACGACCTCGCCTGGTCGAAGCGTGCGCGCGTAGGTCTGGTCGCAGTTGGTGCCGAGCACCGAGGTGAAGCCCGCGTCGTCCAGCACCGTCATCGTGTCGGGGAGCGGATCGCCCGGCATGCGCTCGGGGTTGAGTCCGTACATCGTCCACACCTGCGCCATCGCGGGCGGCGCCTCGGTGTCAGGCCCGGGTGCCCAGCGAGGATTGGTGTCGCCGATCGCCTCCGCCCAGTGCCGGATCATCGGCGCGTTCACGGGGTCCGGCGCCTGCCGGGCAGGGCTGTTGCCCCGCGCCTTGATCTCTGCGGTGCGCCGCAGGATCTCTTCGTGCTCACTCATCGCGGCACTCTCGGCAGGTCGAGGCCGAACATCGCGATCAGCTCACGCTGCACCTCGTTGACGCCGCCCCCGAAGCTCAGCACGAGATTGCGCTTGGCGGTGGCGTCGAGGTACTCCGCGAGCCGGCCGGTCGATGGATCGGCCGGATCGCCGTAGGCGTCCACCACGTCGGCCAGCGCCAGGCCGAGCTTCTGCACCTCGTCGCTGGCGAACACCTTCGACGTCGAGGCATCGGCCACGGCCGACCGCTCGGACGGAGGGGCCGTTGCCACGGCCCAGTTGAGGAGCTCGTTGACGCGGAACGACGCCGTCGCGCGGGCCAGCGTGTCGCGAACCCACGGCACCTCGAGCACCGGGGTGCCATCAGGCGTGACCCGACCGTCGGCCCAGGCGTGCACCACGTCGCGCAGTCCCTCGATCCGGCCGGCCGGTCCGAGCATGACCCGCTCATGGTTGAGCTGGGTCGTGATGAGCTGCCAGCCGCGGTTCTCCTCACCGACCAGCATGTCGACCGGCACGCGGACGTCGTTGTAGTACGTCGCGTTGGTGTGGTGCGAGCCGTCGCTGGTGACGATCGGCGTCCACGAGTAGCCCGGGTCCTTCGTGTCGACGATCAGCACCGAGATGCCACGGTGCGGCGACGCATCCGGGTCGGTGCGCACGGCGAGCCAGACGTAGTCGGCCGCATGCCCTCCCGTGGTCCACATCTTCTGCCCGTTGACGACGTAGTGGTCACCGTCGCGTCGCGCGCTCGTGCGCATCGACGCGAGGTCGGTGCCGGCGTCCGGCTCGCTGTAGCCGATCGCGAAGTGCACGTCACCGGTGATGATGTCGGCGAGGAACATGTCCTTCTGCTTCTGCGTGCCGTACGCCTGCAGCGTCGGACCGACGGTCTGCAAGGTGACGGACGGCAGGTGGACGTCGGCCCGCGAGGCCTCGTTGACGAAGACCTGCTGCTCGATGACACCGCGACCCTGGCCCCCGTACTCCTTGGGCCAGCCGACGCCCATCCAGCCGTCGGCACCCATCTGCTTGATGATCCGGTGATAGGCGGGGCCGTGCCGGTTGTCGCGCATCTCGTCGCGGTCTGCGTCGTTGACCAGCCCGGTCAGGTAGGCGCGCGCCTCGTCCTTGAAGGCGCGTTCCTCGGTGGTCAGCTCGGCGTTCTTGCCCGCGGTCTCGCTGATGGGCACGTCGGCCAGCGTGGTTGGTCCGCCGAGATGACGGGCGATGTCCCGCACGCCGGCGAAGTACCGCGGCATGTCGTAGGTCTGGTCGACGCCCATGCCGCCGTGCAGGTGCTGACACACCTGCATCAGCGACGGTGCACGGTGGGCGAACCAGTAGGCCGCGACGGCCAGGTCGTCGGCCGCGGGATCGCCGGCATCGAGACGACGGACCACCTCGGTTGCAGTCAGTGTGAACGTGCGCGATCCGATGTAGACGTCGGCGATCTGCTGGGCCACCGCCTGGAACTCGGCGAGGGAGCGGCCGAACTGCTTGCGGTCGCGGATGTATCCCGCCGTGAGGTCGCGTGCTCCCTCGACGACGCCGGCGCCGAGCGCGGCGAGCCCGGCAAGGGCATGGCTGCGCACGACGTCGGCGTCCAGCGATCCGACCGCCGGTGCCGACGTGAACGTGTAGGTGGCTTCGGTCGCTCCGCGTGACGTTCGGGTGTCGACCTTGCTGACTCCAGGCCCGTCGGCATCGACCAGCAGCGCCGAGACGGCACCGTCGTCACCGATCGCCGACACGAGCAGCAGCGTCCGGCCTTCGAGGACGGAGACGCCGACCTTCGTGCCGGTGACGCCCGTGGCGTCGAACGTCGCCGCGGGGACGAGCGGCATGGCCGCGCCGAGCTCACTGAGCGCCGGCGCAAGCCGCAGCTCGCCGGCCAGCACCTGCGGGACCAGGTCGGCCTGCAGCTCATCGGGGCCGGAGCGGACGAGCGGAAGCAGGCCGCAGGCCAGGGTCTCCCACACCGGAAGCTCCGCCGCGCGGCGGCCCACTTCGTGCAGCAGCACGGCGATCTCGACCATGCCGAGGCCCTCGCCACCGTGCCGCTCGGGGGCGGCCAGGGCGACCAGCCCGGCCTGCTGGAGTGCGCGCCACGACCCGTCGCCGCGGTCGAGCACATCAGCAACGACCGAGCGCACGTCGTCGAGCACCGCGTCCACGCAGATCTCCCTTCGGAGTGGCATGCTTATCCCCAGAAACTATAACGTGTTCTAATCTCGTGTAGTCGTCCCAGAGGAGTGCTCATGCCGGATCCGGTCCAGCTGTCCCTGAGCGCCCTCCGGCGGCACCTGCCCGACCTCCCTCCGGTCGACCTGCCCGAAGGCCGCTGGCTGGAGCTCCCACGGCGCGGCCGGACCTGGCTCACCGACGTGCCCGGACCCACCCCGGACGCGCCCACCGTCGTGCTGCTGCACGCCGTCGGCTGCACCGGGCAGCTGACCTGGTTCCCCTCGATCCCCCGCCTGGCCGAGCGCTACCGCGTGATCACCTTCGACCAGCGGTGGCACGGCCGGGGCATCACCTCCGAACGGTTCCTGATCTCCGACTGCGCCGACGACGTGGCCGCGCTGGTCGACACGCTGGGCCTCGACCGACCCCTCATCGCCGGCTACTCGATGGGATCCGTGGTCGCCCAGCGCGTGTGGCGGCAGCATCCCGACGCGGTCGGCGGGCTCGTCCTCGCCGCCAGCACCGCGCACTTCCGCACCAACGGTCGCGAGCGGGTCTTCCACGCGGGGATGGAGCTGGGCATGGGCCTGAGCGCGACGCTGTCCCGGTCACGCGTGATCAACCGGGCCAGCGCAGCCGCCTTCGAGGCGCTCGACGCCGACACCTCGGACTCGGCTCGCTGGGCGTTGAACCAGTTCCGATCCAGCAGCCCCTGGGCGATCGGGCAGGCCGTCGCGTCCCTCGGCCGCCACCACTCCACGCCGTGGCTGTCGGCCATCGACATCCCGACCGCGGTCGTCGTCACCACCCGCGACCACGTTCTCCCGACCGCGCGCCAGCGCGAGCTCGCCGCGTTGATCCCGGGCGCCACGGTCCACGAGGCCGCGTGCGGCCACGCCGGCTGCGTCCTGGAGCACCAGGCGTTCGTACCGGCCCTGCTCGAGGCCGCGCACGCCACGACGGCACGGATGCGCGACCGCCAGCCGGCCCGCCCGTAGCCGGAGGTTCAGCCGGCGTCGAGCACGGCGGCCCGCATCGCCTTGAGCTCGGCCGGGAACTGGTCGACCAAGTCCCACACGCGGGGCATCAGCTCGCTGCAGGCGATCGCACCGATGTGCATCGCCCCGTTGTTGCTCATCACGGTGATGTTCAGCCCGGCGCCGTGGAAGACCGGCCCGAGCGGGTAGAGCGCGTCGATGCGCCCGCCGATGAAGTACAGCGGCACCGGCGGCCCGGGGACGTTCGAGATGACCAGGTTGTGGATGACCGGCCCCCGCTCGGCGAGTCGGAGATCGGACACCATCCGGACGGCCAGGCCGAAGGTTCGCGGGGCCGCGAACTCCGCCCACTCCTGCAAGGTGTCGGCCGGCACGGCCTTGTGGTGGTCCTTGGCGTTCGCGTTCGCCACGGACATCGCGGTGACCCGCTCGTGCGGGTCCTCGATGTCGGTGCCGAGCTTGCAGAACATCGACGAGACCTTGTTGCGTCCGCCGGTCATCTTCGTCTCGCCGTGCACCGACACCGGGACGCTGGCCAGCAGCGAGGCCTCCGGCAGCTCACCGCGATCGTCGAGGTAGCGACGGAGCGCACCCCCGCTGAGTGCCAGCACCACGTCGTTGACGGTGGCACCGGGGATCGCGTTCTTGATCTCCTTGATGTCGTCCAGGGAGACGTCAGTGAAGGCGATGGACCGGTGTCCGGTGATGGTTCCGTTGAACGAAGTGCGAGGAGCCGACAACGGTGCAGCCATCGCCGTGCCCTGACGCGCACGGTTGACGGACTCCGCCACGGTTCGAACGGTCGGCGTCACGAGCTTGGCCAGCTGCCATGGCTTGGTCATCGTCGACACCACGCCGCGGCCGACGAGCTCGAGGTCGGACGGCACTCGCTGGCTCGCGGACGCGCTCGGGTCGCCGGCCCGGTCCAGCGGCGGTGCGTCGGGCTCCAGGCTGCACAGGTAGGAGATCATGTTCGAGCCGGAGACGCCGTCGACGGAGGCGTGGTGCATCTTGGAGAACACCGCGATCTGCCCGCTGGCCAGGCCTTCGATCACGTACATCTCCCAGAGGGGCCGCGACCGGTCGAGCGGGATGCCGGCCAGGTGCCCGGCGAGCTCGGACAGCTCTCGTTCGCCGCCCGGCGACGGCACCGCGAGCCGATGGACGTGCCGGTCGATGTCGAACTCCTCGTCGACCACCCACACGGGGAAGTCGATTCGCCCGGGAACGAGCTTGAGCTTGCGGTTGAACATCGCGACGCCCGAGACGCGGTTGGACAGCTCCTGCTTGAACTCGCCGAAGTCGTAGCCGCCCGGGATGGTCTCGGGATCGACCATGATGAGCCCGCAGACGTGCATCAGCTGTGCACCGTTCTCCAGGTACAGGAAGCTGGCGTCCAATCCGCTGAGTCGATCCATGGCCGGTATCCTAGCGCGGACTAGAACAAGTTCTAACTTTTCGAAGGAGTGCGATGTCAGCGGGGTTCGTCCGTCGCCAGGTTGCTCTCGCCGGATTGGCGCTCAACGCTGTGCGTCCGATGCCGGGCCGGTGGGCCGGCATCCCGTCCTTTGCCCTCGGCTGGCCGGTCAGCGAGCTGGCACCCCACCTGCTGGGCGCGACCGTCCTCGACACCGCGGCCGAGCTGACCGTCCGGCGGCGCACCGGAGCCCCGTCGCGCACCGGGCTCGCCATGGCCGCCGCGGCGGCTGGGCTGCTGGGGTACTCCATCGTCCGTTCTCGACGCGTCGGCGCCGAGCTTCACGACGCGCTGAGCGAGAGCATCGGCGAGGACTACCTGACCAGCATGGACCTCCCGGCGCAGGTCGACCTGCGCCTGCCGCGCGGCTCGATCGCGCGGCCGTTCCGCTTTCGTCAGCGTGACGTCGAGGTGCTCCGCAACGTCTCGTACACCGAGGGCGGGCGCCGGGCCCGGCTCGACATCTACCGGCCGAAGGCCGATGGGCACGGCGACCTGACCGGTGCGCCTGTGCTGATCCAGGTCCACGGCGGCGGGTGGACCATCGGCGCCAAGGAGCAGCAGGGTCTGATCCTGATGAACCGGATGGCGCAGCAGGGCTGGATCTGCGTCGCCGCCAACTACCGGCTCGCCCCCAAGCACCGATTCCCCACCCAGATCGTCGACGTCAAGCGGGCGATCGCCTGGGTCCACGAGCACATCGCGGAGTACGGAGGCGACCCGTCGTACATCGCGATCACCGGCGGCTCCGCGGGCGGACACCTGTCCGCCCTGGCCGCCCTCACCCCGAACCTGCCGGAGTACCAGCCCGGCTTCGAGGACGCTGACACCTCGATCTCGGCGTGCGTCCCGTTCTACGGTCTCTACGACCTGGCCGGCATCACCGAGACGCGCGAAGCCGTCGACATGCGCGACCGGTTCCTGGGTCCGTGGGTGTTCGACAAGGACCCGCGGACCGATCTGGACGACTTCGTCCGGGCCTCACCGCTGGCTCACGTCGACGAGCACGCACCCGACTTCTTCGTCATCCATGGTGGCAACGACACCCTGGCGCCCGTGGGCCAGGCGCGAGCGTTCGTGGAGTCGCTCCGGGAGCGCTCCGGCGCCATCGTCACCTACGCCGAGATCCCCGGCGCCCAGCACGCCTTCGACGTCTTCTCCTCCATCCGCAGCCAGCACACGATCTCGGCCGTCCAACGCTGGCTGCAGTGGCACCGGGCCAAGCGGTCCGACCTCGTCGGACGCTGAGGGCCGCATCGCTGCCCGTCTGCCGTGAGATGCTGGCTCGGATCGAGGCGCGACACCGCAATCGGCCGGGGCGAACCCAAGAGGACCAGCGATGACGACCACCTCCAGCACCACTGTCCAGATCGATGCACCCCCAGCGCGCGTCTGGGATTTGATCACCGATCCCGACTGGTGGAACCGGGCCGACAACGGCGTGGTTCATGTCGACGGTCGCATCGAGCAGGGGCAGAAGATCAAGCTGGTCTCCGAGCTCCAGCCGAAGCGCGGCTTCACCCTGGACGTGGTCGAGGTGCAGGAACCTCAGAGCATGGCCTGGTCCGGTGGCATGCCGTTGGGCCTGTGCACCGGGCGACGCACGTTCGTGATCGAGTCGACCGGCGACCACAGCTGCACCTTCACGATGGCCGAGGACTTCACCGGCCCGCTCTCGCCGCTGATCGTCAGGTCACTGCCCGACTTCCAGGCGTCTTTCGATCAGTTCGCCCACTCCCTCAAGGCCGACAGCGAGGCCTGAGCCCACAGCCTGAGCGCCTGCCGGGTGGGCCGTCACTCAGCTGCGGGGTAGACCGAGCACCTGTTCGGCCACGACGTTGCGGAGGATCTGGGTGGTGCCGCCGGCGATCGAGAGGCATCGCGTCAGGAGCATCTCGTGGATGTCGGCGGCGATCGTCGGGTCGTCCGCCGCGAACAGGGTCTCGGCTCCGAGCAGATCGACGACGAGCTCGGACGCCTCCTGACGGTTGCGGACACCCAGCAGCTTGGCGACGCTCGACTCGGCGCCGGGTCCGCGGCCGGCGATCGACCCGAGTGTCGACCGGACCCCCAGCAGCTTGCACACGGTTGCCAGCGCCACCTGACGGCCGACCCGGGCGGCATCGGTGTCCGACTCAGATCCAGCCAGGAGCTCGACGGCTCGTTCGGTGCTCAACCCCAGCTTCGTGCCGGCCATCGCCACGCGTTCGTTCGCCAGCGTGGTGCGGGCCAGCTTCCAGCCCCCGTTCACCTCGCCCACGACACAGTCGTCGGGGACGAGCACCTCGTCGAGGAACACCTCGTTGAACATCGCGTCGCCGGTCATCTCCCGGAGGGGCCGGATGTCGATGCCGGCCGACGTCATGTCGACGAGGAAGTAGGTGATGCCGCGGTGGCGTGCCGCGTCGCGGTCGGTGCGCGCCAGGCAGATGGCCCAGTCCGTCTCGTGTGCCTTCGAGGTCCAGACCTTCTGGCCGGTGAGCAGCCAGCCACCCTCGGTGCGTTCGGCGCGGGTGGTGAGGGACGCGAGGTCGGAACCCGCTCCGGGCTCGCTGAACAGCTGGCACCAGGTGATCTCGCCGAGCAGCGTCGGCAGGGCGAAACGTTCGCGCTGCTCGTCCGTGCCGTGCTGGATGATCGTCGGCACGGCCCACGCACCGATGGACAGGTCGGGTCGCTCGAGCCCGGCGCTGGTCAGCTCCTCGTCGACCACCAGCTGGTCCACCGGTCCCGCGTCGAGCCCGAAGGGACGCGGCCAGTGCGGCATCACATAGCCGGCGCGAGCGAGCGCGGCCCGTTGCTCACCGGCAGGCAGCTCGGCGATGGCGCCGATCTCGGTCCGGGTCGTCTCGCGGAACGCCACGTCCGCGCCGCCGAAGTTGATCTCGAGCGTGCGGCGCTGGCCGCTGCCGGCGCGCCTGGCCAGGCGGACCGCCGATCGCTCGGCTCCCCCGGTCATCGCGGCCACCATGGAGCGCAGCGCGACCGCTCGACGCAGGTAGAGATGGGCGTCGTGCTCGAAGGTGAAGCCGATGCCGCCGAGCACCTGGATGCAGTCCTGGGCGACGGACACCGCTCCGTCGAAGGCCACCGTCGCGGCGACCTCGGCCGCGTAATTCGCCTCTTCGGCCGGCTGGCCGGGCCGGGCGGTGGAACCGGCGTCCCACGCGACAGCCGCCACCGACTCCGTGGTCTCCAGCATCTCCGCACACAGGTGCTTGACCGCCTGGAACGAGCCGATGGGCGCGCCGAACTGCTCACGCACCGTGGCGTAGTCGACCGCGGTGCCCAGGCACCACTGCGCCACCCCGGCCGCCTCTGCCGCGGCAAGAGCGACGAGAACACGGCGCACTCCCCCGCTGTCGACGCCCGGAAGCCGGGTCACGTGCTCCGCTGTCGCGTCCACGATGACCCGACCCCCACGCCGGGTCAGGTCGATGCCGAGTGCGGGCTCGGCCGTCCAGCCGTCAGCACCGATCAGCACCCAGGAGTCGAGGTCCGTGGGCGCGAGGAGCCAGCGGGCGCCGACGACGTCGAGCACGACGTCGAGGGTGCCGCGGGCGCCGCCGTCATCGACGGTGACCGTTCCCGTCAGCGCCACGGCCGCGCTGTCGCCTCTGGCGAGGCCGGTGAACACCTCGGGAACCCCGACCACCTGACCGACCACGGTCGTGCCGAGGACGGGTCCGGGGATGAGGGCGTGCGCCGCGGTCTCGACCGCCACCATCTGGTCGAGCAGGTCGCCGCCACCGCCCCCGTGCTGCTCGCCGATGCCGATGCCGGTCAGGCCCATCTCGACGACGGACTGCCACGGTTTCGCGAACCCTGCGGCGGCGTCGGACTCCTGCTCACGAACGGCAGCGGGCCCGCCGAGGCCCGCGGCCCATTCGCGCCATGCAGTACTCAGTTCGAGATGGTCGCGAGTCACCCCAACCGGCATCCGCGTCGCCTCCACACCTAGAACGTGTTTCAATTATAGCGATGACCGGCGCGGCTCATCCCGGCACCATTGTGGAGAGGAGACGATGGCTCAATGACCAGCGTGACTGAGACCCCGGGCTCCAACGCCCAGCGAGAGCGTCGTCGACGCATCCTCGATGCCACCATCGCCCTGGCGGAGGAAGGCGGCTTCGACGCCGTGCAGATGCGCGCCGTCGCCGACGACGCGGACGTCGCACTCGGAACCCTGTACCGCTACTTCCCCTCCAAGATCCATCTCCTCGTCACCGCCCTCGGACGTGAGTTCGACCGCGCCGAGGAGCAGTCCCGCAGCCGCCAGGTGCCCGGCGACACGCCGCACGAGCGCGTCATGCACGTCCTCGGGGTCACCACGAGGGCCCTGCAGAAGCAGCCCAAGCTCACCGAGGCTCTCACCCGCGCCTTCATGTTCGCCGACGCGTCGGTCGCCGACGAGATCCATCACGTGGGGATGAAGCTGACGGCGATGCTCACGCACGCCATCGAGGGAACCGACCAGACCCGCGAGCCCACCGACGAGGACACGGCCATCGTCCGGGTCATCGGCGACGTGTGGCTCTCGGCCCTGATGGGCTGGGTCACTGGACGCACCTCAGCCACCGACGTCACCCGGTCGATGGATGTCGCCGTCCGGCTGCTGTTGCGCTAGATCGGTCCGCCTCAGGCGGGGTCGGAGTAGATCTTCAGGTCCAGGAGCGCACGTGACCGCGGCGCGAGCTGGGCGATGACGGCGGCCGGCGCCCCGTCCTGCGTGCACGACGCCGTCACGGTGCTGCCCGAGGCGATGATCTTCGGCACCTCGGTGATGCCCCTGGACGCCAGCTCCTCGAGGACCACGCGCTTGCCGCGCTTGCCGACGCTGCGGGCCGCGCCGACGAACTGGACCGACGGCCTGACGCCGAGGGTACGGAACAGGTGCGTGAACTGCCCGACGCCGGCACCCACGTGGGCCCGCGTCGGCCGGAGCATCTGGCGATAGACCGGGATCGGCTCCCAGTGAGCCGCCATGCGCCGGACCTTCAGCTCGCCGTCCTCGTCCCCCGTCTGGTAGATCAGGTGGGCCGGCGTGCGCACCTGCACGCCCGTGCGCAGGGTCGTCACGATCGTGACGTCCCGGACGACGTCGAACCCGTCCACCCAGTCCTGGGCGACCTGGAACTCGATCTCGTTCGGCGCGATGAAGGCGTCCCAGAACGTGGCGAGCGCACCGGCGTCCTCCGAGCGGACCGGGAGCCACCCCACGGGGTCCTCCACGACGAACTGGCGACCGAAGATCCCGAGCCAGCCGGCCTTGTCGTGGGCGGCCACGAGCTCAGGTGACGATCGGACGAGAGCGAGCACCTCCGCCCGCTGGTCGAGCCCGTTCTCGCTCGTCGCGGACATGCTGGCTCAGCCGGCCACGAGCCCGCGGCCGGTGACCAGCGGCAGGTCGAGCGAGGTGATCAGGCCGGGCTTCGCGTCGACGACGGCCGGGATCGAGTTGACGATCCGCATTGCGGTGGCCTTGAGGCCGGCGGTGTTGTGGTCGCCGTCGGTGCCGAGCAGCTGCAGGTCGAGGGTGTAGTTGGGCTCGCCCTTGATCTCGACCCGGTAGCAGCCGAGTCCGGCGGGCTGTGGCCAGTCGGGGCCGATGTCGTCGTGGACGCGCGTGACGTGCTCCAGCACGATGGCGTCCTTCCCGCCGACCTTGCCGCGCAGCTCGAACCGCAAGCCCGCGGCCATGCCCTTCTCGATCGTGCCGCAGTCGATGTCGAACGTCTCGGTCGCCGGCAGCCGCTCGTAGAACTCCTCGACGCCCTCGAGCTCGACCCCGAGACCGGCCGCGATCTGATGGACCACGCTGCCCCACGCCATGGTGAGGATCCCCGGCTCCAGGATCATCGGGATGTGGTCCAGCGGCTTGCCGAATCCCATCACGTCGAAGACGATCATCCGCTGGTTGTAGGTGTTGTAGTTCAGGATCTCCGAGCACCGCACCTGGTCGATGCGCTCGCTGATGCTGGTCAGCGACAGGGGCAGCCAGTCGTTGGCGAAGCCCGGGTCGACGCCGTTGACGTAGAGCGAGACGCCGCCGTCGAGGGCTGCCTGACGCGGACCGTCGGCCAGCCCGAGCGCCGGGCCGGACGGGAACGACAGGAACACCGGACCGGCCGAGACCACGTTGATGCCGGCCCGCAACAGGCGTTCCAGGTCGGCCATCGCCTCGAAGAGCCGGTCGTCGGACATCGCGGTGTGCACCACGCAGTCCGGCTCCAGCGCGATGATCTCCTCGACGTCGTTGGTGGCGAGGACCCCGAAGTCGCGGTCGAGGCCGGCGAGGCGACCCGCGTCCTGGCCGACCTTGTCCGGGTTGGACACCCAGAGGCCGACCAGCTCGAGGTCGGGTCGGTTGTCGATGCCCGCGAGGGCGTGCCGGCCGACGTTGCCGGTGCTCCATGCGACGACGCGAATGCTCATGGGTCTTCTCCTAGGTCAGGCAACCCCAGGTCGAGGTTGGGCTGGTCGATGCCGCCGTCGACCTCGAGCACCTTGCCGGTGAGGTACCCACCGGCAGGACTGGCGAGGAACAGGACGGTGGCGGCGATGTCGTCGGGGTCGCCGATGCGGCGCAACGGCGTGTTGGCCTCCATCTGCGCGGTGAGGCCTTCGTCGCCGGTGACGATGTCGAGGGCGGACGTCGCCACCGACCCGACCGCGATGGCGTTCACGCGGACACGGGGCGCAAGGTCACGAGCGGCCAGGCGCGTCCAGTGGGCGAGGGCCGCCTTCGCCGTGCCGTAGGCCAGGTAGCCACGTCCGCTGATGCGGCCCATGGTCGACGAGATGTTGACGACGGCGCCACCGTCGCCGGCCACGAGGTGCGGCAGGGCGGCGCGGGTCAGGGCGTGCGCGGTCGAGACGTTGAAGTGGAAGGCGTCCTCGAGGGCGGCGACGTTCGTCTTCACGAACTCCCGCGGCATCGCGCCGCCGACGTTGTTCACCACCACATCGAGCCGGCCGAAGGTGTCCATGGCGGTCTGCGCGAGCGCGGCCACCTGATCGAGGTCGGACAGGTCGGCGGGCACCACGAGTGCCTTGCGTCCGAGGGCCTCCACCTGCGCGGCGACCTCGCGAAGCTGGTCCTCGGTGCGGGCGGCCAGGACGACGTCGGCCCCGGCCTCGGCGAGAGCGACGGCACTGGCGGCCCCGATCCCGCGGCCTGCTCCGGTGACGACCGCAACCCGATCGTCGAGGCGAAACCTCTCCAGCACCATGCCCGGGACAGTAGCGCAGAACTGAAACACGTTCTAGTCTTCGCAGCATGCTCGATCTGCAGACGATCTCCGACCGCATCGAGATCGACGACCTCATCACGACCTACACCCGCGCCGTCGACACCCTGGACTGGCCTCGCTTCGACACCGTCTTCACACCGGACGCGACCATCGACTACACCGCCAGCGGCGGCATCAAGGGAACGCGTGACGAGGTACGTCAGTGGCTGGCCGAGACCCTCCCGATGCTCGCGATGATGCAGCACTACGTGTGCCAGAAGCAGGTCGCGCTCGACGGCGACAGCGCCGAGGTGCGCATCTACCTGATGAACCCGATGGCCATCACCCAACCGGACGGCACCCTGTGGCGGATGGAGATGGGTGGCTACTACGTGCACCAGCTCGTGCGGACGGCTGACGGCTGGCGCAGCCGCGAGCTGGTCGAGGAGATGGTCTGGGACCGCAAGGACTGACCGGACCGACTCGACTGACAGGCTTCGCCCATGTCCCTGGCCATGTTCACCCTCGACGACGACCAGCTCGTCCCCACGCCGATCGCCCGCAGCATGTGGAGCCACGACCAGATGCACGGCGTCGCGATCAGCGGTGCCCTCGCCCGGGCACTCGAGCGGCGGCTCGGCGAGCTCGGCCGCCACGATCTTCAGCCGTCGCGCTACACCGTCGACCTGTTCCGGCCGGCCCGGATGGCGCCGTGCACGGTGACGACCGAGGTGGTCCGCGAGGGCAAGCGCCTCTGCCTCATCGACGCGATCTTCCTCCAGGACGGAGAACGCGTCGCGCGGGCCAGCTGCACCTTCCTGCTGCCGACGCAGACACCCGGCGGGGACGTCTGGACTCCGGCCGACCACCCGGAGGCGCCACCGGCCGACGAGGTTCCGCCGAGCGAGGAGCCGCGCGTGCCGTTCTTCACCAGCGACGCGCCCTGGTCGCAGGAGTTCCCCGACCACCAGAACGCCGGCCGCAAGCAGACCTGGCAGGCCGGTCTGCCGGTCGTCGAGGGCGAGACGGGGACGCCGTTCGAGTCCGTGGCGAGTGTCGCCGACGCGACCAGCATGGTGGTGAACTGGGGTACTGAGGGCGTGCAGTTCATCAACACCGACATCACTCTCGCCCTCGCCCGGCCTCCGGTTGGCCGTGAGATCGGGCTGTCCGCGACCGACCGGGTGGAGCGCGACGGCATCGCCGTCGGCACCGTCGAGGTCTTCGACCGCGCCGGGCCGCTGGGCACGGCGATGGTCACCGCACTGGCCAACGCGGCTCGCCCGGTCAACTTCGAGAACATCGAGTTCGACGACGAGGGTGGCCGCCACACCGAGCGCGAGCGTAGAAGCCCCGATCACGCCTGTGCGGGCATCCCGACTACTTCCTGAAGGTTGATCGGACACGAGTTGCTCTGCACGGAGGAGATCCGGGGCCCGTTCGACGTCTTCCCAAGAAGTTCAAGGCTGCCACGCCTTGACACATGTGAGCAGTTGGGTGCATAACCAAACTAGGCATCGACGAAGGTTCTTGTCCCCGGACCGCAGCTTGAGAGCGTCGGCCGGTCCCGGGGTGACATTCATGTTTGGTTCCCAAGCCCTTGAAGCCGCAATCGGGCTCTCCGCGATGTTTTTCATCATTGCGAGTGCATCATCTGCCGCAACGGAGGCGGTTTCCCGGTGGACCAAGAAGCGCGCGAAGGACCTCGAGCGCGGCATTGCCGCCCTTCTCAGGGGTGAACCGGTGGACGATGACGACCTCGAACTTGCTCTGAGAAACTTCAAAAGGACGTCCGTTTGGAAGGCCGCCGTGGCCGCGATCAATAGGCCCAAGGAAGCGAGGAAGCTAAGAGGGCCGAGCTACATGTCGGCCAAGCACTTTGCCGACAGCGTTACCGAAATGCTGCAAGTGGACACTCAGTCGGAGCGAGAGGCACAACCGATTCCGGAGAATCTCCAACGACGTCTCGACGCCCTCCAGGCTGAAGGTCGCAAAGATCTGGTCTCCGTCAAGTCGGCATTGGAGTCCTGGTTCGATGAGTCGATGGGCCGGGTCGAAGGCAGTTACAAGCGCTGGTCCGCGCTCGTCATTCTGGCAGTTGGATTGTTCTTAAGCGTAGTTCTCAACCTGTCCACGATCAGCGTCGCTCGAGACTTGGGATGATTCCGAACGACGGATCAGTCGAGCGTTCCGAGAAGTTGCTAACGGACGGTGCGACCGCGGCCGAGTTGACGACTGTCGCCAAAGCAGTTGACGACATTGAGGAGGTCGGGATCCCTGGCGGTTGGACCGAGGCTCGTCGGGACGTGTGGACGCAGAAGGAGTGGAGTTGGTCGGCCAACGCCAAGCGCGCTTCAGATCTCGCGGGATGGCTTCTGACAGGGCTGCTCGTGATGTTCGGAGCCCCATTCTGGTTTGAGGCTCTTACCCGGCTGATCTCCTTACGTGGCGCGGGTACGAAACCTCCCACGGCCGCCGCTGATCCGACATCGGCAACCAACTCAATTTCGGGAACGGTTGGTCTAAAGGGCAGCGGAGCCGGTATCGGGATTGGCTGTTACGGGAATGGATTTCTGGCGTGAGGAAAGCGCGGCGTCGTCGGCCCGCACCGAGAATGATCGCGAGCGGTCAGCGGGAGAGAAAGAGCGATAGAAAAAGGTTGGGATTGTAAGAAGAAGGAGAGGTCGCGGCCGAGATGGACGCTGTCCGCGTACTCCGCGTAGAACCCGGTCTTGGCGATGTCGGCGTATCCCGCCGAGCGGTAGAGGTGGATGGCCTCGGGCTGCGCCAGTCCGGTGACCAGGATCAGACGGGTGATGCCGGCCTCGGCGGCCGTTCGCTCCAGGTGCGCGAGCAGGACCCTCGCGATGCCGCGCCCGCGGTGGCTCTCACGCACGTACATCCGCTTGAGCTCGCCGACCCGGCCGCTGCGGCGCCAGCCGCCCATCCCCACCGGTCGTCCGTCGTCGTCGTAGGCCACGACGAACAGCCCGCCCGGTGGGACGAACTCCTCGGCCGTGATCGGGCCGGAGTCCCCTTGGCCCTCGTAGCGGCGCTGATACTCACGCTGGACCTCGGCCGTGAGCAGCAACGCGTCGTCGCTGTCGTAGCCGACCGTGCGGAGCTCCAACGTCAGAGGTACTGCCCGGTGTTGGCGACGGTGTCGATGGAGCGCCCGGGCTCGTTGCCACCCTTGCCGGAGATGAGCGTGCGGATGAACACGATGCGCTCACCCTTCTTGCCGGAGATGCGCGCCCAGTCGTCGGGGTTGGTGGTGTTCG
>CAWAGS010000022.1:0-55909 GCA_963781445.1 uncultured Actinomycetota bacterium
AAGCCGGCGTCGCGCAGGACGCGGATCTTCTCCTCCTCGCGCTCCTTGGTCTCGACGAACTCGACGATGTCGGGGTGGTCGACGTCGAGGACGACCATCTTGGCCGCGCGACGCGTGGCGCCACCGGACTTGATGGTGCCCGCCGAGGCGTCGGCACCACGCATGAAGGAGACGGGGCCGGACGCGGTGCCGCCGGAGGAGCGGAGCAGCTCCTTGGACGAGCGGATGCGCGACAGGTTGAGGCCCGCGCCGGAGCCACCCTTGAAGATCAGGCCCTCCTCGCGGTACCAGTTCAGGATCGAGTCCATCGAGTCGTCGACGGCGAGGATGAAGCACGCGCTGACCTGCTGGGGGCTGGAGGTGCCCACGTTGAACCAGACCGGGCTGTTGAAGCTGAACACCTGGTGCAACAGCATGTGGGTGAGCTCGTGCTCGAAGATCTCGGCGTCGGCGTCGGTGGCGAAGTAGCCGTGCTCCTTGCCGGCCGCGGTGTAGGTGAGCACCACGCGGTCGAGCAGCTGCTTGAGGCTCTGCTCCCGCTCGGGCGAGCCGACCGCGCCGCGGAAGTACTTGGTGGTGACGATGGTGGACGCGTTCAGGCTCCAGAAGTCGGGGAACTCCACGCCGCGCTGCTCGAAGACGTTCTCGCCGGTGCGCCAGTTGGTCTGCACGACGTCGCGTCGCTCCCACGTGACGGCGTCGTACGGGTGCACGCCCTCGGTGGTGTAGACCCGCTCGATGCTGAGGCCCTTGCCTCGCTGGGCTTTCGCGGACTGGGTGCTCTTCCGGGACCCGGTGGACCCGTCGACCGTCTCCGTCATGGCGCTGCTCCTGCTTCCTTCGTTGGGGGGAGGTGTTCTTAGATGTCGTTGTCTGTGTCGGTGGCCAGGCCACGCATTTCGTGGGCGAGCTCGCTGTCGGCGTCGGCGGCCATCAGGCTCGCGACCTCGGTGGCGAAGTCGCCGACGGAGTCGAAGGCCTTGTAGACGCTGGCGAAACGCAGGTACGCGACCTGGTCGAGCGCCTTGAGCGGTTCGAGGATGGCCAGGCCGACCTCGTTGGCGGCGACCTCGGCCGAGCCGCCGTCGCGCAGGGTGTCTTCGACCTGCTGGCCGAGGCGGGCGAGGTCGTCGTCGGAGACCGGGCGGCCCTTGCAGGCCTTGCGGACGCCGGCGATGGCCTTGTCGCGGGCGAACGGCTCGGTGGCGCCTGAGCGCTTGAGCACCGTGAGCTGCATCTGCTCGATGGTGGTGAAGCGCTTCTCGCAGGAGGAGCAGACGCGGCGGCGGCGGATGGCTCCACCTTCGTCGGCCACGCGGCTGTCGAGCACGCGGGTGTCGGTGTGCTTGCAGAACGGGCAGTGCATCGCGTGCTCCTCTCATACCGAAGCCACGGGTCTCGCTCCGTTCCCTGGGGACGAAGATGTGGAAACCGTGTGGATTACGGGTAGTTTCTGTGGGTGAAGGGCTTCAACCTGTGCAACTAGATGTGGATGAAGCACATCGGTGTAACTACTAGATCTAGTGCCACTGTACGCCGGGGAGTGGCCCTTCACAACAGAATCGTGGAAGCTTCCGACACTTTTTCCGGGCTGCGTCATTTGCCGAGGTCAGCGGCCTTCCGGGGCCGGCCAGACCGGCGTGTCGGAGGCGATCCTCGCCGCCCTTTGGGCTCTTAGACGAGCTTGACCTCGACGACGTCCTTCGCCGCTTTCGCCAGGCGACTGTCGCGCGTCAGCAGTGGGCACTCGAGCGCTTCGGCCAAGGCGACGTAGGCCGCGTCGTACGCCGTCAAGTTCGACCGTAGGTCGAAGGATCGCCACCTCAGCGGCGACGAGAAGTCCCAGCGCCGAACTGGCAGCTGCCCGAAATCGGACAGAGCATCGATGGCCCGAGGTGTCGTGATGCGCCCTCCGCGCTCAAGCCCACGAAGGGCCGAGAGGAATTCATAGTCCAGAAGGGACGGCGCGGTGAGGCGCTGCTTCGCGAGCCGCTCGTGCCACAGCTCTGAGTCAACGCCCACGAGGGCATCGACGACGACCGAACAGTCGACGACGATCACGAACGGCGGTCGCGGTCGGCCCGGATGATCTCGACGGACGACACGGCCGAGCGTTCCGCGCGTTCAGCTGCGCGCGTCAGGACCTCTGCGACGGTCGGCGAGCCCGCTTCCTCGATCAAGAGCTGCAGCAGGTACTCGTTCAGCGACTCGCCCTGTTCAGCTGCACGCGCTTTGAGCGCGCGACGCGCATCGTCAGGAACATTGCGGATCTGCAGCAGGCCAGCCATAAATGCATAATAGCACTTTTTCAATACAGTGTGTATGCATCGTCTCAGACGGGTGACGGAATCTCGACGCCGAGATAGGCGAGGGCGGCGTCGGTGAGCTGGTGGGCGGCGTTGCGGGCCCGGGAGGCGTTGGCGACGGCTTCACGGCGCAGCTCGTCGGGGTCGGAGCCGGCGGCGCGGATCATGACCTCGTCGTCGTCGATCCAGCGGTGGTACGTCTCCGTGGTGACCTCGGGGTGGAACTGCCAGGCGATCGCGCGGGCCCCGAGGCTGTCGTCGACGAAGCACTGCGGGCCGTACCAGGAGTGGCCCAGCACCTGGGCGTTCGGCGGCGGCGTGAACACGTCGGTGTGCAGCTGCGCCCACGGACCCTCCGGGCACAGGACGTGGTCGACGGTGTCGACGCGGAGCCAACCCAGCTCCGGGTCGTCGGCCTCGTAGGAGGTGCCACCGAGGGCGCGGGCCAGCAGCTGGGCTCCGTAGCAGATCGCCATCACCGGGACGCCGGCCCGCAGCGAGGCCCGCACGAGCGCGGACTCGGCCGCGACGACGCCGGCGTTCTTGGACTCGTGGGCCGCACGGGCCGATCCGAGCAACAACAGCAGCGACGGCTGCTCGAGGTCGACGAACGCCGGCAACTCGGCTCGATCCAGCTCGACGATCTCCGCGCCCCGGTGGACGAGGCGATCGACGACATACCCGCCGTCCCGGTCGGCTTCGTCGGCCACGACATATGTGCGCATGTCTCAAGTGTGCCGCCCCGATGGCTGGCGGAGAAGTGACGCCCCGGCACCGCTTCCCTGTCGGCGCCGGGGCGTCGTGCGTGACGCTGCGTGAGCGTCACTCGTACAGGGGAACCGCGATCTCCGAGCCCATCTGGAGGCCGGCCGCGCTCTCGAGGGAGTTGAGCCGCATGATGTCGTCGACCGTCTGACGGATGTCGCCGTTGGGGTTGGCCTCGGCGGCGATCTGCCAGAGCGTGTGACCCGGCTCGACGGTGACCGTCTGGCTCGGGACCGGGGCGCCGGCCTCGCCGGTGGCCGTGGTGGACGAGCCGAGGGCGACGGCCAGCACGGCGAGCGTCAGCATCGCGGCCAGCAGGACGGCGATGCGGCCGCGGGTGGTCAGCCGGACCGCGACGGGCTGGTCGGGCGCCGGGACCAGGCGGAGATGACGGACCGGTCGGGCGACTCGGACGTCGTCGGCGAGGATGCTGCTCATGAGTGCCTCCAAGGGGGAAGTGAGACGGTGGCGATCTGGATTTGGTGTGCTCGGCCGGACGACGTTCTCGATGTCATTCGATGGTGAACAGACGTTCGATCGAACACGTGTACGACGATAGGGCAGGCCTCCGACAAAAGCCAGAGAGAATCGAACACGGTGACGAGTTAGGTGCAGTTCACGCTGGAATCCCGGGCGAAAGTCGTTCGAACACCTGTCCGAGCCGGGCGTGTCGCTGCGACGCGACCGACGTCAGCGCGCCGTGCGCCGCCCCTCGCACTACGGTCGAGCGATGACCTCACCACGACGCACAGCACTCGGCGCCTGGAAGCAGGCCTCGGCCCAGCAAGCCCCCCTGCTCGCAGCCGGCGTGGCCTTCTACGCCTTCCTCTCGCTCTTCCCGGCGATGATCGCGTCGGTGCTCGCCTACGGGCTCGTCGTCGACCCGGTCACCCTGGCCGACCAGTCGGCCCGCATCTCCAACCGGCTCCCGGCCGACGCAGCGTCGATCGTCACCGGTCAGATGGAGGAGCTCGCGGCCACCGACAGCCGCTCGTTGGGCACCGGCCTGGTGATCGCGATCCTCCTCGCGCTCTACAGCGCGTCCAGCGGGGTGGGCAACCTCATCCTCGCGGTCAACACCATGTTCGGGTTCGAGGGGTCCCGCGGCTTCGTCAAGCGCAAGCTGCTGGCGCTCGCGCTCACCCTGGCCGCCATCGTCTTCATGGCCATCACCCTGACGCTGGTGACCGTTCTGCCGGCGGTGCGCGACTCAGTCGACGTCCCCGGGCTTCGGATCGCGCTCGAGGCGGGACGCTGGACGCTGCTGGTCGCCACGGTGGTCGTGGGCATCGGTGTGTTGTTCCGGGTCGCCCCCGACCGGCCCGGGCCTGCTCCGCGCCTGGTGGGCAAGGGCGTGCTCATCGCCAGCGCGATGTGGCTGCTGGTCTCGCTCGGCTTCAGCCTCTACGTCGACAACTTCGGCAGCTATGGCCAGACCTATGGGGCGCTCGCCGGCGTGGTCGTGCTGCTGCTGTGGCTGTGGATCGGCATCTACGCGCTGCTGCTCGGTGCGGCGGTCGAGGCCGTGCGTGAGGACGTGCCGCTGGAGGACGCGGCCGCCGAGGTCATCGAAGCAGGAGAGTGACGACCAGCGCGATCGCTGCCACGGCCACGATCAGCAGGATGACGCCGCTGACGATCGAACGGTCGAAGGTGGACCCACGCGGCACCTGACGCTCGGACAGGTCGACCTCGAAGTCGGGCATCAGCAGCTGCAGGTCGACGTCGTCCGCCCCTTCGATGCCGTGCTCGTGCAGCAGGACGCGCACGGCGGTCTCGATGCCGGGAAGGTCGTCCGCCGACGTGGTGCCGACATCCTTGACGTCAAGCTGCCAGCGTTCGCCGTCACGCGTGCCGACGACCAAGTAGCTCATACGAACCCACCCTTGCGGATCTTGCGACGACCCAGCTTGCGCAGCAGCGGCTCGAGCCGCATGGACGGCCCCGGCACGAGACCGGTGAACCGCACCATCGCCCCGCGCCACGCCGGCATCGTGCGGTAGACGCGGCGCGTGCCGAACATGTCGACGAGCTCGCGGGCCACCTGCTGCGGCTGGAAGAAGGTGCCCGACGCGACGAGCGCCTGGGCTCGCCCATCGGCCTCCATCTCGCGCACCATCTGGGTGTCGACGCCGTCGGGGCAGATGGCGTGCACCCGGATCTTCTCGCCCTTGAGCTCGACGTGCAGCGAGGTGGCGAGCGACAGCGCTGCGGCCTTCGTGGCGGCGTAGAGGCTGAGCCCGGGCACCGGTCCGTGGGCGCTCAGCGAGGCGGTGATGGCGAGGTCACCGCCCTTGACCCCCTCGGCAGCCTGGCCGCGGAAGACGTCGGTGGCGACCCGGGCACCCCACACGACACCCAGCACGTTGACGTCGACGAGCGTGCGGACCTGCGCCTCGGTGAGGTCGTTCAGCTCGCCGTCGAAGCCGACGCCGGCGTTGCACACCCAGGCCCCGAGAGGAGCCAGGATGCGGGCCTCCTCGGCGACGCCGCGGGTGGCCTCCGGGTCGGTGACGTCGAGCCCGAGGCCCAGCGGCGCGCCGATCTCGCCGGCCGTGATCTTGGCGGCCTCCGCGTCGATGTCGCTGACGACGACCTGGTAGCCGCGGCCGATCAGCTCGACCGCGATGGCCCGCCCGATGCCCCTCGCCGCGCCGGTGACGACCGCAGATCGGGGGCTTCCGGGCTTCACGAGAGTCTTGGTCACAGCTCTCAGCCTAGTGCGCGACACACGCCGACACGCCATCGAACATATGTTTGATGAATCGTCCGAGCGGTACTACCGTGGCCCCATGAACGACGACACCGGATCCAGCACAGGAAAGTCCCGGCTCGGACGGCCTCCGGGCTCTCCCAACTCCGTCCACGAGCTGCCTGACGGACCGGTCGACGACCTCACCGGGCTCACCCCGCGCCAGCAGAAGGTGCTCATCTTCCTGCGTGAAGAGATCGAGCAGCGCGGCTACCCGCCGAGCATGCGCGAGATCGGTGCGGCCGTCGGGCTGGCCAGCACGTCCTCGGTCGCCCACCAGCTGCGGGTGCTCGAGAAGCTCGGCTACGTCAAGCGCGATCCCAACCGGCCGCGCGCCCTCGAGATCTTCCTGCCCGAGGTCCTCAAGGCCCGTCGCACCCTCAGCGCGGTCGAGCACGGTGGCGACGACACCGGGCCCGACGAGACCGGCATCGGCGACGAGCGACCGGCGGCCACGTACGTGCCGATGGTCGGACGCATCGCCGCCGGCGGACCCATCCTCGCCGAGGAACGCATCGAGGAGATCTTCCCGCTGCCGAAGTCGCTCGTCGGCGACGGCACGCTGTTCCTGCTCGAGGTCAGCGGCGACTCGATGATCGACGCGGCCATCTGCAACGGCGACTACGTGGTCGTCCGGCAGCAGCCCGTGGCCGAGAACGGCGAGATCGTGGCCGCGATGCTCGACGGCGAGGCCACCGTCAAGACGTTCCAACGCAAGGACGGCGAGGTCTGGCTGCTCCCGCACAACGACGACTACTCCCCCATCGACGGTCGCCACGCCACCATCCTGGGCAAGGTCACCGCGGTCCTGCGGAGGGTCTAGGCGGCACGCGCCATGATGGTGCCGTGACCGGATCCGCGCACGACCACCACCATCACCACGACCACGACGGCGACGACTGGCAGCCGCGCTTCGACGGCGCCTACTGGGACGAGCACTACAGCTCCGAACCCGCGCTCTGGAGTGGGCAGCCCAATCCCGTCCTCGTCGTCGAGGCCGTCGACCTCCCGGTCGGTCGGGCGCTCGACGTCGGCTGCGGCGAGGGCGCCGACGCGCTGTGGCTCGCCGAGCAGGGCTGGCAGGTCACGGGGGTCGACGTCTCGCAGGTCGCGCTCGACCGGGCTGCTGCGCACGTTGCGACCGCCGGCTTCGCCGACCAGGTGGTCTGGGAGCAGCACAACCTGCTGGAGTGGACTCCCGCGTCCCGGTCCTTCGACCTCGTGTCGGCGCAGTACTTCCACCTGCCGCCGGACGTCCGGCCCCGCATCTACGACGGGCTCGCCGAGGCGGTCGCGCCGGGCGGCACCTTGCTCGTCGTGGCCCACCACCCGTCCGACCTCGACACCACGATCGGGCGCCCACCCGTCGAAGAGCTGTTCTTCACTGCCGACGAGCTGGCCGAACGACTGGACGACGAGTGGGACATCCAGGTCGTCGAGGCCCGGCCGCGGACGGCCACGGACGGCGAGGGACGCCAGGTCGACGTCGCCGACACCGTGCTCAAGGCACGCAGACGCTCAACCATCTGAGGCGCTCACTCGGCGGTGGCCAGCTTGGCGATCGCTGCGCCGATCTCCTTCTCGTTGAGTGCCTTGAACGAGCGACCACCGGTGGCATCGGCGATCCGTCGGAGTGTTTTCGTGTCGGCGTCGCTGCCGTACGCGATCGTGACGATCCGCACGGGCTTGGCTCCGTCGAACCGCTTCTGCAGCGAGTCGACGAGCTTGGCGAGGGTGATCGATCCGCGGTCCTCGTTCCGTCCGTCGGTCAGCACGACGACGGCGTTGAACTTGCCGAACTGGTAGTCGCGCGTCGCAGCGCGGTAGGCCGCGTTGACGGTGTCATAAAGCGGGGTGGACCCGCCCGGCACCGCGTCAAGTGAGCTGACGCGACCCAGGAGGGTCTCTCGCCGGGTCTTGCCTCCGACCGAGCCGGCCAGGGGACCCAGCGGCGTGAACACCTTGTAGTTGCCATTGCCGATCTTCGACGCGAACCCCCAGAGGCTGACCTCGTTGTCAGGTGGGGAGCTCGAGATGAGGGCGCGAAAGCCGGCCTGGGCGGCCTGGTCACGGGTCTGGCTGCTCCCCGGTAGCTGTTCTCCCATCGAACCGGAGAGGTCCATCGCCACCACGAGCCGCGAGCGCCGCGTCAACCCGGACCAGGCCTTGCTGGCGGCGCGGAGCGTCCCGCTGTCGTGGGCAACCTTGCCGATCGACGCGGCGGCGTCGACCGTCGCCGACTCGGCAAGCGGTGCGTGCGCGGCGCCGTCGCTGCTGCGCAGGCCATGGGAACTGAGGATGCGTTGCCCCTCCTTGCCTGCGAGCGACTCCACCAGCTCGTCGCGCACCCGGGTGACGGAGCGGTTCGGTTCCTTGCCGAGCGCTGCGACGACCTCGAGCGGAAAGTCCAGGCTGCCGAGGCTCTTGTCGTACGACGCCACGATCTTGTCGTCCTTCGCCGCAAACACCTCCTGCTCGGTGCTGGGCACGGCCTTGGCCTTGTTCTCGTTGATCAGGTCGATCGAGGAGATCTTCACCGAGCGGGGCAGTGCCACCGACGTCGCCAGATCGGCCAGGGCGTCGCCTTCCGTGGCTCCGGACGCAGCAGCCGTGGCCAGCGCAGCGGCGTCATGGTCAAGGCTCGTCAGTCCGAGTTGCACGTCGCCCTCGGGCGTGGAGCGCAGGCTGCGCCAGGTCTGCTGCTTGTCCGGCCAACCCATGTCGTCGGCCACCGACTTCGACACCGCCACGACCACCGGCGTCGAGGCGACGCTGACCGGCTTGCCGACCAACCGATCCTGACCTTCGCTGCTCTGCGCCGCACGGTCGGTCCAGATCGATGAGTCCGCGATCCAGATGTCCGGGAGGGAGCCGCCGATCCCGCTGCCGGCCGGTCGGGAGATGCTGCGTGAAACGTCGGACGCCGCGACCTCTTGAACTCCCACGCTGACGCAAGAGCTGGCGGGCATGGCGTCGACCGCGTCGGTGATGGCTGGGGCGATCCGCGGGTCGGCAGCAATGCTGACGCGGCCCCCGCACACCTCCTGATCCTGACCCCGATTGATGGCGTATGAGACCCCCAGTGCGCCGGCCACCAAGCCGATCGCCGGGACCACCACGACAAGCGGATATCGCATGAAACGGGACTTCTGCCGGTGCTCCCCACGGTGTTGTCCGTGCATTTCCAGAGTATGAGCCGACCGTTTGGCACTGTCAAAGGTCGTGAAAGCGGCTTCCGCGGCCGCCTGACGCGGTGACACAATCCGTGGATGCCCGTTGACCGAGTGAGGTCCGCGCGCGGCCGGCCCGTCGGACGCCGCGCGGTGCTCGGCGGAGCGGCGGCGGCGATCCTGGCGGCGTGCACCTCTGGCGGCCAGCAGACCCAGCGCCCATCAGCGACACCTACTCATGTCGTTCGCAAGGACGGCCCGATCAGGTGGGCCAACTGGCCCGCCTATATCGACGAGAACGACAACGGGAAACGCAACCCCACCCTGGACCGGTTCGTCCGCGAGAGTGGCATCGACGTCAAGTACACGACGCCGATCAACGACAACCGGGAGTTCATGGCCAAGATCGGTAAGGACCTGGACGCGGGAACCGACGTGGGTTACGACGCCATCACCCTGACGTCGTGGGCCTCGGCCGTGCTGGTCACGGCCGGCCAGGTCCAGCCGTTCGGGCCTGTCCCCCATGGGGACAACATCATCTCCGCGCTGGCGGCGCCCTCGTGGGACCCGGAGCAGCGATTCGCCATGCCGTGGCAGTCCGGGCTCACCGGCATCGCGTACGACGCCAGGAAGGTCGATCGGGCCATCGGGTCCATCCAGGAGCTCTTCGAGCGTCCGGACGTGGCCGGCGGCGTGGGCCTGCTCACCGAGGTCAGCGACACCCTCGGGTTGGCCCTGCTCGCGCAGGGGCGTGACCTGAACGGGCTGTCTGAAGACATGATCATGGAGTCGCTGGACTATCTGGCCGCGCGTCAGAAGGCCGGGCAGTTCGCCGGCTTCTACGGCAACGACTACCTGGACGCGCTCGAGAACGGAAAGCTCGTGGCCGCCGTGGCGTGGTCCGGCGACATCCTGCAGAAGCAGTTCGACAATCCGTATCTCAAGTTTGTCGTCCCCGAGGAGGGGCTGATGATCTGGTCGGACAACCTGATGGTGCCCAACGGCTCGGTCCAGGCCGGCGCCGTGGCGGCCTTGGCCGACTACTACTACCAACCCAAGGTGGCCGCCGAGCTTGCCGCCTGGGTCAACTACATCTGTCCGGTGGAAGGCGCGCAGGACGAGATGGCGGCCTTCGACCCGGACCTCGTCGAGGACCCGCTCATCTTTCCCGACCAGACGATTCTCGACATCTCCCATCTGTTCCCCACGCTGCCGGCCGACCTGTCCAAGCGCGTCGACAGCACCTTCGCGTCCATCCAGAAGGGGTGACGGCCTGCGGGGTCAGGCGCCTGAGGCGGACGCCTCCTCGTCCAGCCGGCGGAGGGCCGCGAGCACCGTGTCGCGGTCGGTGGTGCGCCACATGTCCGGCAGGGACGCGGCCAGGAACGATCCGTACCGAGCGGTGACGAGGCGGGGGTCGAGCACCGCAACCACCCCACGGTCGGTGGAGCGTCGGATCAGCCGGCCCGTGCCCTGGGCCAGCAGCAGGGCCGCGTGGCTCGCGGCCACCGTCATGAACCCGTTGCCGCCGCGCTTCTCGACCAGCCGTTGCCGCGCGCTCATCAGCGGATCGTCGGGTCGCGGGAACGGGATGCGGTCGACGATGACCAGCTGGCAGGTGTCGCCCGGCAGGTCGATGCCCTGCCACAGGCTCAGGGTGCCGAACAGGCAGGTGGCTGGCTCGGCGGCGAACCGTCGCGCCAGCTCGGGCAGCTGGGCGTCGCCCTGGCACCAGATGTCGAGGTCGGGCAGCAGCGGCCGGACGGCCTCGGCTGCGGCTTCGGCCGCTCGTCGGGAGGAGAACAGTCCGAGGGTGCGTCCGCCGGCGGCCTTGATGAGAGCGGCGATCTCCTCGATCTGGGCGTCGGCGAGTCCGTCGCGCGTGGGTGCCGGCAGGTGGCGTGCGACGTAGAGCATCGCCTGGGTGCGGTAGTCGAACGGCGACCCGACGTCGATGCCCGACCACGAGTCGTCGCCGGGCTCGAGTCCGAGCGTCGCCGCGAGCGGGTCGAACCCGCCGCCGAGCGTCAGGGTCGCGCTGGTGAGCACGACGGTCTTCTCGCCGAAGAGCTTCTCCCGCAGCCGCGAGGAGACGTCGATCGGGGCGATGTGCAAGCGGGGGCCGTTGCGCTGGTCGTCGAGCCACAGCACCTCCGTCTCAGGCTTCGAGGCCATGCGTTCGGCGATCTGACGGACGTCGTCGACCATGCCGCGCGCCTGCTGGCGGCCTGCATCGGCGCCGTCCGGTCCGGCCTCGGCCTTCTCCTTCGGGAACGCCGACAGGCACGAACGTGCGGAGTCGCGGACCAGGGCGAGCGCCTCGAGCAGCGCCTCGTCTGGCACGTCGATGCGGCCTGCATCGGTGCGAGCCAGTGCGGCGGACAAGGCGTCGGCGGCATCCGTGAGGTCGTCGACCTCGGTGCCGTCGGCGTGGGAGCGAGCCCGGCGTGCCGCCCGCTCGATCACGACCGGGTCGAGCTCGGCAGTGGCGGCCTGGGTGACCCGCGCGGACAGCTCGTGCGCCTCGTCGACGATGACGGCGTCGTACTCGGGCAGCATCGGCACGCCGTCGATGGCGTCGATGGCCAGCAGCGCGTGGTTGGTGACGACGAGGTCCGCGTGCTGAGCGTCCTCGCGGGCCCGCTCGGCGAAGCACTCCAGCGCGTGCGCGCACCGCGACGCCCCCAGGCACTCGCGGTGGTTGACGCTCACCTGCCGCCAGGCGCGCTCGGTGTGCGCGGGCGCGGAGTCGCGGTCGGCGATGTGGCCGGCGGTCGACTGCGCCTCGGCCCACTCCCGCAGCTCGACGACCTCACCACCGAGCGACCCCTCGGGGATCTCGATCAGCACGCCTTGGTCGTCGGGTGCTCCTTCACGGATGCGATGCAGGCACGCGTAGTTGCTGCGCCCCTTGACCACCGCGTGGTGCGGCACCTCGTCCATCGTGGCGCGGGCCGCCTCCTTGAGCGCCGGGATGTCGCGCTCGACGAGCTGGTGCTGCAGGTTCAGGGTGGCGGTGGCGACGACGACGCGCTTGCCGCGCAACAGGCTCGGCACGAGGTAGCCGAGCGACTTGCCGGTGCCGGTGCCGGCCTGGACGAGCAGGTGGGTGCCGGACTCCAGTGCCTCGCGAACCGCCTCGGCCATCTTGACCTGGCCCGGACGTTCGGTACCCCCGACCGCCTCGACCGCGGCGTGCAGCAGCTCGTGGACGTCGGGCTTGGCAGGCATGCGAGGAGCCTAGTCGCGCTCCCCCACCCCTCCGTCCGACCCGTCCACACCCGACGATCTCTCAGACGGACGGGAGTCCTTCCTCGGCGGCGTGGAGCTGGTGGGCGAGGTCGTCGGAGACGCGGGCGACGACGTGGGTGCCGTCTCCGGCGTGGTCGAGGGACTCGATCTCACCGGTCTGGTGCACCTGGTTGAGCAGGTCGCCGCGGGCGTAGGGCACCACGACCTCGACGAGGGTGGACGGGCGCGGCAGGTCGGCCTCGATCGCCGACAGCAGCTCGTCGATGCCCGCACCGGAGTGCGCACTGACCACCACCGCGTGCGGCTCGCGGGCGAGCAGGTTCTTGACGTCGAGGGGGTCGGCGACGTCGGCCTTGTTGATGACGATGATCTCGGGCACACCGGTGGCGCCGATCTCGGCGAACACCTCACGCACCGCCGCGATCTGGCCCTCGGGGTCCGGGTGCGACCCGTCGACGACGTGCAGCACGAGGTCGGACTCGGCGACCTCCTCCAGCGTGGAGCGGAACGCCTCGACCAGCTGGTGCGGCAGGTGCCGGACGAATCCGACGGTGTCCGACAGCGTGTAGATGCGTCCGTCGGAGGTCTGGGTGCGCCGGGTCGTGGGGTCCAGGGTCGCGAACAGCGCGTCCTCGACCAGCACCCCGGCGCCGGTGAGCCGGTTGAGCAGGCTCGACTTTCCGGCGTTCGTGTAGCCCGCGATGACGACGGACGGGACGGCGTTGCGGTGCCGGTTGGCCTTCTTCGTCTCCCGCGTCGTCCGCAGGGCCGCGAGCTCGCGCCGCAGCTTGGCGATCTTGGCCTGGATCCGGCGGCGGTCGGTCTCGAGCTTCGTCTCACCCGGTCCGCGGCCGCCGATGCCCTCGCCGCCCGCGGCGCGTCCGCCGGCCTGACGGGAGAGGTTGCCGCCCCAGCCGCGGAGGCGCTGGGTCTGGTACTGCAGCTGGGCCATCTCGACCTGCGCCTTGCCCTCGGCGCTCTTGGCGTGCTGGGCGAAGATGTCGAGGATCAGTGCAGTGCGGTCGACGACCTTGACCTTGACGCGGTCCTCCAGGTTGCGCAGCTGGCTCGGGGCCAGCTCGCCGTCGCAGATGATGGTGTCGGCGCCCGTGGCCTGCACGGCCTCACGCAGCTCGTCGACCTTGCCGCTGCCGATGTAGGTGGCCGGGTCGGGCTTCGGACGACGCTGCATCAGCGCGTCGAGCACCTCCGAGCCGGCGGTCTCGGCCAGCAGCTTGAGCTCGGTCAGGGAGTTCTCGGCGTCCTCGGCCGTGCCCTCGGTCCAGACGCCGACGAGCACGACCCGCTCGAGTCGCAGCTGGCGGTACTCGACCTCGGAGATGTCCTGCAGCTCGGTGGAGAGCCCGGCCACTCGACGCAGGGAGTTGCGCTCCTCCAGCTCGAGACCCTCGTTGTCGTCGGGTCTGGGCTCGGTCGGACTCATGCCATCCACTCGAGGTCGCCGCTGGCGACGATGACGGCCGGGCCGGTGAGCAGGAGGTGGTCCTCAGCGGTCCACGTGACGTTGACGGTGCCGCCGGGCACATCGACCTGGTAGGTGACGGGTCGGTCGACTCCGTCGGCCAGTGCTGCGGCCAGGCCGACCGCGCACGCGCCGGTGCCACACGAGCGGGTCTCGCCGGACCCGCGCTCGTGCACGCGCATCGCGACGTGGCGGTCGCCCTCGCGGACGACGAACTCGACGTTGACGCCATCGGGGTAGTTCTCGGTGTCGTGCTCGGGCGCGTCGATCAGGGGGCCGACGTCGGCGAGCCGGTCGACGAACGCGACGGCGTGCGGGTTGCCGGTGCGGATGTCCTGGGCCTCCCAGGTACGTCCGGCGGCGGTGATCTTGGTGGTGCCGCGGACCTCGGCCACGCCCATGTCGACGGTGAGCTCAGGGGTGTCACCCGGGTCGATGGCGGGCACGAACGTGACCGTCTTGTCGCCGTCGCGGGTGCCGATGACGATCGGCTCGTCCGCGTCGACGAGACCTTCCTGGATCAGGTGGAGGGCGAAGACTCGGATGCCGTTGCCGCACATCTCGCTGACCGAGCCGTCGGCGTTGAGGTAGTCCATGAACCACTCACCGGCCGACGTCGCACCGAGGGCCGACGCCCGGATGACGCGCATGACTCCGTCGGCCCCGATGCCGCGCCGACGGTGGCAGAGTGCGGCCACGAAGTCACCGTTGAGCTCACCGTGCACGGTTCCGTCATGGTCGGGAAGCAGCACGAAGTCGTTCTCCGTGCCGTGCCCCTTGAGCCATGGAAACGTCATGAGCTCAGTCTACGGGCGCCAGCAGCGAAGGACGGCCTCGACGGATCTGTCCACGTCGGCCTCCGTGGTCACGTGGTTGGACACCGAGATGCGCATGTAGCGCCGGCCCCGCCACGTCGTGCCGCCCATCCAGCAGGTGCCGTCACGCTGCACCCGATCGATGACCGCATCGGTGGTCGCGTCATCGCCGAAGCCGACCAGGACCTGGTTGAGGACGACGTCGTTGGCGATCTCGGCGCCGCCCGCGGCGAGCTGGTCGGCGAAGCGCCGCGCGAGAGAGCACGTGCGTTCGACGAGATCGGCCACGCCGCTGAGACCGAGCTCCCGCAACGCCGCCCAGACCGCGAACCCGCGGGCCCGCCGCGACGAGCCCAGCACGAAGTCGGACCCTCCGAGGGTGCCCTGTCCCGAGCCGACCAGATAGGCCGCCACGTACGAGACGGCGGCGGCGTGGACGTCCGGCCGGGAGACGAAGACGAGGCCGGAGTCGTACGGCACGTTGAGCCACTTGTGCGCGTCGCACCCCCACGAATCGGCGAGTTCGATCCCGGCGGTCAGGTGCCGATGGGTCGGTGAGGCCGCCGCCCACAAGCCGAACGCGCCGTCGACGTGGACCCAGGCCCCGGACGAGTGCGCGAGGTCGCACGCGGCGGCGAGGTCGTCGCAGGCACCGGTGTTGACGTTGCCCGACTGCAGGCACACGATCGTCGGCGCGTCGTCGGCTGCGAGCACCGCGGCCAGGTGCTCGACGTCGATCGCGCCGTTGGCGTCGGTGCGCACCGGCACGGCCGAGCTCGTGCCGAGCCCGAGGAGCCGCAGGGAGCGATCGATGGTGCCGTGCCGCTCGTCGCCGACGACGACCCGGATGCGCGGCGCGCCCTGGACACCGTCCTGCTCGACGTCCCAACCACGCTCGGCCAGCACGTGATGGCGGGCGGCGGCCAGCCCGACGGTGTTCGCCTCCTGCGCTCCGC
Organism: uncultured Actinomycetota bacterium; assembly: GCA_963781445.1. Lineage (GTDB taxonomy): Bacteria > Actinomycetota > Actinomycetes > Propionibacteriales > Nocardioidaceae > Aeromicrobium. Next base: position 15,500 of record CAWAGS010000022.1, read on the forward strand.
CGACGAAGCCCACCGAGGCGGTGTCGGGAATGCCCAGGATCTCCTTCGCCCAGCGGCCGGCGACCTGTTCGGCGGCAACGGCCGCCGGCGCCAGCGTCGCGTTGAACGCGGGTTGGTCCCACCCGAGGGCCATCATGTCGGCCGCCGTGGCCGACGCCAGGGCACCGCCGACGACGAAGCCGAAGTACCGCGGACCCACGGTCGCGGTGATGCCGGGGTCAGCGGCCCTGATGAGCTCGTCGAGCACGACGTCCGGCGGCGTCGGGTCGGGGGGCAACGTCGTGCCGAACCCGTCGCGGAGGGCGTCGAAGTCGACCGGTGGCGACACCGGTCGCAGCTCGACGGTGGCACGAAAGTGCGCCAGCTCCTCGGCTGCCCCGACGAAGAGGTTGTCCGCATCGCTCATGCGGAGAAGGTACTCCCGAATCCGCCGAATGACTTTTTCATGTGAATGACCATTGACATCAAAGACACTTTCGTGTCAATGTTGATCAACATGAAAACAACACGTCCGTACGTGATGACCGCTCGCGCCGAGGCTGTGGCTGAGACCCGCGAGCGCATCCTGCGCGCTTCGCTGGCCCTGACCGACCATCAGCCGCTGTCAGCGGTGTCGCTGGCTGACATCGCGGCCGACGCGGGGGTGAGTGTCCAGACGGTGCTCCGGCAGTTCGGCAGCCGCGACGCGTTGATCGATGCCAGCGTCGAGCTCGCCCTCAGCGAGATCGTCGAGGAGCGCCACGTCCTCCCCGGCGACTTCCCCGGCGCCATGTCGTCGCTCCTGGATCACTACGAGACGCGCGGCGACGGCGCGATGCTCCTGTTGTCCCAGGAAATGACCGATACCCATGCCGCCCGCATCACGGCAAAGGGCCGGGCGCTGCATCGCACCTGGGTCGAAGACGTGTTCACCGCCCGGCTCGGTGACCTCACCGGGCCCTCCCGAGAAGAGTTGATCGACATGCTGGTGGTCGCCACCGATGCATACACCTGGAAGATCCTGCGCCGCGACCGTGGCCTGAGTCGCGAGGTCGTCGAGCGGCGCATGCTGCGCCTCGTCGAGTCCGTGCTGGAGGGGTGGGCAGCATGACTGACGTCGTCTTCGCCACGTTGGACGCCGGCGGCAACGTCCCCCCGCTGCTCCGCATCGCCGAGGAAGTCGCTCGGCGTGGCCATCGCGTCCAGGTGCTGGGCCATGAGCAACAGCGTGCGTCGTTCGAGAAGTCCGGCCTGGAGTTCCACGGCTACCGTGACGTCGTCGCATGGGACCCCACCGCGCCGATGTCCACTCTCGAGGACATTCGCGCATGGAGCCGACAGATGACGGAGACCGGCAAGGGCCGCGAGCTGGTCGAGCTCGCGTCGGCTGATTCCGTCGTCGTCGTCGACTGCATGCTGCTTTCCGCGCTCCGAGACGCGCAGCAGGCGGGTCTGACGACGGTCTCGCTCATGCACACGTTCCATGCCTACTTCGACGGCCCGTGGCAACGCGGTCCCATCGGTCTGCTGGCCAAGCTGAAGGGCCTCAACCCACGTCGGCTGTGGAAGGGCTGCGACGCCGCGCTCGTGTGCACCGATCGGTCGCTCGATCCCGCCGCATCGAAGGACTGGCCGGCGTCGTTCGACTGGACCGGCCCGGTGCAGCCTGCGACCGCGGCGGCACGCCCGGTCACGCCACCACGCGTCCTCGCGAGCCTCAGCACCATCTCGTTCCCCGGCCAGCGCGAAGCACTCCAGAACATCCTCGATGGTCTGGCCGACGCACCTGTCGACGTCGTGCTCACGACGGGCCCAGCGGTGGACCCAGACGACCTGTCCGTGCCGGCCAACGCCGAGGTGCACGCGTTCGTCCCCCACGACACCGTGATGCCGGAATGCTCGGCGGTCATTGGTCACGGCGGCCACTCCACGACGGTGCGCGCCTTGGCGCACGGCCTCCCGCTCGTCATCATGCCCATGCACCCGATGCTCGACCAGCCCATGGTCGGCAAGGCCGTGGAGGAGGCCGGAGCCGGTGTGTCGATCAAGAAGACGTCCTCACCTGAGCAGATCAGGGCTGCGCTCGAGACCGTGTTGGACGAGGCTCATCGCCAGGCCGCCACGGCCATCGCTGAGCGCTGGCGTGAGGTCGATGGGGCCACCGTCGCGGCCGATCGCATTCTGGCGCTGCACCCGTCGCAGGTCAGCCGGTGACGACGCCCACGGCATCATCGACCAGCGTCGGGCTGTCGAAGGGCAGCCAGTGGATCCGCGGGTCCTTGCGGAACAAGCGGTCCTGACGCCGGGCGAACTTGCGGGTACCGGCGAGGGTGGCCGCCCGAGCCTCGTCCTCGGACGACTCCCCGCGCAGGTACGCGAGGATCTGCTGATAGCCCAGGCCCCTCGACGCCGTCGGGCTCTCGTCGAGCCCACGCTCGATCAGCCCGCGGACCTCGGCGACGAAGCCGGCGGCCCACATCTGCTCGACCCGCCGCTCGAGCCGTTCGTCGAGCACGTCGCGAGGCACGTCGAGGCCGATCATGCGCAGGTCCGGATACACCGAGTCGAACCCGGGCATCGTCGCGACGAACCCCTCACCGGTCAGCTCACCGACCTCCAGCGCACGCACGATGCGGCGGCCGTTGGACGGCAGGATCTGCTCCGCCGCAGCCGGATCGCGCTCCGCCAGCACCGCGTGCAGCGCCGGCGCTCCCACTCGCTCGAGCTCGGCGGTCCAGCGGCTGCGCACGTCGGCATCGGTGCCCGGGAAGTCCAGGTCGTCGATGACGGCCCGGACGTACAGGGCGGAGCCGCCGACCACGATCGGCACCGAGCCGCGGGCCTGGCAGTCGGCGATCGCGTCGCGGGCCCAGCGCTGGAACTCCGCGACGCTGGCCGGCTCGGTCACGTCGAGGACGTCGAGAAGGTGGTGCCGCACTCCCCCACGGCCGTCGGTCGGGAGCTTGGCCGTGCCGACGTCCATCCCGCGGTAGAGCTGCATCGAGTCGGCGTTGACGATCTCCCCCGGACGGGTCGCGCCCAGTCGGCCGGCGAGCTCGACGGCGAGGTCGGACTTGCCGGACGCGGTCGGACCGACCACCACCACGACTCGATCGACTGACCCCATGACCCCAGTGTTCCGTAACGTGCAGGACACCCCGGAGGCACAGCGCCGCCGTCGATCACGAGGAGTGACATGGGCTTTCTCGACAAGGCCAAGGACAAGGCCGCCGAACTCGCCGAGGAACACGGCGACAAGCTCGATCAGGGCATCGACAAGGCCGCCGATCTGGCCGACAAGGCCACGAAGGGCAAGTTCAGCGACAAGATCGACGGCGCGGCCGACCAGGTCAAGGACGCCGCCGACAAGCTCGACGACTGAGTCAGCCGGCCGACTCGATCGTCCAGTCGGCCACCCAGTAGGCGACGCCGAAGGGCGCCTCGTCCCAGCGCAATCGCGCGACGACGTCGGCGCCCTTCGTCATGTCGCCGAGCACGGTGAGCGGGCGGACTCCGGCGGCCAGCAGCTCGTCGCCGAGCTCTGCGTCGAGGGCCGCGAGCGCCTCGGCGCCCCCGTTGGCGAGGGCCGTGGCGATGGTGCGGTCGAAGGCCTCGGCCCGGTCGTCGAGGTAGCCGGGGGCTGCCAGGCTCCGGCGCGCGCTGCCGTCGGCCAACACGAGCAGGGCCGTTCGGTCGTCGACGGGCACTGCGGTCGTCGTGTACGTGCGCGGGCCGTCCCATCCGACCTGGTCGAGCAGCCAGGCGCCGATGGTGAGGCTGAGGGGGAGGACGAGATCCGGGCCGCCGGCGCGGACGTCGACGCCGTGCCCACGCAGCGTGCCGCCGGCCGATTCGTCGGCCGGGCCGGCCAGCGCGCCGCTACCGACGACGACGACCCGATCCGGGCGCGTCGCGACGAGGTCCGCCACGCTTGCCAGCGCGGCCCCGCGCACGTCGTCCAGCTCGGCCGCCGCCCCGCCGGCAACCTCGGGAACGAGGACGGGCGGGTGCGGGCACACCGCGGCGGCGACGATCACGCCCCGAGGCTAGCCGAGCGGTCGTGGGCCTGCGTGCGACGATGGCGGGGTGAATGATGCGCCGGGCCGGGGGTCCTACCCGCCCGCGCAGATCTGGCGGTTTCCACCCTCCCCGGTGTCGCGCGGCTGGCTGGTCGCCGCCATCGCTGCCGGAGTGATCGGGCTGCTCGGCTTCGGCGGGGCGGCCACCTACTTCGCCCTGAACGGCGAGCGCGACCTCCCCGGATTCATCGACGACGAGCGGGTCATCGAGGTGGCGAAGACCGAGTGCCGCCTGATGATCGCGACCGTCGAGGGAACTCCCGTGGGGGGCGGGCCCGACGAACGTCTCGCCGCGCTGGCCGACCAGAACGACGCCGTCACGACGATGGTCGAGCGGATCCGCTCACTGGAGCCGGCGGTCCGACGAAGCGACAAGCCGCTGGACGCGTGGCTGGCCGACTGGGAGGCGCTCGTGGCCGGCCGCAAGACCTATCTCGACCGAGAGCGTCGGGGCAGCACCACCTCGTTCACCATGCCGAAGACCGCCGACGGCGACCCGATCACCGATCGCATGAACCAGGCCGGCGCCGACGTCTGCAAGGTGCCGAAGGTGCTGCTGCGCCCGGACCTCGCCGGCGCCCGACCGATCTAGTCAGTCCGCGGCAGCCGCCGCGGCGGCCTTCTTCTGCTTCTTGAACGCGCGCACCTTGCCCAGTGACTCGGCGTCGACGACGTCGGCGACCGAGCGGTAGCCCTTCTTGCCGTAGTCGCCGACCACGGTGGTCCAGCCCCGTGGCTTGACGTCGAGCTGCTTGGCCAGCAGCGCGGTGAAGATCTTGGCCTTCTGCTCCCCGTACCCGGGCAGCGCGCGCAGCCGGGCCATCAGGTCGGCGCCGCTGCGGGCCTCGGTCCAGATGCGCGAGGCGTCGCCGTCGTGTTCCTCGAGGACGTGACGAGCCAGCTCCTGCACGCGGCCGGCCATCGAGCGGCCGTACCGGTGGATCGCCGGTGGCGTGGAGCAGAGGTCGGCAAAGGCTTCCGGCTCCGCGGCGGCGATGGCAGCCGGGTCGAGAGTGCCGAACCGGTCCAACAGCTTCGCCGGACCCCGGAACGCGTGCTCCATCGGGTACTGCTGGTCCAGAAGCATGCCCATGAGCAGGGCGAACGGGTCGTCGGAGAGGACCTTGTCGGCCTCCGGGTCCTGGGCGATGGTGAGCTCCATGAACTCATCCTCCCACCGTCAGGAGGCGATCGGTTCGGTCACCGAGAACAGCAGCGGGGGCATGATGCGCCGCAGGAGCTCGGGCTCCATCGAACGGTGCTCGATGAGGGCCTCGCGCAGCGCCATCTCGTAGGTGCCCATGAGGACGACCAGGGCGTCGTGCGGGTCGATGGTGAGCCGGAGACCTAGCGTCTCGAGGATCGACACCATGATCTCCTGGAACTCCCGCTTGACGCCGATCCACGCCGCCCTGAACTCCCGGCCCACGGGGTCGTCGCGCACCGCCCGCAGCTCGAACTCGCCCTGCACGAGGAACCACTCCGGATCCGGCGGCTGCAGCATGAGGAAGCGGTCGAAGACGACCCCGATGGACTCGGTGGCGTCGAGCCCGTCGAACGCGCTGGGGTCGGCGGCCATCCGCAGCTTGTCGAACATGTCCTCGCTCTCCCGCTGGCACAGGGCGAGCAGCAGCTCTTCCTTGCTGGAGAAGTTGGAGTAGAACGCGCCGCGGGTGAAGTCGGCCTGCTCGCAGATGTGCTCGACGGATGCGCCCTGGATGCCCTCGCCGGCGAGGACGACACGGGCAGCGTCGAGGAGCCGTTCGCGGGTCGCGGCCCGACGTCGAGGTCCCGAGGTGCGCTCGGCGACACGCGCTTCGCTCATGTGTCGATGGTAACACTTCGATACATTGCCGTATCCAAGACACTATCGTATCGTCGGTACGTGTCGAACTCCCTCTACGCGCTGGGCCGGTGGGCCTTCCAGCACCATCGTCGCGTCATCGCGGCCTGGCTGCTGATCGTCCTGGCCGCCGGCACCGCCGCGTTCACCGTGGGAGGCGACACCCGCGACGAGTTCAACATCCCGGGCACCGAGTCGCAGACCGCCATCGACGCCCTCGACCGCACCTTCCCGCAGGTGAGCGGCGCCTCGGCCTACCTCGTCACCGTCGCGCCCGAGGGCAGGCGCATCGACGACGCCGCCTCCCGCGCGCTCGTGAAGGACGCGATCGACCGGATCAAGGCGGTCGACGGCGTCAGCGACGTCTACTCCCCCTACTCCGACGCCGTGTCCGACATCTCGATCAGCGCGGACCATCGTGCGGCACAGGTGCAGATCCAGCTCACCGGCAGCTTCACCGACATCACCGAGGCGCAGAAGGAGGCGGTGCAACGCGGCGGCGACCAGCTCGTCGAGGCGGGCTACGAGACCGCCTTCGGCGGTGACATGTTCACCGACACCGGTTCGGAGGTGTCGGCTGTCGAGCTCGTCGGCGTCCTCGTGGCCGGCATCGTCCTGTTCCTCATGTACCGGTCGTTGCGAGCGGCCGTCATGCCGGTGATCACGGCCCTCGTGGGCGTCATCGTCACGGCCGCCCTCACCTTCACGGCCGCCGGCTTCATCACGATCTCCACGTCGTCGCCGCTGCTCGCCCTGATGATCGGCACGGCGGTCGGGCTGGACTACGCGCTCTTCATCGTCTCGCGCCACCGCGAGCTCCTGGCCTCGGGCGTCGATGCCGAGGAGTCCGCGGCCCGGTCGGTGGCCACCGCCGGGTCCGCGGTCGTCTTCGCCGGTGTCACGGTGGTCATCGCCTTGATCGGTCTCGCCATCGCCCGCATCCCGTTCCTCACCGTGACCGGCGCCGTCGCGGCCATGTCGGTGGTCATCGCGGTGGCGGTGGCCCTGACCTTGCTGCCGGCCCTGCTCGGGCGCGCCGGAGACCGGCTGGCGCCCAAGGACGGCGAACGTCCGCCCGGATCGTTCTCCCGCCGATGGGTGGCTGCGACGACGCGCTTCCCCCTGGCGGCCATCGCCATCATCGTGGTCGTCCTCGGCGTCGCGGCGATCCCGGCCCGCGACCTCCAGCTGGCGCTCCCGGACAACGGCACCTCACCGGAAGGGTCGACCCAGCGCACGGCGTACGACCTCGTGGAGAAGGAGTTCGGGGCCGGGTTCAACGGCCCGCTCCTCATCACGGTGGACATCATCTCCTCACGCGATCCGCTCGGCGTCGTCGACGACCTCGAGCGCGACCTGCGGCAGATGGACGGCGTGCAGGCCATCGGGCTCGCCACCCCCAACGAGGCCGGCGACACGGCCGTCGTGCAGGTCATCCCCACCACGGGACCGTCCACAGAACGGACCGCCGCACTGGTCCACGAGATCCGTGACGCGGCCCCCGCCTGGGAGAAGGAGCACGACGTCGACATCGCGGTCACCGGGCTCACCGCCGCCGGCATCGACGTCTCCGAACGCCTCAAGGACGCGTTGCTGCCCTTCGGCCTCGTGGTCGTCGGCCTCTCGGTCCTGCTCGTGATGGTGGTGTTCCGCTCGATCCTGGTCCCGGTGAAGGCCACGCTCGGCTTCCTGCTCTCGACCGGAGCGGCGTTCGGCGCCGTGGTGGCGGTCTTCCAGTGGGGCTGGCTCGGCACGCTCGTGAACATCGACCAGACCGGCCCACTCATCAGCTTTCTCCCCATCATGCTGATGGCCGTCCTCTTCGGCCTGTCGATGGACTACGAGGTCTTCCTCATGTCCCGCATGAAGGAGGAGTACCTCCGATCCGACGACCCCTATCAGGCGATCTCCGACGGCTTCGTGGGCAGCTCACGGGTGGTCACCGCGGCGGCGGTCATCATGCTCGCGGTCTTCGCGGCGTTCGTGCCCGACGGCGACCCCGACGTCAAGCCGATCGCCTTCGCCCTCGCCGTGGGCGTCTTCGCCGATGCCTTCCTGGTCCGCATGCTGTTCGCGCCCGCCGTGCTCCAGCTGTTCGGGCGCTCCGCGTGGACCTTGCCCGGCTGGCTCGGTTCACGGCTCCCGTACCTCGACGTCGAGGGCCACGGCCTGCACGAACGCGTCAAGTTGGAGTCCTGGCCGTCACCCGGATCGACCGAGGCGGTCAGTGCGTCGGCCCTGACCCTGACCGGGCCCGAAGGGCTCGTCTACAACGACGTGTCGATCAGCCTGCCCGCCGGCGACCGGCTCGTGGTGCACGGGCCCAGCGGCTCGGGCAAGTCCGCGCTGCTCCTCACGATCGCCGGTCGGATGGGCTTCGACGACGGCCGGCTCCGGGTCAACGGGTTCCTGCTGCCGCAGGAGAGCACGGCGGTTCGCCGGTCCGTGGCGCTGGCCGAGATGAGTGGCGTCAACGACCTCGACGAGGACCTGACCGTCGACCAGCTCATCGCCGAGCGCCTCTCGATCCGCACGTTCAGCCTGTGGGTGAGCCGGCGGAACGTCACTCCGGTGCTCGACGAGCTCAACGGTGCCCTCGAGTACGCGCGCGACGTGGCCGGACTCGTCGCGGACGACGTCCGCGGGTCAGCGCCGCTGTCGTCGATCGGGGCACTGGAACGCAAGCTGCTCGGAGTCGCTCTCGCGCTCACCGAGGATCCCCGTCTCGTGGTGATCGACGACGTCGACGGTCTGCGCAGCGCCGAGTCCGTGGCCATGTTCTGGTCCGCCCTCGACCACCTGCTGATCGGGCGCGACGTCTCGGTCGTGGCGAGCGTGCGGTCACCGGAGTCGGGGCCGCCACCATCGGCCCACGTGCACCTGCTCGAGCTCGACACCCCCCGGATCCTCAGGGAGCTGATGATCTGATGGCCTCACCTTCACTTCCCTGGTTCGAGCTGGCCCGGTTCGGCCGGAGCCGCCTCGCCCGCGCCGCGGTCCTCGGCGTCACGGTGGTCCCGCTGCTGCTCGCCGCGCTCTACGTGTGGGCGAACATCGACCCGACGGGTCGCCTCGACGAGGTGCGAGCGGCCGTGGTGAATGAGGACGAGCTCGTCGAGATCACCGACCCCGATGGCAAGAAGCAGCCCGTGGCGGTCGGTCGAGAGCTCGCCGGCAACCTGACCCGGGACGATTCCTCCGACAACTTCGACTGGGTGCTGACCGACGCCAAGGACGCCCAGCGCGGCCTCGTCGACGGCGAGTACAAGGCCGTGCTGACCATCCCGCGCACCTTGTCGAAGGCAGCGACCTCGACGAGCGATCCGCAGGATGCCGTCCAAGGACGTCTGCGGCTCCAGTCCAACGACGCCGTCAACTACGTGACCGGCACCATCGCCCAGGCCATTGCCGAGGCCGCCACATCGGCGCTGAACGCCCAGGTCACCGAGACCTATCTCGACAACATCTACCTGAGCTTCTCCGACATCAAGACCGACCTCGGGAAGGCTGCCGACGGTTCCGGCGAGCTGGCCCAGGGCGCCGACGAGCTGGCCGCGGGCACCCGTGAGCTCGCCGACGGAGCCGCCGAGGCCAGCGACGGCGCGAGACGACTCGCGGACGGCCTGAGCCGGATGAAGTCGGAGACGTCGACACTCCCCCGCGACACCCGGCGTCTCGCCGAAGGGTCGCGGAAGGTCGCCGACGGGACGGCCCAGTTCAGCGCGGCCATGCAGCAGTTCAGCCAGGCCTCCGGCTCGGCACCCACCGCAGCCGACATCGACCGGCTCGCCGATCTCCTGCAGGAGCTCGCCAAGCGGTGCCGGTCCTCACTGCTGCAACCCCGATCCGAGTGCGTCCAGCTCGAAGCCGCCGCCACCCGCACGCGTGGGATGAAGGGGCTCGTCGCCGGGGTGCAGGGGCTGCAGGGTGCCGCCGCCCAGGCGCGCGAGTTGGCGAAGGGGGCCGACCAGGTGGCGACCGGCAACGAAAAGCTGGCGAGGAGCATGCCCGGGCTGGTGGCGGCGATCGGGCGCGCCTCGGCCGGCGCGAACCAGCTCGCCGCGGGGACGAAACAGCTCAGCATCGGAGCCGACCGGGCGGCCGACGGGGCCGATCAGCTGGCGGGCGGGGCCCACGAGCTGAACAGCGGGCTGAGCGAGGGCGCAGAGGCCGTGCCCGACTACACCAAGGACGAACGGGAGAAGCTGGCGAAGACCGCGGCCACCCCCATCAAGGACGTGCCCGAACGACTCAATCCGGTCAGCAACAACGGCGAGGCGCTGACCCCGTACTTCGTGGCGATCGCGCTCTGGATCGGCGCCATGGCGATCTACCTGCTGCTGCGGCCGCTCTCCGATCGCGCCATCGCTTCCACCGCCGGCGACGTCCGGACGACCATGGCCGGCTTCGTGCCCGGCCTCGCCCTGTCCCTCGTGCAGGTCGCTCTCATGGTGAGCGTCCTGGTGTGGGTCCTCGGCGTCGACCCGGCCGCCCCGATGCTGTTCCTGGCCGTCGCCGTCGCCGCGGCCGTGACGTTCACCGCGATCAACCAGATGTTGGTGGCCCTGCTCGGAGGCACCGGACGGTTCATCGCCCTGGTGCTGCTCGCACTCCAGCTGGCCGCGTCGGGTGGCACGTACCCGGTCGAGACGTCACCCGGCTTCTTCGGATTCCTGCACCAGCTGCTGCCGATGAGCCACGTCGTCGAGGGCCTGCGCGCCACGACCGCGGGCGGGAGCGAGGGCATCGGCGGCGTGTTCTTCGCCCTCGGCATCTTCACGGTGCTGGCGCTCGGCCTCACCGTCGTCGCTGCCCGGCGCCGTCAGACGGTCACGCTGGGTCGGCTCCGGCCCGCTACGGCCTGACCGACGGCATGCCGAGGCCGACGGACTGCACCTCGGTGCGGCCCTGGCGGGCCTCCCAGGCGTCGCCGGCCCGGGTCCGGCGGTTGAGGGACACCGGGGCATCGCTGACGAGGTGGTGCGGTGCCGCGTCGGTGATCACGACCTCGACCATGTCGCCGGGCCGGACCTCGGTCGCGCCCGGCGCGAAGTGCACGAGCCGGTTGTCGCGAGCGCGGCCGGTGAGTCGGCGCGTCTCGCGGTCCTTGCGTCCGCCGCCGGCTGAGTCGGTCACGAGCAGCTCGACCGTGGAGCCGACGAGCCGCAGGTTCTCCTGCCAGGCGACGTCGTTGACGAGCGACGCGAGCCGGTCGTAGCGCTCCCGCACGACCTCCTTCGGCACCTGGTCGCCGAGCTCGGCGGCGGGCGTACCCGGCCGCGCCGAGTACTGGAACGTGTAGGCGCTGGTGAAGCGAGCCCGTCGAACGACGTCGAGCGTCTCCTCGAAGTCGTCGTCGGTCTCGCCGGGGAAACCGACGATGATGTCGGTGGTGATGGCGGCGTCGGGCATCGCGGCGCGGACCCGGTCGAGGATGCCGAGGTACTTGTCGCGCCGGTAGGAACGACGCATCGCCTTCAGCACCCGGTCGGAGCCGCTCTGCAGCGGCATGTGCAGCTGCGGCATGACGGTGGGCGTCTCGGCCATCGCGGCGATGACGTCGTCGGTGAAGTCCTTGGGGTGCGGACTCGTGAACCGCACCCGCTCCAGGCCGTCGATCTCCCCGCAGGCGCGCAACAGCTTGCCGAAGGCCAGCCGGTCGCCGAACTCGACGCCGTAGGAGTTGACGTTCTGGCCCAGCAGCGTGACCTCGACGACGCCGTCGGCCACCAGTGCCTCGACCTCGGCCAGCACGTCACCGGGCCGGCGGTCCTTCTCGGTGCCCCGCAGGCTCGGCACGATGCAGAAGGTGCAGGTGTTGTTGCAGCCCACGCTGATCGAGACCCACGCCGCGAACACCGAGTCGCGCTTGGTCGGCAGCGTCGAGGGGAACACCTCGAGCGACTCCAGGATCTCGACCTGCGACTCCTGCTCGATGCGGGCGCGCTCGAGCAGCACGGGCAGCGATCCGATGTTGTGCGTGCCGAACACGACGTCCACGTAGGGGGCGCGGCGGGTGATGGTGTCGCGATCCTTCTGGGCCAGGCACCCGCCGACGGCGATCTGCATCCCCGGATTCGCGGCCTTCACGCTCGCGACCTGCCCCAGGTTGCCGTACAGCTTGTTGTCGGCATTTTCGCGGACCGCGCAGGTGTTGAAGACGACGAGGTCCGGCGTGCCGGAGCCCGCCGGCGTGTACCCGGAGGTCTCGAGCAGGCCGCTCAGCCGTTCACTGTCGTGCACGTTCATCTGGCACCCGAACGTGCGCACCTCATACGTCTTCGTCATGACCGATCCATCGTACGCAGGCAAGAACGTCCGTTTACCGGCGGCGAGCCTCGCCGACCCGCTAATCTCCCGCTGGGCTCGTTTCGCGCCTGTCCCGTCATCGCCCCACCTTGAACGATCAGGATTGTCATGATGCGCAAGCAACTCGTCACCACCCTCGGCGCGGCCGTGCTGCTGAGCACCACGATCTTTGTCGCATCGCCCGCCGAGGCGGCCAACAAGACGTACAAGAACTGCACCGCGCTGAACAAGGACTACAAGCACGGCATCGGCCGGAAGGGCGCGAGGGACAAGACCTCCGGAAAGCCGGTCACGAACTTCACCCGCAACACGAAGATCTACAACAAGAACACGAAGTCCGACCGCGACAAGGACGGCATCGCCTGCGAGAAGCGTTGATCGAAGCGTTCGATCGGCCCGCACGCCCGCAGGTCAGAGACCGTCCGGCAGGTGTCGATTGGGTTGCGGGAGCGCCCGATACTTGCGCGTGGACCCATCCTCCCGGCTAGGTTGCAAGCATGGTCGACACCCCCATGGTCGCGATGCACGCGGTGCAGAAGTGGTTCGGCGACCTCCACGTGCTGCAGGACATCGACTTCGAAGTCGCGTCCGGCGAGGTGGTCGTGGTCATCGGCCCGTCGGGCTCCGGCAAGTCGACGTTGTGCCGGGCGATCAACCGTCTGGAGACCATCGACGAGGGCACGATCGAGATCGACGGCGTCAAGCTGCCCGAGGAGGGCAAGGGTCTGGCGCAGCTCCGCGCCGACGTGGGCATGGTGTTCCAGTCGTTCAATCTGTTCGCCCACAAGTCGGTGCTCGAGAACGTCACGCTCGGCCCCATGAAGGTCCGCGGCCTGAAGAAGGACGCCGCCGAGAAGCGAGCCCACGAGCTGCTCGAACGCGTCGGCATCGACGCCCAGGCGGCGAAGTACCCGGCCCAGCTGTCCGGCGGCCAGCAGCAGCGCGTGGCCATCGCCCGCGCCCTCGCCATGGAACCCAAGGTCATGCTCTTCGACGAGCCCACCTCCGCGCTCGACCCGGAGATGATCAAAGAGGTCCTCGACACCATGATCGACCTCGCCAAGGGCGGCATGACGATGATCGTCGTCACCCACGAGATGGGCTTCGCCCGCACCGCAGCCGACCGAGTGATGTTCATGTCCGAAGGGCGGATTCTCGAGGAGAACACGCCCCAAGAGTTCTTCACCAACCCCACGACCGATCGGGCCAAGGACTTCCTCGGCAAGATCCTGAAACACTGAATCGAAGGGAAACACCATGAAACGAACCCGCCTCGCCGTCCTAGCGGCGGCACTGGCCCTCACCATCGCCTCGTGCGGCAACGCCGGTGACGACTCCAACCCCGTTGACACCAAGGTCGACGAGGACGCGGCCAGCCAGTTCGACGACGGCACCGCGATGAAGGCCATCGCAGAGTCCGGCACGGTCAGGATCGGCGTCAAGTACGACCAGCCCGGTCTGGGCTTCAAGGCCGCCGGCGACGACGCGCCGACCGGGTTCGACGTCGAGATGGCCAAGATCGTCGCGGCCAAGCTCGGCATCGCCTCCGACAAGATCAAGTGGGTCGAGACCATCTCCGACAACCGCGAACCGTTCTTGGAGAAGAACACCGTCGACTTCGTCTTCGCGTCCTACTCGATCACCGACGACCGTCGCAAGGTCGTGGGCCAGGCCGGTCCGTACTTCCTCACCGGTCAGCAGCTCCTCGTCAAGAAGGGCAGCGACATCAAGGGCGTCGACGACATCAAGGGCAAGGAAGTCTGCTCCGTCACCGGTTCGACGTCACTCGCCCAGGTCGAGGCCAAGGGCGCCAAGGCCCGTGGCTTCGAGACGTACTCGCAGTGCCGTGACCAGGTGCTCGACGGTGCGGTCGACTCGATGACCACCGATGGTTCGATCCTGCTCGGCTACGCCGCGCTCAACCCGGACGAGCTCGAGGTCGTCGGTGAGCCGTTCTCCGAAGAGCGCATCGGCATGGGCTTCAACAAGGACAAGCCCGAGCTGTGCCAGTTCCTGACCGACACCGTCCAGGAAGCGATGGACAACGGTGACTGGGCCAAGGCCTTCGAGGCCACGCTCGGCAAGTCCGGTGAAGAGACGCCGGAACCGCCGACGATGGATCCCTGCTCCTGAGCTGAGTGCCGGGGTCGCGCTTGCGCGACCCCGGCGCGCTCGGGTCCGAAAATCTGCTCCGTCGGGAGCTCCAGCGGGAAGGGATGGTGAGCGTCGGTGCAGGTCTTCGTCGACAATTTCGACACCATCCTCGATGCGTTCCTGAAGACGATCCAGCTCTTCCTCGTCTCCGGCGTCCTGTCGCTCGCTTTCGGAACGATCCTCGCCGGGATGCGGGTTGGCCCTGTGGGCGTGCTCGCCAAGGCCGGCGCCATCTACGTCACCATCTTCCGCAACACGCCACTGCTCGTGCTCCTGCTGCTCGTGGTGTTCGGCTTCCCGAAGCTCGACATCCTGCTGGGCTTCTTCTGGATGAACGTCTTGGCCCTCACGATGTACACCTCGACGTTCGTGTGTGAGGCGCTCCGTTCCGGGGTCAACTCCATCTCGCTCGGCCAGGCCGAGGCGGCCCGTTCGATCGGCCTGCGCTTCGGTCAGACCATGCAGGCGGTCATCCTGCCCCAGTCGTTCCGCGCCGTGGTACCGCCGATGGCCAGTGTCTTCATCGCGCTGACCAAGAACACGTCGTTGTGCTCGATCTTCGGCATCTTCGAGGCCACTGCGGCCATGAAGGGCTTGTTCAACGACAACGCCGACTCGCGGGTCGCGATCTTCATCGGCATCGCTCTCGGCTACATCATCATCGTCGAGGCCATCTCCGGGGCGGCCGCGCTCCTCGAACGCCATTGGCGGATCGCCTGATGGCCGGCTCAGTCCTGTTCGACGCGCCGGGTCCGAAGACCGTCGCCCGCCATCGCCTTTATACCGGCATCTCGGCGATCGGCCTGCTCGCGATCCTCGGCCTGATCATCTTCCAGCTGTGGCGCAAGGACCAGTTCGCGTACGCGCTGTGGGAGCCGTTCGTCACTCCCAAGATCATCCAGTTCATGCTCGAAGGAGTCAGCAAGACGCTGCAGGCGGCCGTGTTCGCGATCGCCGGTGCGCTGGCGCTCGGGGCGTTGCTGGGTGTGGGCAAGCTGTCGGATCATCGCCTGCTGCGGTGGCCGGCCTGGATAGTCGTCGAGTTCTTCCGTGCGACGCCACTCCTGCTGGTCATCATCGCGTCCTGGTTCTTCATCTTCGGCGCCAAGCCGGGAACGGCGGCGTTCCTGGCGCTGGTCACCGGTCTGGTGCTCTACAACGGTGCAGTCTTCGCAGAGATCTTCCGCGCCGGCATCAATGCCGTGCCGAAGGGCCAGTCCGAGGCGGCGTACGCCGTCGGCATGCGCAAGACACTGGTGATGCGCCTCATCCTGATCCCGCAAGCGGTCAAGATCATGCTGCCCGCCCTCATCAGCCAGGCGATCGTCGCGCTGAAGGACACCAGTCTCGGCTATGCGATCACCGCCCCTGGTCTGACCATCGCGGGCAAGCAGGTGTTCGGCACCTTCCGGAACACCTTGCAGACGGCTTTCGTCGTGGCGCTGATCTACATCACGCTCAACTTGTTGCTGACCTGGTTGGCCACGTGGGCTCAAAAGCGGTACGTCGGCGAGAAGTCGCTCGACGTCGTGGGTGGTGTCGTGCAATCGGCACCGGATGCCGGCGGTTCGGGAACGGGCGGCGGAATGACCCGCTGACCGTTCAGAGGTCAGCTTTTCGGTGTCACCCAGAGGTGGATGGTGCCCTGCACCACGACGGTGCCGTCCTTGCGGGTGGCCTTGACCGTCACCGGCACCTCGGGGGCGCCGGCCCAGTCCGCCTCGGTGGTCTCGGCCGTGCACACCAGGCTCGTCGTCGACTTGGCGAGGTACTCGACCTCCATCCCCTTCGGCAGCCACCGGTGACCCTCAGGCGTGGTGGCCTCGGCCAGCAGGCCCATCGCCGCCTCGAGCCCGTTGCAGACGGCGATCGCGTGCACGGTGCCGATGTGGTTCTGCACGCTGCGCCGCTTCGGGATCGTGATCTCCGCGTAGTGCGGCTTCATCTCGCGCACCTGCAGGTGGATCGAGCCGAAGTACGGGGCCTTCTGGCTGAACAGCAGCGAGAAGACACGTTTGCCCTGCGGCAGCGCGGAGGTCTTGCGAAACAGATCAAGAGTCGAGGGCATGGCCTGACCCTAGGACCATGACAGTGGTGCTGTCACCGTGTTGGTTCTCACAGCACCGTCCTCAGTCGAGGACAGCCGCGCGAATGCAGAGGACGTCGGGGAGGTTGGCGCGGACCTCGGCCCAGGTTCCACCTTCATCGTTGCTCACCCACACGGCACCGTGGCGGGTGCCGACGTAGAGGCCGAGCGGGTCGGCGGTGTCGGAGCTGAACGCGTCCCGCAGCACGGCGGTGTGGGCTTCGGCGGGCAGGCCAGGACCCGTCTCGCGCCACGTCTCCCCCGCGTCGTCGGAGCGCCAGATGGCCGGCTTGCCGGACGGTGGGAAGCGCTCGATGTCGGCGACGAGCGGGAAGACGTAGACGGTGCCGGGGCGATGCGGATGCGCAACGATCGGGAAGCCGAAGTCCGCCGGGAGCCCGTCGGCGATGGACGTCCAGGACCGGCCGGCGTCGTCGCTGCGGAAGACGCCGCCGTGGTTCTGGGCGTAGAAGCGATCGGGATCGCCCGCGTCCACGGCAACCTTGTGCACACACTGCCCGTACTCGGGTGTCTCGCCGGGGATGAACTCCGCGCCGATGCCACGGTTGTACGGCGTCCAACTGGTTCCGCCGTCCTCGGTGCGGTAGACGCCACCGGTGGACATCGCCACGGTGACGGTCTGCGGGTCGCTGGGGTGCGGGACGATCGTGTGGATGGCCTGGCCGCCGCCGCCGGGCTGCCACGTCGGCCGGTGCGGGTGGTCCCACAACCCCCGGACGATCTCGAACGTCTCACCACCGTCGTCGGACCGGAAGACCGCCGATGGCTCGGTGCCGGCGTAGACCACGCCGTCCTGGCCGTCGGGTGCCGGACGCAGCTGCCAGACGCGCTCCAGGGCGGCGTCGGTGTCCTCCGGGAAGCGGATGGCGCCGCCGGGCGTCTCCTCCCAGGTGCGACCGAGATCGTCGGACCGGAAGACCTGCGGGCCCCAGTGCGGGCTCGTCGCACCGGCGAGCAGACGCGGGGAGTCCGGGCGGGCATCGATCGCGACCGAATAGATCTCCTGCATCGGGAACTCCGGAGGCTCCCACGTCCAGGCGGATCGGTCCGCGTCGGATCGGCCCACGAACAGACCCTTGCGCGTCCCGACCATCAGTACCGTTTCCGACATGCTCGCCCCTCCGTGCGTATTCCTACTTGGAACAGTACGCTAGGCGTGTGCCCGCCAACCTGTCAACGACGTCGTTCGCGCTGCTGGGGTTGCTCGTCTTCGACCCGGAGACGAGCGATGGTGGGATGACGGGCTATGAGCTCAAGCAGCGCGCCGATCGCACGCTGCGGTTCTACTGGGTGTCCCCTGCGATGAGCCAGATCTACACCGAGCTCGACCGGCTCGACCGGCACGGATACGTGTCCTCGACCGAGGTGCCCGATGGCAAGCGCACCACCCGGCGCGTCACCATCACCGATGAGGGCCGAGCTGCGCTCGATGAGTGGCTGCGTACGTCGGCCGATGAGTTCCCCGTGCTCAAGCACCCGATCGCCATGCGGATGATGCTCGGCAGCCTGATGGGCCACGACGCGGTGATGGAGATGCTCGACGACTACCTGGAACAGCTCGCCGAACGCCGGGCCGAGCTGGCGGAAGTCCGCGAAGCGATCCGCGAGGCCCCCGAGCTTCTCTATCCCACCCATGTGGCCGAGTGGGGCCTGGCGTACTACGACTCGGAGGTCGAGATCGTGAAACGGCTGCGCAAAGAGCTCGACTGACCGATCAGGTCGACTCCAGTGGTGGCGCCTCCATGGCCTCCAGCTCGGCACGGACGACGTCGAAGGCCACCTGAGGCGCGTAGCCCTTGCGGGCCAGCATGCCGGTGAGCCGCCGGATCTGCGTGGTGGAGTCGAGCCCGCGCATGGAGCGGAGCTTCTTCTGCACGAGCCGGTGGGCGTTCTGGATCTCGACGTCGGGGTCGAGCTCGGCGAGCACCTCCCGCGACGTGTCGTCATCGACGCCCTTGCGGCGCAGCTCCATGGCCAGGACCCGCGAGGCCACGCCGCGGGTTCGTTGCCGGGACTGCACCCAGGACCGGGCGAAGTCCTCGTCGTCGATGAGGCCGACTTCCTCGAATCGATCGAGGACGCGGACGGCGACGTCGTCGGGGACGTGCTTCTTGGCCAGCGACTCGGCCAGCTCGGCCCTGCTGCGGGGCTGATCGGTCAGCCGCCGCAGCAGGATCGTGCGAGCCGTCTGCTCGGGATCGGCATCGGCACCGGTCTGGTCCGAGGGTGGTTCCTGGGGCATCCGGGACACGGGACGTCAGCCGATCAGAACTCGATGTCGGCCGGAGCCTTGGGCTCCTCGGCCTGTTGAGGGACGTCGGCCGGCGCATCGGCCGGTTGGTCGACCTGGGCCCCGACGCCGAAGTGCTCCTTGACGCGCTTCTCGAGCTCGTCGGCGAGGTCGGGGTTGTCCTTGAGGAACTGGCGGGCGTTCTCCTTGCCCTGACCGAGCTGGTCGCCCTCGTACGTGTACCAGGCGCCGGCCTTGCGGACCATGCCCGTATCGACACCGACGTCGATGAGGCTGCCTTCGCGGCTGATGCCCTCGCCGTACATGATGTCGAACTCGGCCTGCTTGAACGGGGGTGCCAGCTTGTTCTTGACGACCTTGATGCGGGTGCGGTTGCCGACCATGTCGGTGCCGTCCTTGAGCGTCTCGATGCGCCGGACGTCGAGCCGGACCGAGGCGTAGAACTTCAGCGCCTTGCCGCCAGTGGTCGTCTCGGGGCTGCCGAACATCACGCCGATCTTCTCGCGCAGCTGGTTGATGAAGATGGCCGTGGTGCCCGAGCCGTTGATGGCTCCGGTCATCTTGCGCAGCGCCTGGCTCATGAGGCGCGCCTGCAGGCCGACGTGGCTGTCGCCCATCTCGCCGTCGATCTCGGCGCGGGGCACGAGTGCGGCCACGGAGTCGATGACGATGATGTCGAGCGCCCCGGAACGGATCAGCATGTCGGCGATCTCGAGGGCCTGCTCACCGCTGTCGGGCTGGGAGATGAGCAACGCGTCGGTGTCGACGCCCAGCTTGCGGGCGTAGTCGGGATCGAGGGCGTGCTCGGCGTCGATGAACGCTGCGACGCCGCCGGCCTTCTGGGCATTGGCGACCGCGTGCAGGGCCACCGTGGTCTTGCCGGAGGACTCCGGACCGTAGATCTCCACGACCCGGCCGCGGGGCAGCCCGCCGATGCCGAGGGCGATGTCGAGCGTGGTGGCACCGGTGGGGATGACGTCGATGGGCGCGCGGGTGCGCTCACCGAGGCGCATGACCGCGCCCTTGCCGTGGGCGCGATGGATCTGGGCGACGGCGTTGTCGAGCGCCTTGTCGCGGTCGGCATCGCCGCGGGTGGGGTTCTCGCGGCCATTGCTGTTGCGGGTGGGGACCTCGCGGTCTGGCGTCTTGGGAGGCATGTGGGTGTCCGTTCTCTCGGTGGCGGCCGGTTGTCTTCGACGCTAGGAGGACCCTCAGACATTCATGGGCCTCATCGACCCGCCTGTGGACGACGTCCTCATCACGTCAACCTGTGCACGAGACTAGGCCGAACACCTGTTCGATGGACGGCGACACGCCGATACGGAACCTCGCGTTCCGGACCAGGTCATTCGAGCTGGCCGGCGAGCCGCCTCCGAGAACCAAAAAGCAGCCATCCAGCGGCCACGGCCCACAGCAGCCCGGTCAGCCAGATGCCGTGCTCCTGGCGCATGTACTCCCCGCCGGCATCACCGATCGTCGCCTTGGCCACCGCGTCCAGCACTGCATAGGAGACGAAGAAGATCGGGATCGAGGCCACGGCGGCGACGACGGTCAACCACGTGGGGCGGGCCAACGAGACCCACCCGCCGATCGCAGTGACCCCGAACACCAGCCCCGCGAGTCCGACGACGTACAGCAGGCCGACGACGCCCTCGTCGGTGTTGTCGCCACCGTTGCCGACGATCGCCACCACCTTGACGATCCACGCCACCGCACCGGTGAGCAGCACCCACGGCATCACGCGGACGAGAAATGCGGCCATGGACAGACCTCCTCCGGGACGAGACGAGGTCACCGTAACAACGCCGCCGGCGCCGGTCCAGGACATCGGGAGTCAGGCTCGGCGAGAGTCCACTCAGCGCTCGGAGGCCGGAAGCTCCAGGGTCTGGTGCACCGCTCGCCACACGGACTTGGGCTGGTCGCCTTGGTCGAGCGCCTCGGCCGCCGTGCGGCCGTCGAGCGCCCGCATGACGTGCGTGTCGGCCCACACCCGCGCATAGCCGACGCCGAGGTGGCGCTCCATGCGGTCCCAGAACTCGCTGTGCCTCACTGCCGGCGACTCAGGCGGCCGAGGCCGACACGCCGCCGGGCGTGATGGACGAGACGCTGGCGAGGTCGACCGACTCCTCGATCGCCAGCAGGGCGCTGACGTCGAGCAGGAGCTTGGACAGAGGGACGTCGAGGGCGCCGGCCAGCGCGGCGAGCAGCTCGGAGCTGGGCTCCTTCTGGCCGCGCTCGACCTCCGAGATGTACCCGAGGCTGACCCGGGCCCGGGCGGAGACGTCGCGGAGGGTGAGTCCTTGAGCGATGCGGCGGGCACGGAGCACCTCGCCGACGAGCTGTCGCATCGCGGTCATGGGGCACCTCCCGGCATCGAGCTCATACTCCCCCTCAACCGAGGGGTGCAGCAGTTGATTCCCCCAGCCTACCGACGAGCAACGACAAGGCCGCGTCGACCGTCTGCTCGCGGATGATGGCCCGGTCGCCGTGCAGCGACAGGTCGCGCGTGACCACCCCTCCGGGACCGGCCACCGCGACGTGCACGGTGCCCACGGGCTTGCCCTCGCTCGGGACCGGGCCGGCGACCCCGGTGGTCGCCACACCCCAGGTCGCGCCCAGGAGGCGCACGACTCCCTCGGCCATCGCCGCCGCGACGTCGGCGTTGACCGTGCCGAGCCGCTCGACCAGCTCGGGATCGACGCCGAGGACGTCGCACTTGGCCTCGGCGCTGTACGTGACGACCCCGCCGAGGAGGACGTCGGAGGCGCCTGGAACGTCGACGAACGTGGCGCACAGCAGCCCGCCGGTGAGCGACTCCGCCGTGGCAACCGTCTGCCCGGACAGGCGGAGGGCGTCGATCGCGTCGAGCGCGGACACGCTCGCCGTCATGCGGCTCTCACGCCAGCGACTTCTGCTCCCGCCGCAGGACGACGGCGTCGCGGACGTACTGGACCGCGGTGAGCATCGTGATCGCCAGCGCCGCGGCCATCGCGACGTGCGTGCCCCAGCGCATCACCTGGCTGATGGTGTTGTCCCAGATCTCGAAGGGCAGCAGGTAGCCGCCGATCGCGACGGCCTGCAGCGTGGTCTTGATGCGTCCACCCTGGCTGGCCGGCATGACGCCGTACTTGCGCACCACGAAGCGCATCAACGTGATGCCCCACTCGCGCACCAGGAGCACGATCGTGACCCACCACCAGAGCACCCCGATGATGGAGAGACCGACGAAGGCCATGCCGGTGAGCGCCTTGTCGGCGATCGGGTCGGCGAGCTTGCCGAAGTTCGTGACGAGGCCTCGACTGCGGGCGATGTCGCCGTCGATGCGATCGGTGATCATCAGCAGGACGAACGCCACGAAGGCCCAGAGGCGGAGGCTGACGTCGTCGCCGCCGTCGGTGAGCAGCAGGAATCCGAACACCGGGACGCCCAGGATCCGCAGCACTGTCAGCGCATTCGCGATGTTCAGGTTGCTGGGCGGCGCAGCCGTCTCCATGGAAGCCCTTCGGACGAGATCAGTCAGTTCAGTATGCGGCAGCCGAACGTCGCCGCGCCAACTGGACCTCGGCCTCGGCCGGTGAGACGCTCGTCGCGAAACCCACGGGGGCGCTGTAGATGCGAAGACCGTCGTGGCTGATGACCTTGACCCGGGCATCGTGGCGCAGCCCCATCCGCGGCTCGACCCGGATCTCGCCGAGCTCGCTCCAGAGCAGGCCGATCCAGCTGCCCTCGTGCCGCATGCGGACACCGTGGTCGTCCGCGACGAACAGCGGCGTCCGGGCATCACGGATTCCGGGAAAAATGATGAGGGCGAGCACGGCGAACAGCACCGTCGGCACCCACAGCCACCACTGCTCGCGCACCAGGGCCATCGCGCCGAACGACGCAGCGATCGCCGAGGTGGCGATCGTCAGGGCAAGGTAGAGGCTGGTGCGGCGCACGATGACGAACGGCATCGCCTCGGCGGCGGCTCCCGGTTGCGGGTCATGCAGGGTCATCGTGGCCACGCCGCTCAGTTTTCCGCCCACGAACCGGCACTGGGGGTGACCCCCGCCGGCGGGGAGCCACCGGACTCGACGCTGATGCTCGCCAGGACGTCGTCGAGGTCGTCGGCCTTGATGAGGACGTCACGCGCCTTCGAGCCCTCGCTCGGCCCGACGATGCCGCGGCTCTCCAGGATGTCCATCAGCCGGCCGGCCTTGGCGAAGCCGACCCGCAGCTTGCGCTGGAGCATCGACGTCGAGCCGAACTGCGTGGTGACGCACAGCTCGATGGCCTGCAGCACCAGGTCCATGTCGTCACCGATGTCGTCGTCGATCTCACGCCGGGACTGCTGGGGGGCGGTGACGTCGTCGCGGTAGACCGGCTTGAGCTGCGTCTTGCAGTGCTCGACGACCTCCCGGATCTCGGCCTCGGTGATCCACGCGCCCTGCATGCGCATCGACTTGTTGGCGCCCATCGGCAGGAAAAGCCCGTCGCCCTGCCCGACCAGCTTCTCGGCGCCCGGCTGGTCGAGGATGACCCGGCTGTCGGTGATGGAGCTGGTGGCGAAGGAGAGCCGGCTGGGCACGTTGGCCTTGATGAGGCCGGTGACGACGTCGACCGACGGTCGCTGCGTGGCCAGGACCAGGTGGATGCCGGCGGCCCGGGCGAGCTGGGTGATGCGGACGATGGCGTCCTCGACATCGCGCGGGGCGACCATCATCAGGTCGGCCAGCTCGTCGACGACGACCAGCAGGTAGGGGTAGGGCGTGATCACGCGCTCGCTGCCGGGCGGCACCTGGATCGTGCCGGCGCGGACGGCCTTGTTGAAGTCGTCGATGTGGCGGAAGCCGAAGTTCGCGAGGTCGTCGTAACGCATGTCCATCTCGCGGACGACCCACTGGAGTGCCTCGGCGGCCTTCTTGGGACTGGTGATGATCGGGGTGATCAGGTGCGGGATGCCCTCGTAGGCGGTCAGCTCGACCCGCTTGGGGTCGACCATGATCATCCGGACCTCGTCGGGGGTCGACCGCATGAGGATCGACGCGACCATCGAGTTGACGAAGCTGGACTTGCCCGAGCCCGTGGCGCCGGCGACCAGCAGGTGCGGCATCTTCGCCAGGTTCGCCACCACGAAGCCGCCCTCGACGTCCTTGCCGAGCCCGATGACCATCGGGTGATGGTCGCTGCGCGCCTTGGCCGAGCGCAGCACGTCGCCGAGACTCACCATCTCCTTGTCGACGTTGGGGATCTCGACGCCGATCGCGGACTTGCCCGGGATGGGGCTGAGGATGCGGACCTCGTTGGACGCGACGGCGTAGGAGATGTTCTTCGACAGCGCGGTGACCTTCTCCACCTTGACCGCCGGGCCGAGCTCGACCTCGTAGCGCGTGACCGTGGGTCCACGGGTGTAGCCGGTGACCTGGGCGTCGATCTCGAACTGCTCGAGCACTTCGGTCAGCCGTTCGACGACCTCGTCGGACGCCTTGGAGCGCGCCTTGTGCGGGCTGCCTTCCCGCAGCACCTTGGTGTCGGGGAGCGTGTAGACGACGTCGCCGGAGAGCGCGAGCTGCTCGGCCCGGACCGGCACCGGCTCGATCGGTGGCCGCACCCGCTCGGTGTCCTCCTCGTCGTCGGCCGTGGTGGCGTCGGCGGCCTTCGGGCGGGGCTTGACCGGGACCTGGCGGTCCTCGTCCGGCCCGTCGACCAGGGGGTTGTCGAACGGTTCGGCGAGGGGCGAGGTGCGCGGGTGACGCTTGCGCGCGGCCGCCTCCTTCGCGTCGGGCTCGTCGGTGCTCGAGCCGCTGGCCTTGTCCCGGACGGCGCGGAGACGCTCGGGGACGGCGTGCAGCGGGGTGCCGGTGATGACCAGGACTCCGAACAGGACGACCAGCACCAGCAGGGGCGCGACGACGTAGGGACTCTTCAGGAGGTCGATGAGGATCGCGGAGAACAGGAACCCGACGGCTCCCCCGGCCTCGCGGACCGCCGCCATGTCGCTGGGGCGGGGGACGCCGTGGGACAGGTGCACCAGGCCGAGGATGCCGCCACTGGCGGCCGCCCAGCCGATGACCTGGCGTCCGGCGGGACCATTGCGCTCGGGGTGACGCAGCGTGCGCCACGCGACGACCACGAGCAGGATCGGCAGGGACCACGCGAGGAGGCCGACGGTGCCGGTGCTCGCCGTGCGCACCGCGTCGCCCACTCCCCCGGGAATCTGCCACCAGACCGATGCGGCGACGACGATCGCGACTCCGAGGACACCGAAGCCGACACCGTCGCGCCGCTGCTCGGGATCGAGGTCTCCGGCGGAGTGGCCGATGCTTCTGGCGACCGCGCCGACCGCACCGGCCAGCCCGAGCCAGATGGCCCGGATGAATCCGAACAGGCCACCCACGACCACGGCCACCGGGCCGGGCCCGGACTTGACCGGGCGTCGCTGCGCCGGTCGACGCTTCTTGGCAGGGCTGCGTTGCGCCGGGCGCTTGCGCGCGGCGGGCTTCTTGCGGCTCTGCGTTCCGGACGGCCGCTTGCGCGGCGGGGAAGACGTTCGGGTCGCCATGGCGAAAGCCTAAAGGAGAAGTCGAGTCTTGCCGACGTCCCACGCCGCTGGTCGGTTTACCAGGTTCAGTCGGCAAACCTGCACTCATCAGGGCAAATTTGCCCAAGGGAGTGCCAACTCTCCTACTGAACCTGGTAAACCGACCAGCCAGATGGGGGGTGGCGGCCGGCCCGGGACGTGCGTGACGCCCCGTGCCGGCCGCACTCGTCATTCCGAGCGCCCGACCTCGTCGTCGGACACCGCCCACGCTAGGGGCGGCACGTTTCGACTCGGCCGCGCCGAGGTTTCTGGCAGGTAACGACGTGACGACGGCTCGGGGTGCGCCACCGATGCCCTCGTCGCGACCTCGGGAACGGGGCGGTAGCCTTCGGCGGTATCACCGCCCGGTCGGCTCACGAGCCCGGCCGAGGCGCTTCGGTACCGGAGAGGACACCAAGAGACGTGACTGACGTCGAGGCCGTTCTGGACGCGGCAGGCCTGAAAAATCCGCATGTTCGCGAGTACGTCCTGCACTGGGCCGAGCTCACCGGTGCCGAGCGCGTCGAGGTGGTGAGCGCCGACGACGACGCCCGGCTGATCGAGGAGTCGCTGGCGGCCGGAGAGATCTTCCCGGCCGGCGAGGGTCGCTACTACTCGCGCAGCTACCACAAGGACACGGCGCGCTCGGAGGAGCGCACCATCGTCGCGACGAGCAACCCGGATGATGCCGGTGTCTACAACAACTGGCGTCCGTCGTCGGAGATGAAGCCGATGCTCGAGGAGCGCATGCGCGGCGCCTCGGCCGGCAAGACGATGTACGTCATCCCGTACCTCATGGCTCCTCCCGGGTCGCCGCTGGAGAAGTACGCCGCCGGCGTCGAGCTCACCGACCACCGCACCGTGGTGCTGCACATGATCCGGATGGCACGGGTCGGCGTCGACCACATCAACAACCTCGCCGAGCCGGAGAGCTTCGTCCGTGCCGTCCACGTCACCGGCGACCTGGAGAACCTCGGTCAGGGCACGCCCGACGACCAGCGCTACTTCGTCACCGTCGCGGACGAGCGGACCGTCCTGCACTTCGGCTCGTCCTACGGAGGCAACGCGCTGCTGGGCAAGATCGCGCACGGCCTGCGTCAGGCCTGCTACGACGGTTGGGCATCCGGGGAGTTCCTCGCCGAGCAGTTCATGCTCATCGGCATCGAGGACAACGAGACCGGCGTCACCCGCCACATCTGCGGCGGTTTCCCGAGTGCCTCGGGCAAGACCAACCTCGCGATGATGCTGGCCCCCGACGTCCTGGGCGACCGCTACCGCGTCACGTTCTACGGCGACGACATCGCCTGGCTGTGGGTCGACCCCGACGACGGACGCCTGTACGCGCTCAACCCCGAGTTCGGGGTGTTCGGCGTCGCGAAGGACACGAACGCCTCCACCAACCCGATCGCCCTGAGCTCCATCGAAGAAGGCACCGGCACGCTGTTCACGAACGTGGCCTACAACGAGATCACCCACGACGTGTGGTGGGAGGGCAAGACTCCCGAGCGACCGACCGACCTGGCCGGCTGGCACGACTGGAAGGGCCACCCGATCGCGGAGCGCGCCGAGGGCGACGACTCCCCCTGGGCGCACCCGAACAGCCGCTTCACCACCACGCTGGCCAACGTCCCGAACGTGGCCGGCGACTTCGAGGACCCGCGGGGGGTGCCGATCGACGGCATCATCTTCGGCGGACGCACCCGCGACCGTGAGCCACTCGTGCGGGCGATCACCGACGTCGCCGAAGGCGTCTACGACGGACTGACCCTCGGGGCCGAGGCGACGTTCGCCGCCGAGGGCGTCGAAGGCCAGCTGCGGTACGACCCGATGTCGATGCGTCCCTTCATGGCGTACCCGGAAGGTGCCTACGCCGCGCACTGGCTGAAGATCATCGGTCAGGCCACCGAGCAGCCGATCTTCGCGCACGTCAACTGGTTCCAGCGCGACCCCGAGGACGGTCACTTCCTCTGGCCCGGCTACCGCGACAACCTGCGGCCGCTGCTGTGGCTCATGCAGCTCAAGGACGGTGAGGTCACGGGCCGGCAGACGCCCGTCGGCATCATCCCGACCGAGGAGGAGCTGAACCTCGACGGCGTCGAGATCAGCGCCGGAGACCTCGAGACCATCCTGAGCATCAACACCGAGCGCTGGCGCCAGGAGATCCGCAACCGGGAGGACCACCTCGGTCAGTTCCCGGGCCTGCCGGAGGAGATCACGGCAGCCCACCGGCGCGTCGCCGAAGCGCTGGAGGCCGACCCCGGCTGAGCCGGAGTCGGCCCGGACGGATCAGGCCTCGAGGACGATCGGGATGATCAACGGGCGGCGCCGGAGCTTGCGGCCCACGAACGACCCGAGCGCACGGCGCATGACCTGCTGAAGCTGGCGCACGTCGTGCGTGCCCTCGCTGAGCGCGGCCTCCAGGTCGCCGATGAGCCGCGGCCGGATCTCGTCGAACACCGAGTCCTCCTCGGCCAGTCCGCGGGCGTGGATCTCCGGGCCCGAGACGATCTTGCCGGTGGTGGAGTCGATGACGACCACGACGGAGATGAAGCCCTCGTCGCCGAGCGTGCGGCGGTCCTTGAGCTCGGACTCGGTGAGGTCGCCCACCGATGAGCCGTCGACGTAGACGTACCCGCACTCGACCGCACCGGTGATGGCCGCGTGGCCGTCGATGAGGTCGATGACGTAGCCGTCCTCGGCGAGCAGGACGTTGGGCACGCCGGTCTGCTTGGCCAGGGCGCCGTTGGCGTGCAGGTGCCGGATCTCGCCGTGCACGGGCAGGACGTTGCTCGGCTTGACGATGTTGTAGACGTAGAGCAGCTCGCCGGCCGAGGCGTGGCCCGAGACGTGGACGTGCGCGTTGCCCTTGTGCACCACGTTGGCGCCGAGCTTGGTGAGACCGTCGATGACCCGGTAGATGGCGTTCTCGTTGCCCGGGATCAGCGACGACGCGAGCAGGACGGTGTCGCCGGGCTCGAGGGAGACCTGCGGGTGGCTGCTGTTGGCGATGCGCGAGAGCGCCGCCATCGGCTCGCCCTGCGAACCGGTGGACATCAGCACCATCTTGTGGGGCGGCGCGGCGTCGATCTTGTCGACGACGACACCGTCGGGCACGTTCAGGTAGCCCAGATCGCGGGCGATCTGCATGTTGCGCACCATGGAGCGGCCCACGTAGGCGACCTTGCGCTTGTGCCGGGCCGCGGCATCGAGCACCTGCTGCACCCGGTGGATGTGCGAGGCGAACGACGCCACGATGATGCGGCGCTCGCTACGGGCGAACACCGCGTCGATGGCGGGGGTGATGCTGCGCTCGGACGTGGTGAAGCCGGGCACGTCAGAGTTGGTGGAGTCGGTGAGGAAGAGGTCGACGCCGGCCTCACCGAGCCGGGCGAACGCCCGCAGGTCGGTGATGCGGCCGTCGAGCGGGAGCTGATCCATCTTGAAGTCGCCGGTGTGCAGGACCACGCCCGCCGGGGTCTTGATGGCCACGGCGAGGGCGTCGGGGATGGAGTGGTTGACGGCCATGAACTCCAGCGAGAACGGCCCCAGCTCGAGCGTCTGCCCCTCGGTGACCTCGTGCCGCGGCACCTCCTTGAGCCGGTGTTCCTTCAGCTTCGGGTCGAGGAACGCGAGGGTCAGCTTGGACCCGACGACCGGGATGTTGTCACGTTCGCGCAGCAGGTACGGCACGCCGCCGATGTGGTCCTCGTGGCCGTGGGTGAGCACGATGCCGACGACGTCGTCGATCCGGTGCCGGATGGCGCTGAAGTCGGGCAGGATCAGGTCGACGCCGGGGTGGTGCTCCTCGGGGAAGAGCACCCCGCAGTCGACGACGAGCAGCTTGCCGCCGAACTCGAAGACGGTCATGTTGCGGCCGATCTCTCCGAGCCCGCCCAGCGGGATGACGCGCAGGCCCCCCTCGGGGAGCTTCGGGGGTGCGTCGAGCTCCAGGTGCATGTGGCTCACGAAGTGCCTCAGTTCTCAAGAAGTCCCGACGCCACCAGACCGGCACGCACGATGGCGACCTCGTCCTCGGTGGCTTCGGGAAGTGGGGACCGTACCGTGCGGTGCTCGAGGATGCCGAGCAGCTGCAGCGCCACCTTGGCGGTGATCGCCCCCTGTGTGTGGGTCATGATGGCCCGCACTGCGGGCAGGAGCCGGTTGTTGACCGCGCGGGCGGCGGCGAGGTCGCCGGCATCGACGGCCGCGACCATCTCGGCGTACTGGCGTCCGGCCGCATGGCCCACGACGCTGACGACGCCGCTCGCGCCGACCGCCAGCCAGCCCAGGTTCGCCGCGTCGTCGCCGGAGTAGATGCGAATGCCGGTCTCGCGCATCAGCCAGGCGCCGCGCTCGAGGTCGCCCACGGCGTCCTTCACCGCGACGACGAGCGGGTTCCGGGTGAGCTCGGTGTACGTCGACTCCGCGATCTGCACGGCGGTTCGTCCCGGAATGTCGTACAGGAGGACGGGGACGTCCTCGCCGGCCTGCGCGACCTCGTTGACGTGCTGGACGATGCCAGACTGCGGCGGCTTGCTGTAGTACGGCGTGACGATCAGCAGCCCGTGGGCGCCGGCCTTGCGCGCTTGCGCGGCCAGATCGACGCTGTGCCTCGTGTCGTTGGTGCCGACGCCCGCGACGACCGTGGCTCGGTCGCCCACCGCCTCGACCACCGCGGTGAGGAGCCGACCGTCCTCGTCGACCGAGGTGGTCGGCGACTCGCCGGTGGTGCCGCTCACGACGAGCCCGTCGTTGCCGTGGTCGACGAGGTACTCGGCCACGCGCTGTGCGGCGTCGACGTCGAGCGCGCCGTCGGGGGTGAACGGTGTGACCATGGCGGTCAGCACCCGACCGAACGGCGCATCCTCGGAGGCGAGCGGGGACGTCATGGGTCGAGGTTACCGCGAGCGGAGGTGCCGCTCGCAGTCGCCAACCGGCGGCGAGCCGTCGGTGACCCTCTTGGCACGAGGTCGCACGCACGGTGCACGATTGCCACATGGACACCGCTGAAGGCAGCGCCTTCGAGCTCGACCGTTCCGTCGCCTCCACCCGCACCCACGAGGGCATCCATGCGGTGACCATCACCGAGGAGTGGAACACCCCGAACGGCACCCCCAACGGCGGGTACGTGCTCGCACTCGTGCTGAACGCGGTGACTGCGGAGTCGCCGTTGCCGGATCCGCTGACCGCGTCGATCTCGTACTTCCGTCCGCCCGTGCCCGGCCCGGCGCGGGTCGACGTCACGACACTGCGGATCGGCCGACGAGTGGCCACCTTCGAGGCGATCCTCAGCCAGGACGATCGGCCGATGGCCCATGCCGTGGTGAGCTTCCACGACGCCGACGCAGCCGGGGCTGCGCAGCACGCGTCGTACGAGCGGCCTGTCTACCCGGACCGGGACGCCTGCATCGACGTCATGGCAGCAGTGCCTGCCGGCACGGTGCCGATCCTGGATCGCTTCGACTACCGCCACGAGAAGGTTCCCGGCTGGGCGGAGGGCGAGCCTACCGGCGACACGTCCGCGACCTACTGGGTGCGCCCCAAGGACGGGAGGACGATCGACGCGCTGGCCGCGGCGGTGCTCGTCGATGCCTACCCGCCCGTCACCGCCGAAATCGGCCAGCTCCTGTCGGCGACGATCCAGCTGACCATCCACTTCCGCCGCCGTCCGGCGACCGAGTGGGCGCTGGCGCGCGTGGTCACCCGGCACGTCATCGACGGCTACCACGACGAGGACGTCGAGCTGTGGGACGAGGACGGCCGACTCGTGGTGGAGAGCCGTCAGCTGGCCATCCTGCGCTGATCGACGCCGACTCCGCCGGGCGCATCAACTGACGGCGGCGAACACGCGCCACCGGTCGGGCACGCCCTTGAGCGACTGCTCCCCTCTGTCCTCGAAGACGATCCCGGACCCGACGACGAGATCGCGGACCGTCGACGACGTCAGGACCTCCCCGGCCCCGGCCAGCGCCGCGATGCGGGCGGCGACATGGACCGCGATGCCGCCGATGTCGTCACCGATGAGCTCGACTTCACCGGTGTGGACGCCGGCACGGATGACCAGATCCGGTTCGAGCATCGCTCCGATCCTCCGCACACATTGCACCGCCCGAGCCGGACCGTCGAAGGTGGCCAACAGGCCATCGCCGGTGAACTTGATCAGACGACCCCGGGCGACTTCGATCTCACGCCGAGCCACTGACTCGTGCGTCTGCAGCAAGCTTCGCCATGGCCGGTCGCCCAGCTCGGCCGCCCGCTCGGTCGACCCGACGATGTCGGTGAACGCGACCGTCATGAGCGAACGCGCCGTCGATCGAACGGGGGTTGCTCCGGTCACGAACTCCTCGATGCCATCCATCAGCGTCTCGATGCTGGAGGAGACGAACGGCGAGTGATCCTCGCCCGACAAGTCCAGCAACCTGGCGCCGGTGATGTGGTCATGCAGGTATTGCGCATGTCCAGCTCGCACGTAGCTGTTCTCGCGCGACTGCACGATCAGCGTCGGTGCGGAGATCGACGGAAGGACGTCGCGCACATCGATCCCGAAGACCCACTCCTGCCGCCGCGCGGCGCGGGACGGGCCGGCAGCTGATCGCTCGAGCCTGGCGAGCCAGTCCCAGCCGCGCGGCCCCTCAACCATGCCCGGATTGAAGCTGCCGAGCACTCGACCCGTTCCCCAGTTCTCGCGTATGAACGCCACCACGCCGGCCTCGGCTCCGGGCGGAAACCCCCACGGGTAGTCAGGCGAATGACGGAGGCGGGCAAACCCGTTGATGGTCACGAGCGCCGCGGTCCGTTCCGGGTGCATGGCCGCGAACAGCAGACAGAGCTGGGCGGCGTGCCCGTGCCCGACCAACACGGCCCGCTCGGACCCCACCGCCGCCATGACGGCCCGAACATCGTCAGCCCATTGCTCCAGCGTCGGAAGGTCCTCGATCGGATCCGACAGCCCGGCTCCCCGCAGGTCGAAGCAGATGACCCGCGCGAACTCGGTGAAACGCCGCATGAACCGCTCGGCCCGAGGGTTCTCCCACATCACGTCGAGGTTGCTGCCGGACTCCAGGACCATGACTACGTCCAACGGCCCGTCGCCCAACGTTTCGTGCGCGATGTCGAGACCGCCGCTGTCGACATACCCGACGGTGCGCTCCATGGCCGGATTCTAGGCTCAGGCGCGCTGGTAGGTGACGATGTCGAAGGACGGGTCGCCCCCGTCCCGACTGCCACCGTGTGAGACGCGCCCGACCTCGTGCCACTGCAGCCAGTCGACCGCCGGGAACTTGGTGTCTCCCTCCGGCGTGGCCGCGACGCGGGTGACGCACATCAGGTCGACGACTCCGGCGCCCAGCGCCTGGGCGTAGATCTGCGCTCCCCCGACGATGAAGACGTCCTCGTCGAGACTGTGGGCGCGCGCCAGCGCCTCCTCGAGCGTGGACGCGGTGTCCACTCCCTCGGCGGACCAGTCCGGGTCGCGGGTGAGGACGATGGTGGTACGGCCCGGCAGTGGCCGCCCGATCGACTCGAACGTCGTCCGCCCCATGATCATGGGGTGCCCCATGGTCAGCTTCTTGAAGTGGGCGAGGTCGTCGGGAAGCCTCCAGGGCAGGCCACCGTCGACACCGATGATCCCGTTGGCGCCGACGGCGGCGACGAGCGTGACCGTCATATCGCGATGGGCGCCTTGATGAGGGGGTGCGGGTCGTAGCCGGTGACCTTGACGGACTCCATCGTGAAGTCGTCGATGGACGTGACGGCGGGGTCGAGCCACAGCTCGGGCAGCGCGCGCGGCTCGCGGGTGAGCTGCTCGGCCGCTTGGTCGAGATGGTTCAGGTAGAGGTGCGCGTCGCCGAGCGTGTGCACGAGGTCGCCGACCTCGAGTCCGGCGACCTGGGCGACCATGTGGGTGAGCAGCGCATACGAGGCGATGTTGAACGGAACGCCGAGGAAGACGTCGGCCGAGCGCTGGTAGAGCTGGCAGGAGAGCCGCCCGCGACCGGTGGCGGAATCGGCCTGCGGCGGGGCGACGTAGAACTGGAAGAACGCGTGGCACGGGGCCAGCGCCATGGCGTCGAGGTCGGCGACGTTCCAGGCGCTGACGATGTGACGCCGCGAGTCGGGATCGGCCCGGAGTGACGCGATGACGTGAGCCAGCTGGTCGATCGACTCGCCGTTGGGCGCCGGCCACGACCGCCACTGGTGCCCGTAGACCGGGCCGAGCTCGCCGGCTTCGTCGGCCCACTCGTTCCAGATGGAGATGCCGTTGTCGCGCAACCAACGCACGTTGGTGTCGCCGGAGATGAACCACAACAGCTCGCCGACCACCGATTTCAGGTGGATCTTCTTGGTGGTGACCAGCGGGAACCCGTCGTCGAGACGGAAACGCATCTGGTGGCCGAAGACGCTGCGGGTGCCGGTGCCGGTGCGGTCGCCCTTCTCCACGCCGTTGTCGATGATGTGCTGCATGAGATCGAGGTACGCCCGCATGGCGGCAGACTACCAATCGAGACCGACGAGAACGTGTGCGAAACTCGTGCCATGCCTGCCCCGGAGTACGAGACCTCCCCATCGGAGGTTCGCACCTTCGCGTTCCTCCAGCTCGGACTGACGACGGTCTTCCTGGCGCTGCTCTTCCTGGCCTTCGGAGGGTTCGACGCCGATCTCCCGCCGTGGTGGCTCATCGCGATCCTGCTGCTGGTCGTGGCGCTGGCGGGGTTCATGGCTGAGCGGGTCTGGATGACGTCCGCTCCGCTCGACCCGACCGAGGACCCCGAGACTCTCCGTACGCGCGCGGTCGGCATCTTCGCCGGTCAGGTCATCCGCAAGCTCGCGTACTGCGAGGCGAGCGTCATCTTCGCGGTCATGGTCGGCTTCATCGGCCCCTACGGCGGCTGGCCGATGCTCATCGGCGGCGTCCCCGGCCTGCTGCTGCTCGCGTTCGAGACCTGGCCGTCGCTCCGCAACGTCACGATCACCGAAGCGATGCTGGAGGCCGATGGCGCCAACGCCGGCCTCGTGGAGGCATTCCGCGCGTGGTGACCGCCGACGTCAGCGCGCGGCTGGCGTGGCCCGACGATGCGGCCGCCATCACCCGCGTCCAGCTGGCCGCATGGCGCGACGCGGACCTGCTCGCGCCGGAGGTGCTCGATGCCCTCGACCCCGACGACATCGCCGAACGGTGGACCACGTCGCTGACCACGCCGCCGGATGCCCGCATGCGCCTCCTCGTGGCGCTCGAGCGTGCCGACGTCCGAGGGTTCGCGCTCGTCCACCCCTCGTTCGACCCGGATGCCGATCCGATCCAGGACGGCGAGGTGGGCGAGCTCGTCGTCGACCCGGCTCATCGTGGCCAAGGACACGGTTCGCGACTGCTGCAGGCCGCCGTCGACACGCTCACCGCCGACAAGTTCACCCGGGCCCGCTGGTGGGTCACGAGCACCGACGACGCGCTCCGCGCCTGGGTGAGCGCCACCGGCTGGGAAGCCGACGGCGCCCATCGCGAGCTGCAGGACGACACTGGCCGCACCGTCAAGCAGGTGCGTCTGCACACCGAGCTGGCCTGACTCGGGCAGCGCCGTGACGTCCGACCGATCGGTGGTGGCCGACTCCCTCGGAGTCGGTGTCGCCACAGGTCTCTACGGGCTCTCGTTCGGCGCGCTGGCCACCTCCGCCGGCCTCGATGTCTGGCAGGCGTGCGCGCTCTCGCTCGCGGTGTTCACCGGCGCATCGCAGTTCGCGTTCATCGGCGTCGTGGCGTCCGGAGGCAACCCGCTGGCCGGCGCGTTCACCGCTCTCCTGCTGAGCAGTCGCCTCATGCTCTACGGGCTCACACTGGCGCCCCTGCTCCGGTTGAGCGCACCGGCACGGCTGGCATCGGCCCACCTGGTCATCGACGAGTCGACCGCCATGGCGGTCACTCGTGACACGACCCGGCAGGCGCGCCTCGGCTTCTACTGGACCGGCGTGTCGATCTTCCTGCTGTGGAACCTGACGACGTTCGCCGGCGCACTGGCCGGGGCGGCGATCGGCGACCCGCGAGCGTACGGGCTGGACGCGGCCGTCGGCGCGGCGTTTCTCGGGCTGTTGTGGCCGCGCCTGGACTCCTGGACCAGCCGCGGCACAGCGCTGCTCGCCGCGGCGGTGGCGCTCGGACTGGTGCCGTTCACCGCGGCGGGGGTCCCGATCATCGTCGGGGGCGCGGTGGCCGTGCTCGTCGGCCTCCTGCGGCGCGACGGCCCGATCGAGGACCTGCTGTGATCACGTGGGCCGGTATCGCCGTCATGGCGGCCGGCT
The DNA here is from genome assembly GCA_963781445.1 of uncultured Actinomycetota bacterium. Lineage (GTDB taxonomy): Bacteria > Actinomycetota > Actinomycetes > Propionibacteriales > Nocardioidaceae > Aeromicrobium. The sequence goes on from CAWAGS010000022.1 coordinate 51,071, forward strand.
GCTTCGCGTTCAAGCTGGCGGGGCTGTCGGTGCCGGCGCGGGTGCTCAACCATCCGGTCACGATTCGAGCGGCGGCGCTCATCCCGGTGGGCCTGCTCGGCGCACTCATCGCCGTCCAGGTTGCCGGCGGCGACCACGAGCTCGTCCTCGACGCCCGCCTCGCCGCGCTCGGCGTCGCCTTCGTCCTGCTCACCCTTCGCGTGCCGTTCCTCCCGATGGTCTTCGCCGCCGCCGCGACCGCCGCCCTCATCCGCCTGGTGTGACGGTTTACCAGGTCCGCTGGTGTGACGGTTTACCAGGTTCAGTAGGCAAACCTGCACATCACCGGGCAAATTTGCCCAGAGGAGTGACAACTTCCCTACGTAACCTGGTAAACCTCCAGCCAGCCAGCCAGCCAGCCAGTCAGGCGAGGCCGAGGACGTGGTCGAGGCCGACGGTGACGCCGGGGCGGGAGGGGACGGCGCGGAGGGCGGCGAGGACGCCGGGCATGAAGGACGCGCGGTCGTGGGAGTCGTGGCGCAGCACGAGCGTCTCGCCGACTCCACCGAGAACGACCTCCTGACTGGCCACGAAGCCGCGGGCCCGGATGGAGTGGACGGGGACGCCGGCGACCCGCGCGCCCCTGGCGCCGTCGGGATCGGTGGTGGTGGCATCGGGCAGCGGTGCCGACGCGGCGGCGGCGCGGGACTCGGCGACGAGCTCGGCCGTGCGGGCTGCCGTGCCGGACGGGGCGTCGACCTTGTCCGGGTGGTGCATCTCCATGATCTCGACGGACTCGAAGAACGGCGCCGCTGTGGCCGCGAAGCGCATCATCAGCACCGCACCGACGGAGAAGTTCGGCACCACGAGGACGCCGACCGCGGGGTCGTCGCCGAGAAGCTCACGCACCTCGGACACCTTGGCGTCGTCGAACCCGGAGGTGCCGACCACCACGTGCACGCCGTGCTCGATGCACCAGCGGACGTGGTCGAGCGCGACGCCGGGCTGGGTGAAGTCGAGCGCGACCTCGGTGCGGGCCGCCGTGACGGCCCCGAGGTCGTCGTCGACGTCGACCTGGGCCACCAGCTCGAGGTCGTCGGAGGCTTCGATCGCCTGGACCGACGCCGAGCCCATCCGACCCTTCGCGCCCAGCACCGCCACTCGCGTCATGCCGGTCAGCCTAGTGGTCGCTCCCGAGGACGTCGGCGAGGATCGCCCAGCCGTCCAGCACCTCGGTGAACGACGTCGACAGCGGCGAGAGCCCCAGGCGCAGCAGGTCGGGCCGCCGGACGTCGGGGATGACGCCGCGCGCGGTGAGTCGTTCCGCCACACTCCCGGCGTCCGGGACCTGGATGGTCACGTGGCTGCCGCGCCCCTGGGCGTCGCGAGGCGAGAGCATGTCGACACCCAGCCGATCGACGAGCTCGACCAGGAACTCGGTGAGGGCCACCGACTTGGCGCGGATCCGCTCGAGGCCGGCCTGGGCCGCCAACCGTGCCCCCTCGCGCACGGCGAGCACCCCCATGATGTTGGGCGTCCCGCTGAGCATCCGGCGGATGTCGGGAGCCACGGTGTAGGTGTCCGCCATCGCGAACAGGTCGGTGGCGCTGAACCAGCCCGACACCGGCTGCACCGCCTCGGTGAGGTGTCGGTCCGCGACGTAGATGAATGCCGGTGCGCCGGGTCCGGCGTTCAGGTACTTGTACGTGCACCCCACCGCGAAGTCAGCGCCGTCGGCATCCACCGCGACCGGCAGCACTCCCACCGAGTGACAGAGATCCCAGACGATGAGGGCTCCAGCGGCGTGCACCTGCTCGGTGAGGGCTCTCATGCTCACGATGGCCCCGGAGCGGTAGTCGACGTGGCTGAGGGCCACGACCGCCGTCCGCTCCCCCAACGCCTCGGCGAGCGCGTCGGGAGTGACACCGTCGACGACGTCGGTCTGCACCCATCGGACGCTCATGCCGCGCTGCGCGGCCACTGACTCCACGATGTAGCGGTCGGTCGGAAAGTTGGCGGTGTCGATGACGATCTCGTCGCGATCGGGTCGGAGCCCGCAGGCCGCGTGCACCGTCTTGAACAGGTTGACCGTCGTCGAGTCGGCGACCACCGTCTGTCCCGGCGCGGCTCCGATCAGTGCCGCCAGCTCGTCGCCGACGGCAACCGGCAGCTCGACCCATCCCTCGTCCCACCCGCGGATGAGCCGTCCGCCCCAGTCGTCGGTGACGAAGGACGCCAGCCGCTCGGCGGTCGCTCTCGGGAGCCGCCCGAGGGAGTTCCCGTCGAAGTAGGCGACGAGCCCGTCGGCGGGCGCGAACCGGTCGCGGAAGGCCGAGAGCGGATCGGCAGCGTCGAGCGCGGCGGCGCGATGTCTGAGCTCCTCCATGGCCCAGCGATCGTCTCACGGCCAACAGCGCATCCGGTGCGTGATACTGGCGCCCATGACGCTGAAGGTGGGCCGAGCCGTCGTCGACATCACCGGGGAGCCGTGGGGTGTCGGGATGATGGGCTACGGCATGCCGCACCAGTGGACACGCGGCATCCTCACCCGGCAGTACGCCCGGGCGTTCGTCTTCGACGACGGCACCGAGCAGGTCGTCCACGTCGTGGCCGACATCGGCATGTTCTTCCAGGCCGCCGTCACCGAAATCCTCGCCCGGCTGTCGTCACGGTTCGGCGACCGCTACACCGCCCGCAACGTCGTCCTGACGGCGACCCACACACATTGCGGCCCCGGAGGCCACGGCCGCCACGTGCTGTACAACATCACCACCGCGGGGTTCCACCCACGGACGTTCGAGCGGCTCGTGTCGGGTGTCGTCGTCGCCGTGGCCCGGGCCCACCAGGACCTGAGCGCATCCACCGTCACGATCACCCGCGGAGCGCTCACCGACGCCGGCACCAACCGCAGCCCCGCCGCCTTCGACCGCAATCCCGCCACTGACCGCGCACACTTCCCCGCCGCCGTCGACCCGCTGATGACCGTCCTGCGCGTCGAGCGCGACACCAGGCTGGTCGGCGCCATCAGCTGGTTCGCGGTCCACAACACGTCGATGTCGAGCCGCACCACCCTGATCAGCTCCGACAACAAGGGCTGGGCGGCGTACGCCTGGGAGCGGGACGGCGACGATCCGCAGTCGCCCCACGCCTCTCTGGTGACCTCGTTCGCCCAGACGAACGCGGGCGACATCTCACCGAACCTCGCCGGCCGGGCCGGCCACGGCCCGACCGACGACGAGCGTGAGAACAACCGGATCATCGCCGAGCGGCAGCTCGCGACCGCCCGTGCTCTGGCCGCCCAGCCCGGGGAGGAGGTGGCTCCGCTCCTGCAGTCGCGGATGACCTACGTCGATCTCGCGCACCGGACCACCGGCGAGGGTCCGACCGGCCGGGCCGTGCTCGGAGCGTCGTTCGCCGCCGGGACGACCGACGGGGAGGGATCGCCGGCTTTCCGGCGCGGGCGGAACAACCCGATCCCCCAGTGGCTCAGCGAGCGGCTGTACGCGCGGTTTCCCGGGCTGCGCAGCCGCCAGGCGCCCAAGGACCTGCTCATCCCGGTCGGAGCCCTCCGATGGGCCCAGGAGCGTCTCCCGGTGCAGCTCGTGCGGATCGGCAGCCTCGTCCTCGTCTGCCTGCCGATCGAGGTGACGATCACCGCCGGCCTCCGGATCCGCCGGGCCGTCGCGGAGGTGATGTCCACCGACGTCGAGCGCGTCCTCGTGCAGGGCTATACCAACGGCTACGCCCACTACCTGACCACGCCGGAGGAGTACGACGAGCAGGACTACGAGGGCGGCAGCACGATCTTCGGGCGCCACCAGCTCGCCGCGGTCACCGACGTGGTCGTCGCCCTCGCCGAGGCGATGCGTGACGGCCGTCCGGTCGATCCGGGGACGCCCCCGCCGCCGCACCGGCTGCGATGGACGGCGCCGACCGGCTCACCCCGGTGGGAGCGACGGCAGGAGATCGCCGTGCGCTCAGCCCCCGAGTCGGTGCCGAGCGGCTGGGACGTGCGCGTCGAGGTTGCCGCCGACCATCCCAACCGGGTGCTGCGGCCCACCTACCTGCTCGTCGAGCGTCAGGATCCGAACGGCTGGCGGGTCGTCGCCGACGACAGCTCGTTCGACACCTCGATCACCTGGCGGCGACGCGGGCGACGCTGGGACGCGACCATCACGTGGCGGGCCGGTCCGCCCGGAACCTACAGTGTCGCCTACGTCGGCCGGGAGACCGTCCGCACCGAACCCATCACCGTCACCTGACGCGACGAGGCCCCCGACACCCCAAGGGGGTGCGGAGGCCTCGTCGGACGTTCAGGCGACTCAGACGTCGGCGCCGACCTCGGCGTCGTCGTCGGCAGTCTCGTCGTCGGCGGCGGGTCCGTCGTCGACCTCACCCATGACCGGGATGAGCGACAGCTTGCCGCGGTCGCCGAGCTCGGCGATCTCGACCTGGATCTTCTGGCCGACGGACACGACGTCCTCGACGCGCTCGACCCGCTGACCGTTGTTGAGCTCGCGCAGCTTGCTGATGTGCAGCAGGCCGTCGCGCCCGGGCAGCAGCGAGATGAACGCACCGAAGTCGACCGTCTTGACGACGGTGCCGAGGTAGCGCTCGCCGACCTCGGGCATCGTCGGGTTGGCGATCGCGTTGATCGCGTCGCGCGCGGCCTCGGCGGCGTCGCCGTTGTCGGCTCCGACGTAGACCGTGCCGTCGTCCTCGAGGGAGATCTGGGCGCCGGTGTCGTCCTGGATCTGGTTGATGACCTTGCCCTTGGGGCCGATGACCTCGCCGATCTTGTCGACCGGGATCTTGATCGTGATGATGCGCGGTGCGTACGGGCTCATCTCGTCGGGCTCG
>CAWAGS010000023.1:0-27018 GCA_963781445.1 uncultured Actinomycetota bacterium
CTCCGACGTCAAGGCCGCCGCCGCAGACCCCGACTACTCGCGCACCCCGGACTACCCGGTGAAGCCCGACCACGAGGGGGAGCTCGCCACCGCTGTCACGCCCGAGACGCTGAAGGCGGTTGCCGACTCGTACACCAACGTGCCCGATGGCTTCACCGTGCACCCGAAGGTGATGCCCCAGCTTCAGCGGCGGGCGGCCTCGATCACCGCCGGCCCGATCGACTGGGGCACCGGCGAGATCATCGCGCTCGGATCGCTCCTGCTCGAGGGTCGTCCGGTCCGCCTCGCCGGCCAGGACACCCGACGGGGCACGTTCTCCTCGCGGTTCGCCACGATCATCGATCGCCACAACGGGAGCGAGTGGACGCCCCTGTCGCACATCGCCGATGAACAAGCCACGTTCTACGTGTACGACTCCCTGCTCAGCGAGTACGCCGCGCTCGGGTTCGAGTACGGCTACTCGGTGGCCCGCCCGGCAGCCCTCACCATCTGGGAGGCGCAGTTCGGCGACTTCATCAATGGTGCCCAGTCCGTCGTCGATGAGTACATCACGGCCGGCGAGACGAAGTGGGGCCAGAAGTCGGGCGTCGTGCTGTTGCTGCCGCACGGCTACGAGGGCCAGGGACCGGACCACTCCTCGGCCCGCATCGAGCGCTTCCTCACGCTGTGCGCGGACAACGCGATGACCGTCGCCCAGCCGTCGACCCCGGCCTCCTACTTCCACCTGCTGCGCAAGCAGAGCCTGGGCAGCGAGCACCGGCCGCTCATCGTGGCGACGCCCAAGTCCATGCTGCGCAACAAGGCGGCTGCCTCCCAGCCCGACGACTTCACCTCCGGGACCTGGCGCCCGATCATCGGCGACGACACCGTCAAAGCCGACCAGGTCGAGAGGGTGCTGCTGTGCTCGGGCAAGATCACCTGGGAGCTGATGGCCGAGCGCCAGAAGCGTGAAGAGGGCCAGAGCCGCACCGCCATCGTCCGGATGGAGCAGCTCTACCCGCGGCCGCTCGACGAGCTGAACGCCGAGCTCGCGCGCTTCACCTCCCTCCAGGAGGTTCGGTGGGTGCAGGACGAGCCGGCCAACCAGGGCCCGTGGCCCCACGTGGCGATGCACTACAACGGCGCGCTCGACCGCGGCCTCCCGCTGTACCGGGTGTCGCGGGCGGAGTCCTCGGCCCCGTCGGTCGGTTCACACAGCCGCCACGTCGAGGAGAACGCGGCGCTCATGGAGCAGGCCTTCAGCTGAGCACCCATCGACGCCCTCAGGACACCTGATGTACTTCACCGACCGCGGCATCGAGGAACTGTCTGAACGTCGGGGCGATGAGAACGTCAGCCTCGCGTGGCTGGCCGACCGCCTCGTCGAGTTCGTCGACCTGAACCCGGAGTTCGAGGTCCCCGTCGAGCGCCTGGCGACGTGGTTGGCCAGGCTGGACGACGAGGACTGACGCAAGCCTGTACACACACGAGGTCGCAGCCACGCTCGCTCGCGGGCTCGCTCAGTCCAGCGCGAGGACGATCTTGCCGAAGACGTCACCCTCGGCAACAGCGCGAAGGCCCTCGGCGGCCTGGTCCATCGGGAGCTCGCGGTCGATGAGCGGGCGGACGCCGGTGAGGTCCATGAACTGGGCGAGACGATGCAGCTCGTCGCGGGTGCCCATCGTCGAGCCGTGCACCCGCATCTGCTGGAAGAAGATCCGGGTGAGCTCGGCCGGGTTCGCGTCACCTGACGTGGCGCCGGACACGACGAGCGTGCCGCCGGGCCGCATCGACCTGATCGAGTGCGACCAGGTGGCACCGCCGACCGTCTCCATCACGGCGTCGACCTTCGACGGGAGCCGCTCGCCGGTCTCGAAGACGTCGTGCGCCCCGATCTCGAGGGCTCGCTTGCGCTTGTCCTCGTCACGGCTGGTCGCGAAGACGCGGAAGCCCGCAGCCCGGGCCAGGGTGATGAGGGACGTGGCGACGCCGCCACCGGCTCCCTGGACGAGCACCGTGTCCCCCGTGTTCAGGCCGGACTGGGTGAAGAGCATCCGGTACGCCGTGAGCCAGGCCGTGGGCAGGCAGGCGGCCTCGCTGAACGACAGCCCTTCCGGCTTGGCGACGACGTTGTTCCGCGGGACCGCGACCTTCTCGGCGAACGTTCCCTGGTACCGCTCGGAGAGCAGCGACCGCTTCGGGTCGAGCGTCTCGTCGCCACGCCACCCTGGCGTGCTGATGACGGCATGCACCAGCACCTCGTTGCCGTCCTCGTCGAGTCCGGCCGCGTCGCAGCCGAGAATCATCGGCAGCGCTTCCTCGCGCAGGCCGACGCCGCGCAGGCTCCACACGTCGTGGTGGTTGATCGAGGCCGCCTTGACGGTCACCACGACCCATCCGTCTGGAACGTCCGGCTCGGGCCGCTCACCGATGCCGAGACCCGAGAGCGGGTCGTCGGTGCTGAACGACTGGGCGTAGACGGCAAACATGGAGCTCCTGACGGTCGTCGGTGGTCGAGCGGCTGCTCAGTAGGGGCGGCGGGCCAGACCTTCGCGGCGTGCCGTGTCGGTGACGGCGCGAGCGACCGCGGTGGCCACGCGTGGGTCGAACGGCGACGGAATGATGTACGAGTCGGCCAGGTCGTCGTCGGACACGAGCTCGGCGATCGCCGTGGCCGCCGCGAGCTTCATGCCCTCGGAGATGCCGGTGGCACGAACGTCGAGGGCACCTCGGAAGATGCCGGGGAACACGAGCACGTTGTTGATCTGGTTCGGGAAGTCCGAACGGCCGGTGGCGACGACGCGGGCGTGCCGCCCGGCGATGTCGGGGTGCACCTCGGGATTCGGGTTGGCCAGCGCGAACACGATCGAGTCCGGTGCCATCGACGCGACGGCGGACTCCGGAATCGTTCCCCCGGACACTCCGATGAACACGTCGGCGCCGGCCAGTGCGTGGTCAACCGAACCCGGCTTGGCCCAGTCGGACGTCTGGTCGGCCAACCACTTCTTGACCTCGGTGAGATCGGTGCGGCTGGGGTGGATGACGCCCTGCCGGTCGACGACGGCGATCTTGCGGACGCCGGCGGACCGCAGCATCCGGGTGATCGCGACGCCGGCGGCGCCCGCTCCGGAGATGACGACCTTGCAGTCGTCGAGGTCACGGTCGGTCACCCGGACCGCGTTGAGGAGAGCAGCCAGGACGACGACCGCCGTGCCGTGCTGGTCGTCGTGGAAGACCGGGATGTCGAGGAGCTCGATCAGGCGTCGCTCGATCTCGAAGCACCGGGGGCTGGAGATGTCCTCGAGGTTGATGCCGCCGAACGTCGGCGCGAGCCGCACGATCGTCTCGACGATCTCGTCGGTGTCGGTGGTGCTGAGCGCGACAGGGATGGCGTCGACGCCACCGAACTGCTTGAACAGGACCGCCTTGCCCTCCATGACGGGCATCGCGGCGGCCGGGCCGATGTTTCCCAGCCCGAGCACGGCGGTTCCGTCGGTGACGACGGCGACGGTGTTGGAGACCCAGGTGTACTGGTGGGCGGCCTCCGGGTCGGCGACGATCGCCTCGCAGACGCGGGCCACGCCGGGTGTGTACGACAGCGACAGGTCGTGGGCGTCGCGCAGCGGCACCGTGGCCGAGACCTCCATCTTGCCCCCACGATGCAGGGCGAAGACCGGGTCGTCCGGGTCCGGGGTGTCGGTTCGTGCGTCGATGTCGGTAGCAACCATCTCGTCGAAGTCCTGAGGCTGGGCGAAGTCTGGCCGGTTCGGTCGGGCCGATGAATCGCGAACCGATCAGGTTCGCCGGCGGCCTGCGGCGGCCGCAGATGCTGGGCCCGCCTGGGCGGGGCCGATCGGGTTGTGCCCGCTCGTCAGTCTCTCACACCGCGCGATCCTCGCTCAGTGCCCGGGTCACGGGCGGCGACAGCAAACAGGCGAGCACGACCAGGGCGGATACGGCCATCGCGGGTGACACCCAGGCAGCTCCGTCGCGGGCATCACGCGCGAGCAGCAGCTGGATCAGCTGGACGACGACCAGTGGCGCTCGCGCCCAGGCCCGGCCACGCCGCACCTGCCACGCGACGAACAGCAACCCGGCGCCATAGACCACGAGAAGCAGTCCGGCACCCAGCCCCATCCCTCGCCGCCCCCCGGCGACGTCGCCGAGATCGAGCCATGCGACCGCGATGTAGGCGATGGCCTCAGCTGCCACCACGACCCCGGCGACGCTCAGCAGTGTTCGCGCCGAACCGGTCGGTGCGGTTCCCGGAGGATTCTGCGGCGAATGGTCCACGGCGTCAGAGTACGACGTCAACTTCTGACCCATGTGACCCATCCGACAGCAGGTCAGCGGCCATAACCCTTGTCTAACTGGGGAAATGTTGAAAGCATGATGGTGGCGTCCCGCGATGGCCCATGTTCATCGGCCTGCCGGACGCCCATCCAACCCACGGGAAAGGAGACGTCGTCATGGACTGGCGCCATCACAGCGCGTGCCTCGACGAAGACCCCGAGCTCTTCTTCCCGATCGGCAACACCGGTCCGGCCATCCTGCAGATCGAGGAGGCCAAGGTCGTCTGCCGTCGGTGCGATGTCCGCGACCAGTGCCTGCAGTGGGCGCTGGAGTCCGGACAGGACCATGGCGTCTGGGGCGGCATGAGCGAGGACGAGCGTCGCGCCCTGAAGCGCCGCAATGCTCGCGCCCGCATCCGCACCGCCTGACCGACCTCCTCACTGCGTCACACCGTGAGCGTGATCGCCACGGTCGTGCCACCGCGCGGACGTTGCTGAAACGTCAGCGAACCGCCGAGCTCGCTCTCCACGAGCGTTCGGACGATCGACAGACCGAGGCTCTGCGCGTCGCCGAGAACCGATGGGTCGAAGTCCGGCGGCAGACCGGCGCCGTCGTCGCTGACCCGTAACCGGAGCCGGTCACGAATACGGTTGACCGCTATGGTCAGCCGGCCGCCACGCCCACTCTCCGGCTGCGCTGAACCGCCGCCGAACGCGTGCGACGACGCGTTCTGGATGAGCTCCGTCAGCACCATGGCCAGCGGTGTCGCGATGGACCCGGGAATCGTGCCGAACGAACCGATCCGCTCCCCCTTCACGCCGTCGCCGGCCATCTCCAAGACCGTGCGCAACAGACGATCGGCGATCTGGTCGAAGTCGACGTTCTCGTCGAACGACTGGCTGAGCGTCTCGTGCACCAGGGCGATCGACCCGACGCGCCGGACGGCCTCGTCGAGCGCCGCTCGGGCCTCCGGCACGTCCAGGCGCCGACCTTGCAGCCGAAGCAGCGCCGCCACCGTCTGGAGGTTGTTCTTGACGCGGTGGTGGATCTCCCGGATCGTCGCCTCCTTCGAGACCAGCTCGCGCTCACGGAGACGCAGCTCGGTCACGTCACGCAGCAGCACGATCGATCCGGCGGGTCGCCCGTCATCCATGAGGGGAATCACGCGCAGCAGCAGCGACGCCGCCGCGTTCTCGATCTCGGACTCACCCTGCGACCCGGCCGCCAGAAGACCACCTGCGCCGCGTTCGGTGGGGCGGCCGTCGACCAGACCCGCGGTGACGGTGGCGAGAACCGAACCGACGAGGTCGCCGGCCAGCCCGAGGCGTCGGTACGCCGACATCGCGTTGGGGCTGGCGTAGGACACCGTGCCGTCGACGCCGCAGCGCACGAAACCGTCTCCGACCCGCAGGGAGTCGGCAAGGTCGGAGCGCTCGCCGGGCAGCGGGAACTCGCCACGGTGGATCATCTGGACCAGCTCGGCCGCCGACTCGCGGTACGTGAGCTCGAGCGCTCCGGACGTGCGGGGTCCGGTGACGTCGCTGCGCACGGCCACGACCCCGATCACCTGACCATCCGGACGAACCGGCACCAGCTGGACCCGCACCCCCGGCTCGGAGGTGGCGATGTCCTCGCCGACCGCACCGCTGGCGAAGGCCTCCTGCAGCGAGGGTGCGCTCGTGCCCGGCAGGAAGGTCCCCGCGACGTCCTCGAGCAAGGTGGTCGGACCGGTGGTGGGACGGATCTGGGCCGCCGCCCACATGCCCTTGGACTCCGCGTCGGGAACCCAGAGCACCAGGTCGGAGAAGGAAAGGTCGGCGATGATCTGCCAGTCGGTCACGAGCGCGTGCAGCCACCTGACGTCGCCGTGCGACAACGAGGTCTGGAAACGCGCGATGTCGTCCAGGGTGGGCACGGGATCAGCGTAGGCCGACAGGACCGCACGCCATGCGTCTGGCACGATGGATCAGGTGTCTGAGGCGTACTGGATGGCCGTGATGCAGTCCGGCCGCGAGGTCCCGGCCGATCGCTCCTTGGACGAGCTCACCGTCGAGCTCGTCGAGATGCTCGGCCACCCGAATCCCCGGCTCCGCGAGGACCTCGCGTACCCGCTCCTCACCACCTGGGTCACCCAGGGCGTCTACGACGACCTGCTCTCCGGTCTCGGCGACGGCATCATTCCGGGCCTGCGCTACGGGCTCGGGCACGACGGTGACGTCTCGGTCATCCGACGCAGCTACAGCGCACTGATGCTGGCCGAGATCATCGGCCGCGACAACAACGCGAACCTGATGTCGGAGTCGACGGTCCTCGACTGGGGCGACCGGGCCACCAGCTGGTACGTGCGCGAGCAGGATCACCGCGGCTGGCTTCCCGAGCAGGGATGGGCCCATGCCATCGCGCACGGAGCCGACCTGCTGGCGGCGCTGGCCCGCTCGCGCCACTTCGGCAGGCTCGAGCTCACCGTGCTCCTCGACGTCATCGCCGACCGGGTGCTCACCCCCACCGCCTACATCTGGCGCCACGGCGAGGACGACCGCCTCGCCTACGCCGTGATGACCCTCCTGCACCGCAATGCGCTCGACCCGAAGATCGTGGAGCCCTGGCTGAACCGCCTCGGCGAGGGCATCCAGCCGCCGCGGACCCGCGGCCACCTCGAGGCGGAGTGGCCGTCGCCGGCCGCCGGCAACACCTCGTCGTTCCTGCGTGCCCTGCACCTGCAGCTCGCGCTCGGCGTGCAGGGCCGGGCCGACCTCCGCAGCGACGCCGAGCTCTTCGCCGAGCAGCCGGCGCACCGGGCCGACCTCCTCCTCGCGGTGCTCGACCAGATCCGGGCCGAGAGCCCGTGGTTGTACCGGCCGACCACGCGAGCCCTGCCGATCGAGTGACGAGCGTCGCCGACCCCGTCGGTAAGGTGCCGACATGACCGAGCAGACGACCCCGGACGACACCGCGACCCCGCAGAGTGACGATGCCCAGCCCGCGCACGGCGGGGTGCACGCGTTCGACGTCGCCCGAGCGCACGGGGTCTCGACGATGTTCACGCTCTCCGGCGCCCACGTCTTCCCGATGTACGACGCCGCAGTGCACGCCGATCCCCCGATGCCGATCATCGACGTCCGGCACGAGCCCACCGCCGTGTTCGCGGCCGAGGCCGTCGGCAAGCTGACCCGGACCCCCGGGCTCGCGGTGCTGACCGCGGGGCCCGGCGTCACGAACGGCGTCAGCCCGGTGGCCCAGGCGAGCTTCTCCGGATCCCCCCTCGTGGTCGTCGGCGGCCGCGCGCCCGCCGCCCGCTGGGGAAGCGGCACGCTGCAGGAGCTCGACCACCCGCCGATCTTCGAGTCGATCACGAAGTCGGCGACGACGGCGAACACCGTCGCGGACATCGCCCCCACGGTCGACGAGGCGTTCACCCTGGCCGGTTCGTCACACCGCGGACCCACGTTCGTCGACATCCCGTTGGACGAGTTCTTCAACAGCGCGGCGCTGGGTGCGCCGTCGGCCGGCAACACGACCGCACGGATCGAGCCCGACCCGGCCGACCTGGCCCGGGTTGCCGATCTCCTCGCGACGTCGACCCGCCCGGTGCTCATCCTGGGCACGGACGTATGGGCTGACGGGGCGGAGGAGGCCGCGCTCCGCTTCGTGGAGGAGTCCGGGATCCCGATCATCGCGAACGGCATGGGTCGCGGCATCGTGCCCGGCGGCCACCCTCAGCTGGTCACCAAGGCCCGCTCGCACGCCCTCGGCCACTGCGACCTCGCGATCGTCGTGGGCACGCCGCTCGACTTCAGGCTCGGCTTCGGCGTGTTCGGCGGCAAGGACGACGCCCCCGTCGCGCGGACCGTGCACATCGCCGACTCCCCCGGCCAGGTCTCCACCCATGCCGAGCTCGCCGCGTCGGCCTCCGGCCACCTCGCGTCCTGCTTCGACGGCGTCCTCGCGACCGTGCAGGGTCGCAGCGGCGGCCGTGCCGACTGGAGCAGCTGGCTCGGTGACCTCCAGGCGGGCGTCAAGGCCGCGATCGAACGTGATGCCGAGCTGTTGCAGGCCGAGGCCGATCCAGTGCACCCGGCCCGCATCTACGGAGAGCTGCTGCCGCGTCTGGCCGACGATGCCATCGTCATCGGCGACGGCGGTGACTTCGTCTCGTTCGCAGGCAAGTTCGTCGAGCCGCAGCGACCGGGCGGCTGGCTCGACCCCGGCCCGTACGGCTGCCTCGGCGCCGGGATGGGCGCGGCGATCGCGGCCCGCATCACCCGACCGTCGAGCCAGGTCGTGCTGCTCTACGGCGACGGCGCGGCCGGGATGTCGCTGATCGACGTCGACACGCTCGTACGGCACAACCTGCCCGTCGTCATGGTGGTCGGGAACAACTCCGCGTGGGGGCTGGAGAAGGGCCCGATGAACTTCCTGTACGGCTACGACGTCGCTGCCGACCTCGCGCCCAACACCCGCTACGACCAGGTCGTCACCGCTCTCGGCGGCGGCGGCGAGATGGTCACCGACCCGCGCGAGATCGGTCCGGCACTCGACCGCGCCTTCGCGTCCGGCGTCCCCTACCTGGTCAACGTCATCACCGACGTCACCGCGATGTATCCGCGCGCCACCACCGGTGTCTGACGTCCTGATCCGCACCGCCCGGCTCCACGAGGTGGACGCAGTCGGTGCACTCACGGTCGAGGGGTATGACGCCAACGGCTACCTCACCCTTCCCGATGGAACGTTCGATCACGCCTACGGGAGCTGGCTCGCGGACGGCGCGACCAGGGCGCGCGACGGCGTGCTCATGGTGGCAGTCTCCCGCGATGACGAGCTGCTCGGCACGGTCACATGGTGTCCGCCCGGCTCGCCGTTCCGAGAGCTCGCGACTCGCGACGAGCAGGGCGAGATCCGCACGCTCAGCGTCTCGCCGGCTGCGCGCGGCCGGGGCGTCGGCGCCGCGCTGACCGACTGGTGCCTCGCCGAGGCCCGTCGAGCCGGGCTCTCGCAGATCGTGCTCTCCTCGCTGCCCGAGATGACGCCGGCCCATCGGCTGTACGCGACGCGCGGCTTCGTCCGCCGGCCCGAGCTGGACTGGCACCCCTTTCCCGAAGTCCTGCTGTGGGCCTTCGCGCTCGACCTGCACGGGTCCGCAGGCGCGACGGACTGACCACGTCCGGAGCGGTGGCACTCACGACTGGGCGCAACAACGGGCCGCCGTGCAAGGCTGTGCCATGACCGACCCCCCTCAGCCCGGCACCTCCCCGGCACCGCCCCCTTCGCACACCGTCGTCCGCACTGTCACCGCGGACGACACGGCGCTCGCGCTGGGCAGTGGTGACCTCCCTGTTCTCGCGACTCCGCGTCTGCTCGCCTGGTGTGAAGCCGCGACCTGTGGCGCACTCGATGTCCCCGACACCGACGCCGTGGTGGGGACCCGTGTGGACCTCGAGCACCTGGCCGCCGCCGCGGTGGGCTCCGAGGTCAGCGCCACCGCCACCATCGCCCACCGCGACGGCCGTCTGGTGCGCTTTCGGGTCGTCGCGCACGACAGCGACGGGAAGCTGCTCGGCTCCGGGGAGGTCCAGAAGGTCGTCGTCGACCGCGCTCGGTTCATGCAGCGCGTCAGCGGTGTGGAAGACTAGGCCGTCGAATCGACGACGCCACGGGAGGAGTAGCCATGGGAAAGACCGGTCGCAAGCGCCGCGCGCGTCGCAAGAAGAACGCGAACCACGGCAAGCGCCCCAACGCGTGAGCGCGCCACACCGAACCTGAAACGACGAACCCCCGTCATCGACGGGGGTTCGTTCACGTCTGGGTGCGGGTCTCGGTGATCTGGACCTGCACCGAGCGAATCGAGTACAGGACCTTGGCTCGCAGCGGCTCCGGGGCGACTTCGGCGCACGACCGGGAGACGAGGGCCTTGACCACGCGTTCGAGGTCGTACTCGGTCAGGCAGTCGGAGCAGTGGTCGATGTGGGCCTGGATCTCGGCGCTGCTCGCGGTATCGATCTCCTCGTCGATGAAGAGGTAGAGATTCTGCAGTGCCGTCTCGCAGTTGTCGCAGCTCATGGCTTGTCACCTGCCCCCGTGGCAGCCATGCCGCGATCGCGGGCGTAGTCGGAGAGCAGCTCGCGCAGCATCCGGCGACCGCGGTGCAGGCGGGACATGACGGTGCCGATCGGCGTGTCCATGATCTCCGCGATCTCCTTGTACGGAAATCCCTCGACATCGGCGAGGTACACGGCGTACCGGAAGTCCTCGGGGAGCGCCTGGAGGGCGTCCTTGACGTCGCTGTCGGGCAGGTGCTCCAGCGCCACCATCTCGGCGGACTTGAGACCGGAGGAGGAGTGCGACTCCGCGGCAGCGATCTGCCAGTCCTCGATCTCGTCGGTGATCTGCTGGGGCTGCCGCTGCTTCTTGCGGTAGGAGTTGATGTACGTGTTGGTGAGGATCCGGTACAGCCACGCCTTGAGGTTGGTGCCGGGCGTGAACTGGTGGAAGGCGCTGAACGCCTTGGCGAAGGTCTCCTGGACGAGGTCCTCGGCGTCCTGCGGGCTGCGAGTCATGCGCAGGCCGGCGGAGTAGAGCTGGTCGAGGAAGGGCAGCGCGTCGGCCTCGAACCGGGCCTGCCGCTGCTCGGGCGTCTCGGTGTCGAGGTCGACGGTTTCGGGCTCGACGTCGGGCGTGCCGAGGCTGGCCGGGGTGTCAGTCATTGTCATCAACCCTACTCCGGGCTTCGGACGGTCGCCGACCGGAGACCGAGTCACCGACGGGCGTTCAGCGCATGCCTGCATGGCACCTCCTTCATCAGAGCAGAACCGTGCCGACCCCCCGGCTATTCCGGCGGAAGCGGATCGCGGAGCTCGGGCCCGTTGTTGCGGACGTTGTTGACGGCGGTGGAGACCGGCCAGGCATCGAGGCGTCCGGGCGCGGCCGGGACGAGCAGCGACAACAGCTCCTCGCTCGGGTGCGGAGCGGGATCGAGCCAGGCCTCGACGTCGCCGGGCTCGAGCATGAGCGGCATGCGGTCGTGGAGGTGGCCGAGATCGTCGGCCGCGGTGGTGGTGAGGATCGTGAAGGTGATGAGCCACTCCTCGGCGTCCTCGTCGCGCCAGAACTCGTAGAGGCCGGCCATCGCCAGCACCGAGCGGTCCTTGGGCGTGATGTAGAACGGCTGCTTCGGTGCCTTCTTCTTCGGCTGGTCCGGATCGCCCTCCCCCGCGTACCACTCGTAGTACCCGTCGGCGGGGATGACGGCCCGTCGCTTGCCGAAGGCCTTCTTGAACGCCGGCTTCTCGGCGACCGTCTCGCTGCGAGCGTTGATCATCCGGTTGCCGATGGACGGGTCCTTGGCCCAGCTGGGCACCAGACCCCACTTGGCGGTGAGCAGCTCGCGCGTCGCCGGTCCGTCGTCAGGATCCGGCCGGGCGATGACGATGGGCGCGAGCTTGGTGGGGGCCAGGTTGTAGTCGGGCTCGAGCTCTACGAAGGAATCAGCCAGCTTCGCGCCGAACGCGTCGTTGAGCGAGGCGGACGTCTGGGTGGTGGCATAGCGACCGCACATGGAATCCAGCCTGCCACAGCCCTCTCACGGCCCACCGTTTGTGCTGGCGACCGGGCCGTGGACAGAATGAGGACATGACCGTCCTTCGCACCGTCGCGCGCCCTCTGCTCTCGTCGATGTTCGTGTACGGAGGTGTGAACGCCATCCGCAACGCCAAGACGATGGCCCCGCGAGCCCAGCCCGTGGCCGACTTCCTGCAGAAGACCGCGCCCAACGTCACCGTCACCCCGACGAATCTCGTGCGAGCGACCGGCGCCTTCCACGTGGCCGCGGCCACCGCCCTCGCCACCGGACACGTCCCGCGCACGTCGGCCTTCCTCCTCGCCGGCACGCTGGTGCCGACCACGGCCGCCAGTCACCAGTTCTGGAACCAGACGGACCCGGCCGCACGCAAGAACCAGATGGTGCACTTCCTCAAGAACCTGTCGATGATGGGCGGGCTGCTGATGGCCACGCTCGACCCGGACCCGCACAAGAAGTTCATCGGCCGGCGTGCCAAGGACCGCGTCGTGGAGGCCAAGGACAAGGTCCACGAGGGCATCGGCCACCTCCGCGGCTGAGCCTCCCGGGGCCGGCGCCTCGCTAGAGTGAGCGCGATGAACGCCCCCCGGACCCGGTCGGCCGAGCCGTGGCCCGCGCCGCAGCGCGCCACGCCGGTGCATGGTCGCGTCCAGGTGCCCGGATCGAAGTCCCTCACGAACCGCCTGCTCGTGCTCGCGGCGCTCGGCGACGGCCCCTCAGCGCTGATCCATCCGCTCGACTCTCGCGACACCGCCTTGATGGCCGCCGCGATGGAGTCCCTCGGTGCGTCGATCCATCGATCTGACGACGCCTGGACCGTCACTCCCCTCCCGGCCGTGGTCTCCGGCGACCGGACCGTCGACTGCGGCCTCGCCGGCACGGTCATGCGGTTCGTGCCGGCGGTCGCCGCTCTGACCGCGGCGTCGGTGACCCTCGACGGTGACCCCAGAGCCCGCGAGCGTCCGATGTCCACCACGATCACGGCGTTGCGCTCGCTCGGCGTCGAGATCGACGACGCCGGCCGGTCCTCCCTCCCCTTCACCGTGCACGGCACGGGCCAGGTCGACGGCGGGGCGCTGCAGATCGATGCGTCCGACTCCAGCCAGTTCGTCTCGGCCCTGTTGCTGGCGGCCCCGCGATTCGTCCGCGGACTCGAGCTCGAGCACACCGGCAGCTCCCTGCCGTCCCAGCCCCACGTCGACATGACGGTGGCCGAGCTGCGCCGTCGCGGCGTCGAGGTCGACACCCCGGCGGCCGGTGGGTCGGCGCGCTGGAGGGTCCGACCCGGACCCATCGCGGCCCTCGACGCCGAGGTCGAGCCCGACCTCTCCAACGCCGGACCGTTCGTGGCCGCGGCACTCGTGACGGGAGGCTCGGTGCGCATCGACCGGTGGCCCGAGCACACCGAGCAGGCCGGCGACGCCTGGCGCTCGATCGCGGCCGCATTCGGCGGGCGGGCCGAGCGCGACGGTGCCGACATGGTCTTCACCGCGGGCTCCGTCCTGACCGGCGCCGAGCTCGACCTGCACGACGTCGGTGAGCTCACCCCGGTCGTCGCCGCCATGGCTGCGCTGGCCGACGGAGAGTCCCGGCTCACCGGCATCGCCCACCTCCGGGGCCATGAGACCGACCGGCTCACCGCGCTCGCCACCGAGATCAACCGACTCGGCGGTGACGTCGTCGAGCTCGACGACGGTCTGCTCATCCGGCCTCGGCCCCTGCACGCCGACGTGGTCGAGACGTACGACGACCACCGGATGGCCCAGGCGGCTGCCGTGCTCGGCCTGCGGGTGCCGGGCCTGACGGTCGTCGACATCGGCACCACGGCCAAGACCTATGTCGGCTTCGCCGCGGCGTGGGAGCAGCTGGTCACGTGAGGGACGACGACGACGAGCACGCCCCGTTCGAGCGGCCACGCCGCCGCTCGCGCCCGCGCACGAAGGACCGCCCGAACTATGACGACGCCGCCGTCGCCCGCGTCATCACCATCGACCGCGGCCGGTACACCGTCGTGCTGGACGAGGGTCACGTCGTCACCGCCATGAAGTCGCGCCCCTTGGGCCGGAAGGGGGTGGTCGTCGGCGACGAGGTCCGCGTCGTGGGCGACGTCAGCGGCGACGACGGCTCGCTGGCCCGCATCGTCGAGGTGCTCCCCCGCCGCACGCTGCTGCGGCGCACGGCCGACGACGACGACCCGATCGAGCGCGTGGTGGTCGCCAACGCCGACCAGCTCGTCGTGGTGTCCGCCCTCGCCGACCCGCCGATGCGACTGGCCCTCGTCGACCGGTGTCTCGTGGCCGCGTTCGACGCCGGCATGGACCCCGTCGTGTGCCTCACCAAGTCCGACCTGGCGCCGGCCGACGGCGTCGTCGCCCTCCTCGAGCCGCTCGACGTCCGCACCGTGGTCACGCGTCGCGACGGAGACCTCGACGAGCTCCGATCCGTCCTCCGCGACCGCACCAGCGTCCTCGTCGGGCACAGCGGCGTGGGCAAGTCGACCTTGGTCAACGCACTGGTGCCCGACGCGGACCGAGCGACCAGCCACGTCAACGCCGTCACCGGTCGTGGCCGGCAGACCTCGACCTCCGCGATGGTCCTGGAGCTGCCCGGTGGTGGGTGGATCATCGACACCCCCGGGTTCCGCTCCTTCGGGTTGGCACACGTCGACGTGGCGAACGTCATCACTGCGTTCCCCGACCTCGACGAGGTCAGCGACGACTGTCCTCGCGGCTGCACGCACGCCCCGACCGAACCGGAGTGCGCCCTCGACGTCGCCGTGGCCGACGGTCGGCTACGGGCCGACCGGGTCGAGTCGTTCCGACGCATCCTGGCCAGCCGCGACACCTCCGACTGACCGGGCCGAGCTACCCGCCGGAGTAGTCGACCGACCCGTCCGGGTTCCACACGGCCTTCGAGCCGGCCTCGCCGGTCTGCACGACCAGAACAGTGACGACGAGGGCCAGTGCGGCAACGATGGCCGCCACGCCGCCCCGGGTCAGCGGACTGGTGAGCCGCGGCAGGACGAGCGCGACGACGACCGCGACGGCGAGCAGGACCAGCAGCCAGATCCACAGTCGGTCGGCCAGCTCTTGATGGCGGTCGACGGCTTCCCCCGTGACGTTGCCCTTGATCTGGTCGCCGAGTGCGTCCTTGAGCACCTCTCCACTCTCACGAGCGACGAAGACGGTGACCACCGAGAGCGCCGTCACGGCGACGAGCGGCCACCGCAGCGGCATCCGCCAGGCGGGCCGCACGAAGGCGACACCCAGCAGGGCTGCGAGCGGGGTGAGCACCACCGCGGCATGCACGACGAGCGCATGGATGGGGATGCCGTTGAAGGAACCGAGCACCGATGCGAACACTGGAACCTCCGCCGAGGAATGAACGTGGGTCGAGCTCGATTTCACCGTACCCTAACCGCATGGCCCACTCGTGGAACGACGACGTCCGGCTGGCGCACGTGCTGGCCGACAACGCCGACAACCTCTCGATGGACCGCTTCGGTGCGATCGACCTGCAGGTCTCGACGAAGCCCGACCTGACCTACGTGACCGAGTCCGACGAAGCCGTCGAGGACGTGATCCGTCGACAGCTCAGGTCCGCCCGCACGCGCGACGACGTTCTCGGCGAGGAGAAGGGCGAGGTCGTGGGGTCGGCGGGGTCGCACGAACGACGCTGGATCATCGACCCCATCGACGGCACCTCCAACTTCGTTCGCGGCGTCCCGGTCTGGGCCACGCTCATCGCCCTCGAGGAGGCCGGCCAGATCGTGGTCGGATGCGTGTCCGCACCGGCCCTCGGTCGCCGCTGGTGGGCCTCCAAGGGCGGCGGCGCCTTCACCGGGAAGTCGCTCATGCAGGCCCGCGAGATCCACGTCTCGCAGGTGACCGATCTCGACGCCGCCTCGTTGTCCTACAGCTCCGCGGAGAGCTGGGAGGAGATCGGCAAGGCCGAGGGATTCGCGGCGCTGATGCACCGGTGCTGGCGCACCCGCGGTTACGGCGACTTCTGGTCGTACATGCTGCTCGCCGAGGGCGCGGTCGACATCGCGGCCGAGCCTGAGCTCAAGCTGTGGGACATGGCGGCCCTCGACGTCATCGTCACCGAGGCCGGCGGCCGCTTCACCAGCCTCGCCGGGCAGCCGGGCCCGTGGGGTCCGAACGCCCTGGCCACGAACGGTCGGCTGCACGACGCGGCGATGGCCTACCTCGGGCACTTCCCGGACGACGGCCCACCGGACGCCTCCTGGGACGACGAGCCGGAGGATGTGGTCGGCGACGGGTCCGTCCTCACCGACGACAA
Source organism: uncultured Actinomycetota bacterium (assembly GCA_963781445.1). Lineage (GTDB taxonomy): Bacteria > Actinomycetota > Actinomycetes > Propionibacteriales > Nocardioidaceae > Aeromicrobium. The sequence goes on from CAWAGS010000023.1 coordinate 16,148, forward strand.
CGTCCGCACCCTCGACTTCTCCCGTTCCTGGGGCGATCCCGACGCGCCCTGATTCGTTCTGGCCAGGCCGGTGACGCGGTCGGCGCACGGCGATAGAGTCGAGACAACGATCAGAAGGGTGACCACATGCGCGTGAGCGATGTCCTGACGTCCAAGGGTTCCGGAACGGTCTTCACGATCGGTCCCGAGGCCACCATGGCCGAGCTGCTCGACGCGCTGGCCGAGCACAACGTCGGCGCGCTCGTGGTCAGCGACGACGGCAACACGCTGCTCGGGATCGTCTCCGAGCGAGACGTGGTGCGCAAGATCCGCCGCTTCGACCAGCCGAACGAGGTGAGGGTCCAAGAGATCATGACCACCGACGTCCGGGTGTGCGCGCCGGAGGACTCGTTCGGGACCCTGATGTCGATCATGACCGAGCACCGCATCCGCCACGTGCCGGTGCTCGACGACGGAACCCTGGTGGGGGTGCTGAGCATCGGTGATGCCGTCAAGCAGCGCATGGACCAGCTCGAGTTCGAGCGCGACCAGCTCAACAACTACGTGTCCCGCGGGGGCTGACCGCTCCCACCGTGTTGATGTCGACGAGCACGCTGATGGACCCCCATCCAGGCGGACGATGACGCACAGCGGCCGACGCCGCCTGCCCGAGAGCGAGCTGGGCTGGCGGTTCTCTCGTTCCTCGGGCGCCGGTGGCCAGCACGTCAACACCACCGACACCCGGGTGGAGCTGACCTGGTCGCTGGCCGACACCACGGCGCTCACCGCGGCCCAGAAGGCACTCGCAGCCCAACGGCTGCGGTCCCGGCTGGTGGACGGGACGATCACGGTGGTGTCGTCGAGCTATCGATCCCAGCACCGCAACCGCGAGGCCGCTCGCGTCCGGCTCGAGGAGCTCATCACCCAGGCGATCGTGCCGCCCAAGCCGCGACGGGCGACTCGCCCCACCCGCGGATCGGTCGAACGCCGGCTCACCAGCAAGCGTCGTCGCGGTGACGTCAAGAAGTCGCGTCGCGGCCGCTGGGACTGAGCGGCTTCTCCCACACCCGGAACGTGGCCAACGCGCGCATGCCGAGCCGCTCGTAGAGGCCGAGCGCCCCGGTGCGGCTGTCGGTGCCGAGCATCGCCCTCGGCCGACCTCGACCCCGCGAGGCCTCGAAGGACACGGCGAGCAGCTCCTGCGCGATGCCGAGCCCGCGATGGTCGCGTCGGACCGCGAGCTGGTGCACCCATGAGGCGTCGTCGCTGTCGTGGACCACGCTCACCCCGACGACGTCACCGTCGTGCGTGGCCACGACGTGGTGCTCGGGGTCACCGCCCTCCCGTTGCAGGTTCTCGACCGACCAGGCCTCGAGCGTCGACCGGTCGCGGGTGATCCACTCCGCGAACGCGTCCTCGATGACGCCGTGGGCCGCTTCGGCGTCGGCCATCGCGAACGCACGGACCCCGATGCCGTCGGGCAGACGACGGTGGGCGATGGCGTCCCCGACGTCCAGCCCCAGCACCCACCCGGTCCAGGCCGGGCGGTATCCCCGCTCGGTCAGCAGGACAGCGGCGGCACGGTCCGGCTCCGGGACGAGTTGTCGTGCGACCTCACGACCCCCAGCGGCCTGGGACTGCTCCGTCCACCCGGTGATCGCGCTGCCGATGCCGCGACCGGTGTGGTCCGGGTCGACAGCGACGACGGCGATCTCCCGCGCCACGGACGCACACGCCACGAGGGATCGGCCGTCGAAGACGGCGCGCAGATGCTGCTCCGGCACAGTGTCCGGGCTCTCCCACTCCGACGCGATGTCCGCGCGGTCGACGAACGGTTCACCGTAGAGCTCGGTCTCGGCTCGACGCATCAGCGCAACCACGGCATCGAGGTCGCCGGCGACGAGCGGGCGTGCTGTGAGGCCCTCGGGCAGGTCGATCACCATCGGCCCAGTCAACCAGCGGCCGTCCGGTCAGTGGCGTCGCAACGCCTCGATGAGCTCGTCCTTCGTCTTGTCGGAGTAGCCGCTGAGCCCGAGCTCACTGGCGCGCTCCCGCAGCTCGTCGACGGTCCAGTCCTCGTAGGAACCGGACTCACCGCCGCGGCTCGCGACGGTCGACTCCCCCTCGGCCGCGGCCGCGTTGGCGATGCGGGCCGACTTCTCCTTGGAGTTGCCGTCGTCGCGCAACGTCTCGTACAGCTTCTCGTCCTTGATGGACGACCGGTCCTGCTCCGGCATGGTGCGTGCTCCTCTCAGGCTGGTTCGGCCGGTTTGGTGGGGGCGCCGATGCTGTCGGCGGCGCCGGAGTCGCTGTCGTCCTTGTCGTCGTCGCCGCCGTCATCGTCATCGTCATCGCCGGTATCGGCTCCCTCGACGCCCTCGGTGCCCTCGGGCTGCTCGGCGGTCGGGTTGTTCGGGACGTCCGTGCCCTCGCTGTGCTGTGGCTCCTCGGGAACGTCGGGGCCCGCCGAGTCGTCCGGCACACCTGCGTCCTCGGCGTCGACCTCCTGGCCGGCGGCTGGTTCGTTCTCCTGTGGCGTCTCGCTCATGCTGACCTCCTACGCAGGGCGCCGGGTCGCGCCCTCCAGCCCATCGTGGGCCGGATCCGACCTCCTCGCGAGTCGAGGAGCCGGCAGGAGGTCAATGTGAGGACGCGGAAGGCTCGATCCCGGTCCAGACGTCGCCGATCAGCGCGAGGACGTCGATCGTCCGCGCCTTCGCGATGTGTGGCTTGTCCACCTCACGGGCCACGTACTTGGCCACGAACCGCCGGACCTCGCCCTTGATGTCGGCGACCTCCTTGACCACCGAGGCCCGCAGCGTGCCGGCGGTCAGCTCGATCCCGATCTCCTTGCTCTCCGGGGCCTTCACCTCGATGTGGACCGTGAGCGGAGGAACCGCCACCGCCGTCAACACGAGGGGGACCTCGAGGTCGGCCGTGTAGTGGTGGGTGTCCATCGCCAGGTGCAGCTCGAACTCGACGTGCACCGGCAGCCGGACGAGGAACTGGACGGGATACGTGCCGATCTGCTCGGCCACCGGCTGCCCGACGCGCCCATGGGCAACGACGCTGGCGATGCGGCCCGGCCCGACCTTGAGCGGGCCGAACTCGATCGGTTCGCCGGCCAGACCGGAGATTCCGCCCAGGATGCGGCCATCACTGACGGCGTGCTCGAAGAATGCGACCCCCCAGTCCTCGTAGGACATGGGCGGTGCCTGGGTCGTCGACACAAGGACTCCTTCCGGTCGAGGCGCGCGAACCTCGACGATGCTGGAAGAAATCCTACCGAACGGTAGGAACTTGTGCCTCAGGCACGATCGATCGGTCAGCGCGGCGCCATCCGGATGGCGCCGTCGAGGCGGATGGTCTCTCCGTTGAGCATCGGGTTCTCGACGATGTGGGCAGCGAGCATCGCGAACTCGGGGGGATCGCCGAGGCGGCTGGGGTGTGGCACCTGTGCGCCGAGCGAGTCGATGGCCTCAGCAGGCAGCGTCGCGAACAGCGGCGTGTGGAACAGCCCCGGCGCGATCGTCACGACGCGCACGCCCGAGGAAGCGAGATCGCGGGCGATCGGCAACGTCATGCCCACGATTCCGCCCTTGGACGCGGAGTAGGCAGCCTGGCCGATCTGCCCGTCGAAGGCGGCGATCGAGGCGGTGTTGATGATGACGCCACGCTCTTCGCCGACGAGGTCGAGCCGGGTCATGCGCTCCGCGGCGAGCCGGATGACGTTGAAGGTTCCGATCAGGTTGATCTCGATGACTCGCTGGAAGGCGTCCAGGGCATGCGGACCACGCTTGCCGACTGTCTTGACCGCGTCGCCGACACCGGCACAGTTCGCCACGACGCGGAGGTCGCCGAGCTCGCCGGCGACGTCCAGCGCGGCCGACACCGCTTCCGGGTCGCGCACGTCGGCCGGGGCGAATCGCACCGCGTCGCCGAGGTCGGCAGCAACCTGCTCGCCGGGCGAGCCGGGCAGGTCGACGATGACGACGCGTGCGCCCGCTTGCGCGAAGTTCTCGACCGTGGCGCGGCCGAGGCCGGACGCTCCACCGGTGACGAGGGCGACGTGGGTGCTGATGTCCATGCTGACGTTCCTTCTTGATCGCTGGAGCCGCGCGGCGGGGTGTGCGGCGTGATGCTCGGGGCAACGCTCAGTAACCTATCGAGAGTGTCGACACCGAGCAGGAGTGGATCGAGCATGACGAGCAGCACCGGGACCCGGTCCGGCGACGAGGTCCGCGTGACCCTCGACGACGGAGCGCTCCGCATCCAGATGAACCGCCCCGATTCCCTCAACTCGGTCACGGCCGACGTCCTCGAGGACATGGCCGACATCGTGGAGGCCGCCGCATCGCAGCCGGAGGTTCGGGTCATCGTCGTCTCCGGGGCGGGTCGGGCGTTCTGCTCCGGCGCGAACATCGCCACTCCCCCCGCCGACGACACCTCCGGCGAGCCAGTCGTTCCGGAGGGAACGGCCGCGACGCTCGACGGAGCCAGCCGATTCGTCGCCGCTGTCCGTGACGTGCCTCGCCCCGTGGTCAGCGTCGTGCAGGGGCCGTGTGCCGGTGTCGGCGTGTCGATGGCACTGTCCGCCGACCTCGTCCTGGCCAGCTCGAAGGCGTTCTTCATGCTGGCCTTCGCGAAGATCGGCCTGATGCCCGACGGGGGCGCCACGGCGCTGGTCGCGGCGTCGACCGGCCGCGCCAAGGCGATGCGGATGGCGCTGCTCGCCGAGCGGTTGACTGCTGTCGAAGCCGAGTCGGTCGGGTTGGTCTCCCACGTCTTCGACCAGGAGACGTTCGACGACGACGTGGAGGCCGTCATCGCCGCGCTCCGCGTCGGCCCGATGGTCAGCTACGCCCGCACGAAGGAGGCGATCAACACCGCGACCCTGGGAGCTCTCGATGCGGCCTTCGCGCGGGAGCGCGAGAACCAGCTCGGCCTGCTGGCCTCGGCCGACTTCGCCGAGGGCACCGCGGCGTTCAACGACAAGCGCACGCCCACCTTCACCGACGTCGTCTGAGGGGCGGGCCGCGGCGCTCAGTCCTCGGCGACCTCGGACAACGCGGTGACCGGGCAGGCCTCGATGCCGCGCCGCACCTCGTCCTCCATGCCGGCGGGGACCTCCTTGGCCGGACCGATGTTGTTGTAGCCGTCGTCGTCGAGAGTGAAGAACTCCGACATGGACGCGCACATCGCGTGGGCCTCGCAGACGCTGTTGTCGACTCCGACCTTCATGGCATGCCCTTTCGTTGGCGGGTTGTCATCATGCTTCGTGGGACGTGGTGGCGTTGGCGACCAGCTGCTTGCGGAATCGGGCGAGGAGCCGAGGCTGACCGAGCACGGCCGCGGCCACCAGCTCGTCGCCGCGGTGCCATCCGTAGGCGGAGTGCTCGTCGGCGTCGTCGAGGTCGAGCCAGCCCTGCCGGTCGGCCAGCTCGGGCCGGCCGAGCAGCTGGACCTTCAGGCCCGGCTGGTCCGTCCAGAAGTACGGCGGGGACGTCAGGAACCGGCCCGGGTCGAGCCCCACGATCGTGTGCGCGGCGATGCTTGCCTGCTCGCCGGCCGATGCCCAGTGCTCACGGCGCACGTGCCGGCCGGACATCGGGTCGAGCCAGGCCGAGACGTCGCCGACCGCGTACAGGCCCGGTTGGCCCTCGACCCGGCCCCGGGAGTCGCAATGGACGCCGTCCGCTGCGGCGAGCCCACCGAGCGCCTCGGTGTTGAGACGGGCTCCGAACCCGGCGACCACGACGTCGCCGGTGAGAACCCGCCCGTCGGCGAGCCCGACGGTGACCTCGTCGCCCCGCGCGTCGACCGAGGACACCGGGACACCGGCGTGCACCACGACCCCGATGTCCTCGTGACGCTGTTGGACGACACGACCGATGTCTTCGCCCAGCGGACCGAGCAGCGTGGGCATGGCCTCGACGATGGTGACCTCGGCGCCGTGGGCCCGAGCAGCGGCAGCCACCTCGGCGCCGATGAACCCACCACCCAGCACCAGGACCGAGGCTCGCCGTTCGAGGTCAGCCAGGAGTGAGACGGAGTCGTCCATCCGCCGAAGGAATCGAACCGCCGGTTGGTCGGCGACGAGGCCGGGGACGGCGGCACGCGACCCGGTGGCGATGACCACGGCGTCGGCCTCGAACCGCTCGCCGTCGGAGGTCTCGGCCGATCCCGCCACGACCGACGCGACCCGGACCCCGCGACGCAGGTCGATGTCGAGGGTGGCGACCTCGTCGGCATCGGTGAGGAGCGCCGACGACGGTTCGCGGTCGCCGGACAGGACCTGCTTCGACAGCGGTGGCCGGTCGTACGGCAGGGAGACCTCGTCACCCAGAACGGTGATCGGCCCCTCGAAACCGAGCTTGCGGGCCTCCTTGGCGGTGCGCCAACCCGCGAGTCCGGCACCGACGACCAGGAGGGACCCGGGGAGACCCTCGTTCACCATGCTGACTCCTCTGACATGCTCGTGCCAACTTACCCAGTTGAAGGGAACGCCCGATGACGGACGCCGATGTCACCATGCTGGTCCTCCGCCTGTGGCTGGGGATCATCTTCGTGATGCACGGATGGAACCACGGCTTCGGCAAGGGCGGACTGGCCGGAACGACGCGCTGGTTCGCCGGTCTCGGCCTGCGTCCCGCTCGGGTGCACGCGATGATCTCGAGCTACATGGAGATCGCCGCCGGCCTCGCGCTCATCGCCGGCCTGTTCGTCCCGGCCGCGGCAGCCGCCGGGGTGGGAGTCATGACCACCGCGTTCGTCACCGTGCACCGCTACAACGGGTTCTTCGTGCTCAAGGAGGGCTACGAGTTCGTGACCCTCGTCGCCATCGCACTGACCGTGCTCACCATCCTGGGACCCGGACGGTGGTCGCTCGACCACGTCCTGTTCGACGGCCGGATCGACGGCCTCGCCTGGGGCCTGGGTGCAGCGGCGGCCGGGATCGTCAGCTCGATCGCGATGCTCGCCGTGGCTTGGCGGCCGCCACCACGGATGTGACCTCACTGGATCGAGCGGCTACGGTGGTGAGCGATGTCGAGCCCCCCTTTCCCGGAAGGACCGACGTGCCCATCTCGCAGGTCATCAAGTTCACTGCTGCCACGGTCATGACGACCGTCGCGGCCGCCACCGTGGTCACCTTCGCCAACGCCGACACGGTCCAGCCGTCGCCGTCGGTGGCTGCGCTGCCCCGCGTCCCGGCTGGCGAAGCAGCACCGACCCTGGGCACGAGCGACCAGACCCCGACCACGGCACCGAGTCCGGTGGCCGAGGGTTCGGCTGCGGTCTCCCGCAGCCGCAGGACCGCGGAGCCCTCGCCGGACGGCGCCGAGCCCAGCGCGTCGGCCAGTCCCAAGCCGGACCGGTCGCCCGCGAAGCCGTCCCCGTCCCCCACCCCGCACGAAAACAACTCCCTCGGGACCTTCCTCAGCAACCTCCTCGGCTGACCCTCCTCCCAGTTGTTTACCGGGGGACGGCGAGGGTCGTCGGTTCCAGGCGACCGCGGAGCAGCAGCGGCTCGAGCATCAGCCAGCGATCCCGCTCCCCTGACGAGGCGCGGTCGACGATCCGCTGCGATGCGACGACCCGCTCCGGACGCTCCTTCGCCTGCTCGGTCAGCCGTGCGGCCTCGTTGACCGGGTCACCGATCACGGTGTACTCCAGCCGCTGGGCGGACCCGATGTTGCCGGCGATCACGAGGCCCTGCGAGACGCCGATGCCGGCGTCCAGGTCCGGCACCTCGGCCTTGAGGCGCTGCGACATCTCGCGAGCGGCGGCCAACGCACTCGCCGCGGGATTCGGCAGCACCAACGGTGCGCCGAAGATGCACAGAGCGGCGTCGCCCTCGAACTTGTTCACCAGGCCGCCGTGCGTCGCGACGACGTCGACGACGACCTCGAAGAACCGGTTCAAGGCGCTCACGACCTCACCCGGCGGACGCGTCGCCGCGAAGGTCGTGCTGCCAATGACGTCGACGAACAGTGCCGCGGCCTCCCGCTCCTCCCCGCCCAGCGCAACGCCGTGCTCCAGCGCCAGCCGCGCGACGTCCTCGCCGACGTGACGACCGAACAGGTCCCGCAGCTGTTCGCGCTCGCGCAGCGCACCGACCATCCGGTTGAGCCCTGCCTGCATCTGGCCGATCTCGCCGTGGTCGTCCACGCTGACGTGGACGTCGAGGTCACCGCTCTCGACCCGCGTCAAGGCGGTGGTCAGCGTCCCCAGCGGCTCACCGATCGACTTGGCGAACAGCACCGTCGCCAAGAGCCCGCCCAGCAGCACGACCATGCCGACGACGAGCCCGCCGATCGACAGTCGCTCCAGAGAGGCGCCGCTGAACGGGGAGAAGGTCACCATCAAGATGAGGCCGAGCAGCGGGACGCCTGTCGTCAAGCCCCAGATGAAGATCGCCCGCTCACCGATTCCCGCCGCGGTTCCAGGACTGGGCGGGTGCAGCTCGAGCACGCGGGAGGTGGCCGGCCGAAGGAGCCGACTGCTCAGCAGGAACGCCGTGGCCACCGTGGCGACGCCACCGGCGAAGACGGCGCCCGCCGCGAGGAACCCGAAGGGGACGCTGATCGGCAGGTCCATGACCAGGAACGCGACCGTCGACAGCGACCAGAGGACGACACCGAGCTTGAACAGCGACCACGGCAGGTCGAGTGTGAGCTGCTGTTCCTCGGGCGTGGGTTCGGTGCCGCGCACGGTCCAGTCAAGGGCTCGGTGGGCTCGCGGGGCGCCGAAGACGGCGAGGGCGACCCAGCTGATCAGCGTGCAGACGATGCCGAGCGTGACGTTGTCGCGGGTCACCCCGGCCGCGTTGGCCTCCTCCGGAAGGGGAAGCACGAACAGGTACTCGACCATCAAGATGCTGACGCCGACGACGTTCGCGAGCCAGATGTCCGCCACCACGTGCCATGGTCTGACACCTTTCACCCTGTGTCTCATGACCTGATGCTGGCGGACACCCCGAAGCAGCGCAGCAGAACGCCCGATCGCGGCACACTGGGCGAATCAGTCGGTCCACCACCCTCAGCGAGGTCGCGATGACGTTGTCCGAGTCGGTTCGAGCGTGGGGCGAGTCGGGCCACCGTGTCGACGTCGGAGGGCGCCACGTCTTCGTCCATGACGTCGGCACGGGTCCGGTCCCCACCGTGCTCCTGCACGGCTTCCCCGGTTCCTCGCACGACTGGGCCGGCGTCGTTCCTCTCCTGCCGGGGCGGGTGATCACTCTCGACCTGCCCGGCTACGGGTTCTCCGACAAGTCGCCCAACGCCTCGTACTCGCTGTTCGACCAGGCGGACGTGGTCGAGTCGGTCCTGGGGGGCCTCGGGGTCCAGCGCTGCGTGATCGTGGCGCATGACATGGGCGACACGGTGGCGTCGGAGCTGGCCGCCCGCGCCAATGCGGGCTTGCTGCCCGTCTCGATCGAGCAGATCGTGCTGACCAACGGCTCGATCTTCATCGACCTCGCGCAACTGACCCGCGGCCAACGCCTGACCCTGGCGCTGCCGGGGCGCGCCGCCCCATTCTCGCTCCCGACGATCGTCCTGCGACGCAGCCTGATGGAGAGCTTCACCACCACCGCACCGCCGCCGCGCGGGGCAGTCGATGACCTGATCGCGATGATCCGGCACGACCGCGGCGACCGTTTGATGCCAAAGCTGATCCGCTACATCGAGGAACGCCGCGCCCATCAGGACCGCTGGACAGCCGGTCTTGTCGACTTCGCCGGGCCGCTCGCCCTCGTCTGGGGCGAGCTCGACCCGATCGCCGTTCTCGCGATGACCGACCGGATGCGCACCCTGCGCCCCACCACCGAGGTCGTCGCCCTGCCGGGTGTCGGCCACTGGCCGTCGATCGAGGCTCCGGACCGGCTTGCTGCCGCGATCGTCCGCCGGCTCACCGACGATCGCCGTCGCTGACGTCCTGGTCGGGCACGGTTCAGGCCGTCTCGTCCAGCTCCCGCGGGACGGCGATGACGTCGACAAGAGCGCCGTTGCGCATCACCGTGATCTCCACCGGTTGACCGATCGCGTCCTCGACCATGAAGCGTTGCAGCTCGGTGGCCGAGGCGACGGGCTTGCCGGCGGCGGCCACGATGAGGTCGCCCAGGTGCAGTCCGGAGGCAGCGGCCGGGCTCCCGGAGACCAGCTGAGCCACCATCAGGCCGGTGCGCTGACCCGTGCGTTCGGCCAGGTCAGGCGGCAGGGGGCGTTGGGAGCCGGCCACCCCGAGCCACGCGCGCCGAACGCGGCCGCGGTTGATGAGCGCGGTGATGATGTCGCGGGTGGTCTCGTTGATCGGCACGGCAAGCCCGAGCCCGATGCCCGCGACGGCCGTGTTCACCCCGATCAACCGGCCTCGACTGTCAGCCAGCGCACCCCCGCTGTTGCCCGGATTGAGCGCGGCGTCGGTCTGGATCACCTCGTCGACGACCCGGCCGGCCTGGGTGGGGAGGGACCGGCCGAGGGCCGACACGATGCCGGCCGTGACGCTTCCGGCCAGTCCGTTCGGGTTGCCGAGGGCGATGACGATCTGGCCGACCTGCAGGCGGCTCGCATCACCGAGCGGGATCGGGGGCGGGACCGCGTCGCGGGCCCGAAGGACGGCCAGGTCGGAGAGTGGATCGCGCCCGATGACGTCGGCGGTGGTCTCGCTTCCGTCGGCGAACTCGGCCACCGCGCGCTTCGCGTCGCGCACGACGTGGGCGCTCGTCAGGAGCAGGCCGTCGTCGGACACGACGCTGGCGCTTCCGGCACCGCGGAACTGCGACGTGCGGACGGCGAGGCTGGCGACGCTCGGGCTCAGCGTCGCGGCGACCCGGGTGACGACGGTCGAGTAGGCGTCCAGGGCCAGCTCGTCGGTGGCGAGCTCGTCGTCGG
>CAWAGS010000024.1:0-8820 GCA_963781445.1 uncultured Actinomycetota bacterium
GGTGATCGTCGACCACGTCTCGCCCTCCGGCACGTCGAACCGGTCGGAGAAGGCCGGCAGGTCGCCGAACCTGTCAGCCGCCTGGCGAACCGTCGCCGGCATGTGCAGACCGAGGATGCGGGCTTCGTACTCCTCCCGGACTGCCGCGACATCGGCAGGGATCTCGTGGGTCATCGGCTCTCCTCGTGTGGCGGGGGTCACATCATCATGGTCGCAGGCCGGGACTGGCTAGGTCCGTGGAGGGAGGCGATGCAGCGTGACGTCGTGCAGCGCGCCGTCGTGTGCCGTCGCGGTCAGGTAGGTGCAGTGGGGCTGGCGGCGCCGGTCGGTGGGGGAGCCGGGGTTGAGCAGGCGAAGCCCGGTTGTGGTCGTGGTGTCCCAGGGGATGTGGCTGTGCCCGAAGACGAGCACGTCGAGGTCCGCGTACAGCGCGCTCATCCGCTCGTCGCGCCCTTTCGACTGGCCCGTCTCGTGCACCACGCCCATGCTCAATCCCTCCACGTCCGCGCGGGCGACCTCGGGCAATCGCTCGCGCAGCTCGCCGTGGTCGTTGTTGCCGCGCACGGCGAGCAGCCGGCGGGCGCGGCACTCGAGCTCGTCGAGGAGGCGTACGTCGACCCAGTCGCCCGCGTGGACCACGAGGTCGGCGTCGTCGACGGCGCGCCACACCTCCTCCGGCAGGGCTCGTGCCCGCTTCGGCACGTGGGTGTCGGCGATGAGGAGGAGTCGGGTGGCCACGGTGCCAGTCAACTGGAGGGAGCACGTAGGTTCGAGCCATGACCCACGACGACGCGACCACCGACGACATCGTCGCCGAGTCAGCGCTGCAGCTCTGGTCGGCGGCGCAGACTGATTTCGACCCTTTTGAGGTGCCGTCGCAGGACTGGCCGTCGACGACCGTCCCGGTCCACGACGCCGACATCGCCGTCGACACCCACCTCGACGTGGACGACGTACGCGCCTCGCTCGAGCGCCTGGAGGGTGTCGCGGTCGTGCTCGGTCGCGACGCCGATACGTGCAGCGTGCTGCGGGTGATCCCTTCGCCCACCCCGCTGTAGACCGCTCTCAGCGTCTACGCGGTGCTTCTCGCTCCCGCCAGCCACCGGGTGGCTCGTCCCGGATGAGTCGAGCTCACCTGCCTGGAAGCGCTCAGCGGCAGGGCGTGTGAGCGGTCCCGGGGATCGCGATCGCCCCCTGAAGCTGGATCGACCCGTTCGCCCGACCCGCGCGCACCTTCCTGGTAGAAAGTCGGCGAGGTGCGCGGGGGCCACCAAGATCCCGCCGCCTTCCCATGCCCGGGCACAGAACGGAGACTTCTCGATGACCGCGACCCGGTCCTGCGCCATCCGCCTGCTTACTGCAGCGGTCACCGTTGCCGTGCTGGGGGGGTGCTCGGCCGGGGGTGACGGCGGCGGCAACGAGGCGGACCGACGGTCGACCAGCGCCGACGCCTCGACCCCAAGTCCCATCACGCCACCATCGACCGAGACGGCCCGTCGTGCGAGCCTGATGGCCGAACCGAGTGGCGGCCAGGCCTCGTGCGTGCAGCAACGCACGGGCTCGGCGTTGACGGCGATGTTCGGCCCGATTGCCGAGGCGCGTGGAGATCTCAGCATCACCAAGGTGAGCGCCGCGGGCACCGACGTCCGCCTGGTCGCCGCTGAAGGGGTCGTCGTCACCTCAAAGCCGGCGTTCGGACCCGGCATCCAGGTCGGCGGTGGCTGGCCGATGGACAGCGACCGACTCCAGAGGAAGACCGACCTCTCCACGCGGCAGGAGTTGCGCGGCATGGAGTTGACGGACGGCCAGCGCGTCCTCCCGCTGATCCGGGTACGCGCCCCGAAGGGGGCACTTCTCGACACCCTCAAACTGTCCTGGACCGACGCCAAAGACAACAGCGGCACGGTCAACCTCCCGGTAGGTACCCGCTTCAGCGGAGGTCGCTGCACGTTGTGACCCCATCCCTTGGGGCCGGGGCACGCTCATTGACATGAGCGCGTACTCGTGGCGGCAGATCTGGACGGTCGGAGGTTCAAGGACTGCGGCTCAGGACGATCGGTCCTGTTCGATGACCGCCTGCAGCTCTGAGGGGTACACGACGGTTCCGCACGATGTGCAGTGTTCTTGAATCGCGTCGAAGTCCTGCAACACCGCCGCGAGGTCCGTCCGCCCTCTCATGGCAGCCACTGATGCCAGTAGGTAACGCAGGTCTCCGTTGGTCCTACAGCTTTCGAGGCGCTCGAGCGCGAGGGCCAGCCCCCGTCGCATTGCTTTCCTGAAGGCCGGTTCCAGGTCGCTCGGCACCTCGGAGGCGTAGGTTGCGATCAGTCCAGCGACGATGAGGTACTGATCGGCCTCTGCTGTGCCCAGTCGCGCTGCGAAGTCGATCAGGTAGGGGGCAGCGGCGAACGCGGCGTCGTAAGTTGTCTCCTCTGCGCAGATCTCCGGCCACATCTCGTGGAAGAGCTCGAGGTCAGACGGGTCGTCGCTGAGGTCCCGCAGCGCCTGCGGAACTGGATAGGCCCCAGGTCCCATTCGGGTCCACAGTCGGCTCCACCTCGGGCTGTCCAAAGGCAGTCGATCTGAGTCGTCGGTCATGCGAGCCATTCTGGATGATGCACTTCCCGACACGCTGGCATCGGCAGATCCAGACGTCGGTGCAACTAGGTCCGAGGGGGGCCAGCCCCCAGCAGGGAGAGCACCTGTCCAACCAACGAGTCGGCATCGAGTGGTCCGAGGAACGATTCGCGCATTCGTCGAACTCCCTCCGCAACCTCGCTGGTGACGAGTCCTGGTCCCACCAGTTCACGACGACCGCCGCCTGCGATGCCCCGGCAACGGTGTACAACACCTCGTCACTTGCTCGGCTGAGCCTGTAGCGCTCACCCCGATCCGGACACCCGAGGCTGTCGAAGAGGGCTTCGAGGATGGCGTCCTTTACCTACAGTCGTCTTCCCGCTCGCCGGGAGACCCGAGACCACTACCAGGCGCGGCTTCACGATCACATCCTGCCAGTTCCTATGACTCCGCTCACGAGTCACCGCGAGCGCATCTGGCCGGATGTGGCAGCGGATCCTCACACTCGTCGCGACAACGCCACATGACTCGCGCGTCGAGTATGGAAGGTTGGCTGCCGTGAGATTGCCGGTGGGGACAGCTCGCCAAGTGCTGCGGTCCAGCGACCTTGGGCACGCGCTCACCACCGTGTTCACCGCCACCCCGGACTGGTTCGGCGCAAAGGGCGCGGAGGCGCGACCAAGCGTCGTCGACATGGACGACGCGCACGACCGATCGCCGTGACAACGCGCTGGACGCCTCGTTCCGACATCGCCTTCGTGAGCGATCCCTTCACGTACACCGTCCCTGGGTCTCCCGGTGCGACGCCCATGGCGCACTTCCAGGTCGTCGAGGTGACCTATGTCGACGGGTCCGTCGAACGCGTCCCCGCCGAAGCCATGGCCTCAACGTCTGGGGACCGCAGCGACACCGCCTACCTTGTCTCGTTCAGCGTCGGTGTGCCGACCGCCCTACTGATGGTTTTCCTGGCCTTCGGCGGCGGAGGTGGTGTTGGCGTCGTGTTCGGCCCGGCCACACTCGTCCTCGCAGCATCTTCGGCTCTAGGTTGCGCCCTGGCGGTAGCCGGGGTGAGGTCACCAGCGCGACGACTCCGGGTCGCATCCCTGGCCCTGACCCTCATCCCCGGCATTGCCGTCATCGCCTACGGGGCGGTCCTCGTTGCCCTCATCGTGATCTTTCTCGGCTCCGGCAACCCGAACTCATAGGGCCTGTCCGAGGCACCTCAGGATTTCTGCACAAGCGCCCACCCGTGGCGGCAGATGAGTGCGTGTTGCACCACTCGCGAAGCTGGGCATGCACCAAGCGCTAAGCGTTACTCGGAGAGGGCGATCGGGATCGTCCTGCTGGGCATCGTGGCTGTGATCCAGACGTCCGAGCCGGACCCGGGTCGCCGCTAGCCGGAACCGTGCGCGAGTGGGCTCGTGCCCGTCCGTCTCCTCGTCGCCTCGCAGTCCTCGCCGGGCTCCCGGTCAGCGCTACGAGGCGTGCTGGCACTGTCGCGTCACTCGCACCAGCGCCGACTAGCAGCGGGCGCGCTCTGACTGCCGTCTCCGGCGGCAGAGTGGCTCTTGCGGGTCGGTCGCAGTGCGAGCACGCTTGACCTACGAACCTCTGAAAGAGGAGTCCTCATGGACACTGGAACCGCGTTGATGGTCAGCATCGCCGCGGGTGCACTGCTGGGAGCAGCGTCCTCCTTGGTCACGCGTCGAGTGAGCGTCCTGGCGGGCACCTTGTTCGCGGCAGCGTTCGCGGCCGTTGGACTCGTCATGTTCGCGGCTCGCGGCGAGGAAGCCTTTGCTCCGGTCATGGGGGCCATGTTTGCGTTCGGCGTCGTTGCGACACTGCTCGATCCACGCGCCAGGCGTGGTCGCACGAGGAACTGGACCACCGGTGAGCAGTTGGTAGTCGGGACCACCTTCGTCGTGGTGGCGGCGTTCGTACTTACGCAGCGGAACGAGGACGGCTCGCTGTCGTCGTTCCTGCTGTACCTCGCCTACATGCTGCCCATGTACGGCGTCGGGGTCTGGGCCGCGCTGTCATTCCGGGCATCGCGGCGGTGAGCCAGTTCCGTTCCGCGCACTGACGCCATAGACAACTCCCCTGCCTGTGTTGACGCGGGGGCTTCCTAGCGCTTGCCAACATCGCCGACAGCAACGTGACCAACGCGGCCAACGCAAGAGTGGACGCGGGTCCGGGAGGGCACCGCGGGGCGACACTTCAATCCAGCGCGGTCGACTCGCACCCGCACATCGACACTTCGGATCAGCCACTTCCCGGACCCGCGAAGCCGACGCTACGCCGAGCACCGACCCGCCGGAAGACCCTCGCCAAAGCCGCTCCTTGACACAGAGGGGTGCCAGATCCGGACGTCTTGGGCGGCGACGTCGGGCATCGGTCTGGAGAATGTCGATCATCCACAGCGCACTCCGGCGCCCGGACCCCACTGTCGGACCCTCCTGCTTGAGTGGATCCATGCACCTGACCACCGCCCTCGACGAGCTGACCGGGGCCGAGCTCCTCGCTCACGCCGACGAGGTGTCGCGCACCCAGCGCGAGTGCGAGGCGCAGGTCCTGCGGATCGCGGTGCAGGTCGCCATCGTCAACAACCCCGAGACGCTGGATCCCGAGATCAGCAGACTCCCCGGTCGGGAGCGCGCGAGGAGGTTCGGCGGAGTCGGGACACCCGACGTCGCGGAGTTCGCGGCAGCCGCGCTCGGCGGTCGGCTCGGGATCTCGACGGGTTCGGCGCACTCGCTGATGGCCGACGCGCTCGACCTGATGATCCGGTTGCCCCAGCTGTGGCGGCGCGTGGAGGCGCTCGAGGTGAAGGCGTCGTACGCCCGTTTCGTCGCGCGCCGCACGCGCGACCTGAGCGTCGACCAGGCGTCGTACGTCGACGAGCGGGTCGCCGAGTCCGCCGACGGGCGCATCCCGTGGTCCCGTTTCGAGGATCTCGTCACCGGCCTCGTGGTCGCGAGCGACCCGGCGGTTGCCGCGCGCAAGGAGCAGGAGCTCGCCGATCGCCAGGTCGCCCGCCCCACCCGATCGACGCAGGACGGCATGCGCAGCTTCTTCATCCGCGGCCCGTTCCCCGTCATCGCCCTCTTCGACGCCCGCGTGCAGTGGTTCGCCGACGTGCTCGCGAGCCTGGGGGACACCGACGACATGGACACGCGGCGGGTGAAGGCGGTCGCGATCCTGGCTGATCCCCTTCAGGCGGTGGCGCTGATGGAGGCCTTCGTGGCGTGGCGCGACCACCCCGACGAAGCCGATCAGCCGGACGTCGACTGGTCGACGATCCTGCCCACGGTCACCCTTCATGTGCACACCTACGCCGGCGCCGAGCCGACCGACGTCACCCGGGTGGAGGGCCACGGGCCCGTCACGGAGGCCTGGGTGCGCGAGCACCTCGGCCCCCACGTCCGCTTCACGATCCGGCCCATGCTCGACCTCGCTGGCCAGGCCCCGGTCGACGCCTACGAGATTCCTGACCGCCACCGCCGGGCCGTGCACATGATGACGCCGGCCGACACCTTCCCGTGGGGGGCGAGCACTGCTCGCACCCACCAGATCGACCACACCCGCGCGTTCCGCCACCGGGGGCCGCCCGGGCAGTCGAGGATCGGCAACTACGGTCCGATGACCTCCTTCCACCACCGCATCAAGACCCACGCCGACTGGCAGGTGCGGCAACCCTTTCCGGGCATCTACGTCTGGCGCGACCCTGACGGCGCGACGTACCTCGTCGACCACTCCGGCACCCGACGCCTGCGGGTCTGTCCGGAGATGAGCCCGGCCGAGGCCGAGCTGAGCCGGACCCTGTTCGAGCTGGCTGCCTGATCCCCGCCGGCCGGCGGCCGTCGCGTACGGTCGCGTCATGGTGGCAAGCCGGTCGGCGCGGGAAAGGAAGGCTGCCGCACAGGCAGGCCCGCTCGCGCGGGTGAAGATCGACCTCGACGGCGAGCAGCAGTTCCTCTACCGGATCGGCTGTACGACGTGTGTCGCGCGCGGTGACCGCGCCTGGTCGACGCACCGGGCGGGCGCGGACAACGGCTTCATGGCCGCGATGGACCGATGGATCTTCCACCTCGTCGAGAAGCACCCCGGCGAGGATGCGCCGTGCCTGGCGTTCCGTGCCGAGGCGGAGCAGCGGCTGCACGAGAAGCGCGAGGGCTGAGGTTGATCGTCAGTCGCCCTTGGGCATGACGATCCACGCGATGATGTAGGCGATCTCGCCGGCTCCGACGATGCCGAAGATCACGAAGCCGAGTCGCACCAGGCCGCGGGAGACGCCGAACCGGTCGGCAAGGCCGGCACAGACACCGGCGATGATCTTGCCGCGACGGGGACGGACGAGAAGTGAGGACATGACCCATGTCTACCCGGTGTCGGGTGACGACTGTTCCACCCTGCTGTTGGCGGCTGCCGGATCGTCAGTCATGATCCGTGGATGTCCTCCGACGACGACCTCCGCGACGAGCTCGCCGCCGCCGCGCGCGAGATGCAGGACGACAGCCCGCTGGAGGCGATGCAGCGCGCGGTGATGCTGGCGACCCAGATCATCCCGGGCTGCGCCGCGGCAGGCGTCTGCGTGGTGTATCGCGGCGACCGCATCGACACGCACGCGACGAGCGACGAGGCGGTGCGCGAGATCGACGCGCTGCAGCACGAGCTCGACGAGGGTCCGTGCCTCGACGCGTTGCGCCAGGACCACACCGTCCGCAGCGAGGACCTGTCGAAGGACGACCGCTGGCCCAGCTGGGGTCCCCAGGTCGTCGAGCGACTGGGCCTGAGCAGCAGCGTGAGCTATCGGTTGTACCTGACCGACCAGGACCTCGGCGCGCTGAACCTGTACGGCAAGGATGCGTCGGCCTTTACCGACGAGGACGTCCACGACGGTCTGGCGCTCGCCGCCCACGTGAGTGTCGCGCTCGCGGCCGCGCAGAAGGTGCAGCAGTTGGAGACGGCCCTCGGGGGCCGCACGGTGATCGCCCAGGCGACCGGCATCCTGATGGAGCGTTTCGACCTCGATCCCGACCGCGCGTTCTCGGTGTTGAGCCGGATGTCCCAGCAGAACAACGTGAAGCTCCGGGTGCTGGCCCAGCAGGTCGTGGCGACCCGCCAGCTCCCGACGACCTAGGGAGCTCCGAGCCGTGGACGCGGACGTGGTGGTGGTCGGAGCGGGTCTCGCCGGTGTGGCGTGCGCGCGCGAGCTGCGAGCGGCAGGCCTCCGCGTCCGCGTCGTCGATCGCGGTCACGTCCCCGGCGGCCGGATGGCGTCGCGTCGGCTGTGGGATCGTCCGGTGGACCTCGGAGCCTCCTACCTGACGGCGTCCGCCCCGGAGTTCGTCGCCGTCGTGGATGACTGGTCCCGGCGCGGACTCGCGGGCCGGTGGACCGACACCTTCACGGTGCTGGGCGGCTCCGAGGTGTCCGACAAGGACGGTCCGGTGCGCTGGGGTGCCCCGCACGGGCTCCGGTCCCTGGTCGAGGACCTTGCGCAGGACCTCGACGTGGAACGTGTCGACGTCGCGAGCGTCGAGGAGGTCCGTGGAGGGGCGCAGGTCGTCGTGCTGGCCATGCCCGATCCGCAGGCGCGTCGCCTCACCGACGGCCATCCCGTGGCCGACGTGCTCGACCGCGCGTGGGATCCCGTGCTCGCCCTCGCGGCACGGTGGCCCTCCCGCACCTGGGACGACGTGAGCCCGTCCGGACGCTTCGAGGGCGCCTTCGTCAACGACGACCCGGTGATCGGCTGGATCGCCGACGACGGTCGCCGCCGGGGCGACGACGCGCCGGTCCTGGTCGCCCACTCGACGTCCGACCTGGCCGCGCGCCACCTCGACGAGCCGTCGGCCGCGGCGACCGAGATGGTGGCCGGACTGCGTCGCCTGATGGCGCTCGACGAGCCTGCCGATGTCCATGTCCACCGATGGACCTTCGCCCGCCCGGTCGGCCGGCGCGAGGCGTCGTACGCCCTGGTCGACGGCCCGGGTGGTCCGGTCGCGGTGTGCGGTGATGGCTGGGGCCCGTCGCCCAAGGTCGAGACGGCTTGGCTCTCCGGCACCCGCCTCGGACGGGAGCTGGGTCAACGCGCCAGCAGCACGGCCAGGTCGCGCTCGACGTAGAGCCGGTGCTCCCACTCCTCGTTGAGGACCACGCGCAGGCACTGAGCCACCGTGAGGCCCTCGGCGTCGGCCAGGAACGGGGTGGCAGACGTGACCGTACGCGCCAGACCGTCCT
>CAWAGS010000025.1:0-17256 GCA_963781445.1 uncultured Actinomycetota bacterium
TTCGCTCCGTGAACGATGCCGAGCCACGGTGCGCTGGGCTCGGCGAGCATGCCGGCGGCGACCTGCACGACGATGGACACGACAACGACCGCAGCGAGCATGACGCCGCGCGGAACCTTCGCTCCGAACGAGACGAGCAGGAGGATCAGTCCGAGGAGGGGGATCAGGAACGTCCCGCTCATGACGTGGATGAAGTGGCCGATGGCACCGTCGAACGTGGGCGGCTCGTTCTCCCATCCCTTGATGACGGACGAGTCGAGAGTTGCGCCCTCGTCGATCCAGGTGAAGAGTCCCGCGATGGACCAGACCATCAATGCGGCCTGGGCGACAACCAGCACAGCGATGGCGTCGGCGAGAATTCGGTACGTCTTGCGCATGTCATTCTCCTAGCTTCGTACTCCCTCGAGGTCAGCATGGCACTGCGAACCCCCGCCCGGTAGACATTTCAGGCGTGTTTTTCGATGCCCGTCCGCCGTTCTCCTCGCACCGGAACCAGGGGTATGGCCACCAGGGGGAACAGCGCCACGGCGGCGAACGCGAAGGCGTAGCCGCGGTCGATCACCAGCGCACCGACGAAGGGTGGCACCAGGGCCGACACGAGGTACTGACCGGTGTTGTGCACGCCCATCGCCCGGCCGGCCCAGAACGGTCCGCCGAGCTCGGCCACCGCGGTGAAGGCCAGCCCGTTGTCGGCCACGGTCACGACCGTGGCCGCGACGACGAGGGTGACCGCGAGGCGGGTGTCCTCGAGCAGGCCGAGGGCGAGCATGGTGCCGAGGGCGCCCGCGGCGACCACGCGCATCGGGCCGAGCCGGCTGCCCGCCCGGTCGGACCACCATCCGACGCCGATGCGACCGGCGGCCCCGAGCAGCTGCGTCGACGCGACGAGGGCCCCGGCTGCGGCTGTGGACCAGCCTCGAGCGTCGATGAGCCACACCAGCATGTATGTCCACACGGTGAACTGCGGCACGACCAGGAGCATCGAGGCGAGGTGGATCCGCAGGAGGGACCGGTCGCCCCGGTACGGGTTGCGGAGCTCGCCGGACTCGACGGCTGCTTCCCGGCTCGGTCGCGCCGGATCGACGACCAGCGTTGCGCAGGCGACGGCCGCGACGCCGCACAGCACCGACGGCGCGAGCAGAGCTGCGCGCAGCCCGAGGTGCTCGGCGGTCACCGGCACCACGAACGCGGTCAGGCCGATGCCGAGCGGCAGAGCGGTCTGCCGGATGCCCATCGCGAGACCCCGCCGCTGCGGCGGGAACCAGCCGACGACCAGACGTCCGCTGGCGGAGTTGGTGCTGGCCGCGCCCATGCCGGCGATCAGCCAGAACACCGCGAGGGCGGAGTAGGACGAGCTCACGGCGGCGCCCGTGCCGGCGATCGTGACGATCGCGAGCCCGATGGTGAGCGAGAGGCGCTCGCCGATCCGGTCGACCACGGCGCCCCAGGCGACGAGCGTGAGCATCGAGCCGACGAGCGACGTCGACGCGAGGAACCCGGCGTCCACCAGGCTGAGGCCGCGCTCGCGGGACAGGTAGGAGATGAGGAACACCGGAGCGCTCGCCAGTACCGTGCCCGCGACCTGGGCCAGCATCCCGACGGCCAGCATCG
The DNA here is from genome assembly GCA_963781445.1 of uncultured Actinomycetota bacterium. GTDB lineage: Bacteria > Actinomycetota > Actinomycetes > Propionibacteriales > Nocardioidaceae > Aeromicrobium. Next base: position 1,612 of record CAWAGS010000025.1, read on the forward strand.
TCCATCGGCTGGGCGTGCCCTTCGCCGAGGTCATCTCAGGTACTTCTTCATCCCGACGTGGCTCGGGACGTACCCGAGCCGCTCGTAGAAGCGATGGGCGTCGCGGCGGCTCTGGTTGGTGGTCAGCTGCATCCGGGCGACGCCGCGCCGGCGCGCCTTGTCCTCGATGACCGCCATCAGGTGGGCACCGATTCCTTGTCCGCGCAGCCCGGGTGCGGTGCGGACCGCCTCGACCTGGCAGTACAACCCCCCGTCTGCAGACAGCATTCGGATCCAGGTCACGTGGGCCGTGGCGACGACCCTGTCGCCCACCGTTGCGACGAGCAGCTGGAGGTTGGGGTCGGCGTCGATCTCGGCGAACGCCGACCGTTGGTTCGGCGTCGTCTCGTCCGGCTCGTCGAAGTACTTCAGCGAGTCCTCGCGCATGAGGGCGAGAACTGCGGGAAGGTCGTCCGCCGCGGCGTCTCGGACGAGGAGGCCGTCGGGCTGGTCCACGACGATCAGCCCGGCAGCGCGCCGGCGGCCGCGAGGGCCTGCTTCAGCAGGTGTCCGCGGCCACCTTCGAGGTCGCCGAGGACCTCGGGGTCGGCGGCTTCCTCCGGCGTGAGCCAGGTGAGCTCGAGAGCGTCCTGACGGGGGGCGCACTCGCCGGAGACCGGGACGATGTAGGCGAGCGACACGGCGTGCTGGCGGGGGTCGTGCAGCGGCGTGACACCCGGCAGCGGGAAGTACTCCGCGACCGTGAACGGCACCGTGGAGGCGGGCAGCTGCGGGAACGCCGTGGGCCCGAGGTCCTTCTCCAGGTTGCGCAGCAGCGCCTCGCGGACCGACTCACCGTGCATCACCCGGCCGGACACCAGGGTGCGGGTGAGCTCGCCCGTGGACGACCCGCGAAGCAGCACCCCGACGTGCTCGATGCGCCCCAAGGTGTCGACGCGTACCGGAACGGCCTCGACGTACAGGATGGGGACCCGCGAGCGCGTCTCGTGCAGAGCGATCTCGGAGAGCCAGCCTGGATTCGGGTCGGGGGTGCGCACGGAAGCCATGGCAGACATTGTGGCCCCATGGACCTGGTGAACGGCAACGTGTCGTTCTGGTGGCAGAGTGCAGGTCGCCCCGAGCCGCGAGCGGCCTTGGCGGGCGCTCTCGCCTGCGACGTCTGCATCGTCGGTGGCGGACTCACCGGTCTGTGGACGGCGTACTGGCTCGCCTGCCACGAACCGTCGCTCGACATCGTCGTGCTCGAGGCCGAGTTCGCCGGGTTCGGCGCCTCCGGGCGCAACGGCGGCTGGTTGTCGGCCGAGCTGTCCGGCAGCAAGGATCGCTACGCCCGCTCCCACGGCCGCGGTGGCGTGGAAGCCCTCGTTGCCGCGATGGAGGCGGCCGTCGACGACGTCATCGGCATCTGCGCCGACGAGGGCGTCGAGGCCGACGTCGTCAAGAGCGGAGTGCTGCACGTGGCGCGGTCGCCGGCTCAGCTGGTGCGCATGCGTGAAGGCCTCGCCGACGACGCCCGGTGGGGCATCGGGGAGGGCCACCAGCGCGAGATGGGCGCGGCCGAAACGGCCGAGCGCGTGCGCGTCGAGGGCGCCCTGGGCGCGGTGTTCTCGCCGCACGCAGCTCGGGTCCAGCCTGCCCGGCTCGTCGCGGGGATCGCCGCCGCGGCAGAACGTCGAGGCGTCCGCATCCTGGAGCAGTCGCGGGTCACGCGGATCGACAGCGGTGCCGCGACGACACGGCACGGCGTCGTCCGAGCACCGGTGGTGCTGAGGTGCCTCGAGGGCTACACCGCGAGCATCCGCGGGCAGCGGCGCACCTGGTTGCCGATGAACTCCGCGATGGTCGTCACCGGCCCGCTCCCTGACGAGGTGTGGGACCGGATCGGGTGGAGCGCGTCAGAGCTGGTGGGCGACCACGCGAACGCCTACTGCTACGCGCAGCGCACCGCGGACGGTCGGATCGCGCTCGGCGGTCGCGGCATCCCGTACCGCTACGGCTCACGCACCGACATCGACGGTCGGACGCAGGACTGGACGATCGGGTCGCTCACCGACACCTTGCACGCCCTGTTCCCCGGCACCCGGGACGCGAGGATCGAGCATGCGTGGTGCGGAGTCCTCGGCGTGCCCCGCGACTGGTGCGCCAGCGTGACCTTCGATCGCGCGGCCGGTCTCGGGAGTGCCGGCGGCTACGTGGGGAGCGGGCTGACGACCACGTACCTCGCTGGGCGCACCCTCGCGGACCTCGTCCTCGAGCGCGACTCGGAGCTGGTGGCGCTGCCGTGGGTCGGCCGACGGGTGAGGCGCTGGGAGCCGGAGCCGTTGCGGTGGCTCGGGGTCCGGGCGATGTACGGGCTGTACCGAGCGGCCGACCGGCGCGAGGACGCCGGGTTGTCGCACCCGAGCCGGCTCGCGCGGCTCGGTGATCGGCTCACCGGACGGTGAAGGCCGGGTCCGGCGTGCGGCCGCTTCCGGCTACGGGCATCGGGGGCGCATGAGCGCCGCCGATGGGCCCTTCCATCCCGACGGCGGAGATGTTCGGCCGGCGCGACATGCTGTCCTGAGCGCTGCTTGTTAGGGTGGAATCACCAATCACCGACAGGGGAGCGCCTGCGTAGGGCGCTGAGAGTGCGGATCACCCGCAGACCCTTGAACCTGCTCCGGTTAGCACCGGCGAAGGGAGTCACATCATGAGTTCTGCCGTCACATCCCGCAGGCCCGACGTGCGCTACCGCACGATCGACCTGGTCACCATCGCCACCCTTGCGGTGGCGTTCGGCGTCATCTTCTGGGGGTGGGGCAAGGTGTACGCCCCACTCAGCGGACTCGCCGTCTTCTCGTTCCCGCCGAGCGCGGCGCTGCTCGCCGGCCCATGGTTGCTCGCCGGCGTGGTCGGCGGCCTGATCGTGCGCAAGCCGGGCGCGGCCTTCGCCACGGAGTTCCTCGCGGCCGCCGTCTCGACCGTCGTCATCGGCGGCACCGAGTGGGGACTCACCGTCTTCGCGTCCGGCTTCTTCCAGGGCCTCGGTGCCGAGCTGGTGTTCCTGGCGATCTTCTACCGGAGGTTCGGGGTGCTGGTGGCCGCCGCGGCCGGCGCACTGGCGGCGATCATCGAGGCGTTCTACGAGTGGACCCAGCCATTCACCGCAGCGTGGGACTTCGGCTACAAGCTCGCCCACCTCGGGTTCCTCACGCTGTCAGGAATCCTCGTCGCCGGCGTCGGCGGCTGGGCCCTCACCCGAGCCCTGGCCCGGGCCGGGGTGCTCGACGCGTTCGGGCCGGGACGCGACACCGTCACCGAGGTCTAGTGGCCCGCGGCGAGGTCCGCTTCACCGGGTTCTCCTGGCGTCCGCTCGGACGCCGGGAGCCGGTGGTCCGCGACCTCGACCTGGTGATCGCGCCCGGGGAACGGGTGCTTCTGCTCGGTGCGAGCGGCGCCGGGAAGTCCTCGTTGCTGCACGCGTTGACCGGTGCCCTCGGCACGACGATCGGCGGCGACGCCGAGGGCGTCGCCGACGTCGACGGGCGGCTCGGGCTGCTGCCGCAGGACCCGCAGGACGCCGTCGTGGCCGACCGGGTCGGACGGGACGTGGCCTTCGGTCCCGAGAACGCGGGTCTCTCGCGTCAGCGCATCTGGGAACGGGTCGACGAAGCGCTCGCAGCGGTCCGGTTCCCGTACGGCCGCGACCACCTCACCGCCGCGCTCTCCGGCGGCGAGCACCAACGGCTCGCCCTGGCCGGGGTGCTCGCGCTGCGCCCGGACGTGCTGCTCCTCGACGAGCCCACGTCGATGCTCGACGACCTCCACGCCCTGGCGGTGCGCGATGCCGTGCTCACGGTGACCGGGGACCGCACGCTCGTCGTCGTGGAGCACCGGTTCGAGGCATGGCTCGAGCACGTGGACCGAGTCGTCGTCCTGGCCGGAGGCGGTGTGGCGTTCGACGGGTCGACCGCCCAGTTCCTCGCTGCCCCGGCGGTCCCAGGTCTCTGGATGCCGGGCCTGCCCCCTCCGACGCCGGTGGAGGTTCCCGACGAGCTGGTCCGGCCCGACGGCGACACGTTCGCCGTGCGCGCGACCGACGTGACGGTCGACCTCGTCACGCGGACCCTGCGCGGGACGGAGCGCACCCGGGCGATCGCCGGCCTCGACCTCGCTCTTGAACCAGGCCGGCGGACGGCACTGACCGGGCCGAGCGGCTCCGGGAAGTCCACCGCGCTCGCGGTGGCGGGAGGCCTGATCAAGCCGGTGTCCGGGACGATCACCCCGGCGTTGATCCGCCGTCGCAGCCGTCGGCTCGCTGTCGACATGGGTTGGGTGCCACAGGATCCTGAGCTCGGGTTCGTCACCACCGAGGTGGCGAGAGAGATCGGCCGCACCGGGGAGCTCGTCGATCGCCGCGTCGACGTCGGGGCCGTGCTGAACGTCCTCGGCCTGGGTCATCTCGGGGCCGCGCACCCGTACCGGTTGTCCGGAGGCGAGCAGCGCCGCGTCGCACTCGCGGCCGCGCTGGCGCACCGACCGGGTCTCGTGCTGCTCGACGAACCGACGGTCGGGCAGGACCGGCACACCTGGGCCGCGGTCGCCGGGTGGGTGGCCGCGGCCGCCCGGTGCGGCGCGGCGGTCGGCATCTCCACCCACGACGCCGATCTCGCCGTCGACGACACGGTGCCGCTCGTCGCCGGGGTCCGGAGGGCCGGCCGATGAGGTCGGCCGTGCTGCACGCCAACCCCTTGGTGCTGTTGTCGGTGGGGGTGTTCTCGCTGGCCGGGTCGTTCTTCGTCACGGACCTGACCACCGGGTACGTCGCCCTGGCCGCCTACGCGCTGGCGGCCGCGGTCCTGCTGCCGGGTTGGCGGTTCCCGCTCCTCTGCCTGGCCTTCTCCCTGTTCGCCGCGCTGACCGTCGTGTACTCGGCCTGGCGGCTCGGCAGCGGGGGGATCGAACCGGCCCTCGTCCAGGGGCTGCGGATGGTCGTCCTCGCGTGGCCCGGCTCGGTCGCCGTCGGCTACCTCGACCCCGCCAGGTTGTCGGACTACCTCGCCCAGACGCTCCGCCTCCCGGCCCGTCTCGTCGCGGCCTTCGGCGCGGCCCTGCAGCGCATCACCTCCTTCGGGCACGCGTGGACCCAGCTCGAGCGCACTCGCCGTGCGCGGGGGATGGGTCCGACTCGCAACCCCGTCAGCAACGCGCGGTACGTCGGCGGGATGTCGTTCGCCCTGCTCGTCCATGCCATGCGTGGCGCCACCCGGTCGGCGGTCGCGATGGATGCGCGCGGTTTCGCCACCGCCCACGACCGGACGTGGGCCGAAGCGGCCACGTGGACCCGCCTCGACCTCATCGGACTGGCTCTGGCTGCCGCCCTGGGAGCCGTGCCCGTTGTCGCATTCCTCGTCGGCGGCTAGGGTGCGGAACTAAGCAAGCGCTTAGTTCCGTGTCGCCGTTCATCGTCCCGCCAGGAGTGCCCATGCCCCGTACGTTCGAGAGTCTCGACGCGTTCCGCGCCGCCGCCGGGGAGGAGCTCGGCACCAGCGACTGGATGACGGTCACGCAGGACCAGATCAACCTGTTCGCCGACGCCACCGGCGACCACCAGTGGATCCATGTCGACCCGGAGCGAGCGGCGACCGGTCCGTTCGGCGGCACCATCGCGCACGGCTACCTGACCCTCGCGCTGCTGCCCGTCCTGGCGCAGAGCATCTACACCGTCGAGGGCCTGACGATGGGCGTCAACTACGGCGCCAACAAGGTCCGCTTCCCCAGCCCGGTGCCGGTCGACTCGCGCCTGCGGGCCACGGCGACGCTCCGTGAGGTGAGCGACATCCCGATCGGCACCCAGGCGATCATCGGGTTCGCCGTCGAGATCGAGGGCGTCGAGAAGCCGGCGTGCATCGCCGACGTCGTCTACGTCCTGGCAGGAGCCTGAGATGGATTTCGGATTCGACGATGAGACGCGGGCGCTGGTCGAGCGCGTCGAGGCGTTCATGGATGCCGAGGTCTATCCGGCCGAAGCCGTGCTGCGCGAGCAGATCGACCAGCTCGCCGTCGACGACGCCTGGACGTTTCCGCCGATCGTCGGGGAAGTCCGCGAGAAGGCCAAGGCCCAGGGACTGTGGAACTTCTTCCTGCCCGACGCGACGCATGGCGCGGGACTGACGAATCTGCAGTACGCGCCGATCGCCGAGATCACCGGCCGCAGCATCCAGCTGGCGCCGGCAGCCTTCAACTGCGCCGCCCCGGACACCGGCAACATGGAGGTGCTGGCGATGTTCGGCACCGACGAGCAGAAGCAGCAATGGCTCCAGCCCCTCCTCGAGGGCACGATCCGGTCGTCGTTCGCGATGACCGAGCCGCAGGTCGCCTCGTCCGATGCCACCAACATCGAGCTGAGCATCGTCCGCGACGGTGACGAGTACGTCATCAACGGTCGCAAGTGGTGGATCACCGGGGCGATGAACCCGGACGCCAAGATCTTCATCGTCATGGGCAAGACCGACCCCGAGGCCGAGCGGCACCGCCAGCAGTCGATGGTCCTGGTGGAGCGGGACACCCCGGGCCTGGAGATCATCCGGGGCATGCGGGTGTTCGGGTACCCCGACCGCGACCACGGCGGTCACGCCGAGCTGGCCTTCCACGACGTGCGGGTGCCGGTCTCCAACATCATCGGAGCCGAGGGCGAGGGCTTCGCGATCGCCCAGGCACGGCTCGGGCCCGGGCGCATCCATCACTGCATGCGTTCCATCGGCCTGGCCGAGCGGGCGATCGAGATGATGTGCCGTCGTGCGTCGTCCCGCGTGGCGTTCGGCAAGGCGATCGCCGACCAGGGCGTGGTGCGCGACTGGATCGCGGAGTCCCGGGTCCGGCTCGAGCAGCTGCGTCTCCTCGTGCTCAAGGCGGCCTGGCTGATGGACGAACAAGGCAACCGCGCCGCGCACACCGAGATCCAGGCCATCAAGATCGCCACCCCGGCCACCGTCGAGTGGATCCTCGACAAGGCCATCCAGACCCATGGAGCCGGCGGGTTGAGCCAGGACTTCCCGCTCGCCGAGTGGTTCGCCGGCATGCGGACGCTGCGCTTCGCCGACGGCCCGGACGAGGTGCACAAGAACAGCCTGGCTCGCGCCGAGCTCGCGAAGTACCGATGAAGGTCGAGGGCACGTCGGCGGTCGTCACGGGGGCCGCGGGCGGCATCGGCGCAGCGATCGCGCAGCGCCTCCTCGAACGCGGTGCGTCGGTCCTGCTGACCGACCTCGACGCCGAGCGGCTGGCCGCCACGGCGGAGGGCCTCGCTGCCCAGCACGAGGGCCGTGTCGAGCACGTGCCCGGCGACGTCACCGACGAGGACCACCTCCGCGTGCTGACCGCCGGCCACGTCGACCTGTACTTCGCGAACGCCGGCGTCTTCCAGGGCTTCGGACTGGACGCCGACGAGGACGCCTGGGGGGCGAGCTGGGACGTCAACGTGATGGCCCACGTGCGCGCCGCCCGGCTGCTGGTGCCCGGATGGGTCGACCGATCCACCGAAGGCCGGCCGGCCGGTTGCTTCGTCAGCACCGCATCCGCCGCGGGCCTGCTCGTCCAGCTCGGATCGGCGACGTACACCACGTCCAAGCACGCCGCGCTCGGCTTCGCCGAGTGGCTGGCCGCCACCTATGGCGATCGCGGTGTGCAGGTGTGCTGCCTGTGCCCGATGGGGGTGCGCACCGCGATGGTCGAGGGCGGCGACTCGATCGACGACGACGACGCTCGAGTGGCCCATGCGGCGGTCGCCGGGGCCGGCGAGATGCTCGATCCGCTCGTCGTCGCCGACGTCGTGCTCGACGCGGTCGAGGCCGGACGGTTCCTTGCTCTCCCGCACCCCCAGGTCGATGCGATGCAGCAGGGCAAGGCCGTCGACCGGGACCGCTGGCTGTCCGGGATGCAGCAGCTTCGACGGTCGGTGGAGCACCGGTAGGTCAGCGGCGTGCGAGTGCTTCCGCGACGATGTCGGCCATGCCGCGGTAGCCGTGGTCGTTCGGGTGGAAGTGGTCGGCGGACAGCTTGCCCTTCCAGCTGCGCGTCCGCGGGTCGCGGAACTCCGCCACCACGAGCCCACGCTGGGCGGCTGCCTCGTCGACGAGCCGGTTGAGCTCCAGGGCGCCGGAGCGTCCGCCCGGCTGCGTGCCGACGACGCTGCCGGCGGGCAGCCATCGCAGCACCTCCGCCAGCCGACCGGGCGCGGCGGCGCGAAGGCGGGGGCTGATGAGGTCGTTGCTGCCGATGATCACGGTGACGAGATCGACTGGTCCGAGGGACTCCATGGTCGGGATCTGCCGGTTGATCAGGTCCGACAGGCGGCCGCCCGAGACGGAGAGGTTGACCATCCGGTGGTGCGGCAGCCGATCGGCCAGCTGACCGGGCCAGCCACGATCGAACGCGCTGGCACCGATGCCCTGGGCCATCGAGTCGCCGAGCACGACCCACAGCGGACCGTCGGCACCGACGGCCCCGTGGTTGTGCCGCTCCCAGGCCCGCGCGTACGGCTCGACCTGGGTCTGCACCTCACGGACGCCGCGAAGAAGCCGCGACGCCACCGAGAGAACCGGTCCGGGAGGCCGGCCGCTGAGGTTCGAGTAGTCGAATCGGGTCTCGGGCACGACATCCAGTGAACCAGTCGGCGCCAGAACGACTCAGCCGAAATATCGGTGAAGTCTCGCCCGTGGGCGCTGGGAGGTCTTAATGTTCGATTGAGGTCGCGGTGGGTGACCTGAGGGGAGTCCCGTGTCAGTCGCCGAGCCGAAGCCCGACGCCGCCGAAGCGACACCGCCGGCGGGGCTGGTGGCGAACGCCCGGGCTGCGATGCGGGAGACGCGTGGATCGCTGGCTGCGGTGTTCCGCAACCAGGGCCTGCGCCGAGTCGAGCTCGCGCTCACCGGATCGATGATCGGCGACTGGGCGTACGCCACCGCCGTCACGGTGTGGGCGTACGGCGTCGGCGGGGTGACCGCCGTCGGCATCTGGATGGCGGTCCGTCTCGCTCTGATGTCACTGACAGCTCCGTTGGCGTCGGCCTGGGCCGACCGCGGACCGCGGAAGAGGGTGATGGTCCTGTCGGACCTGATCCGGGCCGTGCTGGTGACGGCCGCCGCAGTCTGCTTGTTCCTCGACGTGCCGCCGGCTCCGATCTTCGTCCTCGCCACGCTGACGTCGTTGATGGGCACGGCGTTCCGCTGTGCCCAGCGGGCGTTGATGCCGACACTCGCGAACGATCCCGAGGAGCTGACCGCGTCCAACGGCATCTCCAGCACGATCGAGAGCCTGTCCTTCTTCGTGGGTCCGGCTCTCGGAGCCACCCTGATCGGGCTCTCGAGCGTCGGCGTCGTGTTCGGCCTGAACGCCCTCACGTTCCTCTGGTCACTCGTGCTCGTGCTGGGCATCCGGGTGCCCGAGCGCGAGGCGGCGCCGTCGACCAAGGACGAGCCGGACACCGAGCCCGAGAAGGAGCGATTCGTCAGCGAGGTCATGGGCGGCTTCCGCGCCATCGCTGCCGACCGCGATCTGCTCTCGGTGGCCTGGTTGGTCGGGGCCCAGACCATCGTCGCCGGCGCCTCACCGGTGTTCCTCGTCGTGATGGCCGTCGAGATCCTCGGCATCGGCGCCGAGGGAGTGGGCTACCTCGACTCGACGCTGGGCATCGGCGCGGTGATCGGCGGGTTCTGGGCGATCTCCCGCGCCCGGAAGAGACGGCTCGGGCAGGACCTGACCACCGGCGTGCTGCTGTGGTCCCTGCCGCTCATGCTGGTCGCCGTGTGGCCCTCGGTGCCGAGCGTCCTGGTCGCCACCGCCCTACTCGGACTGGCCAACCCCTTGGTCGACGTCAACTTCGACACCATCGTCATGCGGGTCACGCCGAACGAGGTGTTGGGACGCGTCTTCGGCGCACTCGAGACGTGCCTGATCGGCACGATGGCGCTCGGCGCGGCGATGATGCCGCTCCTCATCCACCTCATCGGGTTCAGACCTGCTCTGACCGTCATCGGCGCCGGCGTCGCCGTGCTCGCGCTGCCGCTGCTGCCCCGGATGCGTCGCCTGGACACCCGGATGAAGGCTCCGCCCGGACTCGACCTGCTTGCCGCGGTGTCGATCTTCGCCCCGCTCAGCCGGGCCACCGTCGAGGACATGGCGCGGGCCCTGGTCAGTGTCCCGGTCGCCGCCGGAATGCCGGCCCTCAGCGAGGGCGAGGACTCCGACCGGTTCTACGTCATCGAGTCCGGGCTGGTGGAGGTCACCCAGGACGGCGTCGTGCTGCGGCGCGAGGGCCCCGGCGAGTTCTTCGGCGAGATCGGTCTGCTCCGTGACGTGCCCCGCACGGCCACCGTCACGGCCGTGGAGGACACCGTGCTCCTCGCCCTGGGCCGCGACGACTTCCTGGCCGCCGTCACCGGCCAGCGCGAGGCGTACCTGGCTGCCGACGACATCGTGACCCGACGGCTGTCGGTGTGACATGACCGTCACGTGCGTGTCCTGCGAAGCGCACCAGGTCGACGGTGCGCGCTTTTGTCATGAGTGCGGCACCGCAGTCGGACCACCGACCTGTGGAGTCTGTGGTGAGGCTCTGGTGGTCGGGGCGAAGTTCTGCAGCGCGTGCGGAAGCAGTCAGTCCGGCGCGGAGGTGGTCGAGCGGCCCGCGCCGTCGTACGTGCCGCCATCGGCGGCCCGACGGGTGACGAGCGTCCTGTTCGGCGACCTGGTGGGTTTCACGGCGCTGGCGGAGTCGCGTGACCAGGAAGACGTCCGCGAGCTCCTGTCGCGGTACTTCGAGGAGTGCAGCACGATCGTCGGACGCTACGGGGGAACGGTGGAGAAGTTCATCGGGGACGCCGTGATGGCGGTGTGGGGCGTGCCCACGGCCCACGAGGACGACGCGGAGCGTGCGGTCCGCGCCGGGCTCGAGCTGGTGAACACGGTCACCGCCCTGGGCGACGAGCTCGGCGAGGAGGCCCTGTCGATGCGCGTCGGCATCGTCACCGGCGAGGTGGCCGTGACCATCGGCGCAGATCGCCAGGGGATGGTCGCCGGCGACGCCGTGAACACGGCATCACGGGTGCAGGCGGCCGCCGAGCCCGGACAGGTCTGGGTGGACGAGACCACGCGCATCCTCACGTCGTCAGCGATCACGTACGTCGACGTCGGCAGCCACCGGATGAAGGGGAAGTCCGACCCCGTGCCGCTGTGGTCGGTCCGGGCCGTCGTGGCGGCGATGCGGGGTGCCCAGCGCGCCGACGGGCTGGAGGCGCCGCTGGTCGGTCGGGACCGTGAGCTCCGGCTGTTCAAGGAGCTGTTCCACACCGCCGAGGAGACCGGCGAGCCGAGGCTCTTCGTCGTCGACGGCGAACCGGGCGTCGGCAAGACCAGGCTCGCCTGGGAGTTCGAGAAGTACGTCGACGGACTGTCCTCCACGGTTCGCTGGCACAGCGGACGATGCGTGGCCTATGGCGAAGGTGTCGCCTTCTATGCGCTGGCCGAGGCCGTCCGGGGCCGCCTGGGGGCGGTCGAGGGCGACAGCTCCGACGACCCGGGTGAGCTGCTCGACGACGGGCTCGCGAGACACGTCACCGACGCCGACGAGCGCGACTGGCTGAGGCCCCGGTTGGAGGCGCTGCTGGGGATCGGCTCAGTCGCCACGTTCCCGCGCGAAGACCTCTTCTCAGCCTGGGTGACCTTCCTCGAGCGGGTCGGGGACGACCAGTACCCGGTCGTGCTGGTGATCGACGACGCCCAGCACGCCGACGACGGACTGCTGAGCTTCGTCGAGCACCTGCTCCGGGTCGGGTCCTTCCCGTGCTTCGTCGTCCTGCTGACCCGCCCGGGTCTGCTGGAGGACCACCCGTCGCTCGCCACGAACCGGAAGGCGACCATCGCCCACCTCCCCGCCCTCGGTGCACGAGACGTCGCCGACCTTCTCGACGGCCTCGTGGCGGGCCTGCCCGACGACATCAGGACCGCCCTGGTGGAGCGCTCGGAGGGGGTGCCGTTGTTCGCGGTGGAGACGGTGCGCTCGCTCATCGACCGTGACCTGATCGTGCCGCGTGGAGGCCAGTACGTCCTGGCCGACACCGAGGGCCTGGACCTGGACTCGATCGGCGCGCCGGCGTCGTTGCAGGCGCTCATCGCGGCGCGACTGGACACCCTGTCGTCGGACCAGCGCCGGGTCGTCGACCAGGCCAGCGTCCTTGGCACGTCGTTCACCCACGAGTCGATCTCCGGACTGTGCGCCGATCTTCTCGACCTCGACGCCGTGCTGGCGGACCTGGTCCGGCTGCAGATCCTCGATCAGGAGTCCAGCCGCCTGAGCGCGGAGCGCGGCCAGTTCCGGTTCGTGCAGTCGGTCGTGCGTCAGGTCGCTCTCGGGACGCTCTCGCGTCGCGACCGCAAGGCCATCCATCTCGCCGTGATCTCTCAGCTCGAGTCCACGGGGCAGGCGGGCGGCGACCTCGCTCCCGTGCTCGCCCAGCACTGTCTCGATGCGTTGGACGCGGTGCCGGGCGATCCCGACACCGCGGAGATCAAGGGGGCCGCGATCGGCTACCTCAAGCAGGCCGCCGAGAGGGCCAGGGCCTTGGGTTCGCCCACGGAGGCAGCCGGTCATCTCAACGCGGCGCTCACCCATGCGGACGCTGACCTCGCCCGCGCTGAGATCGAGTGCGATCTGGCGTTGGCCCTGATCGACGCTGGATCCTACGCGGAGGCAGCCCCTCATGCCGCCCACGCGACGGTGGTCTTCGACGACAGTGGCGACGACCTCCGCGCGGGCCGCGCGGCGGCCGCCCACGCCAACGCTCTGGGGCTCCAAGGCGACAACGAGCAGGCCCTGGCCATTGCCGAGCCCCGCTGGACCGCATTGCAGGGGCGTCGCGATGCGGCCTCGACGCTGCTCGAGCTGGCCCGGGTGCTGAGTGCGTGCGGTGGGGCCTTGGGGCAGGACACCCTGGGGATTGCCGAGAAGCGGATCAAGCTCGCCGAGCTGCTGGGCGACTCCGCCGAGCTGGCCGATGCGTTCAACTCCCTCGGCGTCACCTACGGCTTCCACGGGGCATTCGTGCTGTCCCGTGTGCTCCTGGAAGCCGCGGCCGAGATGGCGAAGACGGCCCATCGGCCGAGCGCCATGGCCCGAGCGTTGATGAATCTGACCGTCATGTATCGCCCCGACGACCTCAAGCGCGCCGCGGATGTCGGCCGCGAGGCCGTGGCCGTGTCCCGTTCGACCGGGGTGTCGGTCTGGATCTCGGTCTCGGTGCTCAACCTGCTGGGCGTCCTGCTGGACCGGGGGGAGTGGACCGAGGTCGACGAGATGCTGTCGGAGGAAGCAGAGGTCGCCGACTCGTTCCTGGCCGTGGCGGTGGATGCCACCGCCACGATGATGGCGCTTGCTCGAGGCGAGGCCGACGACGCCGAACGAGCGCTCATCGACGCCTCGACGACCGACGATGCCGCCGAGGTCGCGTGGGTGGGCTTCGCCCGAGCGCTCCGGACCCGTCAGCGTGGCGACGTGCCCGGCGCCCTCGAGCAGGTGATCGAGGCCACGGAGCTGATGCACACCCTGACGGTGACCGGGGACGACTTCCAGATCTTCTGGCCGTTCGCCGCTGACCTGGCGCTCGAGGCCGGCGACGACGGAGCCGTGGCCCGTCTCCTCCATCTGGTGGAGGAGACCGGGACGATCGCCATCTCGCAGAGCATCAGGGTGCACCGCCGGCGGGTCGAAGGCCTGCTCGCCCTCCGTGCGGACGCTCCGGCGGAGACGGTGGAACCACTGTTGAGGGACGTCATCAGGGACCTCGAGGAATGGGGGGCGATGCCGTACGCCTGGCGGACGCAGGCCGCGCTGGGTTCGTGGCTGGTGGCCCAGGGGCGTGCCGACGAGGCGGCACCGCTGCTGGAGTCGGCCCGCGCCGGCTTCACCAAGATCGGGGCCGTCGCGTGGCTCGAGTCCCTGGAGTCACAACTGGCGGCGGTCGGCTGAGCGTCGCGAGCCGGGCGCTACCGTGGCGCCATGTCGATCGACCTCCTCACGCCCAAGCAGCTGGACGAGATGCGCCCGGCCGGGCAGTTCGTCGCGTCCGTGCTGACCCGTCTCGTTGAGGTGGCCGACGTGGGCATGAACCTGCTGGAGCTCGACGCGCTGGCACACGAGATGATCCGCGAGCGGGGTGCCGAGTCGTGCTACATCGACTACCACCCGTCGTTCGGGGCGATGCCGTTCGGCAAGGTGCTGTGCACCTCGGTCAACGACGCGGTGCTGCACGGGCTGCCGCACGACTACACCCTCCAGGACGGCGACCTCGTCAGCTTCGACTTCGCCGTCGCCGTCGACGGCTGGGTGAGCGACTCCGCCGTCAGCACCGTGGTCGGCACGCCCCGCGAGGAGGACCTCCGTCTCATCGACACCACGCGGCGAGCGCTGGACGCCGCCATCTCCGTGGCGCGGCCCGGCAACCGCCTCGGCGACATCTCCGCCACCATCGGTGAGCTCTCCCGAGAGGCGGGCTACGCGGTCAACACGCAGTTCGGAGGTCATGGAGTCGGGCGCACGATGCACGGCGACCCGCACGTGCCCAACGACGGTCGCGCCGGGCGTGGGTTCCCCCTCAAGCCGGGACTCGTCATCGCCATCGAGCCGTGGCTGCTCGAGACGACCGACCAGATCGTCATGGACCAGGACGGGTGGACCATCCGCAGCGCCGACGGCTCGCGCGGCGCACATTCCGAGCACACCATCGCCATCACCGACGGCGACCCGATCGTCTTCACCGCCCGCGACTGAGGAACGGAGGTCGGCCATGGAGCTACCCGGCGAGATCGACCCGGACCACAGCGCTCTCGTGGTGGTGGACATGCAGCCCGACTTCATGCCGGGCGGTGCCCTGGCCGTGGCCGGTGGTGACGACCTGCTCGGACCGATCGCCGACCTGATGGGTGGCGACCGGTTCGGACACCGGGTGGCGACGCAGGACTGGCACCCTGCCGGCCATGTCTCCTTCGCGAGCCGGCACGACGGTCGTCAGCCCTTCGAGGTGATCGAGCTGCACGGCCACGACCAGGTGCTGTGGCCCGACCATTGCATCCAGGGCAGCGGGGGCGCGGCGCTGCACCCGAGCCTGCCGTGGGAGCGCCTCGACATGATCCAGCGCAAGGGCACCCGGCCGGACGTGGACTCCTACAGCGGCTTCTCGGAGAACTGGAACGCCGCCGGCGAGCGCCTCCCGACCGGTCTGGGGGGATGGCTCCGCGAACGTCAGGTCACCGACGTGGTCATCTGCGGACTTGCTCGGGACGTCTGCGTCACCTGGACGGCCGAGGACGCCGTCACGGCGGGGTTCGGCGCGTGGCTCCTGTGGGACCTGAGTCGATCCGTTGACCCGGACGGCGACGACGCGTTGCGAGAACGCCTGGTCGGCGCCGGAGTGCGAGTCCTCGACGCCGGCTGAGCCGCCGAGCTACGCCGTGACCGGCACCGCGATCGTGGTGGGCTCGGTGCGTCCGCGCAGCATGACGTCGTCCAGGGCCTGCCAGTGCTCGGCCTCAGCCGCCGAGGCCGCCTCGACCGCCCGCAGGGAGGCCACGACCCGACCCTCGACGGTCTTCGCCTCCTCGCTCAGCCGCGCGGCC
>CAWAGS010000026.1:0-6657 GCA_963781445.1 uncultured Actinomycetota bacterium
GCGGTCAGTCACTGGCTCCCCTGTCTCATGAGTGCTCGCTCGGAGTAGACGTCCGCCGCAATCGTACCGACGACCTCCGACAGAAGCAGTTCGGCAGGTCACGACCGGGAACACCGGCGCGACCAGATTTACGTGCGAGATCTACGTGGTTCCCCGTACCGCCCGGGCGCAGTGACCGGGCACGGTGATGTCACCCAACACGCACCTGGAGGATGAAATGTCACTGTTCATGGATGTCCACGACAAGATCGACGGGCTGACGGCCGAAGCTGTGGCCGGCGCGCACTCCAAGGACCTGGAGGTCCAGGACGAGTACGGCGTTGACTACCTGCAGTACTGGTTCGACGAGAGCTCCGGCAAGGTCTTCTGCTTGGTCGAGGCCCCCGATGCGGAGGCCGCCGCCCGAGTGCACCGCGAGGCCCACGGTCTCGTTGCTGACCAGCTGGTCCCGGTGCAACAGGGAGTCATCCCCGGGCACTGATCCCGTTTCGCGGGGTTACCACCGGTCACGAGGGGATACTCGCCACATGGCGACGCCGCAGGACGTGACCGGTGGGCGGCCGAGCAGCCGAGAGCTGATCGGCCGCGAGGGCGATCTCGCGCACCTCGAAGGCATGCTCGGCTCCGCGATCGAGGGCAACGCCGTGGTGACCGTGTTCGTCGAGGGTCCTGCCGGCATCGGCAAGACCCGAACAGTGACGGAGCTCGCCGCACGGGCTCGGGCTCAGGGGGCCGACGTCCTCATCGGTCGGTGTGTGGCCCATGGCGAGCAGATCCTTCCTTACGCGCCGATCGTGGAGGTACTCACCGGTCTCGTGCGCAGGCACGGCGGTGCGACGATTCGGGAGCTGGCCGGCCCCACGGCGGACGAATTGGCAAGGCTCGTCCCCGCGTTGTCCGCCACACAGCTTCCCGACGCCGTTCCGGCAAGCGCCAGTCGACTGTTCCAGGCCATCGTCTCGGTACTGGACAACTTGAGCCGGCTGCAGCCGATCGTGATGGTCGTCGAGGATCTCCACTGGGCCGACGGCTCCACCCGCGAGATGCTGGCACTGGCCTCCCACCAGCTGCACGGCAACCTGCTGCTGATCCTGACACTGCGGACGGACGAGATGCCCGATGACCCGGGCATCGTCCGCTTCCACGCCGAGATGGGACGGGGTGCGGGTCAACGTCTGGTTCTGCAGCCGCTCAGCAGGGAGCAGCAGGCCCGACAGATCAGCGACATACGGGGAGTGCCGCCGCGGTCCGAGCTCCTCGACGAGATCTACGCGCGGGCGGAGGGGAACCCGTTCTTCGCCGAGGAGCTTCTCGCTCTCACCGACCACGAGGAGATGCCCACCACGGTGCGGGACCTGCTGCTCGCCCGCCTCGAAGCTCTCCCACCGGCGACACGGCAGGTGCTTCGGACCGCATCGGTGATCGGGCGGCGTTTCCACTATCGGCTTCTGGACGCGGTCTCGGACGCCTCAGACAGCCAGCTCGAGGCAGCTTTGCGGTCCGCCGTGGAGCATCACGTCCTCGAGATCGACGAGACGAGCCATGGGGTGTTCCGCTTCCGCCATGCATTGCTGCAGGAGGCGATCGGCTCGGGTCTCCTGCCAGGCGAGGCAGCTCGCTTCCACCATCGGCTCGCTGAGACCCTCACGGACGAGCCGGAGATCGGCGGTGATGCCACGTTCGTCCAAGGTCGGATTGCCCTGCACTGGCAGGCCGCTGGCGAAAAGCCGCGAGCCCTCACCGCTTCGGTTGCCGCGGCGGAGGCGGCGGCCGAGGCTCTGGCGTTCGGTGAGTCCCTGAAGCACTATGAGAATGCGGTGGCGCTGCTCGACCTCCTCCCCGACGGCGAGGACCTCCTCGAGCGCCCGCGCTATCGACTCCTGTGGGCCGCGGCCGACGTCGCACACCTGGCTGCCCATCCCCACCGGGCCGCTGAGCTCGTCCGAGCGGCGATCGCCAGCGTCGATACGGCACAAAAGCACCACCATGCGTTTCTCTACGAACGGCTCGGACGCTTCTTGTGGATGAGCGCCGAGGGCGAAGCGGCGTTGGCCGCTTACACGACCGCGGCGGAGCTGATGCCGGCCGGCGCGACGTTGTGGCGTGCAGCTGTGCTCAGCGGGTACAGCCAAGTGCTGATGTTGGCGAGCCGGTACGAAGAGTCTGCGCCCCTCGCACGCGAGGCCATCGACATCGCGCGGCAGGTCGACGGCGGGCGCGCCGTGGAGGGTCACGCGCGCAACAACCTGGGCGTCGACCTCGCCCATCTGGGTCAGGTCGACGCCGGGGTTGACCAGCTCCTGCAGGCGCGACGCATCGCCGAGGAGGAGTTCACCGACGTCGACGACATCGCCAGAGCGATCGTCAACCTCGAGTCCGTGCTCTTCGGCGCCGGCCGGATCGTCGAGGCCGCCAAGGTCGCGATCGAGGGGATCGGCGTGGTCGAGCGCTTGGGACTTCAGCGCCGCAAGGGTGTGTGGTGCCGGTGCGACGCAGCAGACATCCTGGTCTCGCTCGGCGAGAACCTCCGCGCGAGGGAGCTTCTCGAGGAGGCGACCCTGCTGGCACCGCAAGGTATTGACGCGGTGCGCACGGATATGACGTGGGGGTTGTTGCTGCTTCGACTCGGCGATCTCGACGGTGCCGAGAAGCACTTGCGCGCAGCACGTCGAGACGGAGGGAAGATTCTCGACGGCCAGCTGCTCGGTCCGCTGTACGCAACGTCGGTGGAGGTCCTGATCTGGCAGCGCGAACTCGCGGGCGCGACCGGGCTGGCCGAGGAGGGACGCAGCCGGATGCATCCTGTGGAGGACGTCTCGTACTGCGTCCCCGTCTTCGGCGCTGCGACGACGGCGGCAGCAGAGCTGGCACTGCAGGGTTCGAACGATGCGGTTGAGGCGGCGCGTCAATGGGTGAGTCTGTCGGAGGAGGCCCTTGAACGGGCCGCGGTCCGACCTCCCATGGCTGTCGCCCATGCGGCGCAGGCCAAGTGCGAGCTCCAGCGGGCCGAAGGCACGCCGGACGCGGCAGCCTGGGCTGCGGTCGCCACGCTGTGGGACGACATCAAGGAGCCCTACTACGCCGCCTACGCCCGACTTCGGGCCGCCGAGGCGCGGCTCGGCGCGGGAAACGACCGCGACACGGCCTCGACGGAGCTGAACGCCGGCTGGTCCGACGCCAATCGGATCGGCGCGACCCAGCTCAGCGCACTCATCGGGGACGTCGCCCGGCGGGCCCGGATCCCTGTCGGCGATCCAGTGGAAACGTCAGGTCCCGGAGCATTCGCCATCACGCCTCGCGAGGGCGAGGTGCTCGCACTCGTCGCCAATGGTCTCACCGATCGCTTGATCGGTGAGCAGCTGTTCATCAGCCATCGCACTGTTGAACGCCACGTCTCGAACCTGCTGGCCAAGCTCGGCGCGAAGCGACGGTCCGAGCTGACCGCCATGGCTCACCGGCTGGGCCTGACGACGAGCTGATTCCCTCAACTGGCCGGCGCTGCGCATTGTGACGCCCGTCTAGGCTCCCGCCATGACATACACCGGAGAAGTCGAAGTTGGCGGGCAGGCGGACGTGCGCGAGGCGGGCGACCTCGTCATCACCAAGGTCGCGGTCGGGCCGATGTCGAACAACGCCTACCTCCTGCGGTGCGCCCTCACCGGGGAGCAGGTCCTCATCGACGCCGCCGACGAAGCCGACACCCTGCTGGGGCTCAGCGGTGACGCAGGCCTGGCGCGGGTCATCACCACCCACTCGCACCCCGATCACTGGCAGGCGCTGGCCGCCGTCGTCGACGCCACGGGCGCCGAGACCGTGGCGAGCGACATCGACGCCGAGCAGATTCCCGTGGCCACCACCGTCGAGGTCACCGGTGGCTCCCGCGTGCGAGTTGGCTCGTGCGAGCTGGAGGTCATCCACCTCGTCGGACACACGCCCGGGTCGATCGCCCTGGTCTACGACGACCCGGACGGCATCGTCCACCTGTTCACCGGCGACTCCCTCTTCCCCGGCGGCGTGGGCCGGACCTCGTCGCCGGACGACTTCACCAGCCTCATCGACGACGTCGAGACCAAGCTCTTCCACCGCTTTCCCGACGACACCTGGATCTACCCCGGCCACGGCAACGACACGACCATCGGGACGGAACGACCGCAGCTGGCGGAGTGGCGCGAGCGCGGCTGGTAGTTCCGGACAGGCCTCGCGCCGGAGCGACGATGCAAGCTGCCGCACACGCACTTCCCGAGCTCGCTGAACGGTCCTCGTCATCCCAACCTGTCGAGGAAGAGGGCAAGGACCAGTCCCAGGGCGACAGCCGCCCCGGTGGAGTAGCCGCTCTCCTTGAAGGCCTTCGGGAAGACCTCAGTCGCCAGCGAGCCGATCACGGCCCCGCCGGCGAAGCTGCGCATGAGGCCGAGGGTGGCGTCGGAAGCACCACCCAGCAGGAGGTTGCCTGCCAGCGCCGCGGCCGTGAGCAGTGCGGCCGTCGCAACCCACAGTCCCAGGACGGCTGAGTTCGAACGCCCGCCGGCACTCATCTCTCGAGCACCCCCGGCGGCCTCGGGGAGGTTGGAGAGCAGGATCGATCCGGAGAGGGCAGCTGCCCCCAACGGCCCAGTCCCGATGAGCGCGACCCCAAGAGCGAGATTCTCCGGGATCCCGTCGAGCGTGATGGCGGCGAGCAGGCCCCCGCCGGCCTCACCGCCCCATCGATCCTTGATGAGGAAGTCGAGCCCTGCGAAACACACGGCGCCCCCAAGGACCAGCGCTGCCACAGCCCAGAACGGGGCGACGTGCGAGGCCGGTTCGATGAGCTCGAGGACCGCCGAGATCATGAGCGCTCCGCCGGCGAGGGCGACGATGAGCCCTTCCAGTCGGACGGGCAGGTTGCCGTACACGCCCCACGCGGCACCGACGACGAGGGAACCGGACACCACTGCGATCACGACGACGCTCATCATGGGATGACCTTCAGTGCGGTGCGCTGCTTTCGCAAGTCTGAGACGGAAGCGACGCGGTTGGGCGCGGGGACTGAGTGCCTCACGCCATGTCTCGCAAACACTCCGGCGACAGCGACACTGGTCTAGGTTCGATCGGGCTGGGCGACGGCTCGATCCGCGAAGTCGTCGAGGACATTGAAGGACGGCACCTCAGACATGACAGATCCGGTGGAGAACGACGTCCGGAGACACGACTCACGAACCGAGCGACTCCAGATCCTGCTGGCCATGCTCCTCGGCACGGCGGCACTGGCGACAGCGTGGGCCGCCTACCGGGGCGACCTGTACAGCGGCGACTCCGTCATCCTGCTCAACCAGTCGGTCCAGACCAGCGACAAGGCGAGCCTGGCCTTCACGGCAGCCCAGACGACCTTCAACGAGGATGTCAGCCTGTTCACCGAGTTCGCCGTGCTGGCGAACACGGACGGCCAGTCGGGCACCACGGACTACGTCAAGGATTCGCTGATGCGGCCGTCGCTCCAGAAGCAGGTGGAGTGGTGGGGAGAGACCGGTGACGACGTGCCCAGCCCGTTCGTCAAGGCCAACCCCCACTTCACCGCCGTCAAGGATGACCCCTTGGCGAACGAGCTCGAGGCCACGGCGGCCGCTCAGTTCGAGCGCGCCATCAACCTGGACAACACCGGGGATCGATTCACCCTGTTCACCGTCCTGTTCGCCGCCGCCCTGTTCCTGTACGGCATCGCCAGCGTCGCCAGCAGCCGCAAGGTCTTCATGGCGGGCGTGGCCGTCGGAGCGCTGCTGTTCGTCATCGGGGTCGGGATGATGATCTCGACGACGATCGGCGCTCCGCCGCTTCTGTAGCCGCAGAGCGGGCCGGCCATGGTCCACGAGCGTGCAGCTGACCCGCTTCCGCGCGGCTAGAGGTAGGACTCCGGGACCGGGCCCAGTACCTCCACGGCATGGCGTTCGGCAATGCTGCCCAGCAATTCGGGAGTCACCTCCCCGCGCATCTCTGCCTCCGACAGCTCCTCGAAGTACCCGACCATTGCTCCTGGGGCGAACAGGTTCAACTTGCGGCCGGGTGACTCCGAGACCACCTGGAAGGTGTGAGGAGTCCCCCGTGGCACGTAGACGAACGTCCCAGGAGGACAGAGCTCCTGGTGGTCATCGGCGAACATGAGGTAGGTGCCCTCCAGGACGTAGAAAGCCTCTGCCGCGTCCAGGTGGCGGTGGAGCGGTGGGCCGAACCCCGGGGGTTCACGTTGCGTCTGGATGAGGGAGAACGAATCGCCGGTCTGGGCCGCATCAGCCAGCACGACCGCCTCGAAGTTCCCCAAGTCGAGCATGCGACCCTCGCCCGGAGGGACGATGAACGTGTCACTCATGGCACCTGATCATCCTCCGGCAGGTGTGCCCAGGGCAAGGGTCGCGGTGACGATGGCCTCGCGTCGCACCTGGACCCGCGGCTCGTCCCCAGCCAGTTGACCTTCCTCACGCTGGTGCGGCTAGCAGCTGATGAGGGTTTCTCCGGTGGTACAGACGTCCGAACCACTGCCGCCGTTCAGGATGTCGACGTCGGGACCGCCATCGAGGGTGTCGCTGCCGGAACCGCCCTTGACGTTGTCGTCTCCGTCGCCTGCTGAGATCTGGTCCCGACCGCTGCCCCCATCGATGACGTCGTCGCCGTCTCCACCGTCGA
>CAWAGS010000027.1:0-7429 GCA_963781445.1 uncultured Actinomycetota bacterium
GGGATGCGGCGTGCGCTGGCGGTGCTGCTCGTGCTAATCGTGGTGATCGGCGTGCTGGCGCTCTTCGTGGTCGCGATCGCCCCGGTGATCAGCGAGCAGATCGCCCAGATCACCCGCAACGCGCCGGGTTGGCTCGACGACCTGCAGTCCAACCAGCAGGTGCAGAAGCTCGACGACCAGTACGACGTGATCGCCAAGGCGCGCGACTACATCGAGAACGGCGACTTCGGCCAGAAGGTGTTCGGCGGCGCCCTCGGCGTCGGCCTCAAGGTGCTCTCCGCGCTGGCCAACAGCCTCATCGTGATCGTGCTGATGATCTACTTCCTCGCCTCGTTGCCGAGCATCAAGCACGCCGCCTACTCGCTGGCCCCCGCGTCGAAGCGCCCGCGCGTCAGCGACCTGGGCGACAAGATCATCCGCTCCACCGGCGCCTACGTCGCCGGCGCCTTCCTCGTCGCCCTGTGCGCCGGGATCAGCACGTTGGTCTTCTCGTTCATCATCGGGCTGGGCGCCTATGCCTTCGCGCTCGCCTTCGTCGTCGGCCTGTTCTCCCTGATCCCCATCGTCGGTGCCTTCGTGTCCGGCGTGATCATGACGCTGCTCGGACTCACCGTCTCGCCGACGGTCGCGCTGGTGGCGCTGGTCTACTACCTGGCCTACCAGCAGTTCGAGTCCTACGTGATCTACCCGCGCATCATGAAGCGGTCGGTCGACATGCCGGGCTCGGTGACCGTGGTGGCGGCGCTCGTGGGTGGCTCACTGATGGGCGTCATCGGCGCCCTGCTGGCGGTTCCGGTCGCGGCCGCGCTGCTGCTGCTGCACCGCGAGGTGTTCCTCAAGCGGCAGGACGCTCGCTGAGCTCAGCCTGCTCCGGCAAGGGCTCGACGACCAGAGGAGCCCGACCCTCTCCCAGCTTGACGACGACGACCCCGACCAGCACCAAGAGGCCGCCGGCCAGCTGCATGGGGCGCGGCAGCTCGCCGAGCAGCAGCCAGGCCCAGAGCACCGCAGCGAGGACCTCGCCGAGCGCGACGAAGGACGCCAACCGGCTCCCGAGCCGACGGCCGGCCGCGATGCCGGTGACGTAGGAGAACGCCGCCGTCACGAGTCCCAGCGCCACGACAGGGATCCACCACGCGACGGTCAGTCCGTCGTACACCGCATCGGCCGTGGAGGCGTGGAAGGGCAGCACGCCCACCCCACCCGCCACCAGCAGCACGAGACCGCCCACGAGCAACCCGCCGGCGGCCAGCGTGATGCCGGGCAGCCCGTTGTCCTCGTCGGCGGAGATCACGAAGTACGTCGCCGCGCCGACCATCGCGCCCAGGGCCCACAGGACGCCGACGGCGCTGAGCTCGGCACCGGAGATCACGTCGAGCACCAGCACCAGACCGCCCGCGGCGATGCCCGCACCCAGGAGGGTCAGCGCAGAGGGACGGTGCCCGTGCCGCAGCCACAGCCACACCACCACGGCGACCGGCGCGGTGTACTCCAGCAGCAGCGCGACGCTCACCTGCATGTAGGTGACGGCATAGAAGTAGCACAGCTGCGCGCCGGCCACGGCGGCGATGCCGTACACCGTGATCAGGCCCGCGTTGGCGCGGACCAGGTGCCAGCGCCCACGCAGGGCCAGGGCACCGGGGACGACCAGCACGGCCGCGGCGATCGCGATGCGGAGCGCGACGGTCGCGCCGGCGCTCCAGCCGGTGTCGAGCAACCCGCGGGCCAGCACGCCGGACAGGCCGAACGACGTCGCCGAGGCGACCGCGAGGGCCAGCCCGGCGGTCGTGCGGGAACCGGTCGCGTCATGCGTCAAAGCCGTCACGGTCATGACACTAGGGTGGCGTCATGTAATGTGTCAACATGCTCTTCACGGATGACACCGACGCCGCGCTCCAAGCCGCGGTCGCTCTCGTCAACTCCGCCGACGAGCCCGGTGATCCGCTCGGCTCGGTCGACGACCTGTCCGCCTTCCTGGCCTCGTGGCCCTACACCGGGCGGGTCGACGCGACGGAGCGCGAGCTCCGGGCCGTACGCCGGCTCCGTCCCGCCCTCAAGGCGCTGCTGCTGGCCGAGCGCGACGAGGCCGCCGAGATCGTCAACGGGATGCTCGCGCAGGCGAAGGCCCTCCCCCAGCTCCAGCGGCACGACCACTGGGACTGGCACGTCCACGCCGTGGACCCCGATCGTCCGCTCGAGGAGCGCGTCGTGGTGGAGACGGCGATGGCGATGATCGACGTCATCCGGGCCGACGAGATGTCGCGGCTCGACCGGTGCGCGGCCGACGACTGCGACGACGTGGTGCTCGACCTCTCGCGCAACCGGTCCCGCCGCTACTGCTCCACAACGTGCGGCAACCGCGAGGCCGTTGCGGCCTACCGGGCGCGCCAGAGGGTCTAGTCGGGCAGGAACCGGCGCAGCACCTCGAGGAAGACCGCCGGCTGCTCGGAGTGCACCCAGTGCCCGGCACCCTTCACCAGCACCCGGCGGTTGCGCGGGAAGCGTCGGTCCATCTCGGGAGCGTGCGCGTCGTCGATGTAGTCGGAGTCCGCGCCGCCCACCCACAGCACCGGACCGTCGTACGACGCCTCGCCGAGCGCCTCGGCCGGCCAGCCGGTGAGACCGTCCATCGACGCACCGAGCAGGTCGAGGTTCACCTGCCAGTGCCAGCCGTCGTCGGTGCGTCGCAGGTTCTGCAGGAGGAAGCTGCGCACCACGGGGTTGGGCACCGGCTCCCGCAACGCCTCGTCGGCCTGGTCGCGACGCTCGAGCGTGGCGAGGTCGAGCCCGCGCATGGTCTCGATGTAGCCGACGAACTCCCGGCCGCTCGGGTAGGCGACCGGAGCCACGTCGACGACGGCCAGCCGCTCCACGAGCTCGGGGTGCCGCAGGGCCAGGCACATCGCGATCTTGCCGCCCATCGAGTGACCGACCAGCACCACGGGGGCGTCCGGCGACCGCTCGCGGAGCTCGTCGGCGACGATGTCGGCCAGCTCGACGTAGTCGAACCGGTCGGTCCACGGCGAACGGCCGTGGTTGGGCATGTCGAGCAGCAGCACCCGGTGGTCGGCGCTGAGCGACTTGGCGACCTGCGTCCAGTTCTTCCCCTGCCCGAACAGGCCATGGCAGAAAGCCACGGTCGAGCCGGTCGCGTCGTCACCGAGGACGGTCGTGTGCAGGCTCACGCGGCCATCCTCCCGCAGGCCGGACGCGGCTCAGGGTCAGCACCCAGGTGGCCCGACGCCACGTGGAACCGGTCCGGTCGGTGGACGGCTGGCCCACGTACAGTCAGGCGTTCACGGGCTGGTCCTCGGCGGTCAGCGGCTGGGCGATGTCCTCCAGGGACTGCCCCTCCGCCTTGACGCCCAGGAAGATCTCGGCGATGCCACCGGCGATCATCAGCGCGGCGCCGATGAAGTAGCCGATCGCGATGCCGGTGATGTCCTTGCTGTCACTGGCGTTCTCGATGAGGCGGCCGAACAGCAGCGGTCCGCTGATGCCTCCGACGGCGGTGCCGATGGCGTAGAAGAAGGCGATGCAGAGCGCCCGCGTCTCCATCGGGAAGATCTCCGAGGCGGTGAGGTACGCCGCGCTCGCGCCGGCCGAGGCGAAGAAGAAGATCACTGCACCGAAGAGCGTCAGCGTCACCGCCGTGAGGCTGTCCAGCATCGTGCCGGCGACACCGAGCAGCACCCCGGACAGGATGTAGGTGCCTGCGATCATCTTCACGCGGCCCACGGTGTCGAACAGCCCGCTCAACAGCAGGGCGCCCGCGAAGTTGCTCGCCGCGAAGATGGCCAGGAACCACCCGGTCTGCTTCACGTCGAGGAACGTGCTGAGCGTGTCTCCATAGGTGAAGAAGAACGCGTTGTAGAGGAACGCCTGGCCCACGAAGAGCGCGAAGCACAGGGCGGCGCGGCGGGGATAGAGCGTGAACACGGTCTTCGCGATGAGCGGCAGGCTGATGGTCTTGCGCTGCCGGATCGT
Source organism: uncultured Actinomycetota bacterium (assembly GCA_963781445.1). Lineage (GTDB taxonomy): Bacteria > Actinomycetota > Actinomycetes > Propionibacteriales > Nocardioidaceae > Aeromicrobium. The sequence goes on from CAWAGS010000027.1 coordinate 3,988, forward strand.
GATCGTCTGGTCGACGCCGTGCAGGCTCGTGCCGGTCTCCTCCTCAACCGTGCGCTCGATGTCCTTGACGATGCGCTCGGCCTCGTCCTCGCGCTCGTGGATGAAGAGCCAGCGCGGGCTCTCCGGCACGTGGCGACGGACGACGAGGATGCCGACGGCGAGGATCGCGCCGAGGCCGAAGGCCGCACGCCAGCCCCAGCTGGGGTCGACGATGTTGGGGTCGAGCAGCGGGATCGTCAGCAGCGAGCCCAGTGCGGCGCCGACCCAGAACGAGCCGTTGATGGCGACGTCGACGCGGCCGCGGTACTTGGCGGGGATGAGCTCGTCGATCGCGGAGTTGATCGCGGCGTACTCGCCACCGATGCCGGTGCCGGTGAGGAAGCGGCAGGCGAAGTACCACGCCGGATTCATCGAGAACGCCGTGAGCACGGTCGCCACGGTGTAGACGCCCAGCGTGATGAGGAACAGCTTCTTCCGGCCGAACCGGTCGGTCAGCTGGCCGAAGAAGAGGGCGCCGATGCACGCACCGGCGACGTACATCGCACCGGCCAGGCCGACGTCGGCGCTGGAGAGCCCGAGGCCGGTGTCTGCGGGCTTGAGGGCCGCGGACATCGACCCGACGATGGTGACCTCGAGGCCGTCCAGGATCCAGACGGTGCCGAGCCCGACGACGACGAGCCAGTGCCACCGAGCCCACGGCAGTCGGTCCATCCGGGCGGGGATGTCAGTGGTGATCGTTCCGGTCTCGACTCCAGCCATGTCTGGGGACGCTAGACCCGCGCACCAGGACCGAGCACACCCTTGGGGGCGAACATGCGCCGAAGGGTGGACCGGTTCAGAAGTCGAAGCCGTCGAACCCGTCGAACAGCCCGCCGATGCCGTCCCCGATGCCACCGAACATGTCTCCAAGACCCTCGCCGAGCGCACCGATCCCGTCGCCGATCCCGTCGAAGCCACCGCCGAAGAGCATGCCCATGAACATCCAGTCCATCGGGCCGAAGCCGCCGAAGTACCCCTGGGCGTAGGGCTGGTAGGCACGCCCGCCCTGCCAGTAGGGCACCCGTCGCGAGCCGACCATCACCTTGCGGATGTCGGGCTCGGCGCCGGCGCGCACCCGCTCGACGTCGAGCGCGCACGCGGGGACGTCGCGGGACGCGCCGCCGGGCGGGGTCCACGGCACGTCGGCGACCGAAAGGCCGTGGCGGGGGTCGAAGAAGCACGGCGGCCGGCGCTGCGGCAGCGGCCGGCCCGCGACCCGGGCACGTACGCACGCCATCGCGTAGCGGCCGTCCTCGAGGATCTCGGTCACGTGCCGCACGTCGTCGGGGCGGGTCAGCGCGGCAGCGGCCGTCTTGGCGGACTCGTAGGAGTCGAGCGCACGCTGGTAGTCGGCGTTGGCGCCGGGGTCGAGCTCCTCCCCGGCGAGGTCGATGTCGAGGTCCTGGAGCTCGACTCCGAGGGCCGTGACGTCCTCCTCGGCGAGCTGCTTCACCGGCGCGACCTCCGCCTCGGCGCGGGCCAGCTCGCGCCTCTTCCCGGACTTGCCGGCCGCCACCGCGACGGCTGTCAGCCCGCCGAGGACGACCAGCACGAGGACGAGTTCCATGGCCACAGAGTACGCAGCGTCGGCAAGGTCACCGCAGCGCTCGGGCATGCCAGAGCAGGTCGCACATCGACCCCCGACGATGCACGACCTGCCCTGAGAAACGGCCGGTGGGCGTCGAGACCCTCCCCTGTGCGGTCCCATCCCCCTCGGCGTAGGACAAGACTCGCCCGAACGGGTGTTGCCCGGCATCCGTAGTCCTACGTAACTCGGGTGCGCCGGGACGATAGATTCGATGCGTGCTGTCTCCGTGCCTGGGTCGAGACGACGTCCAGCGCGCGCTGGGCGAGGCGCTGGACGAGGCACGCTGGGTCACTGTCGTCGGACCGCCCGGCAGCGGGAAGACGCTCATCGTCCGCCACGTCGCCGCGCGTTCGGTCACGTCGTGGGTCGACGCACGCACAATGCGCAGCCTCGACGAGGTGCTCGTCGCGGCCCTGCAGGTCCTCGAGGCCGAGACGGCGCCGGGCGACACCCTGGCGGGCGCCCTCGGCCGTGCCCTCGACGGCCGCGAGTGCCTACTGGTGCTCGACGGCCTCGACCTCGACGCGACCGAGGCCGGGCCGATGCTCCAGTCGATGCTGGACAGCACGAGCGACGCCCGGGTCGTGGTGACCGCATTGACCACGGCCGGCGAGGCCCACGAGTCCGTCGTCCGGGTCGGTCCGCTCCCGGTGCCGTCGGCCCACTCGCCCGTCGAGGGGCCGGCCGTCGAGTTGTTCCTGCGCCGGGTGCGGTCCGCGGGTGGCCAGCCGGTGGACCTGGACTCCCAGGCCCACCAGGTACGACGGCTGCTGCGCGCCACGGGTGGGCTCCCGCTCCTCATCGAGCAGGTGGCCGTGCAGTCGGCGCTGGTCGGGCTGAGCAACGCGATGTCGAGCGCCAGCCTCGACCAGGCGGTCGACTCCGCCCACGACCTGCTCGACGACGACAGTGCCACCGCCCTGCGCCGGATCGGGCTGCTGGGGTTCCCGGTCGGCCTCGGCGTGCTCGCGCGGGTGCTGGACGAGTCCACGCACCGGGCCGCCGAGCTCGCCGGCAACCTCGTACGCCGCAGCCTGCTCGAGGTCGACTCCCACGGGCGCTTCGACATGCTCTCGCCCATCCGCGACCGCGCTCGTGCCCTCGCGCAGCCGGACGACGTGGCGGCAGCGGAAGCCGGGCTGATCGGCTGGGCTCAGGACAACGCGCCCGCCCACGACAACTACGGCGCGGCGGACGCTGCGTGGCTCAACGACCTGCCGGCGATGCGCCACGCCGTGCTCACGGCGTGCTCACGGCCGGAGACCCGGCCCGACGGTTACTCGGTGGCCAACCGCATCTTCTCCTCCCTCTACACCTCCATGCGCACCCGCGACGCGGTCGAGATCCTCGAGGGTGCCCTCGCGAGCGGAGACGGGCCGTCCGCCATCGGCGCCCAGGTCGCGCGGCGGGCCGGGATCGCTGCGTCCGAGATGCGCGGGACCTACGAGGGGCTGTGGCTGCTCGACCGGGCCGACGAGCACGCGTCGTCCGCCCCGCGGCCGGAGGAGCAGCTCGCCAAGACCGCGTCCATCCGGGCCGAGATGCACCTCGACGCGGGCGAGATGGAGCGCGCCGAGCTCGAGGCCCGGCGCGCGATCGACCTCGACCCCGAGGGCTCGATCAGCCGCCAGGCCACCCGGACGCTGGCCGACGTCTACGCCTCGCAGGGCCGCTTCGTCGAGGCGACCCAGGCGGCGAGCGACGCGATGCCCGCCCGCACCAGCCGCGACGAGCGGTGGATCGACCTCTCCGCCCGCACCGTCCTGGCGCGGATCGCGCTCGAGCAGGGCCGGATCGCCGAGGCGGTGGCCGGCA
>CAWAGS010000028.1:0-7744 GCA_963781445.1 uncultured Actinomycetota bacterium
TCCCCCACCACGCGAAGCCCCAGCCGAACGTCCGGGCGAGGGTCGCGATGATGCCGTCGCCCTCCCCGAGGAGCAGCAGTGGGAACGCGTAGAGGAGGTTGAAGGTCGCGGCCTTGCCGAGGAAGTGGACCGGGAGCGCCGAGAAGCCGCGGGTGCGCAGGATCGGCACCAACCCCCACAGCAGCAGGTCGCGCAGCGGCAGCGCGACGGCCACCCACCACGGGATGATGTCGCGCAGGTAGAGACCGATCACCACCGCGAGGATGTAGAGGCGGTCGGCCACCGGGTCGAGGATCTCGCCGAGCTTGGAGAACTGGTCGAGGCGCCGCGCGAGATAGCCGTCGAGGTAGTCGGTGAACCCCGCGACCATGAGGACCACCAGCGCGATCGCGTCCTCCTCCGGGCCGAGGACGAGCCAGAGGAACAGGGGCACGCCGGCAAGCCGCACCACACTGATGATGTTGGGCACGGTCCAGACGCGGGACGCTTCCTCGGACACGGCTCAGACCCTATCCAGCACGAGTGTCCTCAGCGTGCGTCCACGCCCGGGACGTCGTGGTGGGCCGCGTCCCGGATCTCGCCCACAAGCTCCTCGAGGACGTCCTCCAGCGTCACGAGACCGACCACGGTGCCGTCACGGCGTACGACCCGGGCCATGTGGGCACCCTTGACCTGCAGGCTCTCGAGGGCGTCGTGGAGCAGGTCGTCGGGGTGCACTGTGGCGAACGGCCGGATCCACTTGTCCTCGATCACCCGCGATCGCTTGTCGTCGTCCGACTCGAGGGCGTCCTTGATGTGGAGGTAGCCGAGGAGCACGCCGTCGGGGGCCGCCACCGGGAACCGGCTGAAGCCCGTCGCGGCGCACACCGCCTCCACATCGGCGACGGTGGAGCCGGGCAGGACGGTCGCGAGCGTGTCGGGCGTCATCAGGATCGACTCGACGGACTTCTCGGTGAAGCCGAGCGCGCCGGCCAGCCGGTCGTACTCCTCGGCCTCGATCAGCCCCTCGCCGCGCGACTCCTCGACGAGCGCCGCCACCTCCTCGCGCGTGAAGCTCGAGTGGACCTCGTCCTTGGGCTCGATGCGCAGCAGGCGGAGGACGCCGTTGGCGACCATGTTCATCCCGGCGATCACCGGGCGCAGCACGGTGACGATCACCATCATCGGCGGGCTCAGCACCATCGCCGCGCGATCGGCACCGGCGAGGGCGATGTTCTTGGGCACCATCTCGCCGAGGACGACGTGGAGGTAGACCACGACCGACATCGCCACCACGAAGGACACCGGGTGTAGCAGGTCGTCGGGCAGGTGGGCGGCGTGGAAGACCGGCTCGAGGAGGTGGGCCACCGCGGGCTCGCCGATGGCGCCGAGGCCCAGCGAGCAGACAGTGATACCGAGCTGGGCGCCGGCCATCACGAGCGAGATGTTCTCCATCGCGCGCAGCGTCGTACGAGCGGCCCGCGACCCCTGCTGGGCGCGCGGCTCGATCTGGCTGCGGCGCGCCGCGAGCAGGGCGAACTCGGCGCCCACGAAGAACGCGTTGAGCGCCAGCAGCACCACGGCCAGGAGGACGCCGAAGAGGTCGCCGTTCATCGTCGGCCGCCCTGACCGGAGGAGGGGTCGGACGACGGGTCCGGTACCGGGTCGTCGTGGGCGACGATCCTCAGGTCGAGGCGGTCGATGCGCAGGCCGTCCATCCGCTCGACGGTCAGGGTGACCAGCCGCTCACGCGGCTCGTGGGGGTCCGTGCGGTCGGGCACCGGAACCTCCACGCGGTCGCCGGGCTCGGGGATCTTGCCCAGCTCGCGCATCACCAGGCCGGCGACCGTGTCGTAGTCCTCGTGCTCGGGCAGCTCGACGTCGGTGACGTCCTCGACCTCGTCGGGCCGCAGCAGTCCCGAGAGCGTCCAGCTGCCGTCGCGGCGCTGGCGCAGCCGCGCGCCGAGGCGGTCGTGCTCGTCGGAGATGTCGCCGACGATCTCCTCGACCACGTCCTCGAGCGTCACGATCCCGGCGTGGCCGCCGTACTCGTCGAGCACGATGGCCATCTGGAAGCCGTCCTGGCGCAGCAGCGCGAGCAGCGGGTCGAGACGCAGGCTGTCGGGCACGACGACCGGTCGCACCATCACGTGCTTGATGCGGGTCGTGGCGCGCTCGTGGACCGGCACGGCGACCGCGTGCTTGACGTGCACCGTGCCGACGACGGTGTCCTCGGCGTCGAGCACCGGGAAGCGCGAGTGCCCGGTCTGGCGAGCGAGGTCGATGACGGAGGAGACCCGGTCACCGTCCTCGACCGTCGTGGTGCGCACGCGCGGCGTCATGATCTCGCCGGTGGTGCGGGTGCCGAACTCCACCGAGCGCTCCACGAGCTCGGCGGTGTCGGCGTCGAGGGTGCCCTGGTCGGCCGAGCGCTGCACCAGCGAGGCGAGCTCCTGCGAGCTGCGCGCCGAGCGCAGCTCCTCCTGGGGCTCGATGCCCAGGCGTCGCACGATCGCGTTGGCCGAGCCGTTGAGCGCCCGGATCGGTCCCTTGGACAGGGCGGTGAAGCCGCGCATGAAGCCCTGGGTCGTGCGGGCGGTCTCGAGGGGTCGGGCGATGGCGATGTTCTTGGGCACCATCTCGCCGAAGATCATCGTCACCACGGTGCCGACCGCCAGCCCGATCGCGAGCGACAGCGGGACCACCACGCCGTCCGGCACTCCGGCCGCGCCCAGCGGTCCGTCGATCAGGTCGGAGATCGCCGGTTCGGCGAGGAAGCCGATGGCCAGGTTCGTGACCGTGATGCCGACCTGCGCGCCCGAGAGCTGCGTGGACAGGGAGCGGAGGGCCAGCTGGACACCGCGGGCGCCCTCGTCGCCCTCGGCGGCGGCGCGCTCGACGCTCGGCCGGTCGACCGTGACGAGGGAGAACTCGGCGGCCACGAAGAGACCGCAGGCGGCCACGAGGGCCAGTGAGACGAACAGCAGGAGGAGGGGGGTCACGACGCGCACCCGGTGATCAGTGCGGTCGTGCGGGGACTTTGACTTCCGTCCATGGCGCTGCTGGAGGTTCCTTTGTCTGGGCGGCGGCGAAGCCACAGACTACCGGTCGACGCCCGCTTCGCCCCACTCGTCGTGTCGCTTTGGGAAGGGTGGCCCCGGACACCTACTCTGGCCCCACATCAGGGGCGAGCCAACCGGGACCCCCCTGGTCCGGGGCGAGGAAATAGACCTAGATGCGTGCGTGGGCCCAGTCGATCGCGGCTGCTCTGCTGGTCGTCCTCGTGGCGACGCTCGCGACGGTGACCGCCGACGGTGGCTCGCAGGCACTCGGCACCGACGCGGGCTCGGTCCGGATGGTGCAGACGACGCAGGACCCCACCGACTCCGCCGAGGGCGACGACCGTCCCAACCTCGTCTTCGTCCTGACCGACGACATGCGCCACGACGACCTCGACCACATGCCGATCACGCGTCGCCTGCTGGCCGACCAGGGCATGGAGTTCACCGACGCGATCTCCCCGCACCCGCTGTGCTGCCCCGCACGGGCCCAGCTCGCGACCGGCCAGTACGCACAGAACAACGGCGTGCAGCACAACCGCGGTGTCCACGGCGGCTTCCAGGCGCTCGACCCAACGCAGGAGGCGAGCTCGTGGTTCCGTGACGCGGGCTACCGCACCGGGTTCGTCGGCAAGTTCCTCAACGGTTACGGCCCGCGCGACGAACGCCCCGCCGGCTGGTCGCGGTGGGACGCGCTGACCCGCGGCGTCTACGACTACGTCAACTTCTCCATGACCGGTGACGGTGAGCCGCGCCGCTACACCGACAGCTACATCACGTCGGTCATCGAGGACCATTCCAACCGCGCCGTGCGCGACTTCGCCGAGTCGGGCGACCCGTTCGTCCTGTACGCCTGGCACCTCGCCCCGCACTACCGCATCACGCCCGAGGGTGGCCGCGGCCTGCCCCCGGCGCTCGCGCAGGACGACGACCTGTTCCTGGACGAGCGGCCGTCGTCCTTCGACGACCCGGCCTTCGACGAGGCCGACGTCAGCGACCAGCCGGCGTACCTGCGCCGCCTCTCCGCCGTCTCCCGCGCCGAGGTCGCCGCCGAGAACACCGCACGGCTCCAGACGCTCCAGGCGGTCGACCGCGCGGTCGGCTCGCTCGTGGAGACGCTCGACGAGGAGGGCGTGCTGGACGACACCTACATCGTCTTCTCCTCCGACAACGGCTACTCCATGGGCGAGCACCGCTTCATCGGCAAGGACGTGCTGACCGACGAGGCGTTGCACGTCCCGCTGCTGGTACGCGGCCCGGGCATCGCTCCCGGCTCGACGTCGGACCTACCGGTGACGCTGGTCGACCTCCCGGTCACGTTCGCGGCCCTGACCGGCACGTCCCCGCAGTGGCAGGTCGACGGCACGTCGCTGGAGCCGACGCTGCGCGGCGAGGATCAGTCGTTCCGCGACACCACCCTCATCCAGACCGGCCGCACCCTCGGCGACGGCTGGTCGCACCGCGGTGTCCGCACCGACCGCTACCTCTACGGCACCGACGGCCTGGACGGATTCCTCTACGACCGGCTCCTCGACCCCGACGAGCTGGTCAACCGGATCGCCGACCCCGCCTACGCCGCCGTGCGGTCCGCCCTGGAGCTGCGCCGCACCGAGCTGGTCGACTGTGCAGGCTGGACCTGCAACCAGGTCTTCGGGCCCCTGCCCGAGCCGCTGTCCGACCCGCCATCCTGACCCAGTGCCAGAGGTTCTCCACCCGCTCGTCGCGCAGGTGCTTCCCGTCGCGGTCTTCCTCGTCGCGATCACTGTGACGGCCGAGGTCGCGCAGCTGGCGGGCGTCTTCGACGTGGCAGCCCACGCGATGGCCCGTCGCGCCCGGCACCGCGTCCTGGTGCTGTGGCTCCTCTTCGCCCTCCTCGCCGTGGTGAGCACGATCGTGATGAGCCTCGACACGACCGCGGTGCTGCTGACCCCCGTGGGCCTGGCGATCGCCCGCCAGACGGGCATCGCGCCGATGCCCTTCGCCCTGACCACTCTCTGGATCGCCAACACCGGCTCCCTGCTGCTGCCGGTCTCCAACCTCACCAACCTCCTGGCCGTGCACCGGTTCGAGGGCCTCGGTGCGGGACACGGAGAGTACGTCCGCACCGCGGCGCTCCCGGCTGTGACGGCCATCGTCGCCACGCTCGTCCTGATCGCGGTCCTGCAACGGCGGTCACTGCGCGGGACGTACGCCGTCGACCCTCCGCCCGAGCCCCACGACCGCGTGCTGCTGATCGTCGCCGGCGGGGTGTCGATCGCGATCGGTCCGCTCTTCGCCGTCGGTGTCGAGCCGGCAGTGGTGTCGCTCGCGGCGGCAGCCGTGCTGCTCGTCGCGACCCTCTGGCGGGCCCCCGGCCTCCTGCGCGAGGTCCGCCCGCCGTGGCTGATGGCGGGAGCGTTCGTGCTGGTCGCCGGGTTGCTGAGGACGGCTCAGATCGAGGGGCTCCTCGACTGGCTGGCACCGGCGGTCGGCACCGGCACCCGACCCCTCGACCTGCTGCACCTCTCCGGCGCCTCCGCAGTCGCGGCCAACCTCGTCAACAACCTCCCGGCGTACCTGGTCGTGGAGCCCTCCGCGGCGGACGACGTACGCCGCCTGGTGGCGACGCTGGTGGGCGTCAACGCCGGCGCCCTGGTCACGCCGTGGGCCTCGCTGGCCACGCTCCTGTGGCTGCAGCGCTGCCGCTCGGCAGGGCTGCAGGTGCCGCTGCTCAGGCTCGCCGGCTGGGGCGCCGTATGCGCGGTCGTCTGCGTGACCGCGGCGACGCTGACCATCCGCTGACCATCCGCTGACCTCCGACCTGGGCGCGGCGTCCGGATCACCGCACGCCATCCGCCGTCGACTGCAGACGGCGACGAGGCCGCCCCCCGGTTTCACCGGGGAGCGGCCTCTTGTTCGGTCGGAGGGTCGAGGTGGGTCAGATCTTGTCGCGCTTCGACGACGGCAGCAGACCGTCACTGCCCAGGAAGCGGACCTGCACGGAAACCTTCTTCACCAGCGAGCGCTTCTGCGACAGCTTCACCTTGTAGCGGAAGGTGCAGTCGCCAGCCAAGGTGATGACCTTGTCGGCCACAGCAGCCTTGCGGACCTTGACGACGACCTGGACGAGGCCGTTGGTGCAGTCGCGCGTGCCAGCGGCAGCGGTCGACGTGACCGAGCCCCGGGCCTTGATGACGACCTTGCCCTTCTTGTTCATCGTGCCCTTGACCTTGGTGGTCGAGGCGTGGCGGACGTTGTTCACGACCGACACGACGGTCGGGACGACGCAGCCGTCCGCTCCGGCACCAGCCACCTTGGGGCAGCTGTCGGCGCTGTCACGCACCCCGTCGCCATCGCTGTCAGCCGACGCGGGGTTGAGGCCGAACGCCGTCTCCAGATCGTTCGAGATGCCGTCGCCGTCGATGTCGGTGTCGCAGGCGTCGCCGATGCCGTCCTTGTCGAGGTCGGCCTGGTTCGGATTGCTGACGTAGGCGCAGTTGTCCGTCGCGTTGGCCGTGCCGTCGGCGTCCCGGTCACCCGTGGTGTCCCAGTTCCGGACCTGTCCGAGCTCTGCGGACGTCAGCCCGGCGAACGCAGTGACGGGCTGGTCGTCGAGGTAGCGCCCGGCCGCGGCAGCGTCGGCGTTGCTTGCGCGCATGGACTCGAACGAGACGTAGGCGACCGTGCCACCTGCAGGAACGGTCACGCTCTGGTACTCGAAGGTGAGGCTGTCGTTGTCTTCGTCGTTCTGCTCGATCCGGTCGACGCGGTCACTGACGCGGCTACCGCCTTGAGTGAAGCCGCCGTCGAGGTTGTGCGCCAGGACCGGGTCGCTGTCGACGCCGGCGTAGGTGTCCGACGTGGAGAACCACGAGACGGCGGTGTCCAGCACGTAGTTCTGGAACCGAGGCGCTCGGCCCGCGGACGAGTCCTGCAACATGGTGTCCGAGTCCGAGCCGAGGTCACCCTGGTCACCGTCCGAGGTGTAGAGCTTGACCGTCATGGCACCGGCAGTGGGGTTGTGCACCTGGTTGTAGAACCGCGCAAAACCGGGCCCGCTCGCCGGGACGTAGACCTTGCGGGAGAGCTCGAGGCCCGCTGTCGTGGTGAAGGCAGGGAGGGCCACCTGTCGGTCGCCGGCTTCGAAGATGCACGTCCCGGCGGGGTTGTCGTACCCCTCGCGTCCGTTCGTTCCGTCATCGACTGCGAAGTAGGGAAAGCCGTCGTAGGCGTCCGACCGGTCGTCCGCGGGGGTGGCGCCGAGAAGCTCGCCGTCTCCGATGCCGCCCCAGTCGTCGATGTCCCACACGGCGTTGTTGGCGTCAGTGAGCTCGATGCCCGCGCCCTGCATCAGCGGGGTGCAGTCCTCGGGGGCAGCCGAGGCGGAGGTCAGGGGTGCAAGTGGGCTGAGGGCGCCGGCAAGAAGCAGGACGCCGAGGTAAGGAGTTCGTCTCATGGCCGGAGATTAGGCCGGTCGCCGGGATCCGGGGGGCAAGTTGCCGACACTCGTCCAAAGACCGCTTCAGGAGGGGGCGGTGGTCTGGTCCAGCAACCACGGTGGAACACGACGTGCAATGCCCCGTACGTCCCCTGTCATCGCTCTTGTCCTTCGAGGTGGGAGCCGGGCGGCTGGACGACTGCGTTCCATGGAGCGACTTCGGATGCCCAAGGTCAGAGAGGACCCAGCACGATATCGGCGTCAGAGACGCTTGCACACTGTCAGCAGC